>NZ_MPZM01000041.1 GCF_002936955.1 Oceanisphaera arctica | reverse complement strand
CCCCCGCAGGTACGGTGGTTAGTCGGTTAAAGGGGGAATCGGTCTGCACTGAACGCCTCCAGGGGAATGTCTGTGTCTTTGCCAAGCAGCCAATCGACCAAGGGGCCGGCATGCACGGCACCCAGGGTGACGCCGCTGTGGCAGGTCACCACATAGGCGCCGGGATATTGGGCCGACTGCTGATAGATGGGATAACCGTCCGGAGTCATCACCCGCAGGGCGCCCCAGGAGCGGATCAATCGTACTTTTTCCAGCACTGGATACATGCGAATGGCGCGGGCGGCAATTTTGGCGAGCTCCTCGGCGGTGGTGCCGGTATTCAGGCCCACATCTTCCTTGGAGTCACCCAGCTGCACCGTGCCTTCGCCGGTCTGGCGCACATGGCCGGTGGGGTAGCTGATAAAGGGCTTGAGCCGTTCGGTGATCAGTACCTGACCCCGATTGGGCTCAACTGGGGCATGCAGACCCAGCTGGGGGGCGAGTGCCTTGTTGCCGAGTCCGGCGGCCAGTATCACCTTGCCGGCCTGCAGGCGGTGGTCATCCAGCTGTATGTCGAACCCGCCGGTCAGCCGGGGCTGGATATGCTGCACTGGCTGGCCATTGACAAGATTCCCGCCGCGTAGCTCAAAGGCCTGATGCAGGGCACGGAACAACAGCAGCGGATTGAGGTGGCCGTCCATCGGTGACCAGGTGGCGCCGGCGATATCGGGCCCCAGCGCCGGTTCCTTTTCCCGGGCCTGCTCGGCATTCAGCACCTCGAACGGGTAGTCGCCATCGGCGTCCTGCTGCATCTTGGCCAGCATGTCGGCCCGCTGCTGCAGGCTCTGCTGATCCAGGCAGACATAGAGGCCGCCGCCTTGCTGCAGCTCGATATCTATGCCGGTATCCTGTTGCAGGCTGGCAGCCAGTTCCGGCCAGAGCCGGGCCGACAGTCGGGACAGTTGGGCGTATTCGGGGCAGGTGTCACCCTTACCCTGTACCCAGACCAGGCCGAAGTTGCCGCGAGAGGCCCGCAGCGCCTGATCGCCCTCGTCGAAGACGGTGACCCTTTTTCCCTGGCGCAGCAGGCCATAGGCCAGGGACATGCCCACCAGACCGCCACCGATAATGGCCACATCGGTCTCGTTGCGGCTGGCATGGTTGCGAACCGACATCATGTTCTCCTTTGGAAAAATGAGGGAATCGGGCCCGGGCGGGCCCGATTGATTTACTTGAACTGAGCGAGAACCTGCTCGGCCCAGTCAGTGCCGATATCTTTCATGATTTCGGGCCAGATTTGCTCGCGGGCCACATCGGCATAGGCGTCGATGTTGGCATCGCTCACCTCAACGATGGCGGCGCCGGCATCGGCCAGACGCTGCTCGTAAGAAGCCTGATCGGCCTGGGCGGATTCCCAGCGGCGTTGTTCGAAGGCCTGGGCGGCCTGATCCAGGGCGGCACGCTCGTCGTCATCCAGATCCGCATAACGCTCGGCGTTGATCTGCAGGAACCACACCTCGAAGTGGGTGTTGAGCGGTACATAGGATTTGGTGACGTCGCGGAAGGAGGCGTAGTAGCCTTCGGCACCCGAGCCCATGACGCCGTCTACTACCCCGGTCTGTACCGCGGTAAAGGCTTCGGAGAAGGGCAGGGGCGAGCCGATAAAGCCGGTGTTGTCGGCCAGCAGCTGGAACGACTTCATCGGCGGTACCCGCAGCTTCACGCCCTTGTCGTGGCTCGGGTCGGCGACCTGGTCCACGTCCCGGTTGAGGGCGATGCCGCCGAAGTACACCGGCCAGGCGGCCAGTACCTTGATATCCTGCGCCTGATACAGTTCGTCGATGGTGTTGCGCAGCGGTGAACCCGGGATGTAGGCCTCGCGGGCATCAGTCCAGTTTTTCACCATGTAGGGCATGTAGATGACCTGAAAACGCTTGTCGGCACCGGCAGAGGGCGGTTGTACCGCCATGTCTATGGCGCCCAGGCTGACCCGCTCCTGCACCACCGTATAGTCACCGAGGGCGTTGGCCGGGTAGACCTTGAGCTTGAGGTCGCCGTCGGTGGCGGCCTTCAGCTCGTCGGACAGCTGACGCACGTCTAGGTCGATGGCGGTACCCTGGGGCCGCACATGCGAAATCTTGAGGGTAGTCGCCTCGGCGGCGGTGCCGACCAAGGTCAGCGATAGCAGTAGACTCTTGGCCAGGGTGCTGTATTCAATCCGTTTTTTCATCATGTTCTCCTTGAGGGTCAGTAGCCAAACATGGCTGGAATATATTCAGACAGATCCGGCCATACCGAGACCAGCACCACTACCGGCAGGTAGCCGAACAGCAGCAGTATCATGGCCGGTTTGATCAATTGGGTGAACGGCACCTTGCCGATGCGTGCGCCCATGTAGAGGATGCTGGCATAGGGTGGGGTCACACCACCCATGGCGGTGTTGACGCCCATGATGGCGGCAAACTGGATGGGGGTGACACCCAGTGCGGACATCAGCGGCAGCAGCAGTGGCGCCGTGAGTATGATGGCGGTGACGTCGTTGACTACCATGCCGATCAGGAACAGGAACAGATTGACCATGATCAGCAGCAGCACCTTGTCGGTGGTGATGTCGAAGATGGCATCCACCAGCGCCTGGGGAATGTCTTCCATCACATAGATCTGACTCAGCATCAGGCTGAACAGCACCATGATCAGGATGGCGCCAACGGCGGTGGCGGACTCTTTGCCGGACTCGATAAAGGTACGCCAGGTCAGCCCCTTGTAGATCATGAAACCCACCGGGATGGCATAGATAACGGCGATGGCTGCCGCCTCGGTGGGGGTCATGATGCCGCCGTAGATGCCGCCCAGTATGATGACCGGCATCAGCAACGCCGGCAGGGCGTGCACGGTGCGGGCGGCGCCTTCGCGAATGGCTTCGTTGAACGGCTTGGGATCGTCCAGTACCAGCGGGAACTTGCGCGCCATGAACAGGTTGACCAGGGCGAAGTTGAACATGATCAGCAGGCCCGGCCCCAGGGTGGCGAGGAAGCTGGCCAGAATCGAGGTTTCGGTGACCCAGCCGTAGACGATCATGGTGACGCTGGGCGGGATCAGCAGGCCCAGAATGGAAGAGTTGGCAATCAGCGCGGTGGCGTAGGCACGGGGGTAGCCCTGGCGTTCCATTTCCGGGATCAGCAGCGGACCTATGGCGGCGATGCCGGTGAGGCCACTGCCGGAAATGGCGCCGATGATGGCGCAGCTGACCGAGGCGACCACGCCCAAGCCGCCACGAACGCGGCCGACGAAGAGGTTGACGAACTTGAGCAGACTACCGGCGATACCACTGACACTCATCAGGGTACCGGCAAACACGAACAGGGGCACCGCCAGCAGCACCGGGGTGGCCAGCTGATTAAAGCCCCACAGCATGGTGCCTTTCATGGTGGCGTCACCTACCAGGCTCATCACCATCAGGCCGGCGCCGAAGCAATAGGGTAACGGCACGCCTATGGTGAGCAGAATCACCAGCACGGCAAAGGCCAGAATCGCAATTTCAACCATGGAACTTCTCTCCTTTCTGTTCTTCCGTGAGCAGCTTGAACTCGGTCACCTCGGCCGGTTCGGGGATGGTATCGACTCGGTGGGCCTCACCGCCGGCCATCAGCGTGCGCAGGTGTTTGAGCAGGTGCCAACCCCCATAGAGGGTCATCACTACCAGCCCCAGAAACAGCGCGGCTTCATAGATGATGGTGGGGATATAGAGGGTCGGACTCTCTTTCCAGACCCGCTTGGCATACTTGAAGTAGTCCCAGGCCCACCAGGTCAGCCAGCCGGAGATGATCAGGCTGATGGTTTCGGAGAACACCGCCAGCCAGTGACGGGCCCTGTCGGTCTTGAGAAAGACTTCCAGTACATTGGCGCGGATCTGGGTGTCTTCCCGGGAGGCATTGACGGCCCCCAGTATGTAGAGCCACATGGTGGGGATCAGAGCCATTTCCTCCAGCCCCATCATGGGAGTTTCAAACACGTAGCGCGAAATCACCTGCACGGCCTGAAAACCGGCTACCGTGGTGATCAGCAGCGTCAGTGTGTACTTGAATACCGTTTCCATATTCTTGTCCTTGTGCGGTTCACCTGCAGAAATCGGTGCTTGCCACCTTGTCTACCTGTTGTTCATTTTGCATTCACAATGTGATAACAACAAATCGTTTTAAGTGGCCTTTGTATAACATAGTGTTATCTTGTCGGCATGGCAGTATTCAGGGAGCAGACCATGGCCAAGTTAAGTTATCGACAGGTGGAAGCCTTTCGGGCGGTGATGATCGCCGGCACTACCACGGGGGCGGCGGAGCTGCTCTATATTTCGCAGCCGGCGGTGAGCCGGTTGCTCAACGACTTCGAGGCGGCGGTAAAAATCAAATTGTTCGAGCGTCATCACAAGCGGCTGGCGCCGACGCCCGAAGCTCTGCTGCTGTTCGAGGAGGTAGAGCGTTCTTTCATCGGTATCGATCGGCTGGCGAACATGGCGGAAGAGCTGCGCGACTTTCAGCGTGGCAGCCTCAAGGTGGCGGCCATGCCGGCCATTGCGCTGGGCTTTCTGCCCCGGGTGATGCAGCAATTCAGTCAGCGTCATCAGGGAGTGAACCTGACGCTGCAGGTACGCAGTTCTCAGCAGGTGGCCGACTGGATTGCGACCCAACATTTCGATGTCGGTATCGGTGCCACCAATGTGGCCGATCCGGCACTGGCGGTGGAGGTGTTGGGGGAGGCTGCTTTGGTCTGTGCCATGCCGGCGAGTCATCCACTGGCAGAAAAGACGGTGATAGTGCCGGAAGACTTGCGGGATCAGCCCTTTATTTCACTGGGTCCGGAGCAGAGCGTGCGCTACAAGGTGGATGAAGCGTTTGAGCAGGCCAGAGTCAGCCGACAGCTGGTGTTCGATACCCAGCTGTCGCACGTGGCTTGCTCCTTTGTCGATGCGGGCTCGGGGGTGGCGCTGGTCGATCCAATTACCGCCCTGCATTTTTCGTCTGCCAATCTGGTGTTTCGCCCCTTCGAACCCTGGGTGTCGTTTTCTTATCACCTCTTGTATCCGGCCCACCGGGCGCGCTCCCGGGCCACCGAGGAATTCAGCCAGCTGCTGAAACAGGAGCTGGCGTTGCTGGTGAAACGTTCTGATGGCCTATTGCGATTGAAAGCTACTTAGTTGCGAACTGATCACTGCATTTTTTAGTACCCTAACGCGCCGCGAACAGGACAACGGTGATTGACCAAACAGATGATTGCTAAAGGTGTTCTTCGGGTGAAATTATTGTTCGTTATAAGCACTATGAGGGGTGAATGATTGCTTAAAAAAGTGAATTTGGCATTTCATTCGCAACCACTCACCCCGGCATAAGGGATAAGATAGTTTCACCTTCTGGGAACAGACAGACCGATATCCTCGGAGCCTGTCGCAAACCGGGATACCAGACCGGTAAGCACCACAAAGGCCACACTCGAAGCGAGTGAAAGGCCGGGAGCAAGGGCCACAAGCCCGATGCAGGACACAAAAAGCCAGCCGCAAGGGCTGGCTTTGGTGTTTTTGGCATTCGGAAACGGCGGCAGGCGCCGTGGTTCCCTTTGCATGCATGCGGCCCATGCGAGTCGTAACGCTCTGTTAGACGCTGTAAAACTTCATAATCCAGAAGGTGACCATGCCCAGACACAAGGGCCAGAAGACCCCCCTGAAAGCCCAGGCCAGTATGGCCGTGACCAGGGCCGCCATTATCTGTGCGATGCTTACCGAATCCAGCGTGGTTTTATCCTGGAATATAATGGCAGGGATGGACAGCGCGGCCAGCACGGCGGGAGCCAGCAGCTGCAATGTTGTCTGGTGCTTGCCAATGTTGAAGTTCCCTCTGCCATGGAGATGAACGAACGACAGCCGAATGACGAAGGTGCCGATGCCGACGGCGATGAATATCAACCAGAGTGTCAGGTTATCCATTGTTTTCCCTTTGTGTCTTCAGGCTGCTTTTGGTGATGAAAGAGCTGGCAACCAGGCCGATGGTGGTACCGCCGATAATCGCTGCAATAAAGCCCAGGTTATAGGGAAGCTGGATCAGACTGGTCGCCATCAGGGCCGAAAACACCGCCGTGATCAGCGATGCCCGGTTACGGATACTCGATACCAGCATGGCTATGAATGCCAGGGGAATAGCGAACCCCAGTGACCACTCGGCCGGTATCTGCCCGCCAACCTGCAAGCCCAGAATGACAGAGCCAACCCAGCTTACCCCCAGCGCCACTGCCGTACCGGCGAAATAATAAAGCTTCTCCCTGTCACTCTGGTCGGGCGTAAAGCGAGTCGCACACAACCCATAGGCCTGATCGCTGATCAGGTATACCAGGGGCCATTTGTGGCGGGTCTTCAAGGGGTGCAGCAGCGGGGCGAAGGTGGCGCTGTAGATAAGGAAGCGAATATTCACCATCAGCGCCGTGAAGATAATGACCGCCGGTAATGCCTGTTCCTGAATCAACTGATAGGCCGCCAGCTGTGCAGAACCGGCAAAAAACAGCAATGTCATGCCAATGGTCATCTCGGAGCTGAATCCCAGGCTGGTGCCATTGGCCCCGGCAATGAGTCCAAAAGGCAAGACCCCCGGTACCATCGGCAGCAAATCTCTTACCCCTTCAAAAAAATCACGTCTGCCGCTTGATGACATCTTTTTGTTGTCCTGCATGTTCAGGTTAATACCGGGTCGGCTAGTGTACCTAAATGCTTGGTCGGTTTCAGGTTGTCGACCGCGCTTAAATAATGCGCGGTGCTTCCTGCTTGCGGATCAGGACCGGAATCGACTTTGAGGTGGGCGTATCGCTGCCGTCACCGACGCTGTGCAGCGGCACCAGCGGGTTGGTTTCCGGGTAATAGGCCGCTACGTCGCCGGGCGGAATATCATAGGCCACTACCTTGAAGCCGCCGACTTTACGTTCCACGTCGTCATGCCACACGCTGATCATCTCGACCCAGTCTCCTTCCTTCAGCTCGCGCCGACGAATTTCGTCCGGGTGCATGAAAATTACCATGCGCTGGCCGTATACGCCTCGGTAGCGATCATCCATGCCGTAGATGGTGGTGTTGTACTGATCGTGAGAGCGCAGGGTCTGCAGGGTAGAGAGCATGCCCTGCGCCCTGGCGGTGATGGCGTCCGGGAGCAGGCTGGCAGGCAGCGGATCGGCGCCGAAATTGGCCTTGCCGCTGTCGGTCTGCCACTCATGACGGGCGGCGCTGTTGCCGAGGTAAAAACCGCCGGGCTGCTGCAGCCGTTCGTTGAATTCCTCGAAGCCGGGCAGGGTGGCGGCGATATGTTCGCGAATGCGGTCGTAGTCGTCGGCTAAAGCCTGCCAGTCCACCGGCTGGCTGCCCAGGGTGGCCCGGGCAATGCCGGCGATGATGGCAGTTTCCGAGCGCTGGTGCGGGCTGTTGGGTTTGCCCACGCCCTGGGAGGCATGCACCATGCTGAAAGAGTCTTCCACTGTGATGAATTGGGGGCCGCTGGCCTGCATGTCTTCTTCGGTACGGCCCAGGCAGGGCAGGATCAATGCCTCTTTGCCCGCCATTAAATGGCTGCGGTTGAGCTTGGTGCTGATCTGCACCGTCAGCTCGCAGTTGGCCAGGGCCCGGGCGGTGACGTGAGTATCGGGTGCGGCGGCGGCGATGTTGCCGCCCAGGGCGATAAACACCCTGGATTCGCCGTCCAGCATGGCCTGAATGGCGGCCACCGCATTGTGGCCCGCCTTGCGGGGCATGGGGTGCTTGAAGTGCTGCTCCAGCCGGTCAAGAAAGGCGGTATGGGGCTTTTCATTGATGCCGACGGTTCGGTTGCCCTGCACATTGCTGTGGCCCCGCACCGGGCACAGGCCGGCCCCCGGCTTGCCAAGCTGGCCGCGCAGCAGCTGCAGGTTGGCGAGCTCCCGAATGGTGGCGACCGAATGCTTGTGCTGGGTAATGCCCATGGCCCAGGTAACAATGACTCGTTTGGCGCTTGCATGAATTTCGGCCGCCTGGGTGATTTGCTCCCGGCTCAGGCCCGACTGCTCGGTTATCTGATCCCAGGAGGTGGCGGCAACCTCTGCCATATAGGCGTCCATCCCTTGAGTGTGCCGCTCGATAAAGTCCCGGTCGAGCAGGCCGGCCTCGCCACGGGCCCGGGCGTCGGCGTCCCATTCCAGCAACAGCTTGACCATGCCGCGTATCGCCGCCATGTCGCCGCCCAGTCGCGGGCAGAAATAGTGGCTGGAAATACGCGAGTCTTTCGGCGTCAGCATCTCGATGGGGCTTTGTGGATCGGCAAAACGCTCCAGGCCCCGCTCCTTGAGATTGTTGAAGGTGACGATGGCAGCGCCGCCCCGGGCGGCGTTACGCAGGCTGTGCAGCATGCGCGGGTGGTTGGTGCCCGGGTTCTGGCCGAACACGAAGATGGCATCGGCTTCATCGAAGTCGTGCAGGGTGACAGTGCCCTTGCCCACGCCGATGGCCTGGCCGAGGGCCACGCCGCTGGCTTCGTGGCAGAGGTTGGAGCAGTCGGGGAAGTTATTGGTGCCAAAGGACCGGCCGAACAGCTGATAAAGATAAGCGGCCTCGTTGCTGGCCCGGCCCGAGGTATAGAGCTCCAGCTGATCCGGATGTTGCAGTGCCTGCAAGTGGCGGGCGATAAGTGCAAAGGCGTCGTCCCAGGAGATGGGCTCGTAGCAGTCGGTGGCTCTGTTCAGATACATAGGCTGCTCGAGCCGGCCCTGATACTCGAGAAAATAGTCGCTCTGGCGCTGCAATTGGCTCAGTGGGTGCTGACGGAAGAAGGCCGGCGTGACCCGTTTCTTGGTGGCTTCCCAGCTGATGGCCTTGGCGCCATTTTCGCAGAAGGAAAAATGCTTGCCCTGCTCGTCGCCCCAGGCACAACCGGGGCAGTCGAAGCCCTTGACCTGGTTGGCCTTGAGCAGATTGCGGATGTTGGCCGCCGGTTTTTTGCTGCCGAATACGAAACGGGTGGTGGAAGACAGGGCGCCCCAGCCACCGGCCGGGCCCTGATAGGGTTTGATTTTTTTAGTCGTCATGATGAGGTTCTGATTCTGAAGTGGAGTAAACCCGCGGGCTTTGTTTGCGTGGCAGATGCAGCAGGTTGAGGCCGGCCTCTCTGGCCTGGCGTACCGCCAGACCGGTGGGGGCCCCCAGGGTCACCAGGGTGGGCAGACTTGCCCGTCCCATTTTCTGTACCAGCTCTATGCTGCAGCGGCTGGTCATCAGCACCATGCCGGGTGCGGACGGGGACTTCTGGTGCAACAGGGTGCCGATCAGCTTGTCCAGGGCGTTGTGCCGGCCCACGTCTTCGCAGGCGTGCAGGATCTGGCCGTCGAGATCGGCGAAGAAGGCCGCATGCAGGGAGCCGCATTCCTGGCCCAGAGGCTGCCAGTCCGGCAGTTGCCGATATAGTTTTTCCAGCGCGGTAACGGACGGCAGCGGCGCCGCCGGCAGGCGTGGCACCTGGGGCAGAGCCTGGGCCAGCGATTCTATGCCGCACAGGCCACAGCCGGTACGCCCGGCCAGACTGCGGCGGTGTTCTTTCCAGCGATAATGAGCGCCATTGCCCAGGGTGACCCGGGCTTCCAGGGTATCGGCTTCGAGGGCCTCGCCTTGCCGGTGGAATTCCAGGTCGTGGATTTCTCGCGGGTGTTTGATGATGCCTTCGCTGACCAGAAAGCCGGTGATGAACTCGTCCAGCTGGCAGGGGCTGACCATCATGACCGCATGGCTGACACCGTTGAGCAATATGGCCAGCGGCACCTCGTTGGCCAGGGCATGGCTGTCCCCTGCGGCGGTCGCCACATAATGGTAACCGGGCAGTGTTTCGGGCTGACAGTGAGACATCACAACACTCGGCGAAGGCAGTTGAATCGTGATGGCCAGTGTAGACAGCCGGCGGGCCGCAATCTAATCGAAAGACTCGATGCTGTGAAAGATGTAGTCTATCAAAACAGGTTCGAATCATATTATTGAGTGATTAAAGAGCGAAGGCATCATGGACATCAAGCAGCTGAATTATCTCTGTGCACTGGAACGGGAGCGCCACTTCGGCCGGGCGGCGCAGGCCTGCTGTATTACCCAGCCGACCCTGTCGATGCGCATCAGGCAGTTGGAGGATGAGCTGGGCATTGCCCTGGTACGCCGGGGCAAGCAGTTTGAGGGCTTTACCCCGGAAGGCGAACGGGTGCTGGCGCGGGCGCGCAACCTGCTGAGCCAGTACGACAATCTCAAGCTGGAGGTGGAGGCGATGAAGGGCAGCCTCACCGGCACGGTGCGGCTGGGGCTGGTGCCTCTCAGTTGCATGGATCTCAGCCCGATATTGGCGCTGCTGCGCCGGCGTTATCCGGGCTTGAGCTTCGAGATCAACGACATGACCGCAGATGCCATTCTGCAAGGGCTGGAAAACAACAGCCTGGACATTGGCGGAGGTTTTTTCGAGCCCGAGGTGCTGGCGCGCCTGAACAGCCTGGCCCTGCCGGAGCAGGGGGTAACGGTGGCCTTTGGTCCGGCCTGGCGAGAGCGGATGCCGTTAGAGCCGATGCCGGCCGATCTGGCACAGCTGCCCCTGTGCTTGCCGAAAACCGGCATGTATTTTCGCCGCTATCTGGAGACGGTGTTTGCCCGGCAGGGGGTCACATTGCAGCCGATGCTGGCGTCCAATTCGGTATATCGGCTGATGCGGGCGGTGCATTCCGACCTGGGATGCGCGCTGATCCCCGCCGGCAGTGCCTTGTTTACCGAGCTGCCGGGGGTCGAGTGCAGGCCCCTGGCGTTGCCGGCCATGACCCGGCTTGGTGCCTTGGTAATGCGTGGCGATGAGCATGCCAGCCTGTTGGCCAGGGGCTTCTTCGACGTGGCCAGAGAGCTCTGGCAGCCATAGGCACCGGCACGCAGGGTGTTTGATGATGTTCTATGATTGAGGACTGACCTTGCTGTTTTTTTTGTCGTTAACCACTGGCTGTTGAGCGGTCGGATCTATGTTGGCGGCAGGGTTATGGTGAGCCCGAACGGCCTGCTCACCCGAGAAGGCGGTAATCAATATGAGCATGGATATGCGACTAAATCAGGATCAGGACGAGTTGCCGAACAGGACGGCCGATGTTTCCACCGAAGAGGCGTCGGACTGGCACCCTCTCTGCGTGCAGGCGGCCAACGAGGCGGGCGCGGCGTTGGCCTGCTTTGTTTTTTTTCAGGGTGATCAGCAGGCCCCGGCTCAGAAGGTGGGCAATCGCTTCCGGTTCACATGGCAGGACGAGCACTATATGGCTGTCTGGGAACAACAACGGTTTTATTGCGCCCTGACCGGCAGCGATATCGGTCTCAATACCAATACTTCCAGTCATTATCTGGCAGTGCCGGTGTCGCGTGGGCGTCTTCGCGGGCTGATGTTGCTGGAATACCCCGAGCCGCCAGCGGCCCTGTCGCCGCCTCGGCGCCGGGCCCTCGATATTCTGGCCGACCATGGGGCCCTGTTGTGGCGGGAGCGTGAACTGAATGCGCACCATCGCAAACGAGAGGGCTCTTCCCGACGTCTGCTGAGTCGGCTCAAGGCGTTGTTCAATCAGGCCCCCATACTGGTCAACGGTTTCAGTGCCGAGGGGCGCTGCATTCTGTGGAACGACGAATGCGAGCGGGTATTTGGCTGGAGCTTCGACGAATTGCGGCAGCACCCTGCACCCGTCAGCCTCTTCTATCCCGATCCGGAGGAGCAGCGCCAGGTGATGGAGAGCTTCTGTACCCATACCAGTTCGGAATTCAGAGAGTGGCGGCCCTTTGAGCGGGCGGGCCGCCGGCTGACTATGCAGTGGGCCAATATCATGTTGCCCAACGGCGACATGCTCTGCGTGGGGCACGACATCAGCGCACAGAAGGATATCGGAAACCGGCAGCGGCTGGCCGCCAGCGTATTTGAGTCCAGTTATGATGGCATCATGCTGACCGATGCCAATAACCACATTACCCATGTCAATCCGGCCTTCACCCGCATTACCGGTTACCTGCCCGAAGAGATAGTAGGGCGCTCCCCGGATCTGCTGCGGACGGAGGAAAATGCAGACGACTTTGCCGACGAGGTAAGGCGGCATCTTGAGAACCGTGATTACTGGCAGGGCGAGTGTCGCAGCCGGCGCAAGAATGGTGAAGTCTATTCGTTGCTGCTGGCGGTTTCCGTGATCCGCGATGATGATGGCCAGGTGTTGCACCATGCGGCGATTTTCTCCGATATTACCTATATGAAAGAACACGAAGCCGAGCTCAAACGTCAGGCCTGTCACGATGTGCTGACCCGGATACCAAACCGGCTGCTGTTCGGTGAACTGCTGGAACGGGCCATTTCCTCGGCTGTGCGAAACGAGGGCAAGCTGGCGGTCTGCTATCTGGATCTGGACGGGTTCAAGCAGATCAATGACAGTCTGGGGCATGCGGCCGGTGATCGCCTGTTGATCGAGATAAGCAAGCGACTTGGACTGATTACCCGTAGCTGTGATGCCCTGGCCCGTCTGGGCGGCGACGAGTTCGCCCTGCTGTTTACCGGGCTGCACAATGATCTGGAATGCGACGAGATTCTCGAACGGGTACTGGTCGTGATCCGTGAACCCCTGGAGCTGGATGGCCAGCAGGTCCGGGTATCGGCCAGCATCGGTGTGGCCCTGTATCCGCAGGATGCCGAAGACGCCGAGTTGCTGTTGCGTTATGCGGATCAGGCCATGTATCAGGCCAAGAAGCAGGGCAAGAATACCTATGTGTTCTTCGATGCCGAGATGCATCAGCAGGAGCATCAGCGGCAGCAGCAGCTGACACAACTGATTCATGCTTTCCGACAGGGGGAGTTTTTGCTGTATTACCAGCCCAAGATCGATCTGTTCAGCAGGCAGATGATAGGGATGGAAGCCCTGCTGCGCTGGCAACATCCCGAGCGGGGCATAGTGGCACCGGCGGAGTTTTTGTCGATTATCATCGGCAGCGCCATGGAGTTCGAGCTGGGGCGCTGGGTGATCGAACAGGTACTGGAGCAGATGACGCACTGGTGTCGGCAGGGGTTGAAGTACCGGATCAGTTTCAATGTCAGCGCCGGCCAGCTGATGCACCCGGACTTTATCGATGAGCTGAGTCGGTTACTGAACCAGCATCCCGAGGTGTCGCCCTCGCTGCTGGAGCTGGAGTTTCAGGAAAGCGCGGTACTGACGGATCTGCATGGCGCTGTCGCCGTGCTGGAGCGGTGTCGGCAGCTGGGGCTGAGTATTTCGTTCGACAATTTCGGCACCGGTTACTCTTCGTTGTCCCACCTCAATCGATTGCCGGTCGATATCATCAAGATTGATCGCAGCTTCATCTGTGACCTCTTGTCGAATGCCCATGATGTCAGCATGGTGGAAAGCGTGGTGCAGCTGGCTGCGGCCCTGAGAATGTCGGTGATTGCGGAGGGGATGGAGAAGTCGGAGCAGGGCGAGCGGTTGCTGCAGCTCGGTTGCCACTATGTGCAGGGCTATGGCATCTCCCGGCCCATGCCGGCGGAACAGGTCGGGGTCTGGCTGCAAGGGTGGAACGACAAGCTTCCGCCGCATTGATGCCGATACCATTAAACAAAGGATCTATTCCATTTCTGTATAAACGTCGGACAAAGGGCCCGCTCCACCGACCCGCTTCAAGCACCTCCCTGTGACGCTCAGCACATGACATCCTTGTCATGTGATGGTCGCTGGAGCAGATCCCTTTGTCCTCCTTGATGCTGCAGAGTCGCCTGTTGGCGCACTCTTCGGGCCACTCGGTGTTCCAGAAGAGGCAACAGAGATGACCTCCCCCGAGCGTGACATGCCAGGGCCGGAAAATGCTCCTGCCGTTCCGGCATTCCCGCCCTCCCTGGCGGTCAGACGGCATGTCCGAGTTTACAGGGGGCGAGCTTGTCTCGCCGTGACGAATGATTTCAGTCTGACCGAACATCCGGTGAATGTTCGCAGCTGGCTGACATCGTGAGTGCCATTATCCGTAGCGTGTCGAGGGAGGCGGCTGTGTTGCCTCTGGCGCTCGGACCCAATATCTGATCAGGTATTTCATGTTATTGGTATTACTTGCACATCAGCCAAGGGCCGGTAAACCAAAAAAATCCCCCGGCCAAGGCCGGGGGATTTGTTGATAACGAGTTTAGCTGGAATTACAGCTGGGGGCCGGCGGCGACCAGAGCCTTGCCTTCGGCGGTGTCGGTGAACTTCTCGAAGTTGTCGACGAAACGCTTGGCCAGATCCTTCGCCTTGCCATCCCACTCGGCCGGGTCGGCATAGGTTTTGCGCGGGTCCAGGATGGAGCCGTCTTCAACACCGTTCAACGCGGTCGGTATCGCCATGTTGAAGTAGGGCAGCTGAACGAACTCGGCATCTTCGATGGAACCGTCGAGGATGGCGTTGATGATGGCACGGGTTGCCTTGATGGAAATCCGCTTGCCGGTGCCGTTCCAGCCGGTGTTGACCAGGTAGGCTTCGGCGCCGGCTGCATCCATGCGCTTGGCCAGTACTTCGGCGTACTGGGTCGGGTGCAGGCTCAGGAAGGCGGCACCGAAACAGCTGGAGAAGGTCGGAGTCGGCTCAGTGATGCCACGCTCGGTACCGGCCAGCTTGGCGGTAAAGCCGGACAGGAAGTGGTACTCGGCCTGCTCGCGGGTCAGCTTGCTCACCGGAGGCAGCACACCGAAGGCATCGGCAGTCAGGAAGATCACCTTCTTGGCGTGACCGGCTTTTGACACCGGCTTGACGATGTTGTCGATGTGATAGATGGGGTAGGAGACACGGGTGTTCTCGGTCTTGGAGCCATCATCGAAGTCGATGGTGCCGTCTGATCGTACTGTCACGTTTTCCAGCAGCGCATCGCGGCGGATAGCGGCGTAGATTTCCGGCTCGTTTTCCTGGCTCAGCTTGATGGTCTTGGCATAGCAGCCGCCTTCGAAGTTGAACACGCCGTCGTCGTCCCAGCCATGCTCGTCGTCGCCGATCAGCTCACGCTGGGGGTCGGTGGACAGGGTGGTCTTGCCGGTGCCGGACAGGCCGAAGAAGATGGCCACATCGCCGTCTTTACCCACGTTGGCGGAGCAGTGCATGGAGGCAATGCCCTTCAGCGGCAGCAGGTAGTTCATCATGGAGAACATGCCTTTCTTCATTTCGCCGCCATACCAGGTGCCGCCGATCAGCTGTACCCGCTCGGTCAGGTTGAAGGCAACGAAGTTTTCGCTGTTCAGGCCCTGCTCTTTCCAGTTGGGGTTGGTGCACTTGGCGCCGTTCATTACCACGAAGTCGGGCTCGAAGCCTTCCAGCTCGGCGTCGGAGGGGCGGATGAACATGTTCTTCACGAAATGCGCCTGCCAGGCCACCTCGGTCACGAAGCGCACGGCCAGGCGGGTATCCGGGTTGGCACCACAGTAGGTGTCGACCACGAACAGACGCTTGCCGGACAGCTGACCGGTTACCAGGGCTTTCAGCTCGGTCCAGGTTTCCTGGCTCATCGGCTTGTTGTCGTTCTTGCCCTGATCGGCCCACCAGACGGTGTCACGGGTGACGTCGTCACGCACTATGTACTTGTCCTTGGGAGAGCGGCCGGTAAAGATACCGGTGTCCACGGCAACGGCGCCCAGGCTGGTTTCCACGCCCTTTTCGTAGCCTTCCAGATCCGCACGGGTTTCTTCTGCGAACAACAGTTCGTAAGAGGGGTTATGAAGGATCTCGGTAACATCGTTGATACCGTATTGAGAAAGGCCTAATTGCTGCGCCTTGGACGTCATTGTTATCTCCTGGTACAGAGGGATTGGATAAGAATAGTGATGGATAAAATTTTATGGCGGCAGACTAGCAGGAATTGCGTGGCATTTAGGGGATCAGTGTCAAAATTTAGAGTTTTGAACGGATAATTAACCCAAAAGGGACACAATGTCCCTTTTTTTTGTACCAAGTGTTAATGCACTGTTGGGGTGTCATTAAATAGATTTTGCAGGTCCGCTTCATCGAAGTGATAGTGGTGACCACAATAGTCACAGTGCATTTCGATCTTGCCCTCTTCCTTCACAATATCGCTGGCTTCTTGCTGGCCGACCTGCAGTAACGCCTGTTCGCATTTTTCCCGCGAGCAGGTGCACTGAAAGGTGACCGGCTGCGGATCGAATACCCGCACCGCTTCCTGATGATAGAGGCGATACAGAATTTCGTGGGCGTCCAGATTTATCAGCTCGTCGGCCTTGATGGTGTGGGTCAGGGCTTCAAGATGCGTAAAGTCGCCTTCCTGGCCGCCGGGCAGGGCCTGCAGCAGCATGCCGGCACAGCGGGGCTGCTCGTGCTGAAGGTCGGTAAACAGCCAGATGCGGGTAGTCAGCTGCTCGGACTGGGCAAAGTAGTTTTCCAGGCTTTTACTCAAGGAGTGCTCGCCGAGATCGACAATACCCTGATAGCGCTCACCCTCAAAGGGAGTAATGGTGATGGCCAGATAGCCCTTGCCGACGAGATCGGCCAGCTTGTCGCTGTCGGGCACTTCGCCTTCCCAGCGGGCCACGCCGCGCAGCTGTTGCTGGTGGTCACCATTGATCACGGCCAGAGACACGGGGCCGTCGCCCTGTAACTGTACCGTGATATGCCCTTCAAACTTGAGTGTGGCGGTCAGCAGGCTGGTGGCGGAGAGCAGTTCGCCCAGCAGCCGTTGCACCGATGCCGGATAGGCCTGAGATTCCAGCACCTGATGAAAGCTCTGCTGCAGCTGTACCAGCTCGCCCCGTACCTGGTAGTTGTCGAACAGATAACGATGAAGTTGATCGATGTGAGTCATAAAAAATCCTGTATGGGCTGAGTGCCGTTATCGTCTGTATATTCGTTATATATAGTGTAAGTCGTTTGTCTCTGGCAGGTACCAGGCCATGCCCGGTCTGCTGTTCGGGATGCGTTATCCCATTGGCCGCCTCAGTTACCCTGCTTGATTTTAAGCAGGGTACGCCGTTCTTTTTTATCCGGCCGGCGCTCGGGGCTGGGAGCAAACTGGCTGTTGAACTTGCGGGCCTCGGCGTTTTGCTCGCGCTTCTTGATGCTGTCTTCGGTTTCCCGAAACAAACGCTGGGCCTGCTCTGCCTTGCCTCTGTGTTCCGACAGTTCCAGCACCACCACTTCCTTTTCATCGTTACCCTGGCGCAGGCGGATCAGGGCGCCGACCTCCACCAGCTTGCTGGGTTTGCTGCGCTGGCCATTGTAGTGCACCTTGCCGCCGTCAATCATGGTGCGGGCCAGGCTGCGAGTCTTGTAGAAGCGGGCGGCCCACAGCCATTTGTCCAGGCGGATGGATGGGTTTTCTCCGTTCATTGCGCTCGCTCTCATTAAAACCGGGCCTGAATTATACCAGATGCCTCGGCCCGGGGAGTAATCGGCGCCGGCAAAACCCGGGTTCCGGCAACTTGTGGGCAGACGTTTACCGATAGTTGCGATAACCTCTGGTCAGGGTGAGCGAAAAGACGGAAACGGTCATGGCGGACAAGAAACAAAAACCTGAGATACTGCATACAGAATTGGTGGCACAGAGTCGTCTTTTCAAGGTGGAGTCGGTTCATCTCAAATTCAGTAACGGTGTGCAACGGGTATATGAGCGTATGCGCAACAGCGGTCGTGGCGCCGTGATGCTGGTGCCGCTGCTCGATGAGCAAACGATATTGCTGATCCGCGAATATTCAGCCGGAACCCACAGCTATGAGCTGGGCTTCCCCAAGGGGTTGATCGATCCGGGTGAAGACGCCATGGAGGCGGGTAATCGGGAGCTGATGGAAGAAATCGGCTATGGGGCGCGGCAACTGACACACCTGAAACAGGTTACCCTGGCTCCCGGTTATTTTGGTAGCCGTATGGATATCTTGTTGGCGCGAGATCTGTATCCTGAAAAACGTGAGGGGGATGAGCCGGAACCGCTCGATGTGGTGCCCTGGCCACTGGACAAGCTTGACCAGCTGATGGCCCGGCCTGATTTCAGTGAAGCGCGCAGCATCTGTGGCCTGTTTTTGCTGCAGGACTGGCTCAATAAAGAGGATTAAGCATGGATATCCAAGCCTTGTTACCGGGTGTGAAGGCGGCCGCCCGTGAATCCGGCAGCCTGATACTGTCGATGTACAACAGTGGTCAGTACCAGGCCGAGAACAAAGACGACGACAGTCCGGTAACCAGTGCCGATCTGGCCGCCCACGATTATCTCAAGCAGGCGTTGCACAAGCTGGCCGATATTCCGGTGCTGTCGGAAGAAGGAAACGAGGTGTCGCTGACCGAGCGTAGTAGCTGGCCCCGTTACTGGCTGGTGGACCCGCTGGACGGCACTCAGGAATTTATCGCCGGTAGCGGTGACTTTTCCACCATGATAGCGCTGATCGAAGACGGCAAGCCGGTGCTGGGTGTGGTGTACGGGCCGGTGAACGATCTGATGTATTACGCGGTACGCGGCCACGGCGCCTTCAAGGAAGCGGACGGCGAGACCAGACGCATCGAGGCGCGGCATCATGATCCGGCCGAGAAGCTTACCGAGCTGCGCATCACCATCAGCCGTCGGCAGAACGTAGACTGGGTTCGCTCCCGACTGACCCCCACGCTTGACTATCAGCTGGTACCGCTGGGATCCAGTTCGCTCAAGTCCTGCCTGGTCGCAGAGGGAGGAGCCGACCTGTATATGCGCATCGGCCCCACCGGCGAGTGGGATACCGGCGCCACCCAGTGCATCGTCGAAGAGGCGGGTGGCCGCTTGCTGGACCTGAACCTTGAGCAGCTCAGCTACAACCGGCGCGACAGCATGATCAATCCCAACTTCATTACCCTGGGGGATGAAGGGCTGCCCTGGTCGCAGATTCTGGTGGGTGTCGAGTCTTGAAGACTGCGGCAGTCTGAATACAGACGGTAGCGGAGTCGATGTAGGGTTATTTCCGATGCTATTTGGCTGTCATATCAATCCCGGGCCGCTCCGCCGATCCGCTCAAGCACCTCCATGTGGCGCTCAGCACATGGCATCCTTGGCATGTGATGGTCGGTGGAGCAGATCCCTTCGTCTTCCGTGATGCTCCGGCGCCGTCTGCAGGCAGCTCGGTATTCCAGAAGAGACAACAGAGATCGACTCCCTCGACCGTGAAATGCCAGGGAGAGCATTTCCGAGCTTACAGGGATGTACTTGCAGCGTGTCGTGGGAGGTGACTGTGTTGTCTCTGGAGCTGGGGATCTGAATATGATCAGATACTTAATGAAGTTGGTATGATAGGAGAGGTGATGGAGTCACCCGGACGCGGTACCGGATTGGTCTTACTCCTCACCTCTTGCCCCTCACAGTTGCTTGTCGGGGGGTTATTCTTCGTCGCCGATGGCGTAATCTTCTATCTCGATACCCAGTTCGGCCATGATGGCACGAGCATGCGCGGGTATCTGATCGAGTACGTCTTTGCGCAGGTCTTCATCCTGGGGCAGGGGCTGACCGGTATAGGCGTGCAGAAAGGCCTCGCACAGCAGTTCGCTGTTGGTGGCATGACGGAGGTTGTTGACCTGGCGACGGGTGCGTTCGTCGGTCAGTATCTTCAACACCTTGAGCGGTATGGACACGGTGATCTTCTTGACCTGTTCATTTTTCTTGCCGTGCTCGGCGTAAGGGCTGATATAGTCGCCGTTCCATTCAGTTTTCATTATTCACCCGCATCAAGGTTAAAAATCCGAGCAGGATTGTAACCCTTACATTTTTTATTGGCAATCCAACAGCAAAGACCTGTGGACGTCCAGAAGGCTTGACGGCTCATTCCGGCTGGGTTACTGTGCGCGCTTTGGAAGTTCCGTATCATCAGGCTGCCATAGTGCAAAGGAGAGGATATGCCAGATTACCAGACCCAGACTCACGCCGTTCGTACCGGCATCGATACCGATACTCAGCATGGGGCTGTGGTGCCGCCTATCTACCTCAGCAGCACCTATTCTTTTGCCGATTTCAATGAGCAGCGACGCTTCGATTATGCCCGCTCCGGCAACCCGACCCGCCAGACGCTGATCGATGCCCTGACCAGGCTGGAAAAGGGCGCCGGCGCCGCCGTGACCGCGAGCGGCATGGGCGCCATCAATCTGATCATTACCTCTCAGCTGCAGGCCGGTGACTTGCTGCTGGCCCCTCACGACTGCTACGGCGGCAGCCACCGGTTGTTCAATTCTCTGGCCCAGAAAGGTAACTTCAAGGTCGAGTACGTGGATCAGACCGATGAGGCGGCCCTGTCGGCAGCCCTGGCCAAACAGCCCAAGATGCTGTGGATCGAGACGCCTTCCAACCCGCTGTTGCGGGTGGTGGATATAGCGGCGCTTTGCGCGGCGGCCAAGGCCGTGGGCGCCCTGAGTGTGGTCGACAACACCTTTCTGTCGCCGGCACTGCAACAGCCGCTGACCCTGGGCGCCGATCTGGTGGTGCACTCCACCACCAAATATATCAACGGCCACTCCGATGCGCTGGGTGGCGCCGTGGTTGCCGCCAGTGAAGAGCAGGCCGAAGAGCTGCGCTGGTGGGCCAACTGCCTTGGCCTGACCGGCTCTGCCTTCGACAACTACCTGACCCTGCGCGGCCTGCGTACCCTGGGTGTGCGGATGCGCCAGCACTGCGAGAACGCCGAGGCGCTGATCACCTATCTGCAGGGCCGCCCCGAGGTGAAAGCCATCTATCACCCCAGCCTGCCCGACAACCCGGGTCACGAAGTGGCGGCGCGTCAGCAGCTGGGCTTTGGCGCCATGCTCAGCTTCGAGCTGAATGTGGACGAAGCCGACATGAAGACATTTCTGAAGCAGCTGAAGCTGTTCTGTCTGGCCGAATCACTGGGCGGGGTAGAAAGCCTGATTGCCCATCCGGCCACCATGACCCACGCGGCCATGCCCGAAGAAGCCCGTCTCGTTGCCGGTATCAGCAATCAGCTGTTGCGGGTGTCTGTGGGTATCGAGGATGTACGCGACCTGATCGAAGATTTCGAAAATGCATTCAAGGTGTTAAATAAGTAATGGCTCAGCAGCAGAAAGACACCGACAGCCATCGGCGTCCGGTCCATAAATTTGGCGGCAGCAGCCTGGCCGATGCCGCCTGTTTCCATCGTGTGGCCGACATTATCAACAGCCAGGGGCAAGCCGATGCGCTGATCGTGGTGTCGGCGTCGGGCAAGACCACCAACCGCCTGATTGAGCTGCTCAACCTGTTTGTCAGCGGCGATAACGCCGCCGCCACCACCCTGGAAGGGCTCTACAGTTTTCAGTGCAGTCTGATCGAAAACACCTTGAGTGAGGCCGAGGCCGCACCCCTGTTGGCGGCGCTGGACGAAGACATCAAGACCATCGCCACCGTGCTGGAAAATCACCGCATGGACGACTATCAGCGCAGCCTGATCCAGTCGTTCGGCGAACAGTGGTCTTCCCGGCTGCTGGCCTGCCTGCTCAGCAGCCGGGGCCTGCCCGCCGTCAGCCTGGATGCGCGTCGCTTTCTGCGGGTATCCGGCTCGCCGGTGCAGGTGGACGAGGAATATTCGCGCCGGCAGTTGCAGGACATTCTGGACGAACATCCGGATCGGATCCTGGTGGTTACCGGTTTTATCGCCGCCGATGCCGAAGGTCGTACCCGCTTGCTGGGGCGTAACGGCTCCGACTTCAGCGCCACCCTGCTGGCCTCACTGGCCGGCAGCCCGCACACCACCATCTGGAGTGATGTGCCCGGGGTGTTCAGTGCCGACCCCCGGCGGGTAAAGGAAGCTTCTCTGCTACCCCGGCTTTCGCTGCCGGAGGCCGCCGAGCTGGCCCGGTTGGGGTCGCCGATACTGCACAGTCGCACCCTGGGGCCGGTGACCGCCAGCCAGCAGCAATTGATGCTGCGTTGCAGCTATCACCCGGACGACGGCCATACCCGTATCGTGCGCCAGCACCAGCGGGAGCTGGGTGCTCGTATCGTCACCTCGGTAGACGACGCCGTGCTGGTGGAAATGACCATACCCGACCGTTATCAGGACACGGTGAATGCCCTGACCGAGTGGCTGACCCGACGCGAGCTGGCGCCACTGGCCTGCAAGCGTCGCCCCGAGCACAAGCTGTGGCAGATTGCCTACACCCGGGAGCAGGCCGAACAGGCCTTCTCGCTGCTGCGGGATCATCAGCCCGCCGGCAGTTTCGAGGGTCTGCAGCAGCGGGAAGGTTTCTCGCTGGTGGCGCTGGTAGGCAGGGGGGTGACCGCTCAGGCCGAGCAGTGCCTGCACTTTTATCATGCCCTGAACGAGCAGCCGCTGGAGTTTATCCAGCCGGCCAGAAACGGCCTCAGCCTGGTGGGAGTGGTGCGCAAAATCGTGCTGGAGCCGCTGCTGCTGCGGCTGCATCAGAGTCTGTTCAGCCGGCCGAAGCGCGTGGGGATCATTCTTTTTGGTCGGGGCAATATCGGTCAGGCCTGGCTCAAGCTGTACCAGCAAGAGAAGGCGCGACTGGAACAGACCCTGAACGTGCAGCTGACCCTGTACGGGGTATTCGACTCGAAGGGCGCCATGCTTGCCAGCCAGGGGCTGGAAGTGGAGAAGGTGCTTAACGATTTTCAGCCCGCGTCCATGGTCTGGCCCGACTGGCTGGAAAATCTGGAAGAACACGGTTTCGACCAGCTGGTGGCGCTTGACTTCACCGCCTCCGACACCCTGGTGCAGTATTACCCCGACCTGGTGGAGCAGCATATTCATCTTATTGCCGCCAACAAGCTGGCGGGGGCGGCGGAGCAGGGCTTTTATCTGCGGCTGAAGCAGAGCCTGGCCGAGCACAGGGTGCAGTTTCTCAGTAACGCCACCGTGGGCGCCGGGTTGCCGGTGCAGAGCAGCTTGCGGCAACTGCTGCAGTCTGGCGAGCAAATCCGCGCCATCAGCGGCATCTTCTCCGGTACCCTGAGCTGGCTGTTCCAGCACTATGACGGCAAGCAGCCGTTCTCCGAGCTGGTGTTGCAAGCCTGGCAGCAAGGGCTGACCGAACCGGACCCGCGTCAGGATCTCAACGGTCAGGATGTGCAGCGCAAGCTGGTGATACTGGCCCGGGAGGCGGGTTTCGATCTGGACCCTGAGCAGGTCAAGGTCTGTGACCTGGTGCCCGAATCGCTCGCCAGCCTGGAAAAAGACGCCTTCTTCGACCGGCTGGCCGAGCTGGACCAGCCGCTGGCCGACGCCCTGGCCCGAGCGAAAAAAGAGGGAGGCGTGCTGCGCCATGTGGCCCGCTTCGATGCGGCCAGTGGTGCCGCCAGCGTAGGGCTGGAAGTGGTGCCCGCAGGTCACGCCTTCGCTCACCTGCGACCCGGCGACAACGTCTACGCCATCGAAACCCGGCACTATCGGCAGAACCCGCTGGTGATCCAGGGACCGGGCGCCGGACGAGAAGTGACCGCCGGCGCCATGCAGGCCGATTTGTGGAACCTGCTGGTCAGCCTGTAAGGTGATTTCGCTGCACTGATCCCAAAAGGGGCCTTCGGGCCCTTTTTGTCGTTATGGCTGGCGGGAACGTTCGATGATTTCCTGCAGGTTGGGGCACAGCGGCGAGGGCAGAGCCTCGGGGCTGAACCAGTCCACCGCTTCGGCATCGTCGGCGGCCCGGGGGCTGCCGCTCCGGTACTGGCCGCCAACCGCCACCATCACATAGTGGTGGGCCAGCTCGCCGTCGTCACCGTCGACCAGCACGTCATAACAGGCGAAGGGAACCGTCATCTTGGCGTGAATACCGGTTTCTTCCAGCAGCTCTCGGGCCGCGCCTTCGGCCATGGTTTCGCCCCATTCCAGCTTGCCACCGGGAAAGCCCCAGTGACCGGCATGAGGCGGATACTTGCGTTTGACCAGCAGCACCTGCTGCTGGTGCCAGACGATGGCAATCACGCCAACCTTGGGTGAAGGTTTGATATGTACTGGCGGCTGTTCGTGTACTGAGGGCTCCATCTGTGCTCCTGCGGATAAGGGGAAGGCATCACCATAACGCAGATGAGACTCTGGTGCATGGGGTGTGCGGGGCTCTTGGAGAAGAGGCAGCAGGGTTACCTCCGCCGACACGCTTCGAGCACATCACTGTGACGCTCGGCAAATACCATCCGACCGCCATGGAAGGCGGGAGTGCCAATATTGCAGGAGCCTTTATTGACCCTGGCATTTGACGGTCGGCTGAGGTAATCCCTGCCGCCTCTTCTGGCTCCCGAGCTGTCTGTTGACGGCGTGTCGGTGGAGCGGGCCCTTTGGCCGATGCCGCGTGCGGGAATATGATTTACTACGGCTTATCAAAATTAACGAACCTGCTTACTTCCTGATCAGTCGATAGACGAACAGCAGGGCCAGGGCGCCGATGACGGCGGTGAACAGGCTGCCGAGATTGAAGCCGGTGACCGAGCCAAAGCCAAGCTGAGTGCCGATCCAGCCGCCGACGAAGGCACCGGCGATACCCAGCAACATGGTCACGATGATGCCGCCGCCGTCCCGGCCCGGCATCAGCCATTTGGCCAGTATGCCCGCCAGTAGTCCTAGAATAATCCAGCTTAAAATACCCATGTGATGCTCCTTGTGATGGTGAAGTGGTCATTGAGCCGAGGGCTCTGTTCGAGCAGAACCCTGATAGTAGTACAGCTTAATGACGCCTAAACGTCGATTAGAGCCCAGTGATTATCCCATTGATAAGCGGAGTAGAAGCGTTGCTCGCGGCCGCTGCTGTCGAGCTGGCTGATGCCGCCCTGGCCGCTGCCCAGCCAGATTTGTCCGCCTTTTGCCGAGGCGCCGGAGGCGTCGGGCAGGGGGGCGATGCGGATAAGCTCGCCACTGTGACGATGCCAGAGGCCATAACAGTTGCCGGGGGGCGAGGTGGCGGCGATCAGGGTGTCGGTCACGGCGATGCTGGCGATGTAGTGATTGAAGCGTGCCCAGTCGAGCCGGGTGCCGCCGAGTGGTTGCAGCGGCTGGC
>NZ_MPZM01000040.1 GCF_002936955.1 Oceanisphaera arctica | reverse complement strand
CGGCTGGCGATGATCACCATGAAGGGGGAGATGGGGCTGCCGTCTGTGCTCACGACGCCAAAATGGGGCTTTTATGATGTGCAGTTCAAGGGCAAGAGCTTCCGGGTTAATCAGCCCTTTGGCAGCTATGTGATGGAAAACGTGCTGTTCAAACTCAGCTTTCCCGCCGAATTTCATGCCCAGACCGCGGTGGAATGCGCCGTACAGTTATACCCGCAGGTGAAGGACAGACTCGAAGACATAGATCGCATCCAAATCTGCACCCACGAGTCCGCCATTCGCATCATCTCCAAGGTGGGTCAGCTTGCCAACCCGGCGGACCGGGATCACTGCCTGCAGTACATGGTGGCGGTGCCGCTGCTTTATGGCGATTTGGTGGCCGAACACTATGAAGACGACTTTCACCGGGCCGACCCCCGTATCGATGCCCTGCGCGACAAGATGGAAATAGTGGAAGAGCCGCGCTACAGCGCCGAATACCTGGAAGCCGACAAGCGCTCCATCGCCAACGCCATTCAGGTATTTTTCAAGGACGGCAGTCACACCGACAAGGTGGAGGTGGAATATCCCATCGGCCATCGCCGTCGCCGGGCCGAGGCCATCCCCGTTCTGGAGCAGAAGTTCATGCGCAACCTGCAGACCCGTTTTCCACCGATACGCTGCCGGCAGATCCTGGAACTGTGTCTCGATCGGCCGCGGCTTGAAGCCACTCCTGTCAACGAATTTATGGCACTTTTTGTAATCAATTGAGACGATTTAAACCGCAGAAATGTATACCGCGGTCATGACAATCTGGTCCGGATACGTCCTTCTTTCTTGTCTTTTCCTGCTCGATTCCGGACTGGTACTGCCTCCTTTCTTGCCTGTTTTCCTGATATTTACCAGCCCAGCTGGCTTAGCCCCCTGTATTCTGCTCACCGGCCGAAATCGGGTTTATCCGGATAAACCTTGTTGTTTTATAAGGAAATAAAGATATTTTCTGTTTCCATCATGGAGGGTTAACGAAAATTACATATCGTGATATCAATCACGTTTTTTGTGGTGAATGACAAAAAAAATTAACTGTTAACCTTGTTGTGATATATTTGTTTACACAAATGAGCATTTTTGTTTTAAGAGTGCCTTTCTTTTCACAACAATCTAGGCAGTTTGTCAATCAACTTCGGTTGGTAACAATTGTCGCAGCACACCACCAGGGAGATGTAACCCATGGCTGCACATGAAATGAATAACCCCGAGCTGATGCCGTCCACGGATAAAGACAGGGATATCAATATCTGGGACTTCACCATGCTCTGGGCGGGCATGACCATCAACATGGGGGCCTTTACCATGGGTGCCCAGTTGTATCCGGGGTTGTCTCCCTGGACCATCATCGGTGCCATTCTGGCCGCCTATGCCATCGTGACCACCATCCTGATCCTGGCCGGTGATATCGGTCTTCGTTACGGTATTCCCTTCACCGTTTATATCCGTGGTTGCTTCGGCTACCAGGGCGCCAAGATCCCGGCGGCCTTCCGCGCCATTCCTGCCTGTTTCTGGTTCGGTTTTCAGACCTGGGTGGCGGCCGTTGCCATCGGCAAGGTACTGGAACTGTGGATTGGTTATACCAACACCACCATCCTCATCCTGATCTTCGGGGTGCTGCAGGTAATCAATGCAATCTATGGCATGAAAGCCATGGCCAAGTTCGACTGGGTCGCCATTCCGGCGCTGACCATACTGATCGGCCTGGTCACCTTCTGGTTGCTGGAGACCAACAACGCCACCATCGGTGACGTTCTGGCCGCACCTTCGCTGGATGACGGCTCTTTCTGGTTCGCGGTGATGGCCATCGCCGGTATCTGGATCACCATGGGTCTGAACAGCCCGGACATGACCCGCAAGCTGGAGCGCTCTCGCGACCACAGCAGCAAGAATTTCTTTATCCGTAACCGCAAGCCCTTTTTCGCCCAAATCACCGGCCTTATCGTGATTGGCTCCGGCATTCTGATGGTGGGCATGATCGGCGGTATCCTCACCGGTACCTGGGACCCCATCGAGATCGTACTGAACTCCATGAGCTCACCCATAGTGCTGATCCTGAGCATGATCACCATCGCCTTTGCCCAGTGGTCCACCAACACCGCGGCCAACCTGATGCCGTCCGCTCTTATCCTGATGAACGTCTTCCCCCGACTGAACTTTGGGCAGGGTGTGGCCATCTCCGGCGCCATCGGCCTGCTGATGATGCCCTGGGTGTTTGCCGATAATCTGCTGTGGTTCAGCGTCATTACTTCCGGTTTGCTGGGTCCGGTAGCGGGTATCATGCTGGCCGACTTCTACCTGTTGCGCCGCGGTCAGTTGAACGTGAACGACTTCTATGATCCCAAGGGTCCCTTCGTTTACCAGAACAACTATAACTTGCGCGCCTTCCTGGTCTACGGTCTGTCTTTCGTCTGCAGCCTGGTTTTCATAGACATGGCGTTCTTCGTCGGCCTGGTAGTGAGTGTGGTGGGTTATTATCTGCTGATGAAACCCATTGCCCTGCCTGCCGGTGAAAATGTAGCTCCCGCAGAATCCTGAATCTTAAGTATTAAGCATTGATTCTACCTTGGCCCCCTTGTGGGGCCTTTTTATTGTTTGGAGCCTTGTATTTAAATGAACAGTATTGTGTCTGATCGGGTGATGGTGCATGCCTCAGGGCTGCCGGAAAAACGCCATGAGCAGGGCCAGCAGCGCCGGATAAAAGCCACCAAAATTTAGCTCGATACCTTTGAAGATGATGTTTGCCTCGCATAAAGAACAGCATGCGATTAGCGCTGAATGAATACTAACAACAGCGATCAGAGTGCATATTGATCGTAGTCAAGACGGAGGCTGATTGGAGATGTTCAGGAGCTGTTTATCCGCTGTTGACGGCCGGCAGCCGGGCCCCGTGATTGCCAAAGGGGTCTTTTGAGTCGATAATTTCAGACACTTTTATCAATACAGTAGATCCCCCTATGCTAGACAAGTATTTTCACCTCAAAGAGCTGGGCACCAATGTGCGTCAGGAAGTGGTGGCGGGTATTACCACCTTCCTGACCATGGCCTATATCATCTTCGTCAACCCGGCGATTCTGTCCGAGGCGGGCATGGATTATGGCGCCGTCTTCGTGGCGACCTGTCTGGCGGCGGCCATCGGCTGTTTCATCATGGGGCTGGTGGCCAACTATCCCATCGCCCTGGCGCCGGGCATGGGCCTGAATGCCTTCTTTACCTATACGGTGGTGCTGACCGAAGGCTACAGCTGGCAGAGTGCCCTGGGCGCTGTGTTCTTCTCCGGCTGTATCTTCGTGCTGCTGAGCCTGTTCAAGGTGCGCGAATGGATCATCAACTCCATTCCCGGCCCGCTGAAAATCGGCATCGCCGCCGGTATCGGCCTGTTTCTGGCGCTTATCGGTCTTAAAAATGCCGGTATTATCGTCGATAACCCGGCCACCCTGGTGGGGCTGGGCGATGTCACCAGCCTGCAGGTAGGGCTGGCGATGCTCGGCTTTTTTCTGATTATCGGCATGGCGGCCCGTGGCATGCACGGCGCCGTGATGATCGGCATTCTGGTGATTACCGGTCTGGGTGTGGCCTTTGGTGATATTCAGTACCAGGGTATCGTCTCGGCTCCGCCGTCTGTTATGCCGACCTTTATGCAACTGGACATTGCCGGCGCCTTCAATATCGGCATGCTGTCGGTGATTTTCGCCTTCCTGTTTGTCGACCTGTTCGATACCTCCGGCACCCTGATTGCCGTGGCCCAGCGCGCCAAACTGCTGGATGAAAAGGGCCGGCTGCCGCGGTTGGGCCGTGCGCTGCTGGCGGACAGCACCGCCTCCATTGCCGGCTCTGTATTGGGCACTTCGACCACCACTTCCTATGTGGAAAGTGCCGCCGGTGTGGCCGTGGGCGGACGCAGTGGCCTGACCGCTGTGGTGACAGGCCTGATGTTCATTGCCGCGCTGCTGTTCTCGCCGTTGGCGGGTATGGTGCCGGCTTACGCGACCGCCGGCGCCCTGATGTATGTGGCGGTGCTGATGCTGGGCCAGCTCAGCCATCTGCACTGGGATGACATTACCGAGGCAGTCCCCGCCGTGGTGGTACTGGTAATGATGCCGTTTTCCTTTTCCATCGCCAACGGCATCGCCTTCGGCTTTATCAGCTTCGTCGCGGTCAAGCTACTGGCCGGTCGCGCCGGTGAGGTCAGCCCCGTGGTCTGGGCACTGGCGGCGCTGTTCGCACTGAAGTTTGCCTTCGGGATTTAAGAGACTGTAAGGGGTGAGGCGTGTAAACGTCGGACAAAGGGCCCGCTACGCCGACTCGCTGTATGACATGACACTCGTTGTTTCAGCCTGCTGCAAACATTCGCTGGATGTTTGGTCAGGCCGAAGCAACTCGTCACGGCGAGCAAGCTCGCCCCATGTACGCTCTCCGTTTCGTCCCTGAAACGGAAGGTCGGCTGAGCAGATCCCTTTGTCCTCCCTGATGCCACGGAGTTGCCTGTTGGCATCGCCTACAGATAACTCGGTGCTTGAGAAGAGGCAACGGAGATGGCCTCCCACGACCGTGAAATGCCATGGACGGCATTTCCCGAGCCCTCAGGGATGAGTTTATGGCGTGTCGTGGGAGGCGGCTGTGTTGCCTCTGAACTCAGTTAACACCGATTCTGCAGGTACCACGCCGTGTGTGGGTTTGCGCCGGCTAAAGCGGCGCCTACAGCGCCATTTTCAGTTCGTTCAATGTCTGTAAAACAAAAAAAGCCCCGAAACCGGGGCTTTTTGCATTTATCTGTAATGAAACATCAGAAATCGGCGTTGCGCGGGGTGCGGGGGAAGGGAATGACGTCCCGTACGTTACCCATGCCGGTAACGTAGGCCACCAGACGCTCGAAGCCCAGACCAAAGCCGGCGTGGGGTACGGTGCCGTAACGACGCAGATCCCGGTACCAGCCGTAGTCTGCCGGATTCAGGCCCATTTCTACCATGCGGCTATCCAGCACCTCCAGTATTTCTTCCCGCTGGGAGCCGCCGATGATCTCGCCGATGCCCGGGGCCAGTACGTCCATGGCCGCCACTGTCTTGCCGTCCGGGTTCAGCTTCATGTAGAAGGACTTGATATCCTTGGGATAGTTCTTCACCACCACCGGCGCCTTGAAGTGTTCTTCGGCCAGATAACGTTCGTGCTCGGAAGAAAGGTCGACACCCCATGCCACCGGGAACTCGAACTTCTTGCCACAGTTTTGCAGAATCTCGACCGCATCGGTGTAATCCACCTGGGCGAAGTCCTGCTCCACGAAGTTTTGCAGCCGGGTAATGGCGTCTTTATCGACACGTTGAGCGAAGAAATTCATGTCGTCCATGCGCTCTTCCAGCACCGCATTGAACACATATTTCAGCATGTCTTCTGCCAGGGTGGCGATATCGTTCAGATCGGCAAAGGCGATCTCCGGCTCCACCATCCAGAACTCGGCCAGGTGGCGGCTGGTATTGGAGTTTTCGGCGCGAAAAGTCGGGCCAAAGGTATAAATCTTGCTCATGGCACAGACGTAGGCTTCGGCGTTCAGCTGACCGGAAACGGTCAGGAAGGTTTCTTTACCGAAGAAATCTTCGCCGAAGTCGATATCACCCTTGTCGGTGCGGGGCAGATTCTGCAGATCCAGGGTAGACACCCGGAACATCTCGCCGGCGCCTTCGCAGTCGGAGGCGGTAATGAGGGGGGTGGCTACCCACATGTAACCGTTTTCATGAAAGAAGCGGTGCAGCGCCTGGGACAGGCAGTTGCGAACCCGGGCCACAGCGCCAATCATGTTGGTGCGCGGGCGCAGGTGGGCATATTCGCGCAGATATTCGATTGAGTGGCGTTTGGCGGCCATGGGGTAGGTATCCGGGTCATCGACCCAGCCGATTACCTTGACGTCGGTCGCCTGCAGCTCAAAGTCCTGGCCCTGGCCCTGAGAAGCCCCCACTGTGCCGGTGACTTCAACCGAACAGCCGGTGGTCAGACGCACCACTTCATTCTGATAATTCGCCACGCTATTGGGTACCACGGCCTGCACCGGATTGAAGCAGCTGCCATCGTGTATTGCCAAAAACGAAATACCCGCCTTGGAGTCACGGCGAGTACGAATCCACCCTTTAACGGTCAGGGTGGTGCCAACAGGATATTTACCCGCCAGCACATCAGTAACGGATGCGTGGGTCATGTGAAATCGCTCTCCAGCTTTAACTAAATCGGCGTCAGGCCGATAGACTATAGATATAAACAAGGGAGCTAATGTTACCCGTGTAGTCTCAGGACTCAAGCAAAAGATGAACCCGGAGGCAGCCATGGCACAGCAAGGCATCGATTGGCCAGGGAGGTTACAGGCGGCAATGACCCTGGGCGGCTGGAACCTATATATCCTGTTGCTGCTGGTGTTTCATTTTTATCCGCAATAACCGGATTCTTGTCCATACTTAAAGCCGTCACAGTCCCAGGGAGGGGTACTGATGTTGCGTTTAATGGTGCTGTTATTGGTACTGATATCGCCGTTGCAAGCCGCAGAGCGGATGTTGTGGCACAACGGAGACAATGAACTGAATGAAACAGGTCGGCAGTTGGTCGAGCTGCTGGTTCCCGACCCGGCCGCCCTGGCGGGGTTGTCTCCGGCCGAACGGGACGCCTGGTTTAGCCGGGAGTGGCGCCAGGTTCTGGCAAACCGGGCCCGTTTTGCCCAGTATCCGCTTTCCCCCGATCACGGTGAGGCCGGTTTCGAGCAGGCCTTGCACAGTGGCGAGCTGAGCGCTTATCTGCGCCGTCAGCAGCCGGACTATCCCGGTTATCACCAGCTCAAACAGCATTATCATGCCCTGAATGACGCGGCCGGTATCACGGCCTTGCCCACCGGTGGTGAAGTGCGCCCCGGTGAGCGGGATCGGGCCATTCCCGCCCTGCGCCGCAGGCTGACCGAGATGGGCTATGCTCTAACCCCACCCAAGGGCCGGGCCGATGCGCTGGATCGCAGCTTGAGTGATATCCTCAAAGGCCTGCAGCAGGCCAATGGCCTGGAGCCGAACGGCCGGCTCACCGCCGATATCCGTGCCATGCTGAACCGCTCGCCCGCCGAGTTGCGCAAAGAGCTGCGCCATAACCTGCGCCGGTGGCTGTTGTTGCCGCCATCCGCGCCCGAGCGGTTTGTGCTGGTCAATATTCCCGCTTACCGACTGACACTGTTCAACTCCACGGGGCCGGCTCTGAACATGAAGGTCATCGTCGGGCGGCCCGACTGGCCCACGCCGGAGCTGGGCACTTATATCAAGGCGCTCAAGGTCAACCCGAACTGGACCCCCACCGCTAACATCATCCGCGAAGACCTGTTGCCGGCCCAGCGCCGCGACCGGGGCTTTTTGAGTCGCAACGGCTTCGGTGTCTGGCTGCCGGGTATCGAGGGCCGGCAGGATCCGGCCAGCATCGACTGGCAACAACCGCCGGCCGGAATGCGGCTGGTGCAGGCCCCCGGGCCCGACAATGCCTTGGGGCGCTTCAAGTTCGAAATGAACAATCCCTTCGACATTTATTTGCACGACACACCCGACAAGCGGCTGTTCGGCGAGGCGCAAAGGGCCCTGAGCCACGGTTGTGTGCGCCTGTCCGAGCCGGACCAATTGGCGCAAAATCTGGGCTGGTCTCTGCCGGAATATGAGCAGACCCGCATCTTGCCGGCCCGCACACCGACGCTGCTGTTTATGGTGTATTTCACCGCCTGGGTGGAGCAGGGCCGCCTGGTATTTGCCGAAGATATCTATCGAAAAAACGAGACAATATAAGCCATATGAGACTGTTCCTGCTGGCTATACTTTGACCAATATTTAATGAAAACAATTTAATGGGAATCAGATAACAGGGAGAAGAGGCAATGCAATGCAATGGAATGTTATGCAATGAACTGAAACGACTCTGGCACGACGAACAGGGCCTGACCACGGTGGAATATGCGGTGGCGGGTGCCTTGGTCGCCGTCTCATTGGTAGGGGCTTTTGTTGCCCTCGGTGATGGGATTGGGGAAGGTATTAATGCCATGTGCAAAGTAGTGAAAAATGATGGCTCGGATTGTTAGTGATGCGCAGTAAAAAATTCAGGATGACGGGCCGGCTCATATACCGGCCCGTTTTTTTGGTTGTTATTTATCTAATGACATCAATTCGAATGAATCTGGACTTTTCACCCCCTAAACTGTCGAAAAGTTGCGGTGATAAAGCGGGGTGGTAACTTTGAACAAAACCGGCCTGGTGTTTATAGTTAGTGGTGTGGAAAGGAGCTGAGTGTAAAGGAAAGATGTTAAAAGTAAAGCTGTAAAAAAGAAAAAGTAAACATTGTGGATCCGGAAGTGGTCCGGGTAAGTGTAATGATATGATGAGTGCAATCATATAAAGGTGCTAACAAGGAGGTGGGTTGGATATATTGATAATGACCAGACAGCTAGACTGATTCGGGTTTTACCGATGATGTTATAATGCTTTAAATGATGATCGGATGAAGTCCGGTTGAAAATATTCAAGATGGAACGAGGGTATTTTTATGTTGATCTTAAAAGAAATGATTCGTCTGCTGAATGATGAAGAGGGCCTGACCACGGTGGAGTATGCTATCGCCGGTGCCTTGGTGGCCTCTGCAGTAGTATTAGCATTCAGTAACTTGGGAGTTCAAGTGGGCGGCAGAGTACAGGATCTTGCTACGGTTGTTGAAACTGGTGCTCCTATTGCGGCTCCTGCTCCTGCTCCTGCCCCTTAAGGTTGTAATTATATAATTAAGTTGGTTTTACAAGGGCAGCTTGGCTGCCCTAGTTATAACTTTTAAACATGGTGATGCTATGGAACAGCTACCCTTGTTTTCCCTGTTGTTGGCCGCATCCTGGCTGGATCTGACCAGTCACAAGATCCCCAACTGGTTGACCCTGCCCTTTATTCTGTTGGCGCTGATTTATCATGGCCTGCTAGGGGAAGGCTTGGCCTTCGGACTGACCGGCCTGGTCTATGCCTTTATCCTGCTGTTTCCGCTGTTTTTCTTTCGTTTTCTGGCCGGGGGTGATGTCAAACTGGGGCTGGGCATCGGCGCCTTTCTCGGCTGGAACCTGTTTCTCGAGTCCCTGCTCTATGGCCTGGTCATCGGCTTGCCGATGGTGCTGGCTTTTGCCTTTTACAAGGTGGGTTGGGAAGGCTTCAAACAAAGCTTTATGCGCTATGGTTATATTCTGGGTAGCAAAAAGTATCTGGCGCCGGTCGAGGGCGAGATGGCCGGGCTCAAGGTGCCCTATGGCCCGGCGCTGGCGCTGGGCGCTACCTTGGCGGTAGTGCTCAACAAATACCAGATATTTACCCTGGTATCCTGAACATGACTGGATAGCCCTGAGCATGACTGGATAGTAAATAATACCCGACTACGCTTAGCTGATAGCTCAGAAAAAGGAGGTAACACGGATGTACCTGCCCAAACCGAAAACCCTGGCCGAAACCGGCCTGTCGAAAGAGCTGTTACTGCGATTGGTGCTTCGCCACCTGCAGGAAGAAGGTTCTCTGTCGTTACCCTCGTTGACCGAACGGCTGTGCCTGCGTGGCAGCGTGGTGGAGCCCCTGCTGCAAGAGCTGAAAATTCTGCAGCAGGTGGAGGTGCGCGCCTCGGGCCGGGCCGGCGATGTCATTCGCTACGCACTGACCGCCAAGGGTCAGTACGAGGCCCAGGAGCTGAGCGCGCGAGACGGCTACCTGGGCCCGGCGCCTATTCCGCTGGAGGCGTATAACCGGCTGGTGCTGAGCCAGGCACTGGGCGAGCGCAGCATTCGCCGCGATCGGCTGGAGCAGGCGCTGGGTGACATGGTGATAAGCCAGGAGCTGGTCAACACCCTGGGGCCGGCCCTGAACTCCCGCCGGCCCTTGTTGATCTACGGCCATGCGGGTACCGGTAAAAGCTTTTTGTGTCATCGATTCAACAAGATTTTCGACGACGAAATGATTTACGTGCCCCACGCCATTGCGGTGCAGAACACCATAATACCGATATTCGATCCGCTCTATCACTGGCGGGCCGAAGACCCCATGCACGACCAGGACGAAGACATGGACGGCCGTTATGTTCCCTGCAAGCGGCCATTGGTAATGGTGGGTGGCGAGCTCAAGCTGGATACACTGGAAGTGCACTTCGACCGGCAGTCCCGCCAATACAGCGCCCCATTGCAGATGAAGGCCAATAACGGCGTGTTTTTGATTGACGACTTGGGGCGACAGGGCTTTGCGGCCGACGAGCTGTTTAACCGCTGGATAGTTCCCATGGAAGAACGGCGGGATTTTTTGTCATTACCCAATGGCCTGCACTTCGATATTCCTTTCGAGCAGATACTGGTCTTTTCCACCAACCTGGATCCGGAAACCATCGCCGACGAGGCCTTTTTACGCCGCCTTGGCTACAAGATTGAATTAAGTGCCATGCCGCAAGAGCTGTATAAAAAAGTATGGCTGATGAATCTGGATAAATATCAGCTGATAGCCAACGAATCACTGTTTGACTATATGGTTAATGAGTTGCATGAAAATAGCGGAAAACCACTGATTGCCTGTTACCCGCGAGATATTCTGGGTATCGCCAGAGATATCATGCATTTCAACGGTCAAGCCGGTGAAACGCTCGATGAAAAAATACTTAAAAATGCCTGGAGCATGTATTGCGTGCACTGACTATACTGTTTTTACTGTTCATCACAACCTTGTTAACAACAGCTTCTTAATGGCCGAATGTTAATAGAAAAAGGGTTGTAATCAACCTGGTTGTAGTAAACCTAAGGATGGGGTTATGAAAACACGAACCGTGATGCTTTTATTTTTATCGGTGATCTTCGGTCTCGGCGCCGCCTGGATGGCCAATAACTGGCTTGAACAGCAAAGCGCCGCCAGCGCTCGTCAGGCCGAGCAGTCGGGCAGCGAGCTGGTTCAGGTAGTGGTGGCGTCGGTGGACTTGTCCCCCGGTGTGCAGCTCGATCCCATTCATGTCCAGTTCAAGCAGATAGATTCCCGCCTGGTTCCCCCCGGTGCCATCAATACCCTGGAAGACGCTCAGGGCATGGTAACCAAGAACAACCTTTATAAAGGTGACGTACTGCGTAAGGAACGACTCACGCCCATAGGGCAGGGTAGCACCCTGTCTGTGCTGCTGGAGCCGGGCATGCGGGCGGTAACGGTAAGGGTGAACGATGTCATCGGGGTAGCGGGCTTTCTGTTACCCGGCAACCGGGTGGACATTCTGTTTACCGAGGGTGACATGACCCGCACCGTGCTGAAAAACCTCAAGGTACTGGCGGTGGATCAAACCCAGCATACGGATGAAAACCGCCCGAAGCTGGTACGTGCCGTTACCCTGGAAGTAGACCCGGAACAGGCCGAAAAACTGGTCAACGCCAGCTCCAACGGTCGTATTCAGCTGGCTCTGCGTAATCCCAATGACGAGCAGGATCTGAACGACGTAGTGGCCGCACTTGCGCCGGAGTCCGCCCCGCCGGTGGCATCGGCGCCGCAGTCCAGGGCGCGTCCTCGCCAGTTGTCGGTTGATCTGATCAAAGGCACCAGCCAGCAGCAGGTGCCGGTAAAAAGCTGAATACCAACAAAACAAGGTTCACATGGAGGTGGATATGAACACACTGCTTAACGCTACGTTAGGGGCACTGCTGCTGCTGTCGCCTGGCCTGTTATGGGCCGGGGGCAGCCTGCAGCAGGCAGGGAATGAAGTGCAGCTACCCATTCACAAATCCCGCTCGCTGATGCTGGACAGGCCCGCCAGCCGCGTATCGGTGGGCAACCCCGCCATTGCTGATGTGCTGGTGTTGCAAGACCGGGAGCTGTATCTGGTGGGCAAGTCACTCGGCCATACCAACCTGATGGTGTGGGACATGAACGATGGCCTGATGCAGGTGTACGACATCGAGGTCAGCCACGATTTGCAGGGGCTGAAAGAACGGCTCTATCGCTTCTTGCCCAACGAGCCGATTCAGATACATACCTCCCAGGGGCAACTGGTCATGAGCGGCGAGGTGTCGGATTTGAACCGGCTGAACGCCGCCTATGAACTGGGTCGGGGCTATGTGGTGGCCGCCGAAGGGGGCGTGGCCCGATCCGAAGTCATGAACATGATGAGCGTGGGCGGCGGCCAGCAGGTGATGCTGGAAGTGACCGTGGCCGAGGTGGCACGGGATACGTCGCGCAGCTGGGAGTCGGCCTTCGAACTGCTTGAAAGCTCCGGCAACTGGGGGTTTTCGCTGCTACGAGACAGTGTGGGTCAGCTGGCCAGCTTTGGCACCAATACAGCAATTGGAACTTTTGCCAGCGCCGATACCGTGTTTAACGTGGCGCTGGATCTGGCCAAGACCCGTGGCCTGGCCCGGGTACTGGCCGAGCCGCGCATTACCGCCATCAGTGGCCAGTCGGCCGAGTTTCTGTCCGGTGGTGAATTTCCGGTGCCGGTACCCACCGAAGACGGTGTGGCAGTCGAGTTCAAGGAGTTCGGTGTGGGGCTCAAGTTTACGCCCGTGGTGCTGAGCAGCGGTAAAATCAACCTCAATCTCAACGTATCGGTCAGCGAGCCGGTGGTGGCCAATCAGGCCAATATCCCCCTGTTTGGTGATATTACCGCCCTCAGCAAGCGCAGTGCCGGCACCACGGTCGAGCTGGGCGATGGTCAGACCATTAGCATCGCCGGCCTGCTCAGTGAAAATACCCGCGAGTCGGTCAGCCAGTTGCCCTTTGCCGGCGATATTCCCGTTCTGGGCAATCTCTTTACCAGCCGCAGTTTTACCAAGGGTGAGTCGGAGCTGGTGATCATGGTGACCCCCCACCTGGTACGGCCCTTCGACAAACAGCAGGTCAGCCTGCCGACCGATGGCTTTATCGAGCCTAACGATATCGAGTTTTATTTGCTGGGCAGAATGTCGCTGCGCGACCGGGAAAACGAACAGGCGCCGATGGCGCAGCAGAGTAACACCGGCATGAGCCAGACGGTGGCCGAAGGCGGCATGGAGCAGACCTATGGCCAGTCGCTTTAGTAGAAGATATGGCAAGCATGACCAGCCCGGTACAGACAAGGAGACACACAATGAAACGGATACTACTGATAATGCTGGCCAGCGGCGCTGTCGCCGGCTGTGCAGGCGAACGGCATTATGACTTTGCCATGGGTAACGATATTCAGGAACTGGATGAGCTGCAGATTATGGACCCGGAAGCGGGTATGCGTAACGACGGCAAAATAGCCGCCCTTACCCTGAATGGCGAATACGGGGTATCGCTGCACGACAAGTACGTGAAAGGGGCGGAAGCCCCCGGTGAGGGCAAAACCCAGGTGACACTCAACTTCGGCGAGTAAATGTCGGCGACTAGCAAGCAGGAGAAACATGATGAAAGCGTTATCGCACCGCAAGCAACAGAAAGGCGCCGTGCTCGTCCTAGTGACGATAGCGCTCTTTACGCTGCTCGGCTTTACCGCCCTGGCCCTGGATGGGGGCTATTTATTGTTGAACAAGACCCGGGTACAGGATGCGGTGGATTCGGCGGCCCTGAGTGGTGCTGAAACATTGGACAAGGGGGGCAACCATGATGATTCTCGCCAGGCGGTGGAAGCGACCCTGGCAGCTATTTTATCCGGTGATGGATTCAGCCGAGTTAATATCGATACCAACGACCTGGCATCGGCGGTGACGGTAGAGTTTTCTCACACCGTTTACAATGTGGCCGGAGATAAATTTGAATTTACGCCTACTAATGATGAGGCTGCCCGTTATATTCGGGTGACCCTTCCTACAGTGCCGGTAGATCAGTTCTTTTCACAATTGCTTATCGATGTCTGGCAGGTAGGTGCTTCGGCGGTAGCCGGTGCCAGCCCGACAATTCAGGATCCTTGCCAGATTATTCCCTTGATGATGTGTGTCAACGATACCAATCCGCCTGACCCTGATTATCTACCCGATGATTATGATTATGGGTTTACACCTTCTAGTGAGAATGAGAGGGGGGATGTGGTAGTTATCAAGGTGCCAACCAATAACACGCCCGTCGGGCCGGGTAATTTTTTGGCGGTGGACTTAGGTGTACCTGGTGCGGATGGTTACCGAGATGGTTTGGCGGGCGCCTTGACAGACGCTTCCTGTATTGCCACGGGTGATGATATCACCACAAAAACCGGTAATATGATCGGGCCTACAACATCCGGTTTGAATACTCGATTTGGTAAGTACAAGAGTCCGATGAGCGAGCCAATGGACGATCCTTATTCATCAGGGTCTGATGCTTTTTATGCGGATTGTGCCGTACCTAATCTGACCCCCATTAAGTTTGATTCGGCGGACTTCACTTCAACAGAAGGCAGTACAGTGCTGAATGATCCGACTCTGCTGAGTAATATGCAAAGCTATCCTGACTATGTAAATAAATATGGTAACTATTCACAGGAGCCAAATACTCAATATTGTATGCCTAAACGGCGCATGGTCAAGGTGCCGGTTGGCGACTGTAGCGGTATCAACCAAGGTAAAACGACAGTGCCTTCTATGGGAACCGCTTGCATGTACCTGATTCAGGAAGTGACAGGGAAGGGGACCGATCAGTTTATTGTTGCCGAGTTTGTAAAGAACTGTACTGCCGAGGGCGTGGGTAATAGTAATTTAAATAATGGTCCCTATCGATTGGTGTTATATAAAAATGAAATGGGGGGCGATTCATAATGATGCGCTTATCCAGACAAAGAGGACTGGCGGCTGTTGAAGCGACCATAGTACTACCGCTCATCTTGCTGATGATGATGGCTATTGGAGAGTTCGGCCGTTTACTCTATGAATATAATACCTTGACCAAGGCTGTAAGAGCTGGAGCCCGAACTGCCAGTGTGAGTTCAAATCCCGGAAATTATGATGTCAGTCTGGTACAGGACAAAACAAAAAACATGATTCTTTATGGCCAGGAAATAGAAGGCACAAAAACCGTGTTGCCAGGCCTTAAAGCCGAGGATATAAATGTATCGCCAATCTTGATAGATGGTGAAACCTATGTACAGATCCATGTCAGCTATGATTGGCAGCCGATGTTTGGCGATACTTTCAATACTTTCTTTGGCAATACCATTTCATTAACTTTTCCCTTGGAAACCAGCATGACCATGAGGGCGTTATTATGAAGTGTCGCCCTGTAAAGACTCAAAAAGGTACCACTACGGTGGAGTTCGCCATAGTGGGGGCTGTGATTTTTTTAACCATGTTCGCTGTAATGGAAGCTGGTCGGTTGCTGTATACCTGGGGAGTGCTAAATGAAGCATCTCGCCGGGCTGCACGATTGGCAACGGTATGCCTGGTTGATGATGTACAGGGAGGCGTGGTAGCGGGACAGGTTGCCCAGCAATTGGGGGGCTCGCTACCGGGGTTTGTACCGGCGAACCTGGTTTTTGAATATCTCGACACGACGGGCGGTACACTGGCTGCCCCTGAGGGAGCGGATTTTAACAGCATCCGTTATGTTCGCAGCCAGATAGTCAATTATCAATATCAGATGATATTGCCGCTGACGGTGGATTTGTCCATGTTGGCACCGGATTTCGCCAGCACCTTGCGGGCCGAAAGCTTGGGTGTAACCAAGTTTGGAGACATTTCATGTGACACCGGGGGAGCCTGATTTATGACAGATATGAAGATAGTCGAACTTGAAAGAGAGCCACTGCACCCATCTCCTCCGCTGGCCTGTCCGTTGCAAATCAACGTGATGGATCCGGATGGTCGTTTATGGACTCAACTGCAAATCCAGCTTCAGTCCAGCCAGTTGCAACTGCGGCGCTTGTCCGATCAGGACCCTCTGCCCAGGCCGGGGCGTCAGCTGTTGCTGCTGGTGGATCATCCTATGATCGGCGCCGTGTACGATGAACTGGAACGCAGGCAAACGCCGATGCTGCCATTGATCGTGGTGGGTGACCCGGGTAACACGGCGCTGATGCGCAGATCCATGCGGCTGGGGGCGGTCGACTTCTTGCCCTTTGACTATCAACCGGCGGAGCTGTGGTCGGGCCTGACCCGGGTGGCCGATAAACAGGCGGCCAGTGCTATCCTGGCGCCGGTGACTGTGGTGGTCAACGGCAAACCTGGCTCCGGCGCCAGCTTTATTTGCGCCAACCTGGGTTATGCCCTTGGCCAGCGCCATGACGACGACAAGACACTGCTGGTAGATGCCAACCTGCATTATGGATCGCTGGCGGATTATCTGAATGTAAAAGACAAGCAAGGCAGCCTGGCCAGTGGCATGGAAAGAGCCACCGAAATGGATGCCATGGCCCTGGCGGGCATGGTCAGCCCGGCTCGGGAGCGGCTGGATGTGCTGCCCTCTCTGCCGGCTTCGCTCACCGATCAGCAGCAGCCCACGGCAAAAAACTGTTCTCAGCTGATGTACCTGCTGCGCAGCCAGTATCAGCAGGTGGTGGTGGACTTGTCTCGCGGGCCCGAAAACTGGAACCTGCCCATTCTGGAATGCGCCGAACACGTGCTGGTGGTGATGCAGCAGTCTCTGTCCGCCCTGCGTGAAACCCTGTATCTGCTGAAACGGCTACGACACGAGCTGGGCATACCGAAAAACCGGATTATTTTATTGATAAACCGTTACGACAAGAAAAAAGATCTTTCTTTAAAGAAAATAGAGCAGACCACAGAGGTCACTCATATTCTTACCTTGCATAATGATTTCACCATGGCGGAAAACTGTACCGATCTGGGCAAGCTGGTGGTGGAAATAGAAAAAAAACACAAACTGGTCCGAGTATTTGACGACATTGTCGGTGAAATTACGCCGCAGGATGAAGAAAAAGCCACCAGGCCCGGATTGCTTAACAGGTGGTTTGGCCGGCACTGAATAGCTGATTTTTTCAGTACCGAATAGCTGATTCGATTAACACTGAATTAGCACTGAGTAATAATGGGGGTCAAGGATGAACCTGGAAGATTATATTCTCAATACGGATGAAGAAGCCTATAAACATCGTCTGCATGGCAAGCTGATGGATATGCTGGACTTGCCCATGCTGCAAACCATTTCTCGCGAGCAGGCCAGCGAACAGATAGAGCGGCTGTGCTTTCAAATCATGCAAGACTCGCCCACGCCGTTGTCGGTGGACTCTCGTCAGAAAATTGTTCGTCAGCTGCTGGACGAAATTCTGGGCCATGGCCCGCTGGAGCCACTGCTGGCCGACCCGGGTATTGCGGATATCATGGTCAACGGTGCCAAAAGCATCTATGTGGAACGCCGGGGGCGCATAGAGCGGGTGCCGCTCACCTTTACCGACGACGATCACCTGATGGGAGTGATAGAGCGTATCGTGTCCAGCGTGGGCCGCCGCATCGACGAGCTGTCGCCCATGGTGGATGCCCGACTGAAAGACGGTTCCCGGGTTAATGCCATCATACCGCCGCTGGCACTGAACGGCCCGACCCTGTCCATTCGACGCTTTACCGTAGAGAAGCTGGCGGTAGACACCCTGATCGACTTTGGCACCATCACCCCGGCCATCGCCCAGGTGATGGAAGCCGTGGTCAAGGGCAAGCTCAATATTCTGATCTCCGGCGGTACCGGTACCGGTAAAACCACCTTCCTCAATATACTGTCCGGTTTTATTCCGTCCAACCAGCGCATCATCACGGTGGAAGACTCCGCCGAGTTGCAGTTGCAGCAGCCCCATGTGGTACAGCTTGAAAGCCGGCCGGCAAATATAGAGGGCAAGGGCGAAATAGCCATGCGCGACCTGGTGAAAAACACCCTGCGAATGCGGCCCGACCGTATCGTGGTGGGGGAGGTGCGCGGCGCCGAGGCCTTCGACATGCTGACCGCCATGAACACAGGCCACGAGGGCTCTCTCACCACCATTCACGCCAATACCCCGCGCGACGCCCTGGGCCGGCTCGAAAACATGGTGTCCATGACCGGCTTCGACATGCCGGTCAAGAACATTCGGTCTCAGGTGGCCTCGGCACTGGATCTGATCATACAGCTGGAACGGCAGGAGGACGGCACCCGCCGCATGGTCAGTATGCAGGAGGTACACGGCATGGAAGGCGAAACCATCACCATGTCGGAGATCTTCACCTTCGAGCGCACCGGTATCGATGCCGAAGGCAAGGTGCAGGGGCGGCACAAGGCCACCGGCGTCATGCCCAACTTCTACGATCGTCTGGCCCGCCGGGGCATGGTGCTGCCACGCAGCCTGTTCGGTGACGACGAACTGCATCAGGGCATTTTTTAGCGGGAGGTCTTATGAGCAGCAATACTCTGATTTTTCTGGCGCTGGTCGGGCTGGCGGTGGTGTTTTTGAGCCTGGCCATGTTTGTGCCGGTCACCCAACCCCGGCTGAACCGTTCTGCCCTGCTCAAGCGTCGCATTGCAGCGATGGAGGCGGAAAACCGCGAGCAGCAGCAGGTATCCATCTATCGAACCAAGCGGCTGGACGCGCTGTCACCGCTGCTGCGCCGGCTGGAAACCTCGCCACTGCTGGAGCGGGTCGCCTTTGCGCTGGAGCTGGCGGGTTCCCGTCTTTACGCGTATCAGCTGGTGTTTTTGACGGCATTGGTGAGCCTGATGCTGGCGGTGCTCAGCTGGTGGCTGTGGCACAGCTGGTTGCTGGTATTGCTGGCGCTGGTACTGCCGTCTGTGGTGGTGCACATCAAGCTGAAACGTAATTATTATCAGCGGCTGGGGCTTTATGAACAGCAGTTGCCCGAGGCGCTGGACATCATGAAACGGGGCCTGCAGGCGGGTTATTCCTTTGCCGATACCATCAAGCTTATCAGCGAGCAGATGCCCGACCCCCTGGGGCGTGAATTTGCCCTGGTGTTTGCCGACATCAACTACCGCAAGGATATTCGCAAGGCCATGACCGGCCTGCTGGAGCGGGTGCCGAGCGTGTCGAACATGGCGCTGATCAGCGCCGTACAGGTGCAGCGGGAAACCGGCGGTAACCTGGTGGAGAACATCGACAAGCTGGCTAAAATCATTCGTGACCGCTTCAAGTTTAACCGCCAGCTGAGAACCCTGTCCGCCGAAGGGCGAATGTCGGGCTGGGTGCTGGTGCTGACCCCCTTCGCGCTCTTTGCGATGATGTTTTTTACTAGCCCCGATTATATCGCGGAGCTGGTCAGTAACAAGGATGGGCATCGGCTGCTGATTTACGGTGGCATCGCCATGACACTGGGTGTCTGGTGGATCAGCCGCATCATCAAGATTGAGGTGTAACATGGCAGAGCTGACAGAGTTGTTTAACGCAAGCCTGACGGATCCCCGCATGCGTCAGTGGTTACTGATAGGCGGGGTGGCGCTGTCGGCTATCACCCTGTTCTGGGGGCTGGCGATGGTGGCAGGGGGCATAACCAACCCCTATCGCCGGCGGCTGAACAATATGCAGCAACAGGTAGAGGAAGAGCAGCAGGACAGCCTGGAGCAGCGGCTGGTGCTGGCCAAACAGGGCGGCCCCGGTGCCTTTAGTGGGCACCGTATTCGTACCCTGCTGGTACACGCGGGCTTTCAGAAAAACTCGGCCTACCGCATATTCACCGGTATTCGCCTGCTGGTGGTGATGCTGTCGGTCGTGGTTGCGCTTGCCATCATGCTGACCAGTACCGCACTTTCCTACAATATCATCCTGTTGCTGGTGGGAGTGGTGGCCTATGTGGCCTATGTGTTACCCGTTTTTGTGCTGGAGCGGTTTGCCAATCATCGCATGACACAGATGAAACTGGCGATGCCCGATGCATTGGATCTGCTGGTGGTCTGTACCGAGGCGGGAATGGGCTTCAAGGCGGCGCTGCAGCGGGTGGCCAAAGAAATCAGCCTGAGCCATGAAGAGCTGGCCGAAGAGCTGGGGCTGATTTCCGCCAAGCTGCGAGCCGGGCTCAGCCTGAAACAGGCGTTCGACGAATTCATCTTGCGTACCGGGCTGGAAGATTTCAGTAGCCTGAATGTGGCCATCAACCAGTCTATTCAGCTGGGTACCAGCATTGCCGAGACCCTGCGTACCTATGCCGACGAATACCGGATCAAGCGCAAGCAGGAGGCGGAAGAAATGGCGGCCAAAATCGGCACCAAGATGATTTTTCCGCTGGTGTTTTTCATCTGGCCGTCGTTTTTTATCGTGGCCATAGGCCCGGCGTTACTCAAGGTGTTCAAGGTGTTCGGTAATATGTAATGGCTGTCTGGTCTGTTTGGCCGGTGGCGGTATAAACAGGCTGGCCGAACCTGGCCGAACCTGGCCGAATTTAGCGTAGACGGCTAGTCTTGGAAGTGTGCTTTTTTATCTGCGACCATGGATTGGTTTAAGGATCTGATAATGAATAATAAAACTCTTGCGCTAATGACGCTGCTGCTGTTGAGCGGCTGTGCCACTACCAATCAAAACAATGACGGATTATCCGATATCAAAGCGCCCGGTGCCGGGGCCATCAAGCCTACCAATGCGACCGAGGCCAGCATGCTGATTGCCCAGTCGCAGACCTCGGGCAACCCGGACGCCATGATTTATGCCTATCGCCAGGCACTGGAGTTCAAGCCGTTCAACAAGGCGGATATTTACCTCAATATTGCCCGGCTGGAACAGCAGCGGAACAACAACAGCCAGGCCGAAGAGGCTTATCGGCTCGCCATGGCCAGCGATAGCAAACGCCCGGAGCTGAAAGAGTCGCTGGCCTTGTTGCTGGTGGACATGAAGCGTCATCAGGAAGCCGATACCCTGCTGCAAGAGGTGATCTCTGCCGACCGGGCCCGGCTCAATGCCGCCTCGGCGGACTCGGCCGAGTGTGTGACCGACAATCAGTCACCCTGGCGCAGCTATAATGGCCTGGGGTTGTTATCGGACATTCGGGAGCAGGGCGAGCAGGCCCGGGAGTATTACCAGTGCGCCTTGAAAATACAGCCCGGCCTGGCCATGTTGCACACCAACCTGGGCTTTTCCTATTACCTTGAAGGAGAGTACCCCCAGGCTGAACGTGCGCTGACCCGGGCGGTGAATCAGGATCCGGAATACCGTCGCGCCTGGAGCAACCTGGGCCTGATGTATTACCGCTGGGGGCGCAAGTCCGAAGCCCTGGCAGCCCTGCGCAAGAATGGCACCCAGGCCGAGGCCCTCAACGATTTGGGCTACATAGCACTGATGGAAGGCGCTAATGAAGAGGCAACCGGCCTGTTTCAGCGCGCCATCGATGCCTCGCCCCGTTACTATCCCAGGGCGGTGGCCAACCTGAATCAGGCCAAAAGCATGACGACGGCGAACAAACGCCGATAGTCGCCTTCGTTCCTGCAGCGACACACCCCCTCCCAGCCTCCCCCTGGCGATAATTCACAGTTATGCCTGTGAACCCGCAGCCAAGGGGGAGGGGCCGTTCGGCGCCGATGGTAAGCCCGGCGCCGATTTACTCCCTCCCCTTAACCTCGAATTTGGCAGAACTACAGCGGGGTGCAAGGCAAGGGGAGGGCGGGGGTGGGGTTTCACTTTGTGTCACTTTCCCCTTCGCAAATCATTAACATGGCCCGGGTGAGCTGGCTCAGCTCGTCCGGCTGTATGATGTAGGGCGGCATCACATACAGCAGCTTGCCGAAGGGTCGTATCCACACCCCTTGCTCGACCAGTTGCTGCTGTACCTCGGCCACGTTCAGCGGCTCATGCAATTCAATCACGCCAATGCCGCCCAGCACCCGCACGTCTGCCACCTGGGGCAGTTCTCGCGCCGGGGCCAGCTCTTTTTGCAACTGCGCTTCAATGGTTTTGATGCGAGCCTGCCAGGGCGAGCTCAGTAACAACTCCAGGCTGGCGATGGCCACGGCACAGGCCAGCGGATTGGCCATGAAGGTGGGGCCGTGCATCAGCACCCCGGCGGGCCCGTTGCAGATGGTCTCGGCCACGTTTTGGGTGGTAATGGTGGCGGCCATGGTCATGTAACCGCCGGTCAGCGCCTTGCCGATGCACATGATGTCTGGCGCTATGCCCGCCCATTCGCAGGCAAACAGCTTGCCGGTGCGGCCGAAGCCGGTGGCAATTTCATCCACGATCAGCAAGACATCGTAACGGTCGCACAGCGCCCGTGCGCCTTTCAGATATTCCGGATGGTAGAAGCACATGCCGCCGGCGCCCTGCACTATGGGCTCCAGGATCAACGCCGCCAGCTCGTGATGGCGCTGCTCCAGTATCTGCTCCAGGGGTTGCAGGTCTTGCGGGTTCCAGTCGCCATCGAACCGGCTGGTGGGGCTGTCGATAAACAGATGCTCGGGCAGAAATCCCTTGTACAGGCTGTGCATGCCGCCGTTGGGGTCGCACACGCTCATGGCGCCGAAGGTGTCGCCGTGGTAGCCCTTGTTCAGGGTCACGAATAAGGTCTTCGGCTGGCCCCGGCCGTGCCAGTACTGAATGGCCATTTTCAGCGCCACCTCTACCGACACCGAGCCCGAGTCCGCCAGAAAAAATCGATCCAGCCCCGTTGGCAGTACCTGGCTCAGCGCCCGGCACAGGTTGACCGCGGGGTCGTGGGTCAGGCCGCCGAACATAACGTGTGACATTTTCTCCAGCTGGGCACTGGCCGCCCGGTTCAGTTCGGGCACATTGTAGCCGTGCAGGCTGGCCCACCAGGACGACATGCCGTCGACCAGTTTTCGGCCATCTGCCAGTTGCAGATAAACGCCGTCGGCGCGCTCTACCTGATAGCAGGGCAGGGGCCGGGTAAGCGAGGTGTAGGGGTGCCAGAGGTGGTGCAGATCGAATTCCTGGTTGCTCATAAAATAACCTAACGTAAACCTTTGTCTTTCTTGTTGGTTGACAGGCTAGCACCGGTGCTTACACTAGCCAAGAAAAACACCTCTGGATATCAAGGATAAAGGCCCCGCATGAGCCGTCAAAACTGGACCCGTGAGCAGGTGCTCGCATTATTTGAACGCCCTTTCTTCGATCTGCTGTTTGAAGCCCAGCAGGTACACCGCGCCAACTTCGATCCCAACGAGGTACAGGTCAGCACCCTGTTGTCCATCAAGACCGGTGCCTGCCCGGAAGACTGCAAGTACTGTCCGCAGAGTGCTCGCTACAGCACCGGGCTGGAAGTAGAGCGGCTGATGGAAATGGAAAAGGTGCTGGAGCGGGCCAAAGAGGCCAAGGCCAACGGCTCCAGCCGGTTCTGCATGGGTGCCGCCTGGCGTAACCCCAAAGAGCGGGACATGCCCTATCTGGTGCAAATGGTGCAGGAAGTGAAGTCTCTGGGGCTGGAAACCTGCATGACCCTCGGCATGCTGAGCGATGCGCAGGCCGACCGGCTGGCGGGTGCCGGGCTCGACTATTACAACCACAACCTGGACACCAGCCCGGAATTTTACGGCGATATCATTACTACCCGTACCTATGCCGACCGGCTAAACACCCTGGAAAACGTGCGTAACGCCGGCATGAAGGTGTGCTCCGGCGGCATCGTCGGACTGGGCGAAAGCCCGGAAGACAGAGCCGGCCTGCTGCTGGCGCTGGCCAACCTGCCGCGCCAGCCCGAAAGCGTGCCCATCAACATGCTGGTGAAGGTGAAGGGCACCCCGATGGAAAATCAGGAAGATCTGGACGACTTCGATTTTATCCGCACCATCGCCGTGGCCCGCATCCTGATGCCGCAAAGCCATGTTCGACTGTCTGCCGGACGCGAAAAGATGAATGACCAGATGCAGGCCATGTGCTTCATGGCCGGCGCCAACTCCATCTTCTACGGCTGCAAGCTGCTGACCACCCCCAACCCGGACGAAAACAGCGACATGCAGCTGTTTAAGCGGCTCGGCGTGCGCCCCAGCGGTGCCAGCCAGAAGCCGGACGAGATGACCGAAATCGAGCTGCACGAACAACTCGCCGCCCAGAACGAGCCCAAACAGCTGTATTACGAAGCCTGAGCCAATACGACGATGTTGTTATGCATTCCCGCCACCCTGTAGCCGCCGCTTCAGCTGGCGGAGCAAACGGCACCGAACGGACAGAATGGCTCGAATAACTCTTCCCCCTTGGCAGCGGAGGCACAGGCATGGCAGCGGGTTCTCGCCAGAGGGAGGCGGGGTGTCGCATTGATTGCAGCAACCCCAACCCTCCCCTTGCGTTGCACTCCGCAGCCGTTCTGTTGGAACCGAGCCTAAGGGGAGGGAGCAAACACAGGCGCAGAGTCAGCCAGTGTCGCCGTACGGCTCCTCCCCCTTGGCAGTGGAGGTACAGGCATGGCCGCGGGTGTTCGCCAGGGGGAGGCGGGGTGGGGGTGTCACAGTAAAGATGAATTTTTGTAGGGTCGAATTCATTCGACCGGCTACCCAGTCATTTAACAAACCGAGAGAACACCATGCCTTTTAATCTGAGCCTGAGCGAACGCGAGGCAGTAGGCCTGAAGCGTAGCCTGCCGGTGATCGAGCGGGTAAGCGGCCGGCAGCTGTGGGCCAACGGCAAAGGCTATCTCAACTTTGCCGGTAACGATTATCTGGGCCTTAGTCAGGCGCCTGAACTCAGGGCCGCCGCCGAGGCCGCCGCCCGCGAGTTTGGTGTGGGCGCTGTGGCTTCACCCTTGGTGGTGGGGCACCAGGCCATTCACCGCGAGCTGGAAAGCGAACTGGCCGACTGGCTGGGGCTGGAGGCGGTGCTGCTGTTCAGCTCCGGCTTTTCCGCCAATCAGGCGGTGATAAAGGCATTGCTCGGCAAGGAACATTGGCTCTGGCAAGACCGGCTTAACCATGCCTCCCTGCAGGAGGCGGGTGCTCTCAGCCCGGCCCGCATGAAGCGCTTCGCCCACAACGACATGGCCTCCCTGGCGGCGAAGATTAAGCCCGAGGCGGGACTTATCGTCTCCGAAGGGGTGTTCAGCATGGATGGCGACCAAGGCGACTGGCAGGGGCTGGCACAAGTGGCCGAACAAAGCCGAAACTGGCTGATGATAGACGATGCCCACGGCCTGGGCGTGCTGGGTGAACAGGGCCGGGGCACCCTGAGCGAACAGGGCATGGCTGCGGAGCGGGTACAAGTCACCATGGGCACCTTCGGCAAGGCGTTGGGCGTGAGCGGCGCCTTCGTCGGCGGTAGCCGGGCACTGATTGAGTATCTGCACAACCACGCCCGCAGCTATGTGTACAGCACCCACCTGCCGCCGCCTCAGGCCGCGGCCATTCTGGCGGCGGTGCGGCTGGTACAAAAG
>NZ_MPZM01000039.1 GCF_002936955.1 Oceanisphaera arctica | reverse complement strand
CACCTTCTGCTGATGCGCATGGGAAATGAGGGCGCCGAAGTTGGTGGCCGGATCCATGGGGTCACCGGCGATGATGTTGTGGCGGGTACGCTCCAGCAGCCGTTCCATGAAGGCCGGGTAGATAGCCTTGTGTACTAATACCCGGGTGCCGTTGGTACAGATTTCGCCCTGGGTGTAGAAGTTGCCGAGCATGGCGGCGGAGACGGCGTCGTCCACATCCGCATCGTCGAAGATGATCAGCGGTGACTTGCCCCCCAGCTCCATGGTCACTTCTTTCAGCGAACCGGCGGCGGCGGCCATGACTTTTTTGCCGGTGCCGACTTCGCCGGTGAAGGACACCTTGGCGATATCCGGGTGCTGGGTGAGCCAGGCACCGACGGCGCCGTCACCCTGCACCACGTTGAACACCCCGGCGGGTACCCCGGCCTCGATGAAGATTTCGGCCAGTTTGAGTGCCCCCAGCGGGGTTTCTTCCGACGGTTTGAAGATCATGGCGTTGCCGCAGGCCAGGGCCGGGGCGGCTTTCCAGCAGGCGATTTGCAGCGGGTAGTTCCAGGCGCCGATGCCGGCACAGATGCCGAGCGGTTCGCGCCGGCTGTAGTAGAAATCGCCGCCGAGATCCTGCTGATTGCCTTCGATGGAGGGGGCCAGGCCGGCGAAAAATTCGATGCTGTCGGCGCCGGTCACCACATCCACCACCGAGGCTTCCTGCCAGGGTTTGCCGGTGTCCTGCACCTCGATGCGAGCCAGCTCGTCATTGCGCTCGCGCAGTAGCGCCACCGCCCGCAACAGGATGCGGCTGCGCTCCATGCCACTCATGGCCGACCACTGATCGAAGCCCCGGCGGGCCGAGGCGATGGCGGCGTCCTGTACATAGGCATCGGCCACTTCCATCTGGTAGGCGACCTCGCCGGTGGCCGGGTTGATGACGTCGAAGGTGTCACCGCTTTCGTTGGCCAGGTAGCGGCCGTCGACAAAATTCTGATAGTGCATCAATGACATGCTTTTGCTCCATGCGGGGTTAACAGCTGTTCGATAAAGGATTTGCACAAGGCCTCGGCCTGGGCGAAGTCGGTTGATGGAGCCGGGCTCAGGGCACTGCGCAGCCAGAAACCGTCGATCATGGCCGCGGTCTGCAGGGCGGCGTTGGTTGCCGCCTCGTCGTCCAGCAGTTGGCGGAAGGAATAGCGCAGGTTGCTGTACAGGCGGCGGCTGTTGACGTGTTGCAGCCGGGCCAGGGCCGGATCGTGCATGGCCTGGGCCCAGAAGCTGAGCCAGGACCTGGTGGTCGGTTGCGAGCGCTGAAACTCGGTGAAGTTGGCTTCCACTATGATCATCAGTCGTTGCCGGGGCGAGTGTTGTTCACCGCCGTCGGTCTTGCGCAGCAGCGCCAGTTTCAGTTCATCCAGCAGCTGCCTTACGGTGGCTTCAATCAAGCCCTGTTTGCCGCCGAAGTAGTGGCTGATGATGCCCGATGACATTCCCGCCAGCCGGCTGATGCTGTTGATGGTGGTGTTATGCAGGCCATACTCGGCCACCGACGCCAGGGTGGCGTCGATCAGCTGTTTCCTGCGAATTTCCTGTACTCCGACGATAGGCATATTTTATTGATTGACTGTTCAATTAGTGTAAAGAAGCCTAAAGGTTAGAGCTGTAATTATCAATGCTGAAGCGCTTTAAAATTGAGCTATTAAATCGTAATTTTAATTAATTATTTGTTTTTGTTGTGTTTTATTTTTTTAACTTTTCTTATGGTGCTTAGGTTTTTCGCTTAGTGCCGTTATTTTTATGGTCTGTCAGATATTGCTGTCACAGGGATAAGGTGCGGATCTCGTGCGTCTTTCTGCTAGGCTATTTCGGGATTTATGACTCGCAGAGATGAAGCATCGAGCTCATCTTCGGGGGATTAAAATAAGGAGATATCAGGATGCGAAGACTGATTTTGTTGCTGGTTGGATTCCTGGCGGGCTGTACTGGAATGCCCGATAAGGTGACGCCGGTCAAGAATTTTGATGCCGAGCGTTATCTGGGTACCTGGTATGAAGTGGCCCGGCTGGATCACTCCTTCGAACGGGGACTGGAGCGGGTGAGCGCCGAATATCAGCCGCGCGAAGATGGCGGCATCCGGGTGTTAAATCGGGGCGTCGATACCGGGAGCGGAGAAGTAAAAGAGGCGGAAGGAAAAGCCTGTTTTGTGAACGATGAGCAGGAAGCTTATCTGAAGGTGTCTTTCTTCGGCCCCTTCTACGGCTCCTACGTGGTGTTTGAGCTGGATGACGATTATCAGCATGCGTTTGTGTCCGGCTATAATCACGATTATCTGTGGTTGCTGGCCCGCGATCCCGTGGTCAGCCCCGAGCTGAAGGCCCGCTTTGTGATCAGAGCAAAAGAGCTGGGCTTTGCTACAGATGGGCTCATCTGGGTGAATCAGGAGTAGCGTCGCAATTTCACTTTTTGATGGTGGCTTTGCCTGATTCTATGGCTTACCGTAAGTCGCTAATTGATGTGAAACTTTTTCATGAGCACTGGAAAATAACTAAAAAGGAGCAAAACATGCTGAAAAAAGTCGTGCTGCTGGCCCTCGGCGGCGCTTTCGCCACTACCGTTGCCGCCCAGTCCGAGATCTTCAAGGCGGATGACCTGGTCAAGTATCGTCAGTCCATCTATCAGGTGGTAGGGGCACAGGCCAAGGTGATGGGCGCCATGGTAAAAGGCGAGATCGACTTCGATGGCGAAGCGCTGCATCAGCGTGCTGTGAACATCGGTAACGTCGGCAAGCTGCTGGGCGAAACCTATGTGCCGGCGACCCAAGGCGTGAAAGAGAGCAATATGCTGCCTGCCGCCTGGGAAGACATGGACGGTTTCAGCGCCAAGGGCAAGGCCTTTGGCAGCGCGCTGCAAGAGCTGATTGCAGTGTCCGGCGAGCCTGGCTTCGATGAAGCCAAGGCGAAACCCGCCGTGGGCAAGCTGCTGAAAAGCTGCAAGGCCTGTCACGACGACTATCGCGATTAAGCGATTTGCCTGAAAACAAAAAAGGAGCCTTTCGGCTCCTTTTTTGTTTTTGATATAGGGGATATCATACCCACCGCATTAAACATTCGATCTTTTTGACTGTCATACCCATCCCGGACAAAGGGCCCGCTCCACCGACCCGCTCAAGCACCTCCTTGTGACGCTCAGCACATGACATCCGACCGCCATGGAAGGCGGGAGTGCCAGCATTGCAGGAGCTTTTGTTGGTCCTGTCATGTGATGGTCGGTGGAGCAGATCCCTTTGCCCTCCTTGATGCTCCGGCGTCGCCTGTTAGCACTGCCTGCGGACAACTCGGTGTTCCAGAAGAGGCAACAGAGAACGGCTCCCACGACCGTGAAATGCCATGGCCGGAAAATGCTCCTGCCGTTCCGGCATTCCCGCCGTCCCTGGTGGTCAGAAGGCATTTCCGAGCCCCCATGGGGCGAGCTTGTCTCGCCGTGATGAATCATTTCAGCCTGACCGAGCATCCAGTGAATGCTCGCAGTAGGCTGAAATGGTGAGTGTCATTTACCAGTGGCGTGTCGAGGGAGGCGGCTATGTTGCCTCTGGTCTGGGGCCTCAATATGACCAGATCATTACTGGGATTGGTATCAGACGGCGTTGAACAGCGCCCAGATAGTGCCGGCAGCGAGTGAGACAGCCAGAATGAAGCGTGGCCAGGGAAAGGCATGGGTAGGGGGATCCAGCTGATCTGCCACCCGGTCGGCGGGCGCTTCCTTGTGGCCGGTGATCATGGCCTTGACCAGACCCTCGCCACGTAACCGATGCAGTACTATGGCCAGTATGTGTAGCCCTATTATCAACAGCAGCCCCTGATAAAACCAGGACTTGTGCCAGTCGGTCATCAGGCTGGTGGTGGCGCCCGAGACGTAGCTATACAGCGGCCCTTCAGAGAAGATGTCGTCGGTGGCGAACAGGCCGGTGCCGGCCTGAAACAGCAGGGTGCCCAGCATCACCAGTACCATGACGCCGCCGAGCGGGTTATGGCTGAGATACACCGGTTTTTGCGGGGCCAGGGTGGCGCGCAGATAGGCGATAATGCGGCCTGGATGGTAGATGAAATGGCCGAAACGGGCATAAGGGGTGCCGATAAAGCCCCAGATAATACGATACAGCAGCAGCCCCAGCAGCAACTGGGCGAACAGCATGTGCTGCTCCATGTCATCGCCGGCCGAGCGCCACAGCAAAAACAGCAGTATCGGCAGGCTCCAGTGAAAAACCCGGACAGACCAGTCCCAGACATGAACCGGGTGATGGGACGACGTGCTCATGAATGTGCTCTCCTGTGAACTCGATATGCGGCAATATTAACCCGAGCATTATTTTTATTTAAGTAGATGCTTAAGTTTGTGCGGGCTGCCATGCCATTTTTGGCGAGAAATAGATTATCAGGGTCACAAAATAAAACATCCCGGTAAAGACCGGGATGTGAGAGCAGAGGAATAAATAGGTCGTGTTATTTGGCCGGTGCCTGGCTTAATTTGGCCAGTGCCTGCTCCAGCCCCTGACGGAACTGGTTGCGGGTCAGGGCGTCGATTTCCAGCCATCTGTTACTCGGCGCGAAGTCGACTTTGGTCTCGGTGACCACATCTTTCCCCTGCAGGGCAATCCAGCGCGGATCGTAGTTGCGCTGTTGTTCGCTGTCCCATTCCAGTACCTGGCTGACGATGCCCTGTAGCCGTTGTGGATTACTCATGGAATAAGGGGCGATACGAACGCCGAAGCGCTGGTTCAGCTGGTTTACTGCGCTGTGGGCGGTGTCATCACCGGATTTGTTGGCGTCGCTGCGGGCTCGTAGCTGGGCGGCGTAATACCAGAAGGTGGCCTGATCCTGATAGTCGTTGTCGAACATGATGGCGGAGATCAGATACAGCACCGGCGGTGCGTACTCGTTGGGGCTTTTCAGTATGTCGTTGATGGTGTCGCCCTCACCACTGGTAATGGCGTCCATCGCCTGCTGGGAACGGCTGACGTCAATCTGGGCGAATTCTCCCTTGGGGGTGATTTCCTGAGGAGACTGGCTGCTGGTGTCGGGGGTCGGCTTTTTGGCCTGCTCGGCCGGTGGCTGACTGGAGCAGGCGGCCAGCAGGCCACAGAGTAACAGGGGATATAATTTCATCATTCGACCTCATCAAGAGTAATATCTCCAGCAAAGCGGGAAATCGAGTTCAGGTCAAGAGTGCCGAGGTAATTCCTGGGCCGATTGTCAGACGGTCAGTCATGGCTGTGGCACTTTATGACGGCTCAAGACTGCATGACCGCTCAAGACAGCATGACCGTTCAGGACTGCTGCTGCCAGAACAGATGAATGTCTTGACGGTAAGAGGCGGGAATGCTGCGTGAACAGCTGAGCACTACCTCGTCGCCTTTCTTGATGCCACGAACGGTGCCCTTCAGGGTGCGCGCATCCTGCATCAGCTGTCGGCAATGGCGAACCAGTGCCTGCGGTGGTCGCCCACGTTTCACATTGAGGTGAATACCCTCGATGGTGATCAAAAAGCGTTCCTGGCGGCGGCGCAGGGCATGCAGCAGGCCGAATAGCGCCAGCGAAATCAGACTCATGGTGCTGAACATCATTTTCATCCTTGAAAAACAGCGATTAATGCGAGAATGATGACAGTTTGAACAATAAAGGCAAGCCGGCTGCATGATGTCGCCCTTAAAAATGAGAGTCGCCACCTTCAATGTGGCCCTGGATCGCGCCCGTCCGGGGCAGCTGGCCGCCGAACTGGAGACAGGTAACCATCGCCAACCCGGGCAGATTGCCCGTATTGTGCAGCACATCAGGCCCGATGTGCTGTTGATGAACGAGTTTGATCATGACGGCGACGGGCTGGACGATAGTCATCTGCGGCTGTTTTGCGAAGACTATCTGGCGGTCGGAGAGCGGGGTATCGAGTACCCGTATCGTTATCTGGTGCCCACCAACACCGGACTGCTGGCACCGGTGGCGTTGCACGGAGCCGGCAGCCCGGCGCTGCCTGCCGACGGTCTGGGCTTCGGCACCTTTCATGGTCAGTATGGCTTTGCGGTGCTGTCGCGCTTTCCGCTGTTATTCGAGCAGATGCGCAGTTTTCGCCATTTTTTATGGCAAGACATGCCTGGGGCCCGGTTGCCGATGACAGCGGAGGGCAGCTATTACAGCGCCGAGGCGCTTGCGGTACTGCCGCTGTCGTCCAAGAGTCACCTCGACTTGCCGGTGCGTCTGCCCAGTGGCCGGGTGCTGCACCTGCTGGCCTGCCATCCGGCGCCGCCCATTGATGAAGGTCCGGAGCGGCGCAATAGCTGCCGCAATCACGACGAGCTACGGCTGTGGCATGATTATATTCGTCCCGGGCGGGGTGACTATCTGGTGGATGATGCGGGTGGCAGGGGCGGGCTGGCTCTCGGATCCGACTTTGTCATACTGGGGGATTTGAATGCGGATCCGATAGACGGTGACGGCTTTCGCGAGGGTATTCAGACATTGCTGGCCGACATGGTGCTTAATCGCAGTGTGGCATTGGGTCGGCTGCGGCCCGCCTCACGCGGTGGCTTCGGGCTCAGGGGAATGTCGGCACGGCGAGGCTCACCGCGATTCTGGACGCACAGTCAGGGACTGCGACTCGATTATGTGCTGCCCGGGCGTAGCCTGCAGGCCCTGGCGAGTGGGGTGTTCTGGCAGCCACCCAGTCAGTCTGGTGCCGAGCTGTTCTGGAACAAGCGGGGCTGGCCGGAGCGTAGTGCCAGCTCGGATCACCGCCTGGTGTGGGTGGATATCGCCATATAGCGGTGTGAGTATCCTCACGCTTTCGCCGGGCAAGGGCGCAATAACGCGAGCGATATCAAACATTGGTTAATCAATGCTGGGTTTTTAGGGGGCTTAGGGATTTAATACTACTCGAGACCCTAGATTGCTTTCGAAGTTCAGTCATCCGGGTTGGTGACCCGGATAATCAACTGGTATTCTTCATGACGGGCAAGCCGATTGGCTTGCCCTTTTTCTTGCCTGCGTTTTTCCCTCTCGACTCCTTCCTCACCTCTTTTTTTCCTTCGTGATCACGACGTATTGGGCGCCGTTTGTGTCTGAAGTCATGACGATGACGATCCCTTGTCTGGCTGCATATTATCGGGTGTAAATGTTAAATCATGGTTATTTGTGCCGCATTTATTTAGAAAAATAGCACTATATTTACATTTAATTCCCGTATTTTGAGAATCAAAGTTTACAGCGTCGATTTATCAGGCAATGTGCGCCGCGAGGAGAGGTTCATGACCATCAAAATCAGCTCTCAGGACAAGGTGTTTACGCTGCTGTCCGCTCTGGTAACGGCCCCTGGTGCCATTACCGCCCGTGAGCTCGCCGAGCTTACCGGCCTGCCATTGTCCAGCACCTATCGTTATCTGGCGGTGCTGGGCCGCTGGTCACTGGTGCAGGAGCGCCAAAGCGGCAGATATGCTCCCGGTCCCATGGCGATACAGCTGGCGGCCGGTTTCGAGCATCAGAACAGCGTGCTGACCTGGGCCAGGCCCTTGCTGGCCGAGTTGGCGGAACGGTCCGGAGAAAGCGCAGCCCTGATGATGATTTCCGGCAACCGGGCGCTCTGTGTCGAGATGATCGACAGCTCTCAGGCCCTGCGTTGCTGCTACCAGAAAGGCTACTCCCAACCGCTGCGTCACGGCGCCAGTGCGAGGGCCTTGCTGGCATTTATGGACGAGACGTTGCGCGAGCAGATACTGGCGGAACTGCCGCCGGCAGAGCGCACCCTGATGATTCAGGCGCTGGTGCAGGTGCGGGAGCAGGGTTATGCAGTGTCACAAGGCGAAATCGACAAGGGAGTCTGGGGCGTCAGCGCGCCGGTACTGGGCAGCCGGGAACATTTGCTTGGCGCCATCAGTCTGATGGCGCCTGCGGATCGGGTCGGGGGCACCCAGAGCCAGTGGATTCGCTGGGTCTGCGACGCCGCCGCGCGTCTGGGCGCCATGAGCTATTAGTCAATTTTGTGAGGAGTCGTAATGAAACAAACCGCATATAGCGCCGCCGACATGTCTCTGTGGCAGGGACGAGTAGATCACGAAGAAGGTGATCTGGCCCGCCGCTGGCACCAGCAGGTACAGGCTGCAGAAGGTGAGCAGCCTGCCGGTCTGGTATTGCTGGGCTTTTGTTGTGATGCCGGTGTGCTCCGCAATCAGGGTCAGGTGGGCGCCGCCGCCGGACCGCAAGCGCTGCGGGCCGCCACCGCTAACCTGGCCTGGCATCTGGATACGCCTCTCTACGACGGTGGCGATGTGCATTGTCATGGGGACGAGCTGGAAGCGGCTCAAACGCTGTATGCCGACAAGGTGGCGGCCTTCATGGACGCCGGGCACCGGGTGATAGGCCTGGGTGGCGGTCACGAGATTGGCTATGCCAGCTTCAGCGGTCTGGTGGAGCACCAGTGCCGCCAGCAAGAGACTCCGCGTATCGGCATCATCAACTTCGACGCCCATCTGGATTTGCGTCGTTCGGCCCGCGCCAGCTCCGGCACTCCCTTCAACCAGTGTGCCACCCTGTGCGAAGCACGCGGACTGCCGTTTCATTACACCTGTATCGGCGTCAGTCGTTACCACAATACCGACGCGCTGTTCGAGCGTGCCAGCCAGCTGAATACCCGCATCGTGCTGGATGAAGAACTGAACGGCTGGGATCTTCAGCCGCTGAATTCGGCCCTGGATCAGGCCATTAACGAGGTCGACCTGCTGTATGTCACCGTCTGCCTGGATGTATTGCCGGCCAGTCTGGCGCCGGGCGTCAGCGCTCCGGCAGGACGAGGCATGGATCTGGGGCTGCTGGAGTATGCGCTGGAGCGCATCAAGTCCAGCAACAAGATGAGAATGGCCGATATCGCCGAGCTGAACCCGGCTCGGGATCGGCACTCAAGCACGGCCCGTGTGGCCGCGCGCCTGTTGGCCCGGCTTGCCGGCTAACCCCGTTTGTCGGCCCTGGCCTGGGCCGATATTGTAATTAGTTGTAGATATAGGGAAATAGAATGAACCTCATTACTCTCGATGTGATGAACACCACGGCCCTGGCGGCCTTGCTGCTGATGCTGGGTCTGGTGTTGCAGCGCAAGGTGGGTCTGCTCCACCAGTTGTGCGTGCCGGCCCCGGTGATCGGTGGCTTTGGTTTCGCCCTGGTGGTGTGGGCCGCCCGTAGCTGGGGAGGGGTTGAATTCAAGTTCGATACGGCCTTGCAAACCCCCTTGATGATTGCGTTCTTTGCCACCGTCGGTCTGGGTGGCAGCCTGGCCTTGCTGAAAAAAGGCGGCAAGGTGCTGGGCATTTATCTGGTCGCCTGCTGGCTGTTGGCATTGCTGCAGAATGGCCTGGGGATCGGCATTGCCTCCCTGCTGGGCGAGCACCCTCTGCTCGGCCTGATGGCCGGTGCCGTTTCTCTGGAAGGGGGCTTCGGTGCCGCCGCGGCCTTCGGTCCCGAGGCAGAAGCGCTGGGTGTGACCGGTGCCACTACCGCGGCCCTTGCCGCGGCTACCTTCGGTATGGTGGCCGGTGGTCTGCTGGGTGCCCCTGTGGCTCGACTGCTGATTACTCGTCACAAGGTCGATATTCATGCGGAACAGGTACATGATCTGAAGGCGCTGCAGGCCTCGGAACGACCGGTGCCGGCCACCATTACCGGTACCCTGTTGCTGAAGATTCTGGCGGTGGTGCTGTGCACCATGATTGCCGGTCTGTGGCTGAGCGGTCATTTGCGCGCGGACTTCGACATCATTCTGCCGTCTTATGTCGGCGCCATGTTTATCGCTATAGTGCTGCGTAACCTGAACGAGAAGTTTGCCCTGCTGACGCTGCCCGACAACGCCATCAATGTGGTCAGCGACTTTTGTCTGGGGATCTTCCTGACCATGGCGATGATGTCGCTGCAACTGTGGCAGCTGGCGGATCTGGGCTGGTCACTGCTGATCATCCTGGCGGTGCAGACCCTGGCCATCATCTTGCTGGCGGTCTTCCTGATGTTCCGGTTGATGGGAGGCAATTACGATGCGGCGGTGCTGTGTGCCGGCTTTGTCGGACACGGTCTGGGGGCGACGCCCAATGCGGTGGCCAACATGGGCGCGGTCTGTGAGCGCTACAAGGTGTTTTCGCACAAGGCCTTTATCGTGGCGCCTTTGTGCGGGGCCGTGCTGATCGACATAGTGGCCATTCCCGCTATTACCTGGTGTCTGAACGTATTTGGCTAAGGTAAAAATGGAATCTCTGTATTGAAAACAGAAGTGAAAATCGGGAAGTAAAAAGGCCGGTGCAATGCACCGGCCTTTTTCGTTATTTCTGTCGCTGGCGCAGAAAGGCGGGAATATCGAGCCCTTCCGGCGTCGACTCCGGCTGGCTGAGGGGAGCCTGTTGCTGAGGCTGAGACGGCGCTATGGTTTCCTGCTGGGGCTGGATACCAGTGGCAATCATGGTCACCTGTATGCTGTCGACCAGATTGGGATCCAGGCTGATGCCAGACACCACGGTGGCGTATTCGCCCACGCACTCGGCTACCTGGTCACCGATTTTCTGGAAATCGTCGAGGCCGATGTCCATCGAGGCCACCACGTTGAGCAGCACACCCCGAGCGCGCTCGAGCTCTACCTTCTCGAGCAGCGGATTATTCAGCGCCTGCAGGGTGGCGTCTGCCACCTTGTTTTCTCCCTTGCCGAGGCCGATGCCCATGACCGCCTTGCCCTGCTGGCTCATGATGGTGCGCACATCGGCAAAGTCGATATTGATAAGGCCGGTCTGACCTATGATGTCCGCCAGGCCCTTGACCGCGTTCTGAATGACCTTGCTGCTTTCGGTAAAGGCTTGCAGCAGGGGCGTTTTGGCGCCCAGTACCTTGAGCAGGTAATCGTTGGGCAGCACCAGCAAGGCATCGGTGTGTTCGGCCAGTGCCTTCAGCCCTTCGTCGGCGGCTTTGGCGCGTTGCTTGCCTTCGAAGCCGAATGGACGGGTGACGATAGCCACCGTCATGACACCCAGCTCACGTGCCACCCTGGCGACGATGGGCGCGGCGCCGGTACCGGTGCCACCGCCCATGCCGGCGGTAATAAAGCACAAATCCGCGCCATTCAACTGGGCGCGGATCTCGTTCAGGCTCTCTTCTGCGGCCTGCCGGCCAATCTCGGCCTGGGCACCGGCGCCCAAGCCCCGGGTCAGTATCTTGCCCAGTTGCAGGGTGTTGACCCGGCTCTGTTGCAGCGCCTTGGCATCGGTATTCATGGCAACGATATGAACGTGCTCGGGCAGGGCGCCGTCGGCCAGCAGGTTAACGGTGTTGCCACCGCAACCGCCGACGCCGATGACGCAGATATTAATCGCATCACAATCCGGTTCGGCCGGTTCAAAATAGAGGTCGCGCATCCGGTACTCCGTGAAAAAACAAAAGGGCTGAATCAGTCAGCCCTCCGCAAATAAGGTGATAGTAATAAATAGCTTAGCTATTTTTTAATGACTCTGGCGCCAGTATCTCGACTTTACCCGCCATATCGGTCAACCAGCGGCGAAATTCGGGCGAATCCTTGACGTCGGTTTCCACCATCATGCTCTGCTTGTCGTAACGGGTCAACCTGGGGTTATTGCCCGGAATGGCGTCTTCCATAATGGCTCGATTCGGGTTGGTGATCCGGCCGACAAAATGAATGGTATCCGCTTCTTCATGGTACCCCTTCTCGCGGATCAGCTTGTTGACGCTGAATTCACGCGGCTGTGTCACCGGGCGGCTGGTCAGCTCCACATCCTTGATGTGTTCGAAGGGAATACCGTAAATCTTGGGATCCATGTCCGACACTGTGCACAACAGCATGGTGCTGTCTTTACGGCTGACGATGCCGAGCGGATTCACCTGTTCGTAACGCAGCCAGACGGTACGGCCCTTGATCACCCGCTTGATTTCGGCGCTGAACTTACGGCCGCGCCACAGGGCGTCGCGGATGGTGGTGGCGCGGCGAATATCCGGGCTGCCGGCGAACGGTTTGGGCAGGCGCACCACGTTTTCCATCCAGCGACCGGCCAGCTCGCTCTGGCTGTCTTTGATGACCTGGGTGGCCTTGTCGATAATCGGGTTCAATTCGCTCAGCACGCTGGCCGGCAGTAGATCGGCGGCCTGATCGTTCCAGGTTTTCAGCGCCATGGCCAGGCTGAGCGGCATGAAGTTGGCGAAGTCATTCAAACCATTGCGTTCAAAGCACCAGCCATGAGGCTTGCTGCGATCATCCGAGGTGAGATCGAATAGTCCCATTCCGGACATTTCTTCCAGATCCCGCTGTACGGTGCGCAGGCTGACCTGAATGCCTTCTTCTTCCAGTTTTTCTTGCAGCTGGCGTGCGGTCAGCTTGTACGGACGGTAGGGAACACAGCGCGCCAGGGTCAATTGTCTTAATAGCTTCTTACTCATGGTGATGCCCTCTTGCTTGGTATGATTCTATCCTAGGCGCAGTGTGTGACAAGTTCTGTCGCAACCTTTTTGTGGGAGACTGTCGCCATTTGTCTACAAACGGCAATTCATGGTCTGATCCTGACGCTGGATACTCGTTGCCTTTCTCTGTACCTGTGTATATAAGTAATTGAATTAAAAACATCTTTGTGGGGTTGTTATGAGAGCTTCAGTGGTTTTTCTTCTGCTGTGCAGCAGCCTGGTCTGGGGGCAACCCATACCACCAACTCCCTTTGAACTTGAAAAAAAGCAGTCATTACCCGACAGCCGGACCATTGGCGACTATCTGACGACACTCGATACCCTGTCGCCCCGGGCGCGGCTGGTGGCGCTGGGCACGTCGGCCGGTGGTCGACCGATACAGGCGCTGCTGCTGTCGGAGTCGCCACCGTTTCTGCGGGATTTTGTCGGTGAGCCAGACAAGCCGACGGTGATGATGTTTGGCTCGCAGCACGGTAACGAGCCCTCCGGCGCAGAGGCCTTGCAGCGGCTGGCGCGGGAGCTGGTAGCCGGCGAGCATCCGGAGTTATTGCATCGACTCAATTTGGTGCTGGTGGCCATGGCCAATCCCGACGGGCGCGATCTGAGAAGGCGGCACAATGCCAATGACGACAACACCAATATCGACTACGTGGCCCTGCAGGCCGGTGAAACCCGCTTGCTGGTCGAGGCGCTGCATCGCTTCGATCCGGATGTGGTGTTCGATGCCCACGAGTCCGGCATCTGGAAACGGGTGCTGACCCGGGAGCTGGGTTGGATGACCGATGTGGAGGCCCAGTTTGATGTGGGCAACAACCCCAATATCGACGGCCCCTTGCGTGATTATACAGAAAGTAAACTACTGCCAGAGCTGATAGCGCGGGTGTCGGAGGCCGGATTGGCGGCGGTGCGCTATCGGGGCGAAATCACCAGCCTCGATCAGGCGGTATCCCGCGGTGGTCTGGGCATCACCAACCTGCGCAACTACGCGGCCATGCAGGGGCGGGTGTCCATTCTGGTGGAAAATCGGCTCGACAACAAAGGCGGTACCTATGCCACGCCGCGCAATATTGCCGAACGGGTACGCAAGCAGCATCTGAGTATGCTGGCGATGCTGCAGTTGGTGGCGGATGAAGCCGAGCCTCTGCTGACGGTATCGCGCCGAGCCCGACAGCAGTGGCAATCGGCCGGCGCCGCCGGCCGAACCCTGTGGATGGGGATGAGCTTTGACGTCAATCGGGATCAGCCAGAAATAACGCTGCCGCTGGTGCACTTTGCCGATGGTCATCAAGAGCTGCACCGTTTTCGCAATCGGGATGCCATCGTCACTCGGGAACCGGTGACGATGGCGGCAGCCTATGCGGTGACCCGGGAACGGGAACGGGTGGCGCGCTGGCTGGCGTCTCATCATATTGCCTTCGAAACGATCCTTGAACCCCGTGAGCTGCTGGCCGACAGGCTGGAGATAACAGAAGTGCGAAAGCAACCCGAGGCGCAGCCGGGGGTAAGGGAGAAGGTGCAGCCGGAGGTGATGGTAAATCGGGAAGCTGTGACCTTGCAGCGGGGAGACTTGTTGGTGCCGATGAGCCAGCCGTTGGCGCCGCTGGCAGCCCTGATGCTGGACCCGCGTTCGGCCAATGCCTTGTATCAGGAAGAGGGCTGGAACTGGTTGCAGCCAGGGGAGTTTCCGGTCTTTCCGGTGGTGGAATACTGAGTTTTGGTTAATGGCAGCAAAAGACAACAGGGCTGCCTCTACCGACACGCTACAAGTACTTCCATGTAAGCTCATGCCAATCAGATACTGGGTCGGAGCGCCAGAGGCAACACAGCCGCCACCCACGACACGCCATTTAGTCTTGCCACTCGTATTTCAGCCTGCTGCGAACATTCACTGGATGTTCGGTCAGGTTGAAACAACTCGTTATGGCGAGCAAGCTGGCCCCATGGGGGCTCGGAAATGCCGTCTGACCGCCAGGGAGGGCGGGAATGCCGGAACGGCAGGAGCATTTTCCGGCCATGGCATTTCACGGTCGTGGGAGCCGTTCTCTGTTGCCTCTTCTCGAGCATCGAGTTCTCTGTAGACGCGCTAACAGGCAACACCGGTGCATCAGGGAGGACAAAGGGATCTGCTCCGCCGACCATCACATGACAGGGCCAACAAAAGCTCCTGCAATGCTGGCACTCCCGCCTTCCATGGCGGTCGGACGTCATGTGATGAGCGTCACAGGGAGGTGCTCGAAGCGTGTCGTCGGAGCGGGCCCTTTATCCGACGTTTACACAGAAATGAAATAGATCATTTGTTTAATGGGCATTGGTATCACACATGGCATGTGATGGTCGGAAGAGGCAACCTTGTTGCCTCTTTATTTCACACGTTGATTTGTGACCAGGAGACAGTCTTCGAGCTGTCAGCTCTTTCTGGGAGAACTGTCGGCCAGGATGGTTACAACGCCAGCCAGGACAGCGGAGATTTGCTGACGGCGGCGCCGTAGATGTAGGCGAAGATGGCGATGGAGGCCAGGGCGGCACCCAGGCGCTGGCCACGGGTCTTGCCGCGCTTGATGGCGATGGTGCCAATCACGATATACAGCACCAGGCCGATGACCTTGGCGGTGAGCCAGGGGCTGTTGCCGAAGGGGATCTGCTGGCTCTGTACCGCCAGCCAGACGCCCAGTGCCAGCAGCAGGGTATCGTTGACATGGGGTAGTATCTTAAGCAGTTTGTTGTTGATGCGTGCCGGTGAAGGCACGGCCAGCCAGGCGCGCAGCATGAACAGTGTGATGCTGATCAGGGCAAACATCATGTGGGCGTGTTTAACGGCCAGATAAGACATAATAACTCCAGAGAAGACAATAAGATGGCGCAATGATAGCAGCATATCGTTTTGTCGTTGCGCTGAATACCGGGCAGGATCAATACGGCGCCGAGCATGGCCGTGTAACTTGTGCAGAGACACTCACGATATTGAGGTAACGACGATGAAAAAATGGCTGTATGGTCTTGCGGGCGCCCTGTTATCCGGGCCTGTGCTGGCGGCGTCGATCACTGTGTACAAATCGGAGACCTGTGGCTGCTGCGAAGATTGGGTGACGCACATGGAAGAGTCCGGCTTCGAGGTGGAGGTGGTGAATCGCGATAACCTGGCACCGGTGAAGGCGATGGCCGGTGTCAAACCGGAACTGGCTTCCTGTCACACCGGGCTTGTTGATGGCTATGTTATCGAGGGGCACGTGCCGGCGGCGGATGTGAAGCGACTGCTGGAACAAAAGCCGGCGGTGCGCGGCCTGACCATTCCCGGCATGCCGCAAAGCGCCCCGGGTATGGACATCCCCGGCTCACCCTATGAGGTGCTGAGCTTCGATAACCAGGGCAACAGCGCTGTCTTCAGTCGTTATCCAGGATAGTCTCGTCCGGCTCGAAGGCGATAAACCGGCGGCCCCGAAATACCAGGGTGCCGGTTTTTTCCTGCTCGAGCTGCTCATAGAGGTGCTGGGTTACCCGGAACTCCCGTTCACCATCCCCTTCCAGCGGCCGGAAGGACACATAATACTGCACTCTCGGCGGTGGCATTTCGGTCTGTTCTTTACGGGTCCGGCCCATGAATTCCCGGGTGCGTTTGTTGGCCACCATCACCGCCAGGCTATGTTGGGGCTGGCCGCTATTATAAAAGTAGGTATAGAGCCGCCGGCCGATCACCATGGCGGCGATGGCGATAATGCCCCAGAACACGATCTTGTCCATTGAATCACCCCCCTGTTTTGTTCAGCTTAATGCTTGTGTGCCGCGGCGCAAGCCGATTTGATGAAGGTGACCCTTGAACTGCTTGAAGGCGAAAATAGTTCGACGGCTGCTGCTCTGCATGGGGCTGCTGTCGCCTGCGGTGACTCAGGCATTACCCTTGCCGGAGTGGCTGCATGTGCAGGCGACCCTGACCCGGGCGCAGGTGCCGGCCTGTCCCAAAGAGCAGGCCGAAGGCTTGGCGCTGACGCTGAACGAAGGCCGTATCGAAGGACGACTGGAGCGGTTGAGTCTGGACCTGAGTTGCTCTCGCAGTGGCGGGGGTACCGCCGAGGGAGAAGGCGACGCTTTGTCGCTGCTGCTGACGCTGCCGGCCATCGACTTCCATGTCGACCGCCTGACCCTGCATCTGCCCAAGGCGGTGGTTACCGGTGCCGCCGAGCTGCGCCATAACGAACAATATCTCGAGATTGTCTGGCATACGAATGCCGGAGAGGCGCGGATGGAGTTGCGGCCGGAGCAGCATGGCTGGCGCTGGCAGGGGGAGTTGCCGGGTGCCTTGATTGCGCCCTCGCTACATCATCCACTGACCCTCGATGGCGGCTGGCAACCGGGAAAGCCATTGCGGCTGCTGGCCGAAGGCGAGCTGCCGGCGCCATTAACGGGCGCCTGGCAATTGCAGCTGGCGGCCGTGCAGGGGGAGCACGGCTGGCAGTTGCAGCCTGACTCGCGACTCAAGGTGGCGCGACTGCGCTGGAAACAGCTGGAACTCAATCGGCTGGAGTTAACGCCGGTGGGGGACGTTATGTTGGAAGGCCCCTGGCGTGCGCGTCTGAGCTGGCAGCAGGGGCGCTGGCAACAGCAGGCATTACCCGGCGCGGCGCTACTGCTGAGCGGGGCGGGGTCGGATCGACGGCAGGGCGCTGTGGCACTGGAGCTGGATCGCGGTCTGCAGCTGAAAGGCGACTGGCATTACGACCGGGGGCTGGCGCTGACGGTGCCGCCTCAGTCGCTGCCCGCGACCGGGGTTTGGCAATGGCTGGGCGGCTGGCTGGCCCTGCCGGTGGGGCTGGCGCCCGAGGCGGGCAAGCTGCTGCTGTCGCTGCAGGCGACGAACCTGCTCGATGCGGGGCGGCCGATAGCGTTTGAGGCAGAGCTTGAAGAGGGGCGGCTGAGCTACCGGGACATGCGTGCCGAGCAAGTGGGCCGCCAGTTTCAAGTTGAGATGGGACAAACGAGGGCTGCGTAGTGTCGGCCTCCAGGCCCTGTCGGCGGAGCGGTTCGAGGTGGGGGTGCCCATTACCGATATTCACGCCGCCCTGAACTGGCGGGCAGGCAAGCCCTGGCTTTCCGGGCTGACCGCCAAAGCCTTTGGCGGCCGCCTGGCGCTGGCGCCCATGGCGCTTACCGCGACGCCCTATGGCGAGGTGCACCTGAGCGACATTTCGCTGGAACAGGTGCTGGGCTATGCCAGTGTCAGCGGGCTGACCGGTAACGGCAGGCTGCACGGGCGACTGCCGTTTTCGTTCGAGCAGGGCTTCAGCGTCACCGCCGGCAAGGCCTATAGTGATAATGGCTGGATTTCCTATCAGGCAGGTGAGTCATTGCTGGCCACCGGCAAGAGTAATCTGTCGCTCGGGCTGACCCTGGGGCTGCTCAGCGACTTGCGTTATCAACGGCTGGAGGCGGATATTTCGATGGCGGCCAGTGGCGAGACTATCATCGATAGCCACTTGCGGGGGCTGGCGCCGGTGATGGGAAAAATGCACCCGGTCAACTTCAATTATCGCCACCAGGAAAACCTGCTACAGTTGCTGGCCAGTCTGCGCTTCGCCCAGGAGTTGAGTGAGCGATTGCCGGCCAGGCTACAGGGGGAGAGCGAATAAATGCGTAAACGTACGGCCATGATTGGCCTGTTGTTACAGAGCTTGTTACTGAGCGCCTGCACGCCCCGGGTGGAAGTAGTGGTGCCGGACAAGCCCATTACGGTCAACCTGAACGTGAAGGTGGATCACGAAATCCGGATCCGGGTCGATCGGGAGCTGGAAAAGTTGTTTGAACAGGAACAGGACTTGTTCTAGGGAGTCTCTATGCGGTGGTTAGCAGTGATATTGGCGGCCTGCCTGAGCTGGTCGGTCTGGGCGCTGGACTTGCAGCAGGCCAAGCAGCAGGGTCTGATCGGCGAGCAGCTGAATGGCCTGGTGGGCGTGGTGCGTGGGAGCGGTGGGGTGAATGCCATCGCCAGCGACATCAATCGAAAACGGCTGGAAAGTTATCAGGATATCGCCCGGCGCACCGGCACCAGCCTGACCGTGGTGCAGAGTCGTGCCGGTCAGCTGAATGTCGAGCGTACCGCCAGCGGGCATTACATCCAGCTGGCCGACGGCAGCTGGCGACGTAAGTAGTCACTTTTATGGCAGAGCCCGGTACTTCAGGCTCCATACGAGTTTTTTATACTGCTCTTCTTCGTATTATTGGTAAATAATTTGGCTAATCGCGCCTCAATTGGTTAATATTTATCCACTTTTGGACGATCGAAGATGAAGGAGTGGTGGTATGCGCAATAGGGTTAAGCTTTGCTTGATGTTAGCATGGGTGGCTTGTGCCAAACCCTACGCTAAAGGTACCGATGTGGAAGTAAAGCCTCCTGTCGCCAATAAAATCCCCCACGTTCTGAACAATCACGACGACATCCGGATCGACAACTATCACTGGATGCGAGATGACGAGCGCGACGATCCGCAGGTGCTCTCCTATCTGGAGCAGGAAAACCAGTACAGTGAGCAGGTGCTTACGCCGCTGAACTCACTGCAGGAAGACTTGTATCAGGAGATGATCGCCCGCATTCGTCAGGACGACAGCTCGGTACCCTATCTGAAAAACGGTTACCGCTACCAGACCCGTTATCAGAAGGGTCAGGAATACGGCATTATCGAACGCCATCCCGAAGGTCAGCCCGAACAGATTGAACTGCTGCTGGACGGCAACGAGCGTGCCAAAGAACAGGCCTATTACGGCCTGGGGCAGGTCGCGGTCAGCCCCGATCAGCAGACCCTGGCCTTCGCCGAAGACTTTGTGTCCCGTCGTCAATACCAGGTCCGTTTCAAGTCGCTGCAAAGCGGCGAGCTCTTTGATGAAGTGCTGGAAAACACCTCCGGCAATCTGGAGTGGGCCAACGACGGCAAGACCCTGTTTTACGTCAAGCAGGACGAAAATACCCTGCTGCCCTACCAGGTTTACCGTCATACCCTGGGTACGCCCCAGAGCGAAGACGTGCTGGTGCATGAAGAGCAGGATCCCAGTTTTTATACCAGCATCTACAAGAGCCGCTCCGAAGACTACATCGTCATCGGCGCCTGGAATACGGTATCCAGCGAAATCAGCCTGGTCTCCGCCAACGAGCCCACAGCACAGGCGCAGGTGTTCCTGCCCCGTAAGCGTGGCCACGAATACGACATCGAGCACTATCAGGGCCAGTTTTATGTCCGTTCCAACAAGGATGGCGTCAACTTCGGCCTCTATCTGGCGGAAAACGGCACCATGGAGCAATGGCAGCCGCTGATCCCGGCCCGGGGTGATGTGCTGCTGGAAGGCTTTTCTCTGTTCCGTGACTGGCTGGTGCTGGAAGAGCGCAGCGAGGGGCTGGTGCATCTGCGCCAGATCCACCGCAAAGATGGCCGCGAGCACGATATTCGTTTCGATGATCCCGCCTATGTGACCTGGCTGGGGGTGAACGCCGAAGACGACAGCCCCTGGTTGCGCTACGGCTATTCTTCCATGACCCGGCCGTCGACCATCTATGAAGTGAACATGGACACCCAGGAGCGACGCGAACTCAAGCAGCAATATGTGGGCGAGCAGTTCAATGCCGATGACTACCGCAGCGAACGGCTGTGGGTCACGGCGCGGGACGGCGCCAAGGTGCCGGTGTCGTTGGTGTACCGGGCCGACAAGTTCAAGAACGATGGTAGCAACCCGCTGCTGGTGTACGCCTATGGCTCTTACGGTGCCAGCATGGATCCGGACTTCAGCAGCTCTCGCCTGAGCCTGCTCGATCGCGGCTTCGTCTATGCCATCGCCCATGTGCGCGGCGGCGAGGAGCTGGGGCGGGACTGGTATGATCAGGGTCGTCTGCTCAGCAAGGAGAACACCTTTCACGACTTTATCGATGTGACCCGCGAGCTGGTAGGGCAGGGTTACGGCGACAAGGAGCGGGTCTTTGCTTCCGGCGGCAGCGCCGGGGGTCTGCTGGTGGCTTCGGTCATCAACATGGCACCGAAGCTGTTCAAGGGCGTGGTCGCGGCGGTGCCCTTCGTGGACGTGGTGACCACCATGCTGGATGACACTATCCCGCTGACCACCGGCGAATACGATGAATGGGGTAACCCGGCGGATCCCGAGTATTACCATTACATGAAGTCTTACAGCCCTTACGATCAGGTGCAGGTACAGCCTTATCCGCACATGCTGGTGACCACCGGCTTGCACGATTCCCAGGTGCAGTACTGGGAGCCGGCCAAGTGGGTGGCCAAGCTTCGTGAGATGAAGACCGATGATAACCTGTTGCTGCTGCATTGCGACATGGATGCCGGCCACGGTGGCAAGTCCGGGCGCTTCGAGTCTTATCATGAGCTGGCGCGGGAATACGCCTTTCTGCTGGCGCTGGCCGGTGAAGGATCCGGTACCAAATTGGCGGGTTTCAGCGACCGCGCCGGACTGGTTAACTGATCCGAATACGTTATTCATCGACAATCGATTTTCAACAGTCGGCTAAAGGGCCCGCTCCCCCGACTCGCCGTAAATACATCCTTGTAGGCTCAGCCGCGCCATCCGTGGCGCGGATGGTCGGCTGAGCAGATCCCTTTGTCCTCCTTGAAGCTCCGGCGTTTCCTGTAGACGCCGTCTGCGGGCAACTCGGTGTTCCAGAAGAGGCAGCAGAGAACGGCTCCCACGACCGTGAAATGCCAAGGACGGCATTTCCGAGCCCCCACGGACGGGTTTATGGCGTGTCGAGGGAGGCGGCTGTGTTGCCTCTGGTCTGGGGCCTCAATATGACCAGATCATTACTGGGATTGGTATTAGTTACCTATCGATTGAATAATCACCACCAATACCAGTACCGGGCATACGAAGCGCACGTACCAGGGCCAGATCTTCCAGAATAGACCCTGCTCCAGCTCGGGGCAGCCTGACTTCAGCTCGGCCAGCACCTTGTTGCGCTGCCAGACCCAGCCGGCATACAGCGTGATGCACAGGCTTACCAGCGGCTGGGCATACTGGGTGGTGAGGGTGATCACCAGCCCGAACAGGGCGCCGAAGTTGAACACGATAATGACGCTTACCAGGGTGCAGAGCGTGGTCATCAGCCAGGTGGCCTTGATGCGCGACAGGCCGGTGGACTCCATCGCCAGCGACACCGGCGCCTCCAGCATGGAGATGGCGGAGGTCAGCGCCGCTACTATCATCAGCAGGAAGAAGGCGAAGGCCACCGGATACTGGGCCTGCCCCATGGTTTCAAACAGTGCCGGTAATACCGAGAACACCAGGGTATCCGAACTGAGCAGGCTGCCATCTTCGGCAAAAATGGGCACACCGTTGTGCTGGGCCACGTACATGGCGGGCAGGATCATCAGACCCGCCAGAAAGGCCACCCCGGTATCCAGCAGGGTCACCTGGGCGGCCAGGGCCGGAATGCTGGTCTGGCGGCTCAGATAGGAGCCATACAGCATCATCACCGCCGCACCCAGCGACAGCGAGAAAAAGCTCTGCCCCAGAGCCCCGATCAGTACCTGCCCGTTCAATACCCGCGAGAAATCCGGTACCAGATACGCCTTGAGACCCTCGTCTGCGCCCGGCTGCGACAGCATGTAGCCGGTCAGCAGCACCATCATGATCAGCAGCAGCGGCATAAGTCGGGTCGACCACTTTTCGATGCCCTGTTCCAGTCCCCGGCTGACCACATAGAGGCTAAGCAGGGCGAACAGCAGGGTGAACACCAGGTTGCGGGAGGTGGAAAAGCCGGTCAGCCAGCCGGCGGCATCATTGGCCCCTGCCAGGTTGGCCAGCGGCTCCAGAGCATAGGCGACAAACCAGCCGGAGACGATGGCGTAAAAGGTGAAGATCAGGCTGACGGTGATCACAGCCGCCAGCCCCACCATGCCGGCGATGACCTTGCCCAGCGGATTGGCGGTCAGGGTCCGTAGCGCCCGGAACGGACTGGCCTGGCCGTGACGACCGATGGTGATTTCGGCCACCAGCATGGGGTAGCCGAGCAGGAAGATAAACAGTAGATAGACCAGCAGAAAGGCACCACCGCCGTTGCTCGCCGCCTGAGTGGGGAAGCCCCAGATATTGCCCACGCCGATGGCCGAACCGGCGGCGGCCATCACGAATCCCAGCTTGCTGCTGAACTGCGCCCTTTTTTCCACGTCTTGCTGCTCCTGCTGACTGTAAAGTTAAACGTACAATTTCTGTCGAATAAAAATGGCGAAGACTATGGTGTTTTGCAGAGTTTTTGTCAAAGGGAAGTGGCAAGGGTAGGGGATAACAGTGAGCTTGTTCGTATTATCAGCAAAAAATAAGGCGGGAAGTCCCGCCTTATTTGGTCATGCAACCAGTGTCGTTGTGTAGCTTGTGGCGTTATGCAAACTGTGTGGTGAGTTTGAGCCAGTTACGCCGCTGTGTGGTGAAGGAGGCTTTTAGCTCATCGCAATTCAGCTTGAGGCGCAGCTCTTCGTATTTGCAGCGTGCCGCTTTTTTCTTGAGCTCCAGCAGACTCTTGCGCACCTGATAGTAACTCTTGAGCTGGTGCAACAAGCGATCGTATTCGCTGTGCAGCAGGGCCAGCCACTGCTCGGTATCGGCATTTTGTTGCTGGCGCAGTATCTTCTGGCGGGCTACTTCCAGCCGGCGTTCCAGCCGGGCCTGCTCGATCCGCTCCTGAGGGCAGGTTCGCAGCCGGGACGCCAGACCCACCCAGCTCATTGTGCGGATCAGCCACTTGGTGGGGTCGTAATGCCACCAGCGGATACCATTTCTATAATCGAACTCGAACAGATGATGAAAGTTGTGATAACCCTCGCCGAAGGTCAGCACCGCCAGCAGATCGTTGTCGCGTGCCGAGTTTTTGCCGGTGTAAGGCTGACGACCCCAGTAGTGGGCCAGAGAGTTGATAAAGAAGGTGACATGGTGGCCGAGGAACAGGCGCAGCACGCCGGCCATCAGCAGCATGCCCCAGATATCGCCGTGCCAGACGCCCAGCAACAGCGGCAGACCGATATTCATCATCAGGGTCAGCGATAGATAATGCTTGTGCTGAAACTGCAGGATGCGGTTGCGCTTGAGATCGGGAATGTTACTGTCGTCGGGAGTGTGGTAGTGGCGCAGCATCCAGCCCATGTGCGAGAACCAGAGTCCGCGGCTGGCGGAATAGGGGTCTTTGTCCAGATCGTCCACATGGCGATGGTGGCGACGGTGATCGGCACACCAGTGGTAGGCGGAATTCTGTAGCGACAGGGCGCCGCCCAAGGCGAACACCCACTGTAACAGGGGGTGGGCATCATAGGCCTTGTGCGCCCATAGGCGGTGATAACCGGCGGTTATCGACAGGCAGCTGTAACTGAACAGCGCGAGCATGGTGAGCCATTGCCAGCCATCAAAGCCTTGGGTCAGGCCATACCAGGGGACCAGCAACATCGTTGCCAGGCCGGTGCCTGAAAACAGCAGAAGGTTGGTCCAGAGCAGTGGGGGTTTACGCATCTTGTTATCCATTGAGCGAACAGCTGTACACTATTTTCGTCTTTAATGGCGGCCAGCGTCAATCATAAATTGACCTGTCGGAGCTGACCGCGTTGTGACAAAGGGGTATGATCCCATTATTAACACGTTGGACCCTGGTGTGCCGTGGGCATTCGCGCAGAACAAAAAGAAAAGACTCGACGTACTCTTATTGATGCGGCTTTTCGCCAGTTGAGCGCCGAACGCAGCTTCTCCAGTCTGAGTCTGCGCGAGGTGGCGCGGGAGGCGGGGCTGGCCCCCACCTCTTTTTATCGTCACTTCAAGGACATGGAAGAACTGGGGCTGACGCTGGTGGATGAAGGTGGTCTGACCCTGCGCCAATTGATGCGTCAGGCTCGTCAACGCATTGCCGATGGTGGTAGTGTTATCCAGATTTCGGTAAAAACCTTCATGGAGTTTATCGAGCGTAGTCCGGATGTGTTCCGGTTGCTGCTGCGGGAGCGTTCCGGTACTTCGGCCGCATTTCGTCAGGCGGTAGCTCGCGAAATTCAGCATTTTACCGCCGAGCTCACAGATTATCTGGAAGAGAAGCAACAAACTAGCCGAAGCTACGCCGAAACCCAGGCCCAGGCGATGGTCACCATCGTGTTTAGCGCTGGGGCCGAGGCGCTGGATATGAACGAAAAAGAGCGCTCGGTCTTGGCCGAACGCATGACACTGCAGCTGCGTATCATTGCCAAGGGCGCAGATGCATACAACAAAGCAAAGAGGCTCTAGGCCCTACATTAGGAAGGATGACCATGTCAGGAAGTAAACAAATTCGTCGTAAACCTATCTTGCTAGCGCTGTTGGTTGGCCTCTGCGGTAATGCCACCCTGGCAACCCTGAGCGTCAGCCAGCTGGCATTCTCCGTTTTTCCCCTCATTGCGCTGGCACTGGCCGCGTACATGCTGTACCAGGAATACCTGAGCGTCCCAATGGAGGGTGATACTCCCCTCTGTACCCTGCTCGCATTCCTGATCGGGGTATTTGGTTATTCGGCATTCCTGCGTACCCAATTTCCGGAAATGGGAACCAACTACCTGTCGGTGATGATCAGCCTGGTGTTGGTGATCTGGTTGGCGCTGAAGATGGGTGTGGCCGCACGGCCTACCGCCGAATAAGGCAAACCGCGAATAAACCGGTAATAAAAATGAGAATGCCCGCCATCAGGCGGGCATTTTTAATGGTCGGTGACCACCGGCAAGTCGGTGCTGCCACCCCATTCCGTCCAGGAACCGTCGTAAACCGCGACGTGCTGATGGCCGGTCAGATTCGCCGCCAGGGCAAGAATGGCGGCGGTGACGCCAGAGCCGCAGCTGCAGATCAAACGTTGTTCGGGAGCCAGCAGCGGCGTCAGCTTCTGCACCAGTTGTTCTTGGGGCAGAAAACGGCCCTGTTCCAGCAAGTCACCAAAGGGCAGACAATGGGCGCCTGGCATATGACCGGGGCGAACGCCGGGGCGAGGATCGGCGGCCTGGCCGCTGAATCGCTCCAGACTCCGGGCATCCAGCACCCGGGTATCAGGCTGTGACAGGGCAGTCTGTACCTGAGATGCGTTGGCTATCCAGTCGGCTTGCCGGCGGGCGACAAAATGACCGGGCGCGACGTCGTTAGGCTCCCCGCTTTCCAGCAGATATCCTTGCTTTAGCCAGTCCGGCAGACCGCCATCCAGCACGGCGACTCGCTCGTGCCCCATGGCTCTGAACATCCACCAGGCCCGCGGCGCGGCAAAGATACCACTGCTGTCGTAAATCACGATGTGATGATGATTGCTCAGGCCCAGCTCCGATACCTGCCGTGAAAATTGGGTTTCCGACGGCAACATATGGGGCAGCGGGCTGTCCGGATCCTTGATTTTGCTGTCGAAATCGAAGAAACGCGCCCCGGGAATGCGCTGCTGGCGCCATTCCTGTTCTCCCGAGCGCTTGGCGGCCGGCATGTGCCAGCTGGCATCCAGCACCACCAAATCCGGGTGCTGCAGGTGTTCGGCTAGCCAGTTTGAGTCCACCAGTGCCGATGGCAGCTGTAACGTTTTCATCAAGATCACTCCTTTATATCAGACGGTTTTATCCTAAGCCGCGAGACCCTTTCGGACCACCGTTTTGTGTTGTGCTGTTTGGTTGCGATATTAGCTTGCAGGCTTGTAAGAGATCTCTCAATGAGGGGGGGGGATAAGGCGTTTTAAGGTGCAGAGTTAACGACGTAAAAACAATAATTTATCTTTAAATCAATTAGTTGAGTTATTTTCATGATTTGGGCTGAACTCTTGTTCTGTTTTTCTGTCTTGAGGCTTCGGCAAAGTTATCTATAGTTAGTAGTGCAAGGAGCAAGGAAGTCGGTCAGGAAGACAGGCTGCCAGGAACGGCGAAAGGAACCCCGCAGGATGCGGTCAAGGACACCTCCAGGACGGAGATAGTCGAGCGATTCAGGATGATTCGCGGTCAGGATGACCAGGACACCCCGACGGATCGGGAAGAGGAACACCTTAAGGATAAGGTAATTTGTCAGGGAATGCAGGGAGCAACTTGGTTTAAGGATTAACCATACGACAACCCAAAAGGGGGTGACACGATGTCACCCCCTTTTTCTATCTGCCATTCCGGTACAGGGACAGCATGAGCGAGTGGATTCCGGTTTATCAAGCGGCCAACAGCCTGGAGGCGCATACCCTGAAGGGATCGCTGGAGGTGTCGGGTATCAGGGTGCAGCTGCAGGGCGAAGCCTTGTCCGGCGCTCTGGGCGAATTACCTGCCAATGCCGTGGAAGTGACTCTGCTGGTGCGGGCGCGGGATCTGGAGCAGGCGCAACTCATTCTGGAGCCTTATCGGCGAGGTGCCGGTCCTGCCTGGTATTGCCAGCGCTGTGGTGAGCACAATGCCGGCAGCTTTGAAACCTGCTGGCAGTGCGGCCACGAGGCCGACACCACCGAGCAGTAAGGCTTGAGCTTAGCGCTTTTGTTCCGTGATTTCTTTCAGGCGGGCCCTGTGATGATGCATGGCGAAGGAGCCGAACACCAGCACCGCCAGATAATCTTTCAGGGTGGGGTGCAGCAGGTTGGCTACCTGCTTGAGCATCAGCATCTGCAACAGGTGCATAAACAGCACCACGGCACCCAGGATCAGCGGCATGGAGCCGACTTCCTGAAAGTCGGGGCCGAGCAGCGCGTAAATAATACCGGCCCAGAACACCAGCATGACCAGCCGCATCACGAAATTTAGTACCTTCATACCATTTGTTCCCTTTGATAAAGTTGATAATTGACCTGTCCTGCCTGCTTGTCTTTCAGCAGCCGCCAGTTCGGCGGTAGCAGCAAGGGTTCTGAATTCTGTTCCCGCTCGATATAGATTTTTGCGTCTTCGCTTAACCAACCGCCTTGTTCCAGCAGCTGGCAGGCATTGGGCAGTAATTCCCGGTGAAACGGCGGATCCAGAAACACCAGATCGAACGGTGTGGCTGCCGTTTGCAGGAAGCCAAGGGCATCGGTATTGATAACCTGGCCCGGTGCCTCGGGCAGACTGGCCAGATTACGCTGTAGCTGCTGTGCCACTTTGGTATCTTTTTCTACCAGCACCACCTCGGTGGCGCCGCGTGACAGGGCCTCGAATCCCAGGCTGCCGCTGCCGGCAAAGAGATCGAGACAACGACAGTGACGAATGTCGAACATCAGCCAGTTGAACAGGGTTTCTTTTATTCTGTCGGTGGTCGGTCTGAGTCCTTCGCTATTCAGCACCGGCAATTTTCGTCCGCGCCATTGGCCACCGATCAGACGGATTTGTCCGTCGCCCGCCGAGGTGTTTTTTGCCGGTTTTGCTTTTGCCATCTCGTTTCGCCGTCTTTCAATAAAGTGCTAGTATAAGGCGGTTTTGCACCCATAAGGGGTGAGTATTCTAATGAAGGGGCCGAGTCACGGCCAGCCCTAATCTCCCCCGACACAAGTGAGTAATAGCAGGATGGCGAAAAAAGGTTTTTTCTCCTGGCTGGGCTTTGGCAAAAACAAAGATCAGCAGGACGTAGCAGAAGAACAACAAGCAGCGGAACAGCCGGCGATTGAATCGGAAATTGAATCCGGCACCGCAGAAGTAGAAAAGGTATTAGAGGAACAGCAGGCTCAGGCGGCAGAAGCCGAGGCGGCCGAGCAGGCCCGTCTGGCGGCAGAAGCCGAGGCGGCCGAGCAGGCCCGT
>NZ_MPZM01000038.1 GCF_002936955.1 Oceanisphaera arctica | reverse complement strand
CCTCACCAACTAGCTAATCTCACTTGGGCTCATCCAATCGCGAAAGGTCCGAAGATCCCCTCCTTTCCCCCGTAGGGCGTATGCGGTATTAGCCATCGTTTCCAATGGTTATCCCCCACGACTGGGCAGATACCCAAGCCTTACTCACCCGTCCGCCGCTCGTCACCTCAGGAGCAAGCTCCCTTGTGTTACCGCTCGACTTGCATGTGTTAGGCCTGCCGCCAGCGTTCAATCTGAGCCATGATCAAACTCTTCAATTAAAGACTTGATGCTCAATGAATTACTGAAGTTTAGCTATTTCTAGTTGCACTCCGACAAGACATTGAAAAACAAAAACTATTTGCTTCCCAACTACCTGCGAGTGCCCACACAGTTTGCTTGATAAATTGTTAAAGAGCGTGACCTTGTTCAGGTCAGGGATGCGTATTCTACGCATTCCGTATTGTTCGTCAAGCGTTGAATCAAACTTTGTTTTGTTCGTTTCAAACCCTTGTGACCGTTGGCGTGTTGCCCCGTGTCAGTGGATGCGCATTATAGGGAGCGGCTGATTTTGCGCAAGGGCTTTTTTGATAAAAAAAATCGTTCGCTCACGTATTGAACAATCCGCTTTCTTTTACCGCTTTTCTGCCTATATAGATGCCTTTCTCGCTTCTATTCTTATGGCCTGGCTCATCAGAGCCGCTTTGACGGATGCGCCCTCTGTGGGCTTGGGGTAAGATAGCGCCCCTTTTTATTCCCCCCTCTTCAGCTTGGAGAATTGAATGCCTTTTTCCCTCGGCCAACGTTGGATTAGTGATACAGAAACCGATCTTGGACTGGGCGCCATCGTCGCTATCGATGTGCGTATGGTGACCATGCTTTTTCCTGCCTGTGGTGAAAACCGCATGTATGCCAAGGACGATGCACCTATTACCCGGGTGATGTTCAATCCCGGTGATAGCATCAGCAGCCATGAAGACTGGGAGCTTGAAGTCGCTTCCGTCACAGAACAAAACGGTTTGTTAACCTACCACGGCACTCGCCTGGATACCGGCGAGCCTGCCAGCCTGAGGGAAACCTTTCTCAACCATTTTATCAAGCTGAACAAACCCCAGGAACGGCTGTTTGCCGGCCAGATCGACAAAATCGGTCGCTACAACCTGCGCTATCAGGCGCTGATGCACCAGTTCAACCAGCGTCGTTCGCCGTTACGCGGCCTGGCCAGCGGTAAGGTCAGCCTGATCCCGCATCAGCTGCATATCGCCAAGGAAGTGGGTAGTCGTTATGCTCCCCGTGTCTTGCTGGCGGATGAAGTCGGTCTCGGCAAGACCATCGAAGCCGGCATGATCATCCAACAGCAATGGCTGTCGGGCCGCGCCAGCCGCATTCTGATCCTGGTGCCTGACGCTCTGATCCATCAGTGGCTGATCGAAATGATGCGCCGCTTTAACCTGTACTTTGCCCTGTTCGATGAAGAACGCTGCGTCGAAGCTTTTGCCGATGCCGCCAATCCCTTCGATACCGAACAGCTGGTGCTTTGCAGTCTCGATTTCATCACCAAGAAGCGCAAGCGTTTCGAGCAGTTGCATGAAAGTGACTGGGACTTGCTGGTGGTAGATGAAGCGCATCACTTGATTTGGGACGCCGAGCAACCCAGCCGGGCTTATGAAGTAGTAGAAGCGCTGGCCGAAGATACTGCCGGCGTCTTGCTGCTGACCGCCACGCCGGATCAACAAGGGCACGAGAGTCATTTTGCCCGTCTGCGCCTGCTCGATCCCGAGCGCTTCTATGATTACAACGCCTTTCTGGCCGAAGAAGAAGAATACCAGCCGCTGGCCGCGGCAGCGGAAGCCCTGCTCTCCGACGCTCCGCTGGATGAAACAGCAAAAAACCGTCTGGCTCCCTTTATGGATGGACAGGATGACAGCTGCCTGACCGATCCTGCTGCCCGCCAGCAGTTGCTGGCCCAGTTGCTCGACCGTCACGGCACCGGCCGTTTGCTGTTCCGTAATACTCGCCAGGCCATCAAGGGCTTTCCCGCCCGTCAGCTGCAGCTGCACCCCTTGCCTCTGCCCAGCCAGTATAAAACCGCCATCCGCGTGGCGGGCATGATGGGCAGACGGCAGGATGACGCCAGTCAGGCGTTGCAGGCCCTGTATCCGGAAGAAATTTATCGCCAGTTTGAAGGTGGCGACAGTGCCTGGACCCAGTTCGACAGCCGGGTGGAATGGCTGCTGGAATACACCAAAGCCAAGCGCAACGACAAGATTCTGATCATCACCGCCAAGGCCGGTGTCGCCCTGGCATTGGAAGAAGTGCTCCGGGTCAAGGAAGGCATTCGCGGCACCGTCTTTCATGAAGGCATGTCATTGCTGGAACGCGACAAGGCCGCCGCCTACTTTGCTCAGCAGGAAGGCGGCGCCCAGGTGATGATTTGCTCGGAAATCGGTTCGGAAGGCCGAAATTTCCAGTTTGCTCATCAGCTGGTGCTGTTCGACTTGCCGCTCAATCCGGATCTGCTGGAACAGCGTATCGGTCGCCTCGACCGTATAGGCCAGCAGCACAATATCGATATTCATGTGCCTTATCTCGAAGGCACCGCCCAGCAGGCCCTGACCCTGTGGTATCACCAGGGGATGGATGCTTTCAGCAAGCCCAATGCAGTCGGCCAGCCGGTCTATCAGCAAGTCGGTGAGCGACTGCTGGCGCTGCTGGCCGATCACGGCCAGGACGAATCGGCGCTGGAACAGTTGATTGCCGATACCCGAACCCTCACCCAGGAACTCAACAGCCAAATGGAACTGGGCCGGGATCGACTGCTGGAACTGAACTCCAGCGGCGTCATTCTCGACCGGGATCTGGCCGCAGAGCTGACCGAGATCGACGAAGACCCGACCCTGCCCATCTTCGCCATCAAACTGTTTGATGAAGTCGGTGTACATCAGGACGATCGCGGTGAAAACGCCATCGTGCTGCGCCCCACCGAGCAGATGTTGATCCCAAGCTTTCCCGGTCTGCCGGAAGACGGCGCCAGCATCACCTTCGACCGTGATACCGCCCTGAGCCGTGACGACTTGCATCTGCTGACCTGGGATCACCCGATGATCCGTGGCGGTATCGATCTGGTGCTGGGGTCGGAAATCGGCACCACTTCTGTGGCTATTCTCAAGAACAAGGCGCTGCCGGTCGGCACCCAGTTCCTGGAGCTGATTTTCGTGGCCGAGTCAGCCCATCATGCCCAGCTGTATCGCTTTCTGCCGCCCGCCCCCATCCGCCTGCTACTCGACAAGAATGGCAACGATCTGGCGGACAAGGTCAGCTTCGAGTCATTCGACCGTCAGCTCAGTCCGGTCAACCGCCACCTGGCCAGCAAGCTGGTGAACGCATCTCAGACCATCATCCATCAGCTACTGCAACAGGCGCAGCCGGTTGCGGAAGAACAGATGCAAATTTTGGTGGAGCAGGCTCGCTCTCGGATGCAGAAGTCTATCGGACAGGAGTTGCAGCGCCTGCAGCAACTGGCCAAGGTCAATCCCAACGTGCGTGCCAGTGAAATTACCCATGTGCAGGAGCTGCAGGACGAGCTCGACAGCCTGCTGAGTCATACACGCTTAAAACTGGACGCGATTCGGTATATCGTAGTCAGCCACCAATAAGGAAATACCACCATGGTTTTGCTGCGTTACGATCCACCGACAGATCCCCAGTTTGAAGTGCTGTATCAGGACGACAGCCTGATCGTGCTGAACAAGCCCAGTGGCCTGCTCAGCGTACCCGGCCGAGATCCTGTTCATCACGACAGCCTGTCTTACCGGGTAGCGCGAGTTTATCCCACCGTTCAGGTGGTACACCGGCTGGATATGGCAACCTCGGGGGTGATAGTGATGGCATTGCACCCCAAGGCACACCGGGAGCTGAGCCGCCAGTTTCGTGAGCGTGAAACGGCAAAATGCTATTACGCCTGGGTGTACGGTAATCCCAGACAAAGCGCGGGCAGCATCGATCTGCCCCTGTGCTGTGACTGGCCCAATCGGCCACGGCACATGGTTGATCATGAGAACGGCAAAGCAGCGCTAACCCACTGGCGCTGCCTGCGCCGGCTGGAAGACCGCAGCCTGATCAAGCTGACGCCGATCACCGGACGGTCACATCAGTTGCGGGTGCACATGAAAAGCCTGGGCCATGTTATTTTGGGAGATAACCTCTATGCAGAGGGAGAAGCCCTGGAGATGGCACCGCATTTACAGCTGCATGCCGCCGAGCTGGAGTTTCGTCATCCCAGAAGCAAGGAGTGGCTGAGCTTCACCGCCCCCGCCCCCTTCGATATCGAATAAGGAGCATGAACACAGGGTGGCAGGCAGGATTCAGCCTGACTGCCATCCTGCAGGCCGCCCCGGATTATTTAAAGGAATAATGCGATGAAACTGGTATTTCTGGACCGAAAAACCCTGGCGCCGGAGATTGAACTACGCGCGCCCTCCTTTCCCCATCGCTGGGAAGAACATGAAGAAACCGCCCCCCATCAGGTGCTGGAACGCCTGCAGGATACCGATATCGCCATCGTCAACAAGGTGCGGCTCGGCGCCGACATCCTGTCCCGCCTGCCCCGCCTAAAACTGGTGGTGATTGCCGCCACCGGCAGCGATAACGTCGATCTGGAAGCCTGTCGTCAGGCCGGTATTGCGGTCTGCAATATTCGTGACTACTCGAAGAACTCGGTGCCGGAACATGCGCTGGCCCTGATCCTGGCGCTGAATCGCAGCCTCAACGCCTATCGTGCCTCCATTGTCGCCGGACGCTGGCAGCAAAGCGGCCAGTTCTGTTATTTCGATTATCCGGTGCGGGATCTGGCCGGTCAGACCCTGGGGCTGATAGGCTATGGCACCATAGCCCGGGAGCTGGAAAAACTGGCGACGGCGCTGGGGATGAAGGTGATTGTCGCGGCCCGCAAGGGGCACCCCGTCAGCGAAGGCCGTGTCGGCTTCGAACAACTGCTGAATGATGCCGATGTCATCAGCCTGCATTGTCCGCTTAACGCAGAGACTCGGCACCTGATTGGGGAACGGGAGCTTAAACTGATGAAGAGCGACGCCTTGCTTGTCAACGTGGGCCGTGGCGGCCTGGTGGACGAAGCCGCACTGCTGGCGGCTCTGGAGCAAAACCGTATCGGCGGTGCCGGTTTCGATGTGGTAACTCAGGAACCGCCGGCACCGGATAACCCCCTGATGCAGGCGCTGCAGTATCCCAACTTCATACTGACGCCGCATATTGCCTGGGCCAGCCGAAACGCCATGCAACGACTGGCGGATCAGTTGATCGACAACATAGAGGCCTTCGTCGCCGGCCAGCCACAACACCGGCTGGTTTAAAACCGGGGATTGGGAATTTGTGAGTCCCTGCTCCCTAATCCCTAATCCCTAATCCCTATTCCCTATTCCCTATTCACGGTCTTTCAGCGGATTTTGCGCACCACCTTGATGGTTTCCCAGGCTTGCTGGATGTCCTGGGCCTTTTCCTTGGCCATGTCCATCATCTCCTTGGGCAGGCCTTGGGCCGCCAGTTTGTCCGGATGATGCTTGGACATCTGCCGACGATAGGCGCGTTTGACCGTGCTGTCGTCGGCCTCTTCTTCCACTTCGAGAATGCGATAGGCGTCACGTAATCGCTCTGCCGGCGGTTGCGTGTGCCCACCGGCGCCATGACCCTGCCCCTGTCGAAAACCATGCAACTGGGCTTCGGCAAAGGTCAGCAGTTGTTCCAGTTCGGCTTCGGAAAAACCCAGCTCGACGGCAATGGTCAGCAACAAGCGACGTTCCGCCGGATGCAAGTCGCCATCGGCGAAAGCCAGCTGCAACTGCACTTCCATAAAGAAACGCAGCAGATTACGGCTGTCTTTGACTCGCGCCCGAAAACGGCGCAGGGTCTCGGTTAACGGAAAATCGGCGCTTTTACCCTCGCGAAAAGCGTTCTGGGCCTGAACCCGTAGTTCGCCCTGTAACCGCATCTGGGTCATCAGCTGTTCTGCCAGACGAATTTCTTCGCTCGACACCTGACCACTGGACTTGGCCACATGGCCCATGGTGGCAAAGGTGGTATAGAGAAACTCGGCCTGGGCGCCCTTGTTGAACAACCAGGCATTGGCCAGCTTTTTGTCGACCAGATGCCCAAGCCATAATCCCAGCAAGGCGCCCGGAAGATTACCGATAAGCAGCCCGAACAAAAACCGATCAATTTACCTTTGATATGTGCCAACATTTATTGTGCCTCCGGGGCATTCATCTGAACACCTTGCCGAAAGGCAGCACCAAGGCACACAGGGAGCGGGGACCAATGGGGAACAACTAACCTCATGAACGGGATCCTGGATGAAAAATGACGCTAAAGCAGGGCCATAGTGCTGGCCGCAAGAATGCTTTATCATAGCCCGTTACCATAAAGTAATGACACCAAAAGCTCAACCAGCCTCCGAGGGCGGTGTCGCCACACCAGGAATGCGAGCATCAACCCATGAGAATACGGATTATCGGCTTTCCCCTGCTGCTTATCTCGGGCCTGACCCAGGCTCAGACAACGGCTGTGATCACCGCAGAAGAGCCCAGCCCCCCTCTTAACTTCAGCCGCTGTTTCAGCCATGTTCCGCTGCGGGTGGACACCTCTCAGGGGAATCCCAACGCGCCCATTACCGTCACCGCCGATGTGCTGGAAGCCACTCGTGACGGCAAGATCCTGTATCGTGGCGATGTACAGGTAGAGCAGGATCAACGCCGATTCAGTGCCGATTACGTCGAGCTGGAGCAACTTAGCCGCGATGTGCTGGCCGAGGGCAATATTCATTTCACCGACGGCGTCATCAGCGTAGACAGCGACCATCGGCTGACGGGTAACCTCACCACCAGAGATACCGAGTTGGATGACGCCCGTTACCAGTTTCATGATGAACCGGGCCGAGGCCAGGCGACACGGGTACAGCTGAGCAATAACACCAACCAGGTCGAATTTAAGGGCGCCAGTTACACCACCTGCCCGCCAGGCGAAGAAGTCTGGCAGCTAAAAGCCAGCTCGGTAAAGGTCGAACAGGATGAAGTATTCGGCGAGGCCTGGAATGCGGTGCTCTGGCTGGGCGAAACGCCGGTATTCTACTTTCCCTACATCAAGTTTCCGGTCAAGGACGAACGGCAAAGCGGCCTGCTCTATCCCACCTTCGATCTGGGCAGCGAGAACGGCACTGACATCAGGCTGCCCTACTACTGGAATATCGCCCCCAACTACGACGCCACCCTGACGCCCCGTTACATGGAAAAACGCGGCACCATGAGCCAGCTCGAATTCCGCTATCTGCCGGTAGAAGGGCAAAGCGGTACCCTTTATGGCGAATATCTTTCGAGCGACGATAAACTGCTCGATACCCAATGGCAGGATGAGGCACGCTGGCTGTTTAACTGGCGCCATAACGCCCGCTTCGACACCGATGGTCACTGGCGCGGTAACGTCGACTACACCAAGGTCGCCGGCTGGGATCTTGACTATATCGACGATTTCTCACCACCGGTCGGTCTACTGGTCGACAACCAGCTGATGCAGTCATTCAGTGGCGGTTATTATGACCGGCACTGGCAGCTGACCACCGAAGTGCGGGATTATCAGATCCTCAGACCCAATCTGGACACCCAGCTGGACACCCAGCCTTTTCAGCTGGCGCCCAGCCTGGCGCTGACCAGTTACCGCGGCTTTGGGGATTTCGATCTGGCGATGGACTCAGAGCTGACCCAGTTCAACAACGACGACAAGAATGTGTACCAGGCGACCCGTTTTCATGCGGAGCCCAAGCTGGTGTATTCCGTCGTCAATCAGCCGGGGGCAAAACTCACCGCCGATGTGGGCGCCTACTACACCCACTACGAGCAGGATATCCCCAATACCCTCTCTCCCTACTATGGCAATCAAACTGATGAAGGGCTGGGTTTCACCGCCGACAGCCTGGACTCCAGCGTCGACCGTCTGCTGCCGCGCCTGCGACTCAACGGCACCCTGGTGTTCGACAGGGATACCCAATGGTTCGAGCAGGACTTTACCCAGACTCTTGAGCCGCAGCTGCAGTATCTGTACGTTCCCTTCAAGGAGCAGGACAATATCGGCCTGTACGACACCACCGATATGCGCCAGGACTACTACAGCCTGTTCAGCGACCGCCGCTTTGCCGGCCTGGACCGGATCAGCGACGCCAATCAGCTGACCGCCGGCTTCACCAGCCGCATCTATGACGCTGATAGCGTCGAACGGTTACGCCTGGCGCTGGCCCAGACCTATAACTTCACCTCGCCGCGGGTACGGCTGTTTCCCAGTGATGAGCCCAGCGACTTCAAACGCTCTTTCCTGACCTTCGAGGGCGACCTCAATGTGGACGGCAACTGGTTTGTGCATACCGAAGCCCAGCAGGATACCCGCAACCACAGGCTCGCCGCCGGCAATATCACCCTGGAATACAACAACGAGGGCAAACTGGGCCAGCTCGGGTTTCGCCACCTGAACCAGACCTATTTTCCGGATGCCAGCCTGGGCAATGATCTCAATCAGCTGGGCGGCACCTTCTCCTGGCCGGTGGACCCGCAATGGCGGCTGATTGGCGGTCATTACCGGGATATTGAACTCAAGCGCAATATCGATAGTCTGATAGGTCTGCGTTACGACTCCTGCTGCTGGGCCGTCAGCCTGGTGTGGGAGCAATCGCAAAAAGAAGACTCGCTGCTCAACCCGACCGACATACAGCAGGAAACACTGATAGGACTGCGATTCGAACTGAAAGGGTTCAGCTCGTTCGGTACCGGTAGCGGCGAATTTTCACCCGGCACCAGCTTGTTGCCATATTACCGCCCCTTTAATCTCAATAACTGATTTTCATTGCGCACAGGATTTGTCATGAATAATAGATGTAAACAACTGCTGATTGCCGCTGGTCTGGGCCTGATATCGGCCACCAGCCTGGCGGCAGAGTTGCTGGATAAAGTCGTTGCCGTCGTCAATCAGGATGTCGTGCTGGAAAGCCAGCTTGCAGGCCTGGTCAATCAGGTCAAACAAAGTGCCGCCGCCGCCGGGCAACCGCTGCCGGATGAGCAGCCACTGCGTCGGCAGGCGCTGGACAGACTGGTACTCGAAAGCCTGCAGCGGCAACTGGCCGAACGTCTCGGATTACGCATCACCGATACCCAGCTGGAGCAAGCCATCACCAACATCGCTCGCAGCGAAGGCAAGACGCCAGAGCAATTACGCGCCGGCATCAAGGCCGAAGGCCTCACTTACGCCCAGTTTCGCGAACAGGTGCGTAACGAAATTCTGCTGAGCGAGCTGGCGCGTAATCAGGTGCGCCGCCGCATCAACATTTCCGATCAGGAAGTGAAACAGGTAGTGCAGATGATCAAGGAGCAGGGCCAGAATCAGACCCGCTACCGGGTCGGTAATATACTGTTGCCGCTACCCACCAACCCCGACACCGAACAGCTGCGTCAGGCAAGCCGCCAGGCGGAAAAACTGCTCAAGCAACTGAAACAGGGTGCCGATTTCCGCAAGCTCGCCATTGCCCACAGCGCCGGTCCCAAGGCGTTGGAAGGCGGTGACTGGGGCATGCTCGGCATCAACGAAATGCCCTCCCTGTTCAGCGAAGCCGTGAAGAATCACCGCAAGGGTGATATCATCGGCCCTATACGCTCCGGTGCTGGCCTGCATATTCTCACTGTTTTTGATACCCAGGGCAGCACGGCCAAAACCGTACAGGCGGTAGAAGTCCGAGCCCGTCATATTCTGCTCAAGCCCTCCATCATCATGAGTGAAGAGAAAGCCCAGTCCCGACTGGCCGGCTTTGCCCGCTCCATTCGCGCAGGCGAGACCAGCATGGCTCAGCTGGCGGAGCAATTTTCCGAAGATCCGGGCTCGGCCATCAATGGCGGTGACCTGGGCTGGGCGTCTCCGGAAATGTATGTCAGCAGCTTTCGTGACACCGTCAACCAACTCGACGTGGGTAAGCTCAGTGAGCCCTTCCGTTCTGAGCACGGCTGGCACCTGGTGCAGCTGGAGGACAAGCGTGTGATGGATGCCACCGAGCAGGCCGCCGAGCAAAGAGCTTATCAGCTGATTTTCAACCGTCGCTTTACCGAAGAAGTGCAGACCTGGCTGGACGAGCTGAGGGATGAAGCCTATATCCGTATTGTCGACACTAATTTATCGAACGGTGAACTGTGATTTGTCAACGTATCGCTATAACGCCCGGTGAGCCCGCCGGTATCGGCCCCGAGCTGATGCTGGCCCTGGCCGCGCAAGACTGGCCAGCAGAGCTGGTGGTAATCGCCGATCCGGATCTGATCCAGAGTCGGGCGGATGCCCTGGGCAAACAACTGACCCTGCAACCCTACCGGCCCGAACTGCCACCTCAACCCCAACGGGCGGGCACCCTGACCATAGCACCGGTTAAGCTGGCCAGGCCGGCGACGCCCGGCGTGCTCGACGAAGCCAACGGTCTCTATGTACTGGAAACCCTGAAGCGCGCCTCCGACGGCAACATGAACGGCGAATTTGCCGCCGTGGTCACCGGCCCCGTGCATAAAGGCATTATCAACAAGGCCGGGGTCTCGTTCAGCGGTCATACCGAATTTTTTGCCCAGCAGGCCAATGTGCCGGATGTGGTGATGTTGCTGGCCGCGCCGGGACTGCGCGTGGCTCAGGTAACCACTCACATTCCGTTGGCCTATGTGGCCAAGGCCATTACCGAAGACCGGCTCAGCAAAATCATTCGTATTCTGCACGCCGAGCTGAAGGCCAAGTTCGCTCTGCCCAGCCCGCGTATCTATGTCTGCGGGTTGAATCCCCATGCCGGCGAAGATGGCCATCTGGGACGAGAAGAGCTGGATATCATCATTCCCACCCTCGACAAGCTCAGAGCCGAGGGTATGGATCTGGTGGGACCCTTGTCGTCCGATACCGTATTCCAGCAAAAATACATGCAGGACGCGGATGCCTTCCTGGCTATGTACCATGATCAGGGGTTACCGGTACTGAAATATATCGGCTTCGGCCAGGCGGTCAATATTACCCTGGGGCTGCCCTTTATCCGCACCTCCGTGGATCATGGCACCGCCCTGGAACTGGCCGGAACCAATAAAATCGATGCGGGCAGCATGCTGTGCGCGCTTAATCAAGCCATTGAAATGATAGAAAAACGCGATGAATAGTAAGGTGCACCAGGGTCACAAGGCCCGTAAACGTTTTGGTCAGAATTTTCTGCACGATGATTACATCATTGATCAGATAGTCGATGCCATTCATCCCAGTGATGATTTTACCATGGTCGAAATCGGCCCCGGTCTCGGCGCCCTCACCGGCCCGGTCTGTGACCGCATCAAGCGCCTCAACGTGGTAGAGCTGGACCGGGATCTGGCCGCCCGACTGGCCGAGCATCCTTTTCTCAAGGACAAGCTCAACATCCATCAGGCCGACGCCATGAAGTTTGACTTCACTCAGCTGCTGGAGCCGGGCAAGAAACTGAAAATCTTCGGTAACTTGCCCTATAACATCTCCACCCAGCTGATGTTTCACCTGTTCGAATTTGCCGCGCATGTGGAAGACATGCATTTCATGCTGCAGAAAGAAGTGGTCAACCGGCTGGCCGCCGGCCCCGGCAGCAAGGCCTATGGTCGACTGAGCGTCATGGCCCAGTATTATTGCCAGGTGGTACCGGTACTGGAAGTGGGGCCCGACGCCTTCCGCCCCGCCCCCAAGGTGGACTCGGCCGTGGTCAAACTGTTGCCTTACGAGATACCGCCTTATCCGGCACAGGATATTGGCTGTTTGTCCCGCGTGGCCGCCGATGCCTTCGGCAAACGTCGCAAGACCATTCGCAACAGCCTGAGTCATCTGTTCAACGTCGATCAGCTCACCGCGCTGGGCCTGGATCCTACGGCCCGGCCCGAACAGCTGTCTCTGGTGCAGTACGTTACCCTGGCCAACGCCCTGGCCCAACGCAAGGAATAACCATGACCCCCGGCGCAATTCATATCACCACACAACCCCGCTATCTGGCCGACCGCTCTGATCCCGATGAGCAGCATTATGTGTTTGCCTACACCATTACCATTCACAACAAGGGTAATGAAAGAGTCAAACTGATCAGCCGTCGCTGGATGATCACCGATGCCAACGGCAAGATGATTGAAGTGGAAGGCAGTGGCGTGGTGGGTGAACAACCGAATATTGCGCCGGGAGAAGAATACACCTACACCAGTGGCGTCAGCCTGGAAACCCCGGTTGGCGTCATGGAAGGCAGCTATACCATGACCCAGGAAGACGGTCGCGAGTTTCAGGCGCCGATCGACGCCTTTCGTCTCGCCCAGCCCTACCTGATCAACTGATGGCCACCTATCTGATTGGCGATCTGCAGGGTTGCCTGACAGAGCTGAATCAACTGCTGGCCGAAGTATCCTTCAATCCCTCACGTGACCAGCTCTGGCTCACCGGCGATCTGGTCGCTCGCGGGCCGGACTCCCTGGGCTGCCTGCGCCGGGTCATCGCCCTCGGCGATGCCGCCACTACTGTGCTGGGCAATCACGACCTGCACCTGTTGGCGGTGGCCCACGGCATCCGCAAGCCCAAGGCCGCCGACAAGGTCGACGAGATATTGCAGGCGGCCGACCGGGCCGATCTGTTGTACTGGCTGCGCCATCGGCCGCTGCTGGCCGAGCACGAGCAACATGGCTTTGCCATGAGCCATGCCGGAATACCACCACAGTGGAGCCTGGAGCAAGCTCGCAATGCGGCGCGGCAGGTTGAGGCCGAGTTAGGCTCGGTTCACTATCAAGAGCGGTTGCAGCAGATGTATGGCAACCAGCCGGATTACTGGCAGCCGGCGCTGTCTGACATAGAGCAATTGCGCTATACCATCAATGCCTTTACCCGCATGCGTCTGTGCCACCCGGACGGTCGTCTCGACTTCGAGCACAAGGCCGCGTTAGCCGATGCCCCATCGTCACTGGCACCCTGGTTCAAGTTACGCCAGGAACACCGGGATCCACCGCTGATCTTCGGTCATTGGGCCGCATTGGAAGGCAGATGCGACACAGCCGGTATCCATGCACTGGATACCGGCTGTGTCTGGGGGGGAAGTCTGACAATGCTGCACTGGGAAAGCGGAGATCGTATCGCCACTTCCTGCCCGGCTTACGCCTGAGACCCTTGAGGTGTGAGGTGTAAAAAAGCCCGGCTTATCGCCGGGCTTTTTTATACACTCAGACTCGCTTCAGCATCTGGAATCGGCAATCGTATCGATTGCGCTCGTCTGCCGGGCGTAGCTGCTCTGATACCAGCTGCCAGTCTGATTCAACCAGAGGGAAATACGTATCCCCTTCCAGACTGGCTTCAATACGGGTCAGGTACAGCCGATGTGCCAGCGGCATAAAGGCCGCATATAGCTGGCCCCCACCGATGATCATCACCTCGGCTTCATCCTTCAGCAGTGCCAGGGCTTCGGCCGGAGAGGAAACCAGTTCGGTCCCCGCCGGCGTCTCGCTCAGGCGAGTACTGACGATGACATTACGCCGTCCGGGCAGAGGTTTACCGATGGAGTCGAAGGTGTTACGCCCCATCACCACCGGCTTGCCCAGTGTCGTTTGCTTGAAATAAGCCAAGTCCGCCGGCAGATGCCAGGGCATAAGGTTATCTTTACCGATGACCCGCTCCCGGGTCATCGCCACGATCAACGACACTATCATGAATTATTCCCGGGTATAAACGACATGGCCGTCGTCGTCATCTTCATCCCAGTCATCATCGTCATCGTCAGCCGATTCCGTGTTTTCGGTCAGTGTGGCCTGATGATACTCATCCCACTTGAAGTTAACCGGCTCACGAGCCTCTTCCAGCTCTTTCTGGGTACGCGGATTCTCATCCAGGAAGCCCATCAGCGCCTGAGTCAGCTCCTTGGTACCTTCTTTACCGATGGCACTGATACGGAATACAGGACCCTTCCAGTCCAGAAGCTCGATGACTTTCTGTATAGTGGCTTCGGCTTCGTCTTCCAGCACCAGATCCAGCTTGTTGAATACCAGCCAGCGCGGTTTGGCGGCCAGGGCGTCGCTGTACTGAATCAGTTCATTGACGATGATATCCGCATTGTCTGCCGGATCGGACTCATCCACCGGCAGCACGTCGATCATGTGCAGCAACACCCGACACCGTTCCAGGTGCTTGAGGAAGCGGATACCCAGACCGGCACCATCGGCCGCGCCTTCGATCAAACCGGGAATATCGGCGACTACAAAGCTCTTGTGGCCATCGCAACGTACCACGCCCAGATTAGGCACCAGGGTGGTAAAGGGATAATCGGCAACCTTGGGCTTGGCGGCAGACACGGCGCGGATAAAGGTCGACTTGCCGGCATTGGGCAGGCCCAGCAGACCCACGTCGGCCAGCAACAACAGCTCAAGCAGCAGGTTGCGTATCTCACCCGGTGTACCGTTGGTCTTCTGTCTTGGAGCCCGGTTCACCGAGCTTTTGAAACGCGCGTTGCCCAGGCCGTGAAAACCGCCCTTGGCCACCAGCATTTTCTGGCCGTGACGGGTCATATCGCCCAGGATTTCGCCGGTCATTTCATCTTTGGCGCGGGTACCTACCGGCACCTTCAGCACCAGATCCTGACCACGCTTGCCGGTACAGTTACTGCTGCGACCATTCTCACCCCGTTCGGCACGGTGAAAACGCTCGAAATGATAGTCGATCAGGGTATTGAGGTTTTCGTCGGCCAGCATATAAAGATCGCCGCCATCGCCGCCATCACCGCCGTCGGGTCCCCCATTGGGTATGTATTTCTCTCGGCGGAAACTAACGCAACCATTACCACCATCACCGGCTTCAACCCGGATTTCCGCTTCATCGACAAACTTCATTCTATTGCTCTCCCATTCGTTTCTGAGCGCAGTATATCCGGCTCAAACGCCGAATGTGCTTTTTGTAAAGCAAAAAGCCCCGCCGGTTGGCGGGGCTTTTTCAGTCCTGCTTGCAGCTTACTCAGCTACAATGCTAACGAACTTGCGGTTCTTGGGACCTTTAATCTCAAACTTCACCTTGCCGTCGGCTTTGGCGAACAGAGTGTGATCTTTGCCCAGACCTACGTTGTCGCCGGCGTGAAACTTGGTGCCACGCTGACGAACGATGATGTTGCCCGCCAGGACATTTTCACCGCCAAAACGCTTGACGCCAAGACGTTTGCTTTCTGAATCGCGACCGTTACGAGTTGAGCCGCCTGCTTTTTTATGTGCCATGGAACTTAACTCCCCTCTTAGGCGCTGATACCAGTGATCTTCACTTCAGTGAACCACTGACGATGACCCTGCTGTTTGCGAGAGTGCTTACGACGACGGAACTTGACGATCTTGACTTTTTTGCCACGACCGTGAGCTACGACTTCTGCAATCACTTTGCTGCCGTCGATGTAAGGAACACCAACTTTAACGTCTTCACCTTGAGCAACCATCAACACTTTGTCGAATTCGACAGAAGCGCCAGTTTCAACGTCCAGCTTTTCCAGACGCACCACCTGCCCTTCGGCTACACGGTGCTGTTTTCCGCCGCTTTGGATTACCGCGTACATGATTATAACTCCGATTTTTGGCACTTTTACCCTCTTCGGGCCGTGCACTAAAACTGTTCTACAATGGTCGCGTATTGTACGCAGATTGATATGCCGAGACAAGACCGCAACCATAAAAAAATCAGTCGCACCGGCTTTAAACCCAAAGCCCGGTCGGGTGGCTTTATCCCTTTGACGAATAGTGTAAAATCCTAACATCAATGACTTTAGACTGCATCGTCCGGCTTATAACTTTATGGTAGATATCAACAAGATAAAACAATTGACCGAGCTGGATATGCAATCGGTCAACACGCTGATCATGTCACGACTTCAATCGGATGTGGCCCTGATCAACCAACTCGGCTTCTATATCGTCGGTGCCGGTGGCAAGCGTATGCGCCCCCAACTTACCGTGCTGGCGGCCCGCGCCCTCGGCTATGAAGGCGAGGCTCATATCACCCTCGCGGCCATCATCGAATTTATTCATACCGCCACTCTGTTGCACGACGATGTGGTAGACGAGTCGGATCTGCGTCGGGGCCGAGACACCGCCAACGCGCTGTTTGGCAATGCCGCCAGCGTCCTGGTCGGCGACTTTCTCTATACCCGCGCCTTTCAGATGATGACCGAGCTGGATAACATGAAAATCATGAATATCCTGAGCGACGCCACCAATATCATCGCCGAAGGCGAAGTGCTGCAGTTGATGAACTGTAACGATCCGGACACCACCGAAGACAGCTATATGCAGGTAATCTACTGCAAGACCGCCAAGCTGTTCGAGGCGGCCACCCGGTTGGCCGCCGTACTCACCCATCAGCCGCCCGAAATAGAGCAGGCCATGCTCGACTACGGCAAATACCTGGGCACCGCCTTCCAGCTGGTGGACGACATCATGGACTACAACTCGGATAGCCAGGACATGGGCAAGAACGTGGGTGACGACCTGGCCGAAGGCAAACCGACGCTGCCGTTGCTGCGTGCCATGGCCGTGGGTAATGATGCACAGCGGGAGCGCATCCGTGACGCCATTGCCAACCGAACCGGCATGGAACATCTCGACGAGATAATGACCATACTGTCCGATACCCGGGCACTGGAATACAGCCAGCAGCGTGCTCAGGATGAGGCCAAAAAAGCCATCGACAGCCTGAACATACTGCCCGACTCCGAGCACAAGTCAGCGCTGGTAGCCCTGGCTCATATGGCGGTGGAACGCAGCAGCTAAATGTGAACACAGTACTGTTGCGCCATATTGCACGGATGTAGGCACTGCTTTAGCTGTGCAATATCGCTCGCGATATCTCATATGTCGTCGTATTATCACCTTTATTCGGCGACTCGGGATGGTTTAGTGCATAAGAACCTGCGTTGCAGGTTTTAGCAGCTGAAGCAGCTACTACATTCGTGAACAGATAATAAAAAACGCCAGCCCCATAAGGCTGGCGTTTTTAATAAGCGCTGAGCTTTAAGATCAGGCGTCGAAGGGATGACGCAGAATCATGGTCTCGTCGCGGTCGGGACCGGTAGAAATGATATCTATCGGCACACCGGTCAGCGTTTCGATACGCTTGATATAGTCACGAGCCGCCTGAGGCAGGCCTTCAACCGTCACCACACCAAAGGTATTGTCGCTCCAACCGGGCATGGATTCGTATATCGGCGTCACGGTTTCATAGTCTTCGGCGGCCATCGGCGGCACATCCTTGACCGAACCGTCCGGCATTTTATAGCCGATGCAGATCTTCACTTCTTCCAGACCGTCCAGTACATCCAGCTTGGTCAGACAGAAACCGGAAATGGAATTCACCTGAATGGCGCGCTTGATGGCTACTATATCCAACCAGCCGGTGCGGCGTTTGCGACCGGTAGTGGCACCAAACTCCTGGCCTTTGACGCCCAGATGCTGGCCAACTTCATCGTCCAGCTCGGTCGGGAAAGGACCCGAACCCACGCGTGTTGTATAAGCCTTGATGATACCCAGCACATAATTCAGATAGCAGGGACCAAAGCCGGAGCCGGTCGCCACGCCACCTGCGGTGGTGTTGGATGAGGTCACATAAGGGTAGGTGCCGTGATCGATGTCCAGCAGGGTGCCCTGGGCACCTTCGAACATGATTTTGTCACCGTTGATGCGTGCCTTGTCCAGCACGTCGGTCACGTCCACTACCATGCTGGTCAGCAGATCGGCATAGCCTTTGGCCTGTTCCAGTACGTCCTCATAAGAGACCGCTTCAACACCATAAAAACCGGTGAGCTGGAAATTGTAGTATTCAACAATTTCTTTCAGCTTGACAGCAAAGGTGTCCATGTTGGACAAGTCGCCGACGCGCAAACCGCGACGTGCGACCTTGTCTTCATAGGCCGGACCGATGCCGCGACCGGTGGTGCCGATGGCTTTGGCGCCACGGGCTTCTTCCCGGGCTACGTCCATAGCAACATGATACTGAAGGATCAACGGGCACGCTTCGCTCAGCACCAGGCGCTCGCGCACCGGCAAGCCACTGGCTTCCAGGCCGGCCATTTCTTTCAGTAAGGCTTCCGGCGACAACACCACGCCATTGGCAATGATGCAGGTACAGTTATCGCGCAGAATACCTGATGGAATAAGATGGAGAACGGTTTTTTTACCGTCGATGACCAAGGTATGGCCGGCATTGTGGCCGCCCTGATAACGCACAACATAACGGGCTTTATCAGTCAGAAGATCAACAATCTTCCCCTTGCCTTCGTCACCCCATTGGGTGCCAAGTACAACAACGTTTTGTCCCATTTTTCCTTTCACTAACTGTTAAGTTATTAAAAATGGAGTCTATCAAATTTTGACCAAGGTCGGAACATGATAAGCCAAGCTTTGTGGAAAATGTCAGATAGAAAAAAGCCCGGTTGCCCGGGCTTTTGATTTTACTGAGGTTGTCCCGAAGGATCCTTGAGATAACGGAAGAAATCTCCGTCCGGCTTGAGGATCATCATATCGCCCCCCTGCTCGAAGCTTTTGCGATACGCTTCGAGGCTACGGATAAAGCTGAAGAACTCCGGATCTGCCGAGTAGGCATCCGAATAGATGTTCGCCGCAGACGCATCACCCTGGCCCCGCAGGGTACGTGAATTACGCTGGGCTTCGGCGATCATCACCGTCACCCGACGGTCGGCTTCGGCCTTGATGATCTCGGCCTGCTCACGACCCTGGGATCTGTGTTCACGGGCCACGGCAGTACGCTCGGCTCTCATGCGCTGGTAAATGGAGTTGGACACTTCGGTCGGCAGGTTAATCTGCTTGATCCGTACGTCCACCACCTTGATCCCCAGTTCAGAGGACGACTCCAACAAGCCACGCAAGGCGCTTTCCATCACGTCGCCCCGTTCACCGGACACGATGTCGCGAATGGTGCGACTACCGATTTCGGAGCGCAGGCTGTTGTTGATCCGCCGGCGCAGCAGGCTTTCGGCCTGCAGGCGATTACCACCACCGGTCGCCAGGTAGTAGTTGGCGAAGTTGTCGATGCGCCACTTGACGTAGGAGTCGATGATCAAGTCTTTCTTCTCCGAGGTCACGAAGCGATCCACCTGATCGTCCAGAGTCTGAACACGCGCATCCAGCTTGCGTACCTGATCGATCATCGGCACTTTGAAGTGCAGACCGGGACCGTATACGGTAGGCAGATCCGAGCCCTGCTCCCGCTTCACCTTGCCGAACTGCAGTACTATGCCCCGCTCGCCTTCTACCACCACGAATATCGAGGAGTAGAACACGATGGCAACCAGGGCAAGAACAACGATTAATACTCTTTTCATCGCTTAGTTTCTCCCTGTCGGACGAATGGAACTTCTATCGGAACCGGGTCTGAGTTGTCCACTGTCCTGACTGACAGGAACATTACCGTTCAGATAATCGGAAGTGATGATATTGGGATCGACCCGGGTGGCACGGTTCGCGTTCTGCTCAACCAACTTGTCCAGCGGCAGATACATCAGGTTACTGCTGCCCTCTGGCGTATCCACGATCACCTTGTTGACCTTGCTGTAAATCTCTTCCATGGTTTCCAGATAAATACGGTCGCGGGTCAGCTTGGGTTGCTCCTGATACTGGGGCAGTAACTCACGGAAACGAGCCACCTCACCTTCTGCTCGCAGCGCAATCTGCTCTTTATACGCTTCGGCTTCCTGCAACAGACGCTGCACCTGGCCTCGGGCCTTGGGCTCGATTTCACGGGCATAGGCTTCAGCTTCGCGAATAAAGCGCTGTTCGTCTTCCTGTGCGGCAATCGCATCATCGAAGGCGTCTTTCACTTCTTCCGGCGGACGCGCCGGCAGGAAGTTCAGATCCAGCACCGTCAGACCCAGCTGATAAGGTTCGATAATCTGCTCAAGCAGCTCACGGGTCTCCTGACGAACACGCTCACGACCCACGGTCAGTACATCGTCCATGGTGCTGTGACCCACTACAAAACGCAGGGCACTGTCGAGCGCCTGATGCAGACTGTCGTCCGCATTGGTCACGTTGAACAGATAGTCACGTGGCTCAAGTACCCGATACTGGACATCCATTTCTACGCGAACCAGGTTTTCATCCCGGGTCAGCATAAAACCGGATGCCGGCTGAGAACGCACGGTTTCCACATCCACCGGAAAGACCCGATCGATAAAGGTTGCCTTCCAGCTCAGGCCCGGCTCTACGGTCTGGTAGTAGTTACCGAAACGCAACACCACGCCACGCTGGGCTTCTCCTATGGTATAGAAACCGCTGACCACCCACACCACCACGGCGAGCACCAGACCCACCACAATGCCGAAAGTGCCAACGCCACCACCACCACCGGAGCCGGTACCACTACGACCCAAGAGGCCACCTAACTTATTACTCAGGTTACGAATAACCTGATCCAGATCTGGCGGACCACCCTGTTGCTTGCCGTTATTCCCCCAGGGGTCACGGTCTTTGCCACCATTTCCAGGCTCATTCCAAGCCATTTGTCTCTCCGTCTTTCTGGTTTATAAAAGTAACTTTATCAAGCAATCAATCGCTTATAAAGCGCGCTAGCTGTTCACCTTCCTGTTTGAGCAGTCGATGCCAATCGGCCTGCTGCAACCGGATATCAACCACAAACTCTCCCTGCTCCCCGAACGATTCATTAACAACGCCGTTCATGGCATAGAGTCGACTGCGCAGCCTGGACGCCGATGGCGGCAGGGTCAGTCGATGTTCCACCAGCACCCCGGCCAGCAATTGGTTCAGGGCGTCCAGCAATTCCTCGATACCCAGCGCTTCCTGCGCCGACAACCAGACGGCTCTGGGACTCCCCTGCTCATCCAGCTCGACACGGCTGCTGGGCTGCTCAAGCTTGTCTATCTTGTTGAACACCATCAGCACAGGTATTTCGTCGGCTTCAATCTGTTCGAGCACCGAATTGACTTCGTCGATATTCTCTCGCATCTGCTCATCGGCGCAGTCCACCACGTGCAACAAGAGATCCGCATCGCGGGTTTCCTGTAGCGTGGCCTTGAAAGCGGCAATCAAGTCATGGGGCAGATGGCGGATAAAGCCGACGGTATCGGCCAGGATCACCGAGCCGGCATCGGGCAATTCAACCTTGCGCAGAGTCGGATCCAGGGTGGCAAACAGCTGATCCGCCGCATAGACCCCGGCCTGAGTGATTCTATTGAACAACGTCGACTTGCCGGCGTTGGTATACCCCACCAGCGACAGGGTCGGGATCTCGTTACGCTTGCGCGCACGCCGGCCCTGCTCACGCTGGCGGGACACTTTTTCCAGTCGTTTCTGAATATACTTGATGCGCTCACGCAGCAAACGACGGTCGGTTTCCAGCTGGGTTTCCCCTGGGCCACGCAGGCCGATACCACCTTTTTGACGCTCCAGATGGGTCCACCCCCTGATCAGTCGGGTCGACAGATGGCGCAACTGGGCCAGCTCGACCTGCAGCTTGCCTTCGTGGGTACGAGCCCGCTGGGCAAAAATATCCAGGATAAGACCGGTACGGTCCAGCACCCGACATTTTACTTCCCGCTCCAGGTTACGTTCCTGGGCCGGGCTCAGGCTATGGTTGAATATCACCACATCGGCCTGATGCATCTGCACCAGTGCCGCCAGCTCGTCTACTTTGCCGGTACCGATAAAAAATTTTGGCTGGGGCGAAGCCCGGCTGCCCGTAAGCACCGCGCAGGTCGTTACCCCCGCGGAGTCGGCCAGTAGCTCCAGCTCTTCAAGATCTTCCCGTTCACTGTCGTCCGAAAAATTGACATGAACCAGAATGGCGGACTCGCCACCTTGATAACGCTCAAACAAGGTGCGTCCTCCATCTTTCAGAACATGCGCGCGGCAAGAGGCTGCAATAGGGCAGTAAAGAATGGTGAATCAAGATCAACCCTGGTCCTGTTCCGGTTCGGCGGGTTCTGCACCACCGGTTGGCGGCGTCACTAAGTGCACCGGCCGGGCGGGTACCACGGTCGAAATGGCATGCTTGTACACCATCTGACTAACGGTATTTTTAAGCAGAATAACGAATTGGTCGAATGACTCTACCTGTCCCTGCAACTTGATGCCATTCACCAGATAAATAGAGACTGGGACCCGCTCTCGTCGCAGCGCATTCAGAAACGGGTCCTGCAAAGATTGTCCCTTAGCCATCTTGTTGTCCTTATCTTTTGTCATTATGAAAATTGTTATTGTTGTCTTTCGTTTTGGGCCTGCCTGACCTGTTCAATCACGTCATGACAAACCTCTTTATTATTGGTATCCAGCCATTGCAGATCTGGCCATCCCCTGAGCCAGGTCAGCTGCCGCTTGGCCAACTGGCGGGTGGCGGCAATACCGCGTTCCACCATTTCATCATAGCCGACAACCCCGTTCAGGTAATCCCACATCTGTCGATAGCCGACACAACGAATAGACGGCAGATCGGGGTGCAAATCACCTCGCTCATGGAGCGTCCGAACCTCCTGTTCGAAGCCCTGAGACAGCATCAGCCGAAAACGTTCGGCAATACGCCGATGCAGCTCGGCCCGATCGCTGGGTGCAATCGCAAACTGTAACACTTTGTAAGGCAAGGGATCACCCTTGCTCTGCGTTAATTCTGTGAGCGTTTTACCGGAAATACGAAAAACCTCCAGCGCCCGGGACAGCCGCTGGGGATCGTTGGGGTGAATTCGCGCCGCCGCCACCGGATCGAGTTCGGCCAGCTGATCGTGCAGGGTGTTCCAGCCATGTTGCCGGGCCTCGGATTCAATTTGAGCTCTCACCATGGCATCGGCACTAGGCAAGGGCGATAGCCCCTCCAGCAAGGCCTTGAAATACAGCATGGTGCCGCCGACCAGCAGCGGAATGCGGCCGGCCGCCGAAATTTCGGCCATGGCCGACAGAGCATCGCGCCGAAAATCGGCGGCAGAATAGGCCTCTTTGGGATCCAGCAAGTCGATCAGCCGATGGGGGGTCGTGGCCAGCTCGTCGGCCGTGGGCTTGGCGGTACCGATATCCATGCCCTTGTACACCAGCGCCGAATCGACGCTGATCAGCTCACAAGGCAGCTCCCGGCACAGTTCCATGGCCAGGCTGGTTTTGCCCGAGGCCGTGGGACCCATCAAAAATATTGCAAGGGGTTCAGTCCCCATCTATCCACCTGTCTAGTTGTTGCTCTATCGCCACCGGCTGCAGAAAGGGTACTTCATCCGGCATGTCCGGCAAGGTCGGCTGCAGTTGCTGCCACAAGGCCATCGCCTCGGTCATGGACCATCGTTGTCGGTCAGAGTTCCCCTGTTCGGCCAGCCACTGGCAAAGGACCCATGGCTCTGCATCCCGATCCAGCCACGCCAGTAATTCCGGAAAAAGACGGGCCAGATCCGCATGACGCAGCGGTTGCGGCACCCGGGTCAGAATAATGGTGCCGCTGGCACCGTTTTTCAACTCCAGCCCTAATTTTTGCAGCTGCACCTGATGCCGTTCCAGTGCCGTTTGCTGCTCCGAATCGAGGGCAAGTCGAATGGGCAGCAACAGCGGCTGCGGGGTCAGCCCCTGTTGCCAGACCTCGAACAAAGCCAGTCCATCGGCGTAGGCGCGAGCCCGGTTGAGATCACAGAGCCAGAGGCCTTGCCGATGCAGCACCACCAGCCCTCGCTCCTTGATCAGCAGCAACGGCTGACCATGCTCCAGGCTCGGTACATTCGCCGTCTGCGATGCGGCCGTGTCGGCACTCTGTGAAGGTGAGTGGTGTGAAGGGACCGGGTGTGTCGGTGACTGATGTGTGGGGGTCAACGTGGTCAGCAGGCTATCGATACCCTGCCATTCACCGCGGCTGACTGCACCCGGCCGAGACTCACGCGCCGACATACCGCCACCATAGCCATGACGGGGAGCCTGATAACTGACCGGCTCGCGAGGGGTGTCCGGGTACTCGGATCGTGATGTCGTCGCCTGGTGAGGTTCATCCACTTCGCCGGTGTCGGTATCGACCCTTGGTTGCTGTAGCTGTTGCCGCTCCAGTACCTGCAGCAGCACCTGGCAGATAAAGTCGTGCACCAGCCGGGACTGATGAAAACGCACCTCGTGCTTGGCCGGATGCACATTCACATCCACTTCTCGCGCATCCAGCTCCAGATAAAGCACAAAGGCCGCATGCCCCTCGGCAGGCAGTCGATCGCCATAGGCCTGACGCACCGCATGATTGAGCAGTTTGTCTCTCATCATGCGGCCATTCACATAGGTATATTGCACATCCGGCTGAGCCCGGGCCGCGCTCGGTGGCGCCAGCCAGCCCCATAACCGCAGGCCATGATGCTCGCTGTCGAGCTTCAGCGCCGAATTCATGAAGGCCGGACCACACACCGCCGCCAGCCGTTTATCCTGCTGGGACGGCAACCGACCCGCCCGATACTGGCGCACCTGCTTGCCGTTATGGCGCAACACCAGATCGACGTCGAAGCGACTCAGGGCAATGCGGCGGATCACCTCATCGATATGACTGAATTCGGTTTTTTCGGTACGCATGAACTTGCGCCGCGCCGGGGTATTGAAAAACAGATCGCTCGCTTCCAGGGTGGTGCCCTGGGGGTGTGACGCAGGCTGAAGCTTGACCTCCATATCCCGGCCTGAAGCCATCGCCTGCCAGGCCTCGCTTTGTTCGGCGGGTCTGGAGGTCAGCGTCAGCCGCGACACCGAGCTGATGGAGGCCAGGGCCTCGCCGCGAAAGCCCAGACTCAAGATCTGTTCCAGATCTTCCAGAGTACTGACCTTGGAAGTGGCGTGGCGCGATAACGCCAGTGTCAGTTCGTCCTTGCCGATACCGCAGCCGTTGTCGCGGATGCGGATCAGCTTGGCGCCGCCCTTCTCGATATCCACCTCGATACGGGTGGCCCCCGCATCGAGGCTGTTTTCCACCAGCTCTTTCACCACCGAAGCCGGTCGTTCCACCACTTCACCGGCGGCAATCTGGTTGGCCAGCCGGGCCGGCAGTATCTGAATTGGCATATCAGCTCCCGGGAATATCCAGCACCTGGCCGATGCGAACCACATCGGACTTCAGGCTATTGTGCCCTTTCAGCCGGCTGACGCTAACGCCGTAACGCTGGGCGATCAGTGACAGGCTCTCACCGGTTTGTACCTTGTGCTGACGCGCAGGCCCGGATGCCTGACTGGCCACCATGGGGCCACTGGGCCGGTTTTGTCGATAATAGGATTTCACCCCGTTGAATACCGCCTGAGACACCTTCTGCTGGTGTGATGCGCTGAGCAACAGACGCTCTTCCTCCGGGTTGGAAATGAAACCCGCCTCTATCAGCAGCGAGGGGATGTCCGGCGACTTGAGCACCGCCAGGCTGGCATGCTCCGGCTTGCTCTTGTGCAACCTCACCACCTTGCCCATAGCAGACAGAATATGCTCGCTGATGGCGTAACTGTCGGCCCGGGACTTATCCATCGACAAATCGAGGAAGGTACGGGTCAGATAAGGGTTGCCGTCGGTCTGGGAGATCACCTCGCCCACCCCGCCAAGAAGCTCCGATTGACGCTCTTGCTTTTCCAGCCAGCCGGCCATCTCCCGGTTGGCCCGGTTGGATGACAACACCCAGACCGAGGCGCCGCGAGGGCCGCTGTTGGCCACGCTGTCCGCATGAATGGACAACAGCAAATCGGCCTTGCCTTTGCGGGCAATATCGGAGCGTCGGTTGAGGTTAACGTAATAATCTCCGGTACGTGTCAGCACCGCCCGCATACCCGGCTCTTTGTTGATGAGGTCGGCCAGACGGCGGGAAATGGCGAGGGTAATGTGTTTTTCCCGGTTTTTCTTCGGCCCTATGGCTCCCGGATCCTCTCCGCCGTGCCCCGGATCGATGGCGATGACAATTTCCCTCTGCCCGACCGGAGCGGCCTTGCGCACGACCGGCTGCGGGGCCCGGCTCTGATCGGCATAAGGCAGATCGATCACCAGTCGATGGCCGTAGTCACCGGCCGGAGCCAGCGGAAAGACCACCGGCTTGACCCCGGACTTCAGCTCGAAGACCAGGCGATAACTGCTTGCCACCGGAGGTTTGCTGCTTCGAATCCTGGTGATCAGTTCGCTGTTATTGTTAATGGCGGTAAATTTGACCCGGCTCTGGGTCTGGCTCAGGTCCACCACCAGCCGATGAGGACCATTGAGCATAAAATACTCATAGGCTGGCGCCGTCCCCATATCGAGCACGATGCGGGTGTTCTCCGGCGACGGCCAGATGCGGATGCTTTCAAGCTGGTTTGCCCATGCCGATACGCTGAACCACAAACAGAAAAATGCCAGTATCGACTTCACGTTTTTATTTTCTCCAGTAACGCCGCGCCAGCCGGGGTGTGGGCTTCCATTAATGCCTGTCGTTGTTCGCCCTGATAGCGCAGTGTCACTTCCAGATCTGCCGATGGCAGCATGCCATTACCTCGTTGTGGCCACTCCACCAGACAGAGGCTGTCGGGGGTAAAGTAATCACGAATTCCCATGTATTCCAGCTCTTCCGGGTCGGCCAGACGATACAAGTCGAAATGATAGACCTGCCAGCCCCCCACCTGATAGGGCTCTACCAGAGTGTAGGTCGGGCTTTTCACTTTTCCTTCATGGCCCAGGGCCTGGATAATTCCTCGGCTCAGGGTGGTTTTACCCGCCCCCAGCTCACCATGCAGAAAAATAATGAGCGCCTCGCAACAGGATTGCGCCAGTTTTTTACCCAACGCCAGGGTCTCTTGCTCATCGGCAAGCGTCAGGGTCCAAGTGTTTGTTGTCATGTTCATCATCTTGATTAATAAGACTTCTGAGTGGAGAGAATAAATCCGATGCCAATAATCCGAGCATACCGCCATCTTTGGCGGCACTGTCACCGGCCAGGCCATGAAGACACACCGCCACCGAGGCAGCATTAAAGGGAGTCAGCCCCTGGGCCATAAAGGCACCGATTATACCAGATAACAAATCGCCCATCCCGCCCGACGCCATGCCGGGATTACCATAATGACATAATCTGACATGTCCCTCATCCGCGATCAGAGTGCCGGCGCCTTTCAATACCACTACACCACCGTATTGTTGCTGAATGGCTCGCACCGCCGCCAGCCTGTCCGCCTCGATCTCGGAGGTCTTGCAGCCCAGAAGCATCGCCGCCTCACCCGGATGGGGCGTCAGTACCCGGTTATCGGTTAGCGGCCCGTCGTCTCGACGACGGGCCAGCCACCAGAGCCCATCCGCATCAATGACCATCGGCTTGTCTGCCTCAAGCGCGGCTTTGAGTGCCGCCTCAAACAGATCATGAGCCCAGACATCTCGTCCCAGTCCCGGCCCCAGCACCAGGGCATCACTCCAGTGCCAGTCGTCAAATTCCGGAAAAGCCGCCGTCATCAGCTCGGGTCGCTGCAGATTAAGCAGATGAACATGCGCCGGATGACTGAGCAGACGCACCAGCCCGGTGGCGCAACGCAAGGCGGCTTCACCTGCCAGCCGGACGGCGCCGTTCATGCCGGCATTGCCGCCGGCAACCAGCAAGCGTCCGGCTTCACCCTTGTGAGCACCGCGTCGTCGCTTGGGCAGTTGCCGTCGCAGCTGATCCCAGTGCATTAAGCTGGCTACCGGTGTCTGTTGCAGGCGGGGCTGAATGCCCAGGCTCGCCAGCAGTACCCGGCCGGTAACATCGGGCCCGCGTCCGGTCAGTAGTCCGGGTTTCAACCCGACAAAAGACAGCGTCATGCTGGCCTCGACCGCCACTCCCAGTATCCGGCCGGTATCGGCGCAGAGCCCGGAGGGCAAGTCCACCGCCAGCACCGGAGCTTGCGTTTGATTGATAAGCTGGATATGACATCGGGCGCTTTCTCTTACGTCACCGCTAAGACCGGTACCGAGCAAGGCATCGATGATCAGATCCGGTGCGTCCTGCAGCGCGTTCAAACTTTCGATGGCGCCGCCATCGGCCCGGTAATGATCCCGGGCGGTGGCCGCATCTCCGCTCAGCCGCTCGGCGTCACCCATTTGCACCAGTTGCACCCGAATGCCGGCCGCCCGGGCCAGCCGGGCCACCACATAGCCGTCACCGCCGTTATTGCCGCTGCCGGTAAACACCCACCAGTGCCGGGCGTCGGGCCAGCGGGCACGGGCCTGCTCGAATACCGCCAGCCCCGCCCGGGTCATCAGTTCGAACATCGCCATGCCACAGGCCGCTGCCGCCTGCCGCTCTCCGGCCCGGATCTGCTCCGATGTCCACAGCGACTGTGTTAAACTGTGAGGCTTTTCCAGACCGATAATGCCCATGACCGCTCCCGACTTTGAGACTTTGGCTCACGATATCAAGCTCTGGGCAGCAGAGCTAGGCTTTGACCAGGTGGGTATTACCGATACCGATCTCACCGAGCATGAGCCGCTGCTGGCCGACTGGCTGGACAAGGGCCATCACGGTGAAATGGACTATATGGCCCGCCACGGCATGATGCGTGCCCGCCCCCATGAACTGCTGCCCGGCACCCTGAGAGTCATCTCGGTGCGCATGAACTATCTGCCGGAGCAGGCCGCCATCGCCCGGGTGCTGAGCAACCCGGATCAGGGCTATATCAGCCGATATGCCCTGGGCCGTGACTATCACAAGGTGCTGCGCCAGCGTCTGAAGAAGCTGGCCGATAAAATCGAGCTGCGAGCAAGCGACCTGGTGGCCCGCCCCTTCGTCGACTCGGCGCCGGTGCTGGAACGGCCGCTGGCGGCCAAGGCCGGCCTCGGCTGGACCGGCAAGCACTCGCTGCTGCTCAACCGCCAGCAAGGCTCCTTTTTCTTTCTCGGCGAATTACTGGTCAACCTGCCCCTGCCCACCGACCAGCCGGTGGAAGAAGGCTGCGGCAAATGCGTGGCCTGTATCACCGCCTGCCCCACCGGTGCCATCGTCGCCCCCTATGTGGTGGATGCCCGTCGCTGTATCTCCTATCTCACCATAGAGCTGGACGGCCCCATACCGGAAGATCTTCGCCCGCTGATGGGTAACCGCATCTACGGCTGTGACGACTGTCAGCTGATCTGTCCCTGGAATCGCTTCGCCGATGCCAGCCAGGAACCGGACTTTGCCGCCCGTGACAATCTGCATGCCCCCGAGTTGCTGGCGTTGTTCGACTGGAGTGAAGCCCACTTCCTCAAGCAGACCGAAGGCAGTCCCATCCGGCGCATCGGCCACCGACGCTGGCTGCGCAATATCGCCATCGCGCTGGGCAATGCCCCGGCCAGTCCGGCCATCATCGACGCTCTGGAGCAGAAACGGGAACGGGAAGAAGTAGATGAGATGGTGCAGGAGCATATCGACTGGGCCCTTGCCCGGCAGCGGGAAGGTCTGGCGCAGGTAGACCGCAAGACGGAACGCCTGATCCGGGCAGTGGACAAGGGCATGCCCAAACATGCCCGCTGATGATACGCTGATACATCGGCCAAAGGGCCCGCTCCGACGACCCGCTCAAGCACCTCCCTGTGACGCTCAGCACATGACGTCCGACCGCCATGGACGGCGGGAGTGCCAACATTGCAGGAGCTTTTGTTGGCCCTGTCATGTGACGGTCGCCGGAGCAGATCCCTTTGTCCTCCCTCAAGCTCAGGCGTCGCCTGTTGCATTGTCATCAGCGAGCTCAGCGTCAAGAAGAGGCGACAGGGATTGCCGCCACCGACCGTCACATGCCATGGATGGCATGTGCGAGCTTACATGGATGTATTCATAGCGTGTCGGAGGCGGCGGCCCTGTTGCCTCTTTATGCAGCGAGCCGATTTGTGACCAAGAAATTTATAGATAGAAAGACAAATACAAAAAAAA
>NZ_MPZM01000037.1 GCF_002936955.1 Oceanisphaera arctica | reverse complement strand
TCGCCGGCGTGGTCAAGGAAATCAAGATCGCCACCGGCGACAAGGTTTCTACCGGCTCTCTGGTCATGGTCTTTGAAGTAGCAGGCGCCGCCCCCGTGGCTGCACCGGCTGCCGCAGCTCCGACCAAGGCCGAAGCACCCAAGGCTGCCGCTCCTCAAGCCGCCGCCGCGCCTGCCGCCAAGGCCGAGTTCGTCGAGAACAACGCCTACGTGCACGCGACCCCGGTTGTGCGTCGCCTGGCCCGTGAATTCGGTGTCGACCTGTCCAAGGTTGCCGCTACCGGTCCCAAGAGCCGCATCCTGAAAGAAGACGTCCAGACCTACGTCAAGGGCATCATCAAGCAGGTTGCCGGTCAACCCGCCGGTGTGGCCGTTGCCGGCAACGGCATGGAAGTACTGGCCTGGCCCAAGGTCGATTTCTCCAAGTTCGGTGAAATCGAAGAAGTGGCCCTGACCCGTATCCAGAAGATTTCCGGTCCCAACCTGCACCGCAACTGGGTGAAAATCCCGCACGTGACGCAGTTTGACGAAACCGACATCACGGATCTGGAAGACTTCCGCAAAACCGAGAACGCCATCGCCGACAAGCAGAAGCTGGGTTACAAGATTTCCCCGCTGATCTTCATCATGAAGGCCGCTGCCAAGGCGCTGGAAGCGTATCCCAAGTTCTGTTCTTCACTGTCACAAGACGGTCAGTCTCTGGTGATGAAGAAGTACATCCACATCGGTGTGGCGGTAGATACCCCCAACGGTCTGGTGGTTCCGGTCGTGCGCGACGTGAACAAGAAAGGCATTCGCGAACTGGCACTGGAACTGGGAGAAATCTCCAAGAAGGCCCGTAACGGCAAGCTGACTTCTGCCGACATGCAGGGCGGCTGCTTCACCATATCGTCTCTGGGCGGTATCGGTGGCACCCAGTTCACCCCGATCGTGAATGCGCCTGAAGTGGCCATTCTGGGTGTGTCCAAGTCCAGCATCAAGCCGGTGTGGAATGGTAAAGAGTTCGAGCCCCGTCTGATGCAGCCGCTGGCTCTGTCTTATGACCACCGTGTGATTGACGGCGCCGATGGTGCTCGTTTCATCACCATGATGAGTGGTGTGTTGAGCGACCTTCGTCGTTTAGCCCTTTAATGTGACAAGGCAGGCATTCGCCTGCCTTTTTACTTTCTTTTTAGTAACAGAACAGTAAACTTTGGCCCGTTTCACCTGTAGTGGTCATCTCGAGCCCGGGCTTTTCAGCGGCCCTTGCTCGACCATTGCTTGAACGGAGCTAAAAATCATAATAGAGGTCACCATGAGTCAAGAAGTCAAAGCTCAGGTTGTGGTATTGGGCGCGGGCCCTGCTGGCTATTCTGCCGCTTTCCGTGCTGCCGATCTGGGTCTGGAAACCGTAATCGTTGAGCGTTACTCAACTCTGGGCGGCGTTTGTCTGAACGTTGGCTGTATTCCTTCCAAAGCGTTGCTGCACATCGCCAAGGTCATCGAAGAATCCAAGGTGATGGCCAGCCATGGTGTGACGTTTGGCGAGCCCAACATCGATCTGGACCAGGTGCGCGCACATAAAGAAAAAGTGATCGGTCAGCTGACCCAGGGTCTGGGTGGCATGGCCAAGATGCGCAAGGTCAAGGTCGTGAACGGCTTTGCCAAGTTCACCGGTGCCAACACCATGGTCGTAGAAGGCGAGGGTGGCAACACCACCATCAACTTCGACAACGCCATCATCGCCGCCGGCTCTCGTCCGATCAAGCTGCCGTTCATCCCGCACGAAGATCCTCGTGTATGGGATTCTACCGACGCCCTCGAGCTGAAAGAAGTGCCCGAGAAGCTGCTGGTTATGGGTGGTGGTATCATCGGCCTGGAAATGGGTACCGTGTATTACTCTCTGGGCTCCAAGATTGACGTGGTCGAGATGTTCGACCAGGTGATCCCGGCTGCCGATAAAGATCTCATCAAGATCTATACCAAGCAGGTGAAAAACAAGTTCAACCTGATGCTGGAAACCAAGGTCACCAAAGTGGAAGCCAAAGACGACGGCATTCACGTGACCATGGAAGACAAGAAAGGCGAGAGCAAGACCTTCACCTATGACGCCGTGCTGGTGGCCATCGGCCGTAGCCCGAACGGCAAGTCTCTGGACGCAGAAAAAGCCGGTGTCAACGTGGACGAGCGTGGCTTCATCAACGTCGACAAACAGCTGCGTACCAACGTGCCGCACATCTATGCGATCGGCGACATCGTCGGTCAGCCGATGCTGGCCCACAAGGGTGTGCACGAAGGTCACGTAGCGGCCGAAGTTATCGCCGGCATGAAGCACTACTTCGACCCGAAGGTGATTCCGTCTATCGCCTATACCGAGCCAGAAGTTGCCTGGGTAGGTATTACCGAGAAAGAAGCGAAGGAAAAAGGCCTGAATGTTGAAGTGGCCAGCTTCCCCTGGGCGGCTTCCGGCCGTGCCATCGCCTCCGACTCTTCCTACGGCATGACCAAGCTGATTTTCGACAAGGAAACTCACCGCGTGCTGGGTGGTGCCACTATCGGTACCAACGCCGGCGAACTGCTGGGTGAAATCGGTCTGGCCATCGAAATGGGTGCCGACGCCGAAGATATCGCGCTGACCATTCACGCTCACCCGACTCTGCACGAGTCTGTGGGCATGGCAGCCGAAGTATTCGAAGGCACCATCACCGATATGCCAAACGCCAAGGCCAAGAAGAAGAAAAAGTAAACGTCTTCTTGCTGTCTGTAGTATTTGCGCCCGGCTTGTTAGCCGGGCGTTTTTATTTCAGGGAATGGGGACTTGGGATTAGGGACTAGCGGGTTACGCTGCCATTCCCCATTCCCCATTCCCCATTCCCCATTCCCCCGGCTCTCCCCATTTTCGGCCTGACGGCATACAATACGAACATAATTTTTCCTGTTGCTGCCGGATTGCCATGCGCCCTTATCTATTGCCCCTGCTGTTATTGCTAAGCAGCTTTTCGGCCCATTCCCAAGACACGGATCAGACCCGGGCCGAACGACCCAGAATCGCCCTGGTGCTCAGCGGCGGCGGTGCCAAGGGAGCCGCCCACATCGGGGTGATAAAAATGCTGGAGCAGCAGCGCATTCCGATAGATATCGTCACCGGCACCAGCATGGGTGCCTATGTGGCTGGCATGTATGCCCTGGGGCTGGATGCCACCGAGCTGGAGCAGCAACTGCTGCGACTTGACTGGAATCAGGGCTACCAGGACAAGGTGGGGCGAGACGAGCTGTCGCTCAGGCGCAAGCGCCAGAACGACGAATTCTTGCTGCGCACCGATATCGGCATCGATCAGAACTGGCAGCTGAATCTGCCCGGTGGTTTCTTTCAGGGGCAGGCCATGGGGGCGCTGCTGCGAAAGAGCACCCTCAACCTGCCGGGCCTGCACAGCTTCGACGACCTGCCGATACCTTTTCGCGCCGTGGCCACCGACATGGAAACCGTGACCCCGGTGGTACTGAAAGAAGGACACCTGGCGACGGCTATGCAGGCCTCAATGTCGGTACCCGGGGTGTTGCAACCGGTGGAAATCGACGAGCGTTTGCTGGCCGACGGGGGAGTGGTCAACAACATGCCGGTGGACGTGGCGCGGGAGCTGGGCGCCGACATCATTATCGCGGTGGATATCGGCGATGCCATGCTGTCCCGAAAACAACTGGACGGCGCCCTGGCCATGGTAAGCCAGCTCACCAACTACCTGACTCGCTCCAGCACCGAACGCCAGATTGCCCTGATGTCGGCGGATGACATTCTGATCACCCCGGCCATCGGGGGTATTGGTGTCGGCGATTTCGAGCTGATGCCCGAGGCCATTCTTCGGGGAGAGAAGGCAGCACTTGCCTTGCTGCCCCGCTTGCAGGGGCTGGTGCTGAGCGAAGAAGACTATTACGCCTATCAGTCCGACAAGCTCGACCGACGGGCGCAGTTGCAACGTTCCGACGCCGTCTACCTGGACCGGATCGAAGTAAAGAATCGCTCCAAACTCAGCGAGAAGGTGGTCCGCGATGTGTTGGGAGTGGTGCCGGGCCAGTTCCATCAAACGGAAGATCTGGAAGATGGCGTGCGCCGGCTCTACGCCCTGGATGCCTTCGAGCGGGTCAGCTATCGCATCGAAGAAGATGAGGGCGAGCAGGTACTGACGGTGCAGACCAGTGAAAAAGGCTGGGGTCCGGGCTTTGTCGATCTGAAGTTTGCGTTGGAAGACGACTTCTCGAATCGATCCAATTATGAAATCGGCGCTCAGTTCCGCCGCACCAATTTCAACATGCTGGGCGGAGAATGGCTGGTGGAGACCACCTTCGGCAGCAACAAGCAGCTGGCCACCGAAATATATACCCCGATTGTCACCGACTACGATGCGTTCTGGAAGTTGCGTGGTGAATATGAACAGCGCCGTCGCAGCTTTTTCTTCGATCCGAACGATCCTCAGTCCGAGCTGTTCCGGCCGCTGACCAACCTGGAATTCGATTATTCGACCTGGAGCCTGAACAGCGAGCTGGGCTACAACCTGCGTCCCTGGAGCGAGCTGGCGCTGGGGGTGCAGGGACTACTGGGAGACATAGAGACGCGCAATATCGATCGGCGGCTTAAAGTCGACTCGGTCGGCCCTTATCTGCGCTTCAATTACGATACCCTGGATAACGTCTTTTTCCCTACCCACGGTGAGGCAGTGGAATTACAGCTGGGTTATTATCGCAACGGTCTGGAGTTCGACGGCGGCAGAGAGAGCATTACGGGCCTGGATTACGAGCTGGAATGGCTCAGGCCCTATCAGCATGATCGCCATACCTTTATCGGCAAGCTGTCTTTCGGCGGCTCCAGTGCCGAACAGGACGTGCCGGTGTTTGCCCGAAGTCTGGGTGGGCTGTTCAATCTGTCCGGTTATCAGCGCGATCAGCTCAACGGGCGATACAGTGGCTTTGGCGGCCTGCTTTACCACTATCGCTGGTTCGATAACGACTTCGGCGCCTTCCGCTCGCCGGTCTATCTGGGCGGCTCACTCGAGCGGGGCGGGGTCTGGAATGCCGGCGCCGAGGTCAGCTGGGAGTCGGCGCTGACGGCGGGCAGTGTTTTCATCGGCGTAGACACCAACTGGGGCCCCTTGTATCTGGCTTATGGCCTGGGTGAGGGAGATAAAAGCAGTGTTTATCTGTATTTCGGTAACCTGTTCAGCTTCTGATGTTAATGGCTTGTTTGTAATTTGGATGCGTTTGAATATGTCGATAATTATTTTAAAAACATCGGCTTAGTCTCGTATTGAACCAAAGGGCAGAGGGGCTCGATTTTAATTTACGGTTAAAACTTATATACTGCTGCGGCATCCGCAAGGGACTAGCCCCCAGCAAGGACGCTCCCAACAAGGATATTTCCGCCCTAGGTGGCGAATGATAATAAGAGGATACAGTCGTGCTTGAAGCCTATCGTAAACACGTCGAAGAACGTGCCGCCGAGGGAGTGGTTGCCAAACCCCTCGACGCAGAGCAAGTTGCCGCCCTGGTTGAATTACTCAAGAATCCCCCCGCTGGCGAAGAATCCTTCCTTTATGAATTACTGTCTAACCGTATCCCCCCGGGTGTTGATGAAGCCGCTTATGTAAAAGCCGGTTTTCTGGCGGCCGTGGCCAAGGGTGAAGTGAGTTCACCGGTCGTGTCTGCCGAACAGGCCACACAACTGCTGGGCACCATGCAGGGCGGTTACAACATAGCGCCCCTGGTCGAGCTGCTGGACGTCGATGCCCTGGCACCGATCGCCGCCACGGCCCTGAGCCACACCCTGCTGATGTTCGACGCCTTCCACGACGTGGATGAAAAGGCCAAGGCCGGCAATGCCTTCGCCAAGCAGGTAATGCAGTCCTGGGCCGAGGCCGAATGGTTCCTGGAACGCGCGCCATTGGCCGACAAGTTCACCATGACAGTATTCAAGGTGCCGGGTGAAACCAACACCGATGACCTGTCTCCGGCTCAGGACGCCTGGTCCCGCCCTGACATCCCGCTGCATGCGCAGGCCATGCTGAAGAACGCCCGTCCCGGTATCGAGCCGGACGAAGAAGGCGTTATCGGTCCCATCAAGGCCATCGAAGCCCTGAAAGAAAAAGGCTTCCCGCTGGTATACGTGGGTGACGTGGTCGGTACCGGCTCCAGCCGCAAGTCCGCCACCAACTCGGTGCTGTGGCACATGGGTGACGATATTCCCTTCGTGCCCAACAAGCGCGCCGGCGGCATCTGTATCGGCAACAAGATTGCCCCCATCTTCTTCAACACCATGGAAGATGCCGGTGCCTTGCCCGTCGAGTGTGATGTCACCAAACTGAACACTGGCGATGTGATCGACATCTATCCCTATGAAGGCAAGATCTGTCGTCATGACAGCGACGAAGTGGTCAGCACCTTCAAGCTGAAGACCGACGTGCTGCTGGACGAAGTCCGCGCCGGCGGCCGTATTCCGCTGATCATCGGTCGCGGCCTGACCGACAAGGCCCGCGAAGCGCTGGGTCTGGATGCCTCCACCGTGTTCAAGCGTCCGGCTGCGGTAGTCGCCTCCAACAAGGGCTTTACCCTGGCCCAGAAGATGGTCGGCAAGGCCTGTGGCGTGAAAGGCGTGCGCCCCAACCAGTACTGCGAGCCCAAGATGACCACGGTTGGCTCTCAGGACACCACGGGCCCCATGACCCGGGACGAGCTGAAAGATCTGGCCTGTCTGGGCTTCTCTGCCGATCTGACCATGCAGTCGTTCTGCCATACCGCCGCCTATCCCAAGCCGATAGACGTGACCACCCACCACACGCTGCCGGACTTCATCATGAACCGGGGCGGCGTCTCGCTGCGCCCGGGCGACGGTGTTATCCACTCCTGGCTGAACCGTATGCTGCTGCCCGATACCGTGGGTACCGGCGGTGACTCCCACACCCGTTTCCCTATCGGTATTTCGTTCCCGGCGGGCTCCGGTCTGGTGGCCTTCGCCGCTGCCACCGGCGTTATGCCGCTGGATATGCCGGAATCGGTACTGGTGCGCTTCAAGGGCGAAATGCAGCCCGGTATCACACTGCGTGATCTGGTGCATGCCATCCCTTACTACGGCATCCAGAACGGTCTGCTGACCGTGGCCAAGGAAGGCAAGATCAACGAGTTCTCCGGCCGTGTCGTGGAAATCGAAGGTCTGCCCCAGCTGAAGGTCGAGCAGGCGTTCGAGCTGGCCGATGCTACTGCCGAGCGCTCCGCCGCCGGTTGTACCATCAAGCTGGACAAGGAGCCGGTTGCCGAATACCTCAACTCCAACATCGTGATGCTGAAGTGGATGATGGCCGAAGGTTACGGCGATCCGCGTACCCTGGAGCGTCGCATCAAGGGCATGGAAGAGTGGCTGGCCAACCCAGAACTGATGGAGGCGGATGCGGATGCCGAGTACGCCCATGTGCTGGAAATCGACATGAGCGAGATCAAGGAGCCCATTCTGTGTGCGCCCAACGATCCGGATGATGCCCGTCTGCTGTCCGAGGTGACCGGCGAGCAGATCGATGAAGTATTCATCGGTTCCTGTATGACCAACATCGGTCACTTCCGTGCCGCCGGCAAGCTGCTCGACAAGTACAAGGGCCAGCTGCCGACTCGTCTGTGGGTGGCACCGCCGACCAAGATGGATCGGGATCAGCTGACAGCCGAAGGCTATTACGGCATCTTCGGTCGGGTCGGTGCCCGTATCGAAATTCCGGGCTGCTCTCTGTGCATGGGTAACCAGGCGCGGGTAGGCGATAACACGACTGTGGTGTCCACCTCTACCCGTAACTTCCCCAACCGCCTGGGCAAGGGTGCCAACGTGTACCTGGCGTCCGCCGAGCTGGCTGCTGTTGCCGCCATCCACGGCAAGCTGCCCACGGTCGAGGAATATCAGGCCTACGCCAGGGAGCTGAACGCCACCGCGGCCGACACCTACCGTTACCTGAACTTCGACGAGCTGGACAGCTACGTGGAAAAAGCCGACACGGTGATTTTCCAGCAGGCCATCTAAAGCCGCTGAAGTAACAGCATGAACGTCAAAGCCAGCCCTCGGGCTGGCTTTTCTGTTATGCGAGTCTTATTAAGTATCTGATCATATTGAGGCCTCCGGTACAGGCCACGCCGGAGTATCACGGAGGACAACGGGATCTGCTCAGCCGACCTTCTGTTTCAGGGATGAAACAGAGAGCGTACATGGAGGTATTCATAGCGAGTCGGCGGAGCGGGCCCGTTGTCCGACGTTTACACTGAAATGAAATAGCTTATTTGTTTTATGTAATTGGTATTAATCCGGATTAGCCATTCTCTTCTTACCCCTCATTTCACAAATACAAAAAAAAGGGCCGGTGAATACCGGCCCTTCATGCGAGATAAACTAGCGGTTTAACCGGCCTGCTGCTCGGTGGTTTCATCTGCCTGCGGCTGGCTCAGCGGCATGATGAGGTTCATCAGGATGGCGGTGATACCCCCGGCGGCGATGCCGGAAGAGAACACGTTCTTGATGAGTTCAGGCATGAACTGCAGGATCTCGGGACGCTGGGAGATGCCCAGGCCCATGCCGAACGAAATGGCCATGATGAAGAGGGCGCGACGGTCCAGACGCTCGCGAGACAGGATGCGTACCCCGGCGGCGGCGATGGAGCCGAACATCACCAGGGTGGCGCCACCCAGTACCGGCTCGGGAATGCGCTGCACCAGGGTGCTGATGGCCGGGAACAGGCCCATGATCATCAGAATGCCGGCCACGAAGAAGCCCACATGACGACTGGCGACGCCGGTCATCTGGATCACGCCGTTGTTCTGGCTGAAGGTAGACACCGGAAAGGTGTTGAAGACGGATGCCAGCGAGGAGTTGACGCCATCACCCAGCACGCAGCCCTTGAGGCGGCTCATGTAAACGGGGCCACTGACCGGCTCGCCGGACACTTCCGAGGTGGCAGTGGTGTCGCCGATGCCTTCCAGCGCGGTGATCAGGAACACCAGCACCAGGGGAATAAACAGCGAGGCATCGAAACCCAGGCCGTATTGCAGCGGAATGGGGAAGGCCATGGAGGGCAGGGTGCCTTCCAGCGGTGCCAGCTTGCCCATGTACCAGGCCAGCAGGGTACCGGTGACCATGGCAACCAGAATGGACGAAAGGCGAACATAGGGGTTACGGCTGCGGTTCATTAGAATGATGATACCCAGCACGGTGCCGGCCAGGGCCAGGTTATCGAGCGCACCGAAGGTGCCGCTGGACATGGCGCCGAAACCGCCGCCGATGGAAGTCAGGCCCAGCTGGATCAGGGTCAGGCCTATCAGGGTGACTATGATGCCGCTGACCAGCGGCGAGATGACACGACGGGCCAGATGCAGAAAACGCGAGAGAATCATCTCGGTGGGGGCGGCCAGCAGGGCGGTACCGAAAATGGCGGCCAGCATGGCTTCGGTGGTGACGCCAGCGTCTTTCATGGCCAGGCCACTGGCGATGATGGGGCCGAGAAAGTTGAAACTGGTTCCCTGAATCGACAAGAGGCCGGTGCCGACGGGGCCGAAACGTTTCATCTGAATAAAGGAAGCCACACCGGTAATAAACAGCGACATGCTGATAATGTGAGAAGTGTCGGCGGCGGGGATACCGAGAGTCTGACAGATGATCAGCGGCGGTGTGATCACGGCCACGAACAGCGCCAGCAGATGCTGAATGGCGGCGAACAGAGACTGAACGAAGGGCGGTTTGTCGTGTAGCTTGTAGACCAGTTCCTGTTGGCTGGTCTGATGGTGCGGGTCATGACTCATGGTGTCTGCGTTCCAATAGTGTGTACAGTTTGTTAATTAGACGGCCTGATTTTTTTTATGATTGGCCTGTCTTACGGGTCAGCTTTTCTTCATGTAAAGATTTTTTGTCTGCGTAGCTTGCGAAATATGACCGAATATTCCCTCGGGTGGAGGAAAGCGGCATAGGATACTGGAGATAAATGCATCAGGCCAGTTTCCTAGAACTGAATTTACACGGATTATTGTGAACAATGCTGTTGTTGATTCCTGTGAATCCGGGGAAAGGCGTGATCGTTCGGGGGCGATGAGGGCCGTTGGTTACCATCTGTTATCTGACATTTGTTATTTGCAATAGTGTTGCGAATGGTTTTCTTTTAGAATCTCGTGCGCACCCGGCTGGAGTGCCAGACCGAATTAATCGCACGGAGATGAAACATGGAACGCCTTGATGAGCTGCTCCTGTCTTTGCAGGCCCTGCTGCTGGATCCGCTGATTGACAGGCTGACAGGCGTCTTCGATCTCAATGGCCGTTTCTCGGTGGTTTTTCTGGGCATTTCCTATCTGGCGGCGCTGCTGCTCTATCGGCTGCGCCAGCAGGATGGCACCACGACCGCCACCAGCTACTGGCGTTTTATCGGCGGCCGTGACGTATTCTGGCACCCTTCGGCGCGGCTGGACTATCAGTACTATCTGGTGCGCGGCGTGCTCAAACTGCTGTTTGTGCTGCCGGTGGTCGGGCTGGTTGATCCCTATATCTGGGAGTCCCGGGACTATGTGGGCTTTTTCGAGCAGGTCTGGGGTGAGCGGCCACGACTGGGTGAAAACATGGGGCTGATGATGCTCTATGGCCTGGGCCTGTTTCTGATTGCTGACTGCGTGCATTACTGGGTGCACAGGGCCTTTCACTGTCGCTGGTTGTGGGAGTTTCACAAGGTACACCACTCGGCAGAGGTGATGGTGCCAGCCACTGCCAGCCGTATCCATGTGGTGGAAAAGGTGGCGGAAAAGCTGGCCAAGGGGCTCTTTATCGGCGCCTATGCCGGTGGTTTCTATTATCTCTGCGGCGGCAGCGTCAGCAAATATACCCTGTTCGGCTCCAGCTATCTGGTGCTGCTGTTCAACTCTTTGGCCGCCAACCTGCGGCATACCCACATCTGGCTGTCGTTCGGCCCTGTGGTCGAGCATGTGATCAATAGCCCGGCCCAGCACCAGATCCATCACAGCAACGACCCCAAGCATTTCAACCGCAATTTCGGCACCAACCTGTCGGTCTGGGACTGGATGTTCGGCACCCTCTATGTCACCGGCTGGCAGCCGGAGGTATTGACCTTCGGCGCAGGCAAGCCGGAAAACAACCGCTACCGCAGCCTGTGGGCGCTGATTTTCCTGCCCTTTATCCTTACTTTCAGCCGGTTACGGGACCGCCTGCGGCTGCGATTGGCCGGTCGGCGCCCACCGCCGGACCTAGCCGGTTGAAACAGCGCTGTTCAGTACCGGCGACCGGGAGTAGAATCGCGGCTTTATTGCTGGAGGTGCCTGTGGAGTTTGAATTTTTTCGGGATCTGAATGGTCATCATAGAGCCCGTTTTACCATGGGCCACGAAGTGATGGGCCAGTGGCTGACCGACGAGGTCGGCATTGCCGAAGCGACGGAGCTGCTTTCGACCATCAAGACCCTCGAAGCGGGCGAGGCGGAGGAATTCAAGAAGACGTATCCCGAGTGTACCCTGCTGCTGACCCGGGAAGAGGCTGAGATCAGCGCCCATGCCCTGGCCTTCGACACCGACGAGATGGAAGATGGCCTGGCCTATTACGATGATGAGCTGTACGCCGGCTGCGGTCTGGACGATCTGGCCCGGGTACTGGAACAATGGCGAGACTTCTGCAGTAACCGATAAAGGCGGTAAACAGGGATTGGGGACTAGGGATGATACGATCGAGTCCCCACTCCCCATTCCCCACTCCCCATTCCCCATTCCCCATTCCCTGCTCCCTATTCCCTATTCATCAGTCACAGCTTTACCTTCCCCCGTCCGCTTTTTATTTTGCCTCTGAGCGTCTTGCTGTCGGCGCGTTTGCGTTTGGCGGCCTTGCTCGGCTTGGTGGCGCGGCGCACTTTTACCGGCTTGCCGGCTTCCTGCAGCAGAGCCACCAGGGCTTCCCTGGCGGTTTCCTTGTTCATCAGCTGGCTGCGATGGCTTTCGACACGGATCATGATCCAGCCCGACGCCAGTATCCGGTTGTCCTTCATTTGCCGCAGCGCCGCCTTGTAGACGTCGGGCAGGCTGGGGCTGTTGGCGTAGTCGAAGCGTAGTTGCACCGCCGAGTCGGTCTTGTTCACATGCTGGCCACCGGGGCCGCTGGCGCGCATGGTGATAAATTCCAGTTCCTGCTCGGGGATCTGCACTCGGGCCGATAGAGATAACATGGTGACTCCATTGCACCACCTTGGTGCTTTTAGTGTGTCTACTGCACCAGCATCATATCACGGTGCTCAAATCAATCCGGTGGTTCAGTTTAACGTATTGAAAATAAAGTAATAATAAAGTTGGCACGAAGCTTGTTTGTCTTTAATCAAACCAGACACACAAGGAAGCTCACCATGAAAATGATCTGCGCCATTATCAAACCCTTCAAGCTCGATGACGTGCGCTCGGCGCTGGCCCACGTCGGTATCGATGGCATGACGGTGACGGAAGTGAAAGGTTTCGGTCGCCAGAAGGGACACACAGAGTTGTATCGCGGGGCCGAATACACGGTGGATTTTCTGCCCAAGATAAAACTCGAGATTGCCACTCAGAGTGACCAGGTTGAACTGGTGATTGAAGCGATTACCGAAACCGCCTACACCGGCAAGATCGGCGACGGCAAGATTTTTGTTTATGACCTGCAGCAAACCGTGCGTATTCGTACCGGTGAGCGGGACATGGAAGCCATTTAAGCGAGGGAAAGCATAATGGATACCTTAACCGAAATGAAGTTTGCCCTGGACACCTTTTATTTTCTGATGTCCGGCGTGCTGGTGATGTGGATGGCGGCGGGTTTCGCCATGCTGGAGGCCGGCCTGGTGCGCGCCAAGAACACCACCGAAATACTGACCAAGAATATTCTGCTGTTTGCCATCGCCTGTACCATGTACCTGCTGGTGGGTTACAACATCATGTACGTGGACAATGCCGAAGGCGGCTGGCTGCCGAGCCTGGGCGGCCTGATCGGCAGCCAGGCCGATGACGCCGACCATGCGCTGGAAGCCGATTTTTTCTTCCAGGTGGTGTTTGTCGCTACCGCCATGTCCATCGTATCCGGAGCCGTGGCCGAGCGGATGAAGCTGTGGGCTTTCCTGGCGTTTTCGGTGGTACTGACCGCTTTTATCTATCCGCTGGAAGGCTACTGGACCTGGGGCGGTGGCTTCCTGTCTGAGTGGGGCTTCTTCGACTTTGCCGGCTCCGGCATAGTGCACATGGCTGGCGCCAGCGCCGCGCTGGCCGGGGTCTTGCTGCTGGGTGCCCGTAAAGGTAAATACGGCAAGGATGGTGCCATTCATCCCATTCCCGGATCCAACATGCCGCTGGCAACCCTGGGTACCTTTATCCTGTGGATGGGCTGGTTCGGCTTCAACGGTGGTTCCCAGTTGTTGCTTTCCGATGTGGAAAACTCGACCGCCGTCGCCAGGATTTTTGTCAACACCAATGCCGCCGCCGCTACCGGTGCCATCGGCGCCCTGGTGGTGACCAAGCTGACCTGGGGCAAGGCCGATCTGACCATGGTACTGAATGGCGCCCTGGCCGGTCTGGTGGCCATTACCGCCGATCCGCTTTCACCGAGTCATCTGTGGGCCGCCGGTATCGGCCTACTGGCGGGCATTGTGGTGGTCTATGCCATAGTGGTGCTGGACAAGCTGCGTATCGATGATCCGGTGGGCGCCATTTCGGTACACGGTGTCTGTGGCGTGCTGGGTCTCTTGCTGGTACCGGTGGCCAACCCCGATGCCACCTTGTGGGGTCAGTTGGCCGGTATCCTGGTGATCGGCGGCTGGGTATTCGGCGCCAGCCTGCTGGTCTGGTATGTACTGAAGCAGGTCATGGGAATTCGCGTGACCGAAGAGGACGAATTGTCGGGCATGGACAAGATCGATTGCGGCATCGACGCCTATCCCGAGTTTGTAACCCTGAAGCGCCACTAAGCGCCGTTATCAGGCAAGTCCGTCGAGTCTGACGAAGGGAGGCCATGAGGCCTCCCTTTATTTTTTTGTCTGGCAGCTGATCCAGCGCAAGGAAAATCCGGCTCAAAGAGGGAATACTATTGAGGATGAAAACTTTTACTATTTAGATGCCAGTTACTTATTGATTCCGGGTTGCGTCCGGGTATACTTCTAAACGGTAACTATTCTCACTCAACTAAATGGATCTGGATGATGTCTAAGAAATTTTTCCTGTCGGCGGCGGCTTTGCTGGTTTCCAGCTTCACCAGCCAGGCCTTTGCCGAAGAAGTTAATGTTTACTCCAATCGCCAGGATTTTCTGATCAAGCCGATCATCGACACATTTACCAAGGAAACCGGTATCGACGTCAATGTAGTGTTCATCAAGGACGGTATGGGTGAGCGCCTGCAACGCGAAGGCCGCCTGTCGCCGGCAGACCTGGTACTGACCGTCGACGTCAGCCGCCTGATGGACGTGGTTGACAAAGACCTGACCCAGGCGGTTGACAGCAAGGTGCTGGAAGAGAGTATTCCGGCCCAGTATCGTGATGCAGACGGCAAGTGGTTTGCCCTGACTACTCGTGCCCGCGCCGTTTACAGCTCGGTTGACCGGGTCGGCAAGCGAGACGACATCACCTATGAAGAGCTGGCCGATCCCAAGTACAAGGGCAAAATCTGTACCCGTAGTGGCAAGCACCCATACAACGTGGCGCTGACCGCCTCCATGATTGACGAGCACGGCGTAGAGTACACCAAGACCTGGCTCGAAGGCCTGAAAGCCAACCTGGCGCAGAAGCCCCAGGGTGGTGACCGGGATCAGGTCAAGGCCATCAGAGACGGTGTCTGTGATTATGCCCTGGGCAACAGCTACTACTACGGCGTTATGCTGACCGATGACAAGCAGCGCGAGTGGGCCGAGTCCGCCTATATCAACTTCCCCAATCAGGCGGATCGTGGCACTCACGTCAACATCTCTGCCGTGGCGCTGACCAAGCACGCCAAGAACAAGGATGCGGCCGTCAAGCTGATGGAATTCCTGGCCGGTGATGAAGCTCAGCACCTGTATTCTTCTGCCAACCACGAATATCCGGTCAAGCCGGGTGTTGAACCGTCCGAGCTGGTGAAGAGCTGGGGTGAGTTCAAGGCAGATACGCGCCCGCTGACCGATGTGGCAAAACATGCCAAAGAAGCGGTGCAATTGATGGACGAAGTCCAATACGACCTGTAAAAAGACGGGGGTCAGCCCCCGTTTCGAGTTGTAGATGAAAAGACCTGGTTGGACGGTCGGCAGCTGGGCACTGGCTCTGCTGCTGACCTTGCCTGTTATGGCATTATTATATGAAGCACTGTTACCCGCAGAAGACCTCTTCCGTCATCTGTGGAGCACGGTGCTTCCTGCGTATATCAACAATACCTTCTGGCTGGTGTTGCTGGTCATGGTGTTCAGTCTGCTATGCGGGGTTCCCGCCGCCTGGCTGATGGCCATGTGCGAGCTGCCCGGCAAACGCTGGCTGCAGTGGGCGCTGATCCTGCCGCTGGCCATGCCTTCCTACATTGTTGCCTTCGTTTATACCGATCTGCTGGATTTCTCCGGCCCGGTGCAGGCTACACTGCGGCAGTGGTTTGGCTGGCAGTCTGCCGCCGATTATTATTTCCCGCCCATTCGTACTCTCGGCGGCGCCGCCCTGATGCTGGGGCTGGTGCTGTATCCCTATGTCTATCTGCTGGCCCGTACCGCCTTTCTGGAGCAGTCCACCAGCCTGATCCAGTCCAGCCGACTGCTGGGTTGTACGCCCTGGCAGAGTTTCAGGCGAGTCAGTCTGCCGCTGGCGCGACCCTCCATCGCGGTGGGGTTGTCACTGGTGGCGATGGAAACCCTGGCCGACTTCGGTACCGTCAACTTCTTTGCGGTCAATACCCTGACCACGGCGGTCTACGACACCTGGCTGGGATATGGCAGCCTCAATGCCGCCGCCAAAATCGCTGCCATGATGTTACTGGTGGTGATGCTGTTGCTGAGTTTCGAGCGCATCAGTCGCAAGCGCCAGCAGGTGTTTCAGAAGGGAATGGGACACGAACAGGAAACCGGCTATCAACTGAGTGGCGTATCGAAATGGGGCGCCCTGGTGTTTTGCTGGGGGCTGGTGCTGGTGGGCTTTCTGTTGCCCTTCGTCATTCTCTGCTATCACGCCATTCATTATTTTGAACAGGCCTGGAATGCGCGCTTCTTCGAATACAGCATGAACAGCCTGGTGCTGTCGACGCTGGTGGCCGGGCTGGCGCTGCTCATTGCCCTATTGCTGGGCATGACCCACAGACTCACCGGCAAAACCTACACGGTATTGCCGATGCGGCTGGCAAGCATGGGCTATGCGCTGCCCGGTACCGTGCTGGCGATCGGGGTACTGGTGCCCCTGACCAGCCTCGACTTTGCCATTAACGATCTGGCGTTGTGGCTGGGAATGAGCGAACCCGGCCTGCTGCTGACCGGCACCATGACCGCCATCGCTTTCGGTTATCTGGTCCGCTTCGGCGCCATGGCGGTGGGGGCGGTGGAAAGCAGCATCGGCAAGGTGTCGCCGTCGCTGGATATGGTGACCCAGACCATGGGCTATGGCCCGGGCGCCATGATGATGAAGGTGCACATGCCGCTGATCCGCAAGGGTATGCTGGCCGGCGCCCTGCTGGTGTTTATCGAATGCATGAAAGAGCTGCCGGCGGCCCTGCTGCTGCGGCCCTTCAATTTTCAAACCCTGGCGACCTACGTATATCAGTTTGTGTCCGACGAGCAGCTGGAGGTGGGGGCCTTGCCCGCCATCGTCATCGTGCTGGTGGGGCTGATACCGCTGATTTTCCTGAATCGATCACTGGAGCAGCATCACTGATGGCGGCATTGGATGTAAACGGCATTCGCTGTAGTTATAACGGCAATCCCATTCTGGATGACCTGTCATTGCAGGTGGCCGAAAATGAAATCATGTGTCTGCTGGGCGCCAGTGGCTGTGGCAAGACCACGCTGCTGAAGGCGGTGGCGGGCTTGCTGCCGGTGACCCGGGGTGACATTTATATCGATGGCCGGCAGATGAACGGTAACGGCGTGGAAGTGGTGCCCGAGCGGCGCAACATCGGCATGATTTTTCAGGACTACGCGCTGTTTCCGCACCTGAACGTGGCGCAAAACGTGGCCTTTGGTCTGCAAAGCAAGGAAAGCAACAAGGCGCGCATCAAGACGCGGGTCGCCGAGGTACTGGAGCTGGTGAATCTGGCAGATCTGGGCGCGCGTTACCCGCACCAGTTGTCTGGTGGCCAGCAGCAGCGGGTCGCCATTGCCCGGGCCATGATCTGCCAGCCGGGACTGATGTTGCTGGACGAGCCTTTCTCCAACATCGACACCCAGGTGCGGATGCGTCTGATCGGTGAAATCCGGGACTTGCTCAAGGGGCAGGGGATCAGCGCCATCTTCGTCACCCACAGCAAGGAAGAAGCCTTTGCCTTCTCCGATCGGCTGGCGCTGTTTCGTGCCGGTCATATCGAGCAGGTAGGGCGGCCGCAAACCCTGTATCAGCATCCGCAAAGCCGTTTCGTGGCCGACTTTCTCGGTCAGGCCAACTATGTGCCCGCGACCGTGATCGACAACAGCACCCTGCTGACCGCCATGGGCCCCATCATAAGTCAGGCGGCACTGAACGCCGACCCGGGCACCAGCGGTCAGTTGATGCTGCGCCCACGGCAAATTCAGCTGTCGCTGACCGAACAGGGCAACGGCCGGGTGCTGGAGCAGCAGTTTCTCGGCACCCATACCCGCTGTGTGGTGGAGTGCCAGAGCCTGCAGTTGGAAGTGAGCATCAACGAGCCCTTGCCGGCTGTCAGTCAGGTAAGCGTGAAGGTGATGCCTCATGCCCTGACCTTCTTCCCCGACTCCGAAGGCCAGCGCGCCGTCGCCTGACTCCGGGAGCCGGGGATTTGTGACTTGGGACTCCTAATGGACAGTCCCCAGTCCCCGTTTTTGTCGTTATACTGACCTTTTTCGAAGCAACGGAAGAGCAGACGATGACAGCACAAGCCGGTATTTGCGCCGAACCCAATCTTCATGCCCATTACCTGATGTTCGAGATCCGCCCCGATCGCTTCGAGGCGGTGCGATCCGCTCTGGCCGAGATACCGGCCCTGTGGCAGGGGCTGCGACAGGACTATCCGGATGCGGCCTTCTCCGGTCTGGTGGCGGTGGGCAACGAGGCCTGGGATGAACTTTATCCCGGCGCTCGCCCGGCGGAGCTGACGCCCTTTCCGGCCCAGCAGCAAGGCCAGCGCATCGCCCCGGAAACTCCCTTCGATCTGTTCTTTCAGCTGCGCGCCGACCGGCTGGACGTGGCTTATATCGCCGTGCAGCGGGTAATGGCCCTTCTGGACGGTAAAGTTGAACTGCAAGACGAACGTCAGGGTTTTCGCTATCTCGACGGTCGCGACATGACCGGTTTTGTGGACGGAACAGAAAATCCCCAGGGTGAAGACAGGACCGCCGTGGCGCTGGTGGGAGAAGGGCGCTTCGTCGATGGCAGCTACATCCATGTGCAGCGCTACAAGCACAAGATGGCCCGGTGGCAGAAGCTGGCAGTGAAGGCGCAGGAAGATGTGTATGGCCGAACCAAATCCGACAATATCGAGTACGAGTCGGCACAAAAGGCCCCGTCTGCTCACACCAAAAGAACCAGCCTCAAGGACGCCGCCGGCAACAGCATGGAAATTCTGCGCCAGAGCATGCCTTGGGGCACGGCCAGCGCACAGGGCCTGGTGTTTATCTCTTGCTGTAACACCCCACTGCACTTTACCCGCATGCTGGAGAGCATGTACCAGCCCGACGAAGCCGGGCACTTCGATCACCTGACTCTTTTCACCCAGGCCGAAACCGGCGCCGCCTTCTTCGCGCCCTCGGAAGAGTGGCTGACCATGCAGGGTGACGTGTAAACAAAGCGGTAAGCGATCAGCTTGAAGCCGTAAGCCGCCCAAGTTGTTTGTGGTTTTGGTGTGACCTCTGTCGGCGCCAATTTATTCGGCGCGATCCATCAGAAAATGCAGCGCCAGTAGGCAATCTGTATGTGCTGAATACTCCGGATTGCCTGTTTGATCCCGCCAGCTGAAGCGGTGGCTACGGTACATCTCGGGGTTCACAGCGGTGTCTGTTTTAGCTCCCTCCCCTTGGCCTCTTTCCAGCAGAAGAACAGAGAGGTGTAACGCAAGGGGAGGGTTGGGGAGGGGTTACTGCAGGGCTGTTTCTGGTTCACCAGCCCCTATCCCCAGGTGTCGCTTAAACGTACTGCTCGAACAGATCCAGTACGCTCTGGAACAGGGTCTCTATCGGGGTGTCTTTGGTGGGGGTGATGAAGATGGTGTCATCGCCGGCGATGGTGCCGAGAATGCCTTCCGCCTTGCCGAGTGAGTCCAGCATGCGGGCAATCAGCTGGGCGGCGCCGGGGCTGGTGTGGATCACTATCAGCGCACTGTTGTGGCCCACATCCAGCACCAGGTTCTTCAGCTGGCTGCTGCTGGTGGGCACGCCCAGTTCGACCGGCAGGCAATAGACCATTTCCATCTTGGCATTGCGGGTACGCACGGCGCCGAACTTGCTCAGCATGCGCGAGACCTTGGACTGGTTGATATTGTCGAATCCCAGATCCTGCAGCGCACTCACTATCTCTGCCTGGGAGCCGAAGCGTTCTTCCTTGAGCAGGGCCTTGAATGCCTTGATCAGTTGTTCTTGCTTTTCGTTCATTTTTTGCAGCCGACTGAGCGTGGTTGAATGAGGCATATTGTCTATCCGTGGCCATTTTTTATCAAGGATTAGTCATTTGTTTTGCATAAAGATGCAAAATTAGCTTGCATTAACATCAATGCAAAATAAAATCAGCCGAACACTCTGACAAATGATGTGAACATAGCGCATGGGCATAGAATTCAGTGGCATTTGCAAGTCCTGGGCTGGTCAGGAAATTTTAAGCCAGGTTTCGCTTAAATGCGATGCCGGAGAGACATTAGTGCTACTTGGGCCGAGTGGTGCAGGTAAAAGTTCGCTGCTACGGCTGCTTAACCTGCTGGATATTCCGGATGCCGGTCAGTTGACCATCGCCGGTGAACATTTTTCCTTTCCCGATGCTCGCGGGAGCCAGTTGCAGAAAAGAGCCCAGCAACTGCGCGGCAAGGTAGGCATGGTGTTTCAGCAATATAACCTGTGGCCACATCTGACGGTAGAGCAGAACCTGCTGGAAGCCCCACTCAAGGTGCTGGGCATGGACAAAACCAAGGCGCAGGATAAAGCCGGTTACCTGCTGAGCCAGCTGAAGCTGGCCGACAAGCGGCAGGCCTGGCCTGGTGCGCTGTCCGGGGGCCAGCAGCAACGGGTGGCCATCGCCCGGGCGCTGATGATGAATCCTTCGGTGCTGCTGTTCGATGAACCCACGGCGGCACTGGATCCGGAAATCACCAAGGAAGTGGCGGACATTATCCAGCAACTGGGGAAAACCGGCATCACCCAGGTGATTGTGACCCACGAAGTCGGCTTTGCCCGGCGGGTGGCGACCAGGGTGGCTTATCTCGAACAGGGGCGCCTGGTGGAATACGGCGATGCCGGACTGCTCGACAATCCCCAGACTCAGCGGTTGGCTGAATTTCTGACTCATTAATGACAATAAGGACATCATCATGAACAAGACCCTGTTATCCCTGGCCCTGCTGGCCACCGTTGGCGCAGCCCAGGCGGAAGAAGTGAAGTTTGTTACCAATGCGGCCTATCCTCCCTTCGAGTTTGTTGATGAAAACAACGAGATGCAGGGCTTCGATCTGGACTTGGCTCGGGCGCTGTGCGACGTGGCATCGCTTCAGTGCAGCTTTCATAACCAGTCCTTCGACAGCCTGATCCCCAGCCTCAAGTTCCGTCGTTATCACGCCGCCATTGCCGCCATGGACATTACCCCCGAGCGGGCCGAGCAGGTGGACTTCAGCGACATCTATTACGAAAACTCCGCCGTGTTCGTGGCGCCGACCGGCAAGTTCGACAACATCGACGGCCTGAAAGACAAGACAGTGGGCGTGCAGAACGGCACCTCGCACCAGAAATACATTCAGGACAAGCTGGAAAGCGAAGGACTGGAAGCTCGCCCTTATCAGAGCGTGCAGGATGCGCTGCTGGACATGACCAACGGCCGCCTGAACGCCGTGTTTGCCGACACCGCCGTAGTAGGCGAGTGGCTGGGCAAGAACGACGGCTATGCGGTGCTGGGTGAGCGCATTACCGATGACGATTACTTCGGTACCGGTTTCGGCATCGCGGTGACCAAGGGCAATCAGGAGCTGCTCGACAAGCTGAACCAGGGTCTGAGTGAGCTCAAGGCCAACGGCAGCTACGACCGTCTCTACCAAAAGTACTTCCCCCAGTAATATGCTGACCCATCTGATGAATGCCAGCATGATGACACTGGGGCTGGCATTGATGTCATTGGCGGCCGGCTTGGTGCTGGCCATATTGCTGTGCGGCGCCGAGATGAGCCGCTTTGCCCTGCTGCGCTGGCCAGCGACCCTGCTGACCACTGTATTGCGTGGTCTGCCCGAAATACTGGTAGTGTTCTTTATCTATTTCGGCTCGACCCAGCTGCTGTTTCTGCTGACCGGCGAGTACCTGGAATTCAGCCCCTTCTGGTGCGGGGTGACGGCATTGTCCCTGCTGTTTGCCGCCTACGCCGCCCAGACCCTGCGCGGGGCGCTGAATGCAGTGCCCCACGGGCAGCGTCAGGCGGCTCAGGCGCTGGGGCTACCGCCCCTGTACACCTTTGTGCGCATCGTGCTGCCGCAAACCTGGCGCCATGCGCTGCCGGGGCTGGGCAACCAGTGGCTGATACTGCTGAAAGATACCGCCCTGGTGTCGCTTATTGGGGTGCACGATTTGATGTATCAGGCCAAGGCCATTTCTGCCCGTACCTACGAACCCTTCACCTGGTACGGCATAGCGGCGTTGATCTATCTGGCGATTACCGTGCTCAGCCAGCAGGGGCTGAAGCGCCTGAGAACGAGGGTAACCCGTTATGACTAACTGGATAGATTATCTGCCGACCCTGCTGCAGGGGGTGGAGATCACCCTGATCATCACAGGTGCCGGACTCTTGCTGGGGCTGGCGATCGCTCTGATCCTGACCTGGGTCCTGGAGAGCCGGGTACCGGTGCTGGCGCAGCTGACGGAAGGCTATCTGTTGCTGCTGACCGGCACGCCGCTGCTGGTACAGATTTTTCTGGTGTACTACGGCCCGGCCCAGTTCGACTGGGTAAAGAACAGCTGGGCCTGGACCTATCTGCGCGAGCCCATGTTCTGCGCCATTCTGGCCTTGGGCATGAATGCCGGCGCCTATACCTGCCGCCTGTTCAAGGGCGCGCTGGAGGCGGTACCGAAGGGCGAAACCCTGGCCTGCCAGGCGCTGGGCATGAATGGCTGGCAGACGCTCAGCGTCAAGTTGCGCCATGCCGGACGGCGGGTGATACCGGCCTATTCCAACGAGGTGGTGCTGGTGCTCAAGGGTAGCTCCCTGGCCAGTACCATTTCGATCATGGAAATCATGGGCCTGGCCCAACGACTCAATGGACAGACCTACGACACCCTGGTGGTGTTCGGGCTGGCCGGTGCCATTTATCTGATTCTGAATGGCCTGCTGACCTTTTTGTTTCGTCTGCTGGAACGGCGAGCCCTGGTATTTCAGACTCAGGGATGACGGCGCTGTCTCACAGAACCACATATTCAGCATCCCTTAACCATTGTCTTTCTGCGGCGCTTTCGCTATGTTGCTAACGTCCCAGGAAACGTCTAACAACCCAATAATAACGGAGTTCAGTCATGAAAGTTGCCGTACTTGGAGCCGCCGGTGGTATCGGCCAGGCTCTGGCCCTGCTGTTGAAAAACAACCTGCCTGCCGGTTCTGCATTAAGCCTGTACGATATCGCACCCGTCACTCCCGGTGTTGCCGCCGATTTGAGCCACATCCCGACGGCGGTAAGCGTTGTGGGCTTTGGTGGTGAAGATCCGACTCCTGCCCTGGAAGGCGCCGACATCGTGCTGATCTCCGCCGGTGTTGCCCGCAAGCCGGGCATGGACCGTGCCGACCTGTTCAACGTGAACGCCGGTATCGTCAAGAACCTGATCGAAAAAGCCGCTGCCACCTGTCCCAAGGCCTGCATCGCCATCATCACCAACCCGGTGAACACCACTGTGCCGATTGCCGCTGAAGTGCTGAAGAAAGCCGGCGTCTACGACAAGAACAAGCTGTTCGGTATCACCACTCTGGACGTGATCCGTGCCGAGACCTTCGTGGCCGAAGCCAAGGGTCTGAACGTGGCCGACGTCAAGGTACCGGTTATCGGTGGCCACAGCGGCGTGACCATACTGCCGCTGCTGTCTCAGGTTGAAGGCGCTTCTTTCTCCGATGACGAAATCGAGAAGCTGACCTACCGCATCCAGAACGCCGGTACCGAAGTGGTTGAAGCCAAGGCCGGCGGCGGCTCTGCCACCCTGTCCATGGGTCAGGCTGCCTGTCGCTTTGCGCTGTCTCTGGTCAAGGCCATGCAGGGTGAATCCAATGTGGTCGAGTGCACCTATGTCGACGGCGGCAGCGAGCACGCTCAGTTCTTCGCACAGCCTGTGCTGCTGGGTAAGAATGGCGTTGAAAAAGTGCTGTCTTACGGCGACATCAGCGCCTTCGAACAGGCCGCGATGGACGGCATGCTGGAAACCCTGAAAGGCGATATCGTCAAGGGTGTTGAGTTCGTCAACCAGTAAGGTTCGAATTTGGTCCGGTGAAAAAGGGAGCCTCGGCTCCCTTTTTACGTTTATGGCGGTCAGATTCGGTTTTGGTTGTCACGGTTCTGTTGCTTCTTTCTGAGCGCCGAGTTGCCTGCAGGCGGCGACAGCAGGCGGCTCTGTAGCATCAGGGAGGACAAAGGGATCCGCTCTGCCGACCTTCTGTTTCAGGGATGAAACAGAGAGCGTACATGGATGTATTCATAGTGAGTCGGCGGAGTGGGCCCTTTGTCCGAGATGCCAATACAGAATTGGTATTTACAGCTTCACTTTGTCCAGGCCAGCCCCACCTTTGAACCGTTGCGACGGCCCAGCTGCTGGCTAATCCAGCGGCCGGTCTGCACCAGGTTGTCCAGGTTCACGCGCGTAAGCATACCTAAGCCCTGTAATAAATACACCACTTCTTCGGTGGCGACATTACCCGAAGCCCCCGGGGCGTAAGGGCAACCGCCGAGGCCGGCCACCGAGCTGTCAATAATGCGAATTCCTTGCTCCAGGGCGGCATAAATATTGACCAGCGCCTGACCGTAGGTATCGTGAAAATGTACCGCTAGCTGCGGCAGGGGTACCTCCTGACTCACTGCGCTCAGCAGGGCTCTCACCCGCTTGGGTGTGCCGGTGCCCAGCGTATCGCCCAAAGAAATTTCAGTACAACCCATTTGATACAAGGCGCTGGCGACTTGTGCCGCCGCCTCTGGGGTAATAGCTCCTTCATAAGGGCAGTCCAGCACGGTAGACACATAACCGCGCACCGGTATTCCTTGCTCTTTAGCCAGGGCTAACAGCGGCGCAAAGCGTGCCAGGCTGGTGGCGATAGAGGCATTGATATTGTGTTGGCAAAAGGACTCCGAGGCGGCGGTGAACACGGCCACTTGGTCAACACCGGCGGCCAGTGCCGCCTCCAGTCCCTTGAGGTTGGGGGTCAGGGCGCTGTAGATGACGTTGGGGCGGCGATGAATGCCGGTGAGCACGGCGTGGCCGTCGGCCATCTGTGGCACCCATTTTGGGGAGACGAAACTGGCGGCCTCGATATGGCGCAGGCCGCAGTCGGCCAGCCGTTCGACCAGCGCGATTTTGATGGCGAATGGCACCAAACCCGGCTCGTTTTGCAGCCCGTCCCGCGGGCCGACTTCCACCAGTCTGACCTTGTCGCTCATGGTGTCTCTTGCTCCTGTTCGGGCTCCAGTCGCAGCAGCTCGGCGCCTTCACTAACCTGGCTGCCTTCCCGGTAATACAGCTCGGCCACCCGACCGGTGGTAGGGGCGACAATGGGGTGCTCCATTTTCATCGCCTCCAATATCAACAGGGTCTGGCCGGCGGCAACAGACTCGCCCACCGCCACCTTGATCTGGCTGATCATCCCGGGCATGGGGGCGGATAGGTTTCCGCCATTATGTGTTGACTGCTGTTCGTAATCGGGGTTGTGCAGCCGCACGTCGAAACGCTCGCCGTGATAAAACAGCCATAGCTGGTCATTATGCCGGGCCAGATGGCAACGCAGCGGCACCCCGTCGATCACCGCCTGTAACCGATCACCCTGTAGCTTGGCGGTGAGGCGGTGCTGCCGGCCGCCGATCGTCATCCACCAGCCGTCGGGTTCACTCCTCATATCGAGCCGATGAGTCTCGGCCTCGTACTCGAGCGCCAGCTGTCGCCGGGGTGGCAGATTGAGCCACCAGCCCTGATGGCCGGCAAAGGGGGATGAGTCCGTCTGTGGTTCGGTGAGTAGTACAAAGGCGGCACAGAGCGCCAGCACCCGAGATGGCTCAAGTCCGGGTGGCGCAAACAACAGTTCACTGTGCTGCTCGATAAAACCGGTATGCAGCTCGTCGGTCCGCAGAGGCGCCGACTCGGCCAAGGCCTGCAGAAAGCGCAGGTTGGTGCGCACGCCGCCGATGCGATACTGAGCCAGGGAGTTGGCCAGCTGGCGCAGGGCCTGCTCGCGACTCTCGGCCCAGACGATCAGTTTGGCGATCAGCGGATCGTAGAAGATCCCGACCTCGTCGCCCTGGCGCACGCCGGTATCCAGCCGTATCTCGATGGCGGGTGAAATCTCGGCGCCGGAGACGGGCTCGTGCAGATAATGCAGGGTGCCGGCGGCGGGCAGAAAGTCATGCTCTGGATCTTCCGCATACACCCGGGCCTCCACTGCATGACCCCGGATCTTCACCTGTTCTTGAGTCAGCGGCAGTGGCTCGCCAGCGGCGACGCGCAGCTGCCATTCCACCAGATCCAGACCTGTGACCAGCTCGGTGACCGGGTGCTCCACCTGCAGGCGGGTGTTCATCTCCATGAAGAAGAAGCTGCCGTCGGCCAGATACAGAAATTCCAGGGTGCCGGCCCCCCGGTAATCGATGGCGAGCGCCGCCTTGACCGCCGCTTCGCCCATGGCAAGCCGGATTTGTGGCGAAAGGTTGGGGGCGGGGGCTTCTTCCAATACCTTCTGATGGCGGCGCTGCACCGAGCAGTCCCGCTCCGACAGATAGATGCCGTGGCCGAACTGGTCGCAGAACACCTGCACCTCCACATGGCGGGCCCGGGGCAGGTAGCGTTCCAGCAGCATGGCGTCGTCACCGAAGGCGGCTTTGGCCTCACGGCGGGCCGACGCCAGCGCCTCATCGAACTCACGGATGTCATGCACCACCCGCATACCCTTACCCCCGCCCCCGGCCACCGCCTTCAGTAGCAGTGGAAAGCCGCATCGTTCCGCTTCTCGGCGCAGCTGGTCGGCATCTTGATTGGATCCGTGATAGCCGGGTACCACAGGCACCCCGGCCGCACTCATCAGCGTCTTGGCGGCAGACTTGGATCCCATGGACTCGATGGCGCTGGCGGGCGGGCCGATAAAGACCAGTCCCTGTTCGGCACAGGCGTGAGCGAAGCCGGCGTTCTCCGACAAAAAACCGTAGCCCGGATGAATGGCCTCGGCGCCGCAGGCCCGGGCGATGTCCAGCAATTTGTCCTGCCGGAGGTAGCTCTCGGCGGCTGGTGCCGGACCCAGACGCCAGGCCTCGTCGGCCTGCTCTAAATGTGCGGCCCGTGCATCGACGTCGGAATAGACCGCGACCGTCACTATGCCGAGCCGGCGGGCGGTTCGGATGATACGGCAGGCAATTTCTCCCCGGTTAGCGATCAGTATCTTGTCAAACATCCTCGTCCTCCCAGGTTGGCGGGCGCTTGTTGAGGAAGGCGTCGAGTCCTTCCCGGGCTTCGGCACCGACGCGCAACTCGGCGAGGCGGTGGGCGCTGTCTTCGATCAAGTCCTCGTCGATGACTTGCCCGGCGAAGTCCCGAACCAGCAGCTTTGCGGCGGTGAGTGCCCGAGGGCCATTGCGTCTTATCGCCCGGATTAGGGGTGCAGCCGCCTCATCCAGACTCTGTTCGGGCGCGGCCTGCAGATGCACCAGCCCCAGCTGCTCGGCTATCGAAGCCTCCATGACCTCGGCGGTGAGCATGTAGCGACGAGCCTGGCGAGGCCCCAGGGCGCGCAGCACATAGGGGCTGATGGTGGCGGAGATCAAGCCCAGCCGCACTTCGCTCAAGGCAAAGCGGGCGTTAGCCGCTGCCACCACCAAATCACAGCAGGCAACCAGCCCCAGAGCGCCGCCGTAGGCTGCGCCCTGTACCAGTGCCAGGGTGGGGGAGGGAAAGTTATCGAGTTGCCGCAACAGCTGCGCCAGTTGCCGGGCATCGGCCAGATTCTGCGTCTCATCGAGGGTGGCCGCTCTTTGCATCCAGTTCAGATCCGCACCGGCGCTGAAATGTTTGCCGGTGCCGCGCAACACCAGTACGCGCAGACCGGACTGGTGGGCTGCCTGTTCCAGTCGTTCGCTCATGGCGGCAATCAGCCGCTCATCGAAGGCGTTATGGCGTTCGGGCCGGTTCAGTGTCAGCTCCCAGACGCCGGGGCTGCGTTCTTCAAGCTGCACGGGTTCCTTCATGATGCCTCCTACATACGAAACACGCCGAAGCGGGGATCGTCCATTGGCCGGTTCAGCGCCAGTGCCAGGCTCATGGCCAGCACGGTGCGGCTGTCTTTGGGATCGATAACGCCGTCGTCCCACAGCCGAGCGCTGGCATACCAGGAGTGCCCTTCCTGCTCGTAGCGCTCGACTATGGGTTCCTTGAAAGCGGCTTCGTCGGCTTCAATCCAGGACTCTCCGACCTTTTCTCTGGCATCGCGCTTCACCCTGGCCAATACCTCGGCGGCCTGCTCGCCACCCATCACAGAGATGCGGGCGTTCGGCCAGATCCACAGGAAGTCCGGATCATAGGCCCGGCCGCACATGCCGTAGTTGCCGGCGCCGAAGCTACCGCCGATGATCAGGGTTATCTTGGGCACATTGGCGCAGGCCACGGCCATTACCAGCTTGGCGCCGTGTTTGGCGATGCCCTCGGCCTCGTATTTTTTGCCCACCATGAAGCCGGTGATATTCTGCAGAAACAGCAGCGGCACTCGGCGCTGGCAGCACAGCTCGATGAAGTGGGCGCCTTTCTGGGCCGATTCGCTGAACAGGATGCCGTTGTTGGCGATAATACCGACCGGATAGCCGTGCAGGCGGGCGAAGCCGGTGACCAGAGTGGTGCCGTAGTCGCGCTTGAATTCGTCGAAGGCCGAGTCGTCCACCAGCCGGGCGATGATGTCTCGTATCTCGAAAGTCTTGCGCAAATCGGTGCCGACGATGCCATAGAGCTCTTCGGCCGGATAACGGGGCGGCAGCGGTGCATAAGGTGGGGCAGGCAGCTGCGGACGATTGAGATTGGCCACCAGACGGCGGGTTAGCCACAGGGCGTGAGCGTCGTCTTCGGCGGCGTGATCCGCCACCCCCGAGGTTTGGGTATGCACCTCGGCGCCGCCCAGTTCTTCGGCGCTGACCACTTCGCCAGTAGCCGCTCGCACCAGCGGCGGGCCGCCCAGAAAGATGGTGCCCTGATTACGCACTATGATGGACTCGTCCGCCATGGCCGGCACATAGGCGCCACCGGCGGTACAGAGACCCATTACTACCGCCAGCTGGGGAATGTTGGCGGCGGACATTTGTGCCTGGTTGAAGAAGATGCGTCCGAAGTGCTCCCGATCCGGGAATACTTCGGCTTGGCTGGGCAAGTGGGCGCCACCCGAGTCGACCAGATAAAGGCAGGGCAGGCGACAGCGCTTGGCAATTTCCTGGGCGCGCAGGTGTTTCTTGACCGTCAGCGGGTAATAGGTGCCGCCTTTTACCGTGGCGTCGTTGGCCACTATCATGCATTCAACCCCGCTGACCCGGCCGATGCCGGCGATCAGCCCCGCGGCCGGCACTGCGTCGTCGTAGACATCAAGGGCCGCCAGCTGGGACAGTTCGAGAAAAGGAGCACCTGGATCCAGCAGCTGACGCACTCGTTCCCGAGGCAGCAACTTGCCTCTGTCGGTATGTCGTTTCCGGCTGATCTCGCCGCCGCCCTGTTCGATGATCGCCACCCGCTCCCGCAATGCCGCTACCTCGGCGGCCATGGCCTCATGATTGGCCTGAAACCGGTCCGACTCGGGATTAATGTTATTGGGAAGAATAGTCATGGCCGGCTCCTGCGTTGCTTGTTTGCTCCGTAGATAAACGGGTAAAGGGTCCGCTCCGCCGACACGCTTCAAGTACATCCCTGTAACGCTCGGCACATGACATCCCTGTCATGTGATGGTCGGCTGAGCAGCTCCCTGTACCCGTTCTACAAGTCTGAAGCCGTCTGTTACCGCCATAAACAATCATCTGTTTTGCACCAGTTCGCGCCCGATCAGCATGCGGCGGATCTCCGAGGTGCCGGCGCCGATTTCGTACAGCTTGGCATCTCGCAGCAGGCGGCCGGCGGGGAACTCGTTGATATAACCGTTGCCGCCCAGCAGCTGTATGGCGTCCAATGCCATCTGGGTGGCGCTTTCGGAGGCCAGCAGTATCACGCCGGCGGCATCCTTGCGGGACAGCTGGCCCCGGTCTGCCGCCATTGCCGTCATATAGGTATAACAACGGGCGGCGTTCATCCGGGTATACATGTCCGCCAGCTTGCCCTGCACCAGCTGAAAGTCGCCGATGGCCTGACCGAACTGCTTGCGCTCCCGAACATAGGGCAGCACCAGATCCATTGAGGCCTGCATGATGCCGATCGGGCCACCGGCCAGCACCAGCCGTTCGTAGTCGAGGCCGCTCATCAGCACTTCCACCCCGCCGTTCAGAGGGCCGAGCAGATTGGCTCCGGGTACACGGCAGTCCTGAAACACCAGCTCGCAGGTACTGGAGCCACGCATGCCGAGTTTGTCGAGCCTCTGGGCATGGCCGAAGCCGGGCGTGTCGCGCTCTACGATGAAGGCGCTGATGCCTCGGGCTCCGGCCTGAGGCTCTGTTTTGGCGTAGACCACTATCACGTTCGCTTCGGGACCGTTGGTGATCCACATCTTGGTGCCGTTCAGCACAAAGTCATTGCCATCGGCACGGGCCTGCAGGCTCATCGACACCACGTCGGATCCCGCGTTGGGCTCGGACATGGCCAGGGCGCCGATGTGTTCGCCGCTCAGCAAGGGCGGCAGGTAGCGTTGTTTCTGTGCTTCGCTGCCGTGGCGGTGGATCTGGTTGACGCACAGGTTGGAATGGGCGCCGTAAGACAGCCCCACCGCCGCCGAGGCCCGGCTGATTTCTTCCATCGCCAGCACATGGGCCAGATAACCCATGTTCACCCCGCCATGCTCTTCCGCCACCGTGATGCCGAACAGTCCCATGTCACCCAGCCTGGGCCAGAGTTCGGCGGGAAAGCGGTTATCTCTGTCGATGGCTTCGGCAAGAGGCGCGATTTCGTGCTCGGCGAAGGCTGCCACCTGCTCTTGCAGCATGGTGAGGGTGTCGTCCAGGCCGATATTCAGGGGCGAGTAGGGGGTCATGGCGTCCTCCTCTTTCAGGGGGCTGATCTCGGGTGAGGTGGTGGCGATGGTGGGCTCGTTTGCTGCCGATATTGCCGAATTAACTATAGTGCAATGGGGCGAGCGAGGCTTGGCTAAGCTTGAATAAGTATTCGGAGGTGGATGGCGCTGGAAGGCAAAGGGCGGCTTGGCATGGTTGGGACAGTTGCGATGCCGGTCGGGCAAAGAGTCTACTCCTCCGACACGCCGTGAACCCGACCATGAAATGCCATCCATGGCATTTCATGGTCGGCGGAGCAGATCTCTTTCCCCTTCTCTGGACTAGCGGCGGCGCCGGAAAACGTTAGGTTTGGTGCAAACATGAAAGCCTTATATTACAGGTGGATGGAGCTAGCATGACCAACAGCGAAATAGTGATAGT
>NZ_MPZM01000036.1 GCF_002936955.1 Oceanisphaera arctica | reverse complement strand
GCTGGTGAACAGCTTGAAAGGGGCATCCAGTCGGGTACTTAAAAAAGAGCGGCCAGATATAGCAGCCAAGTTCTACTACAAGGGGGCGTTGTGGTCGCCATCCTACTTTGCGTCAAGCTGCGGTGGGGCTCCGATAGAGATCATCCGCCAGTACATAGAGCAACAACAAACGCCCCATTAACCACGGAACGGCTACGCCGTTCACACCTTATATCCCCGCCATGAATGACGGGGCTTTACGGTGTTTATGGGTAATTACGACAAAGCCAAAAGCAGCGCAGAATCGTTCTATGTCTGCCGCTTTGCCCGCGGAGTCCCCGTCTCAGCGGGTTTTAAAAATCATCCTGCTCCGCAGGACCGGCAGCTAAAGCGCCGGCTACAAACACACCGCCTTGCACTTATGCCGTCATGCCGGGCTTGCCCCGGTATCCAAAACACACCGTTATTTGTCTCGCTGGGTGCTTGGCGCAGGGCGCCATGTTTTCCCCTTCACGGCTTTCAGATCAACACTGTGTTTTCTCCAATCTGGCATAGGCTGTAGATACTCATGCCGCCTTTTGGGAGCAAGCCCATGCCTCAACATCCGCAACGCCTGATAGTGCTGTTCGACGGCACCTGGAACGACCCGCAGGATAACACCAATGTGGTGAAGCTGGCGCGCAGCATAGCCCCCTTCGACGGTGAGCGGCGCCAGCGTTTTTTCTACGACGCCGGCGTGGGCACCGCCGCCCTGTCTCGTCTGGCCGGGGGCGTTTTGGGTATGGGCTTGAGCAAGAACCTGCGCCAGGGTTACGACTGGCTGGCTCGGCATTATCGACCGGGTGATCAAGTCTGGGTATTCGGCTTCAGTCGCGGTGCCTACACCGCCCGCAGCATGGTGGGCATGATCCGCAAATGCGGCCTGCTGCATGTGATTACCCCGACCAGCCTGGCCGCCGCCGAACGGCTGTATCGCAACAAAGATGCGGCCCCGGACGGAGAGCCGTGCCGCCAGTTTCGGGCCCGTTACAGCCGGGAGATAGACATCCACCTGCTCGGGGTGTGGGACACGGTGGGGGCATTGGGCATTCCCGGCACCATGATATCCGAGCGGGGCACTTATTCCTGGCACGACACCCGGCTGTCGAACATAGTGCAGCGGGCCTATCAGGCCATGGCGCTGGACGAACACAGGGCCGCCTACGACGCCGTGCCCTGGACCAGCGCAGACGGCAACAAGAAGACCGGCCAGATAGAAGTGGAGCAGCGCTGGTTTATCGGCGCCCATGCCAATGTGGGCGGCGGTTACCCCGGCGATCCGCTGGCCGACCTGCCGCTGGTCTGGATGCAGAGCAAGGCGATAGAAGCCGGGCTGGCGCTAACGCCGATCATGCCGGACGCTCAGGCCTGGCTAACGGCGCCCACCGATTCGTTCAACGACTTCATGGGCGGCTGGTATGGCCGCTATCGGCGCTGGTTTCATGCCGGAGATGGCCGCCTGCACCGGCGGCTGGACCAGGACGGAGAGGGCAACCTTTCCGTTGGCGTGACCATAGATCCCTCCGTGTGGGCCCGCTGGCAAAGTGTGCCCGATTATCGCCCCCGCACCCTGACCGATGCCCGGCTGATCCCACCCGAGTAGCCCCAGGATCAGGCCAGAGGCGGCTCACCACACGCGACCAAGGTCTGATATGCCTGGCGACCGGGCTTTGCTATGGTCGCCGGCCTTACGGATGCTGCAACAGTACCTTTTGTATATTCGGTATTTTTTGGTTCATCTGTAAGGTTATTTAATGGTTTATCAGGGGATTATGTTTATTGTGGTGTTATTTAACAAATCTATCACGCTACATCCTTGATTATGCTACATTCTCTGGCTTTACGGGCGCTACAACAGCACCTTCTGGAAACTAGGCCCTATTTAATCAATTTGCAGGGTTATTTGACGGAGTATCAGGCGAACATGTGGAATATATTGAAAATAGCCAGTGCATTCATTGGCATTATCGTAGGGGCAGGATTCGCCTCCGGTCAGGAAGTGCTGCAGTACTTTACCAGCTTCGGTTACCTGGGCACCGCCGCCGCCGTAGTCGCCACGGCCTTGTTCGCCTATCTGGGCATGATGCTCACCCTGCTGGGCAGTCGCACCCGTACCCGTTCCCATAAAACCGTGGTGTATCAGATTAGCGGCCGTTACATCGGCGTGATTGTGGATTACGTGATCATCTTTACCCTGTTCGGTGTGGGCGTGGTGATGATCGCCGGCGCCGGCTCCACCCTGAATCAGCAGTTTGGCCTGGCACCCTTTGTGGGCAGCGTGCTGATGACCCTGATGATGGGCGCCACCCTGATGCTGAACGTGCAGCGTGTGGTGGCCCTTATCGGCAGCATTACCCCCTTTCTGGTGCTGGCGCTGGTGTTGATCTGCATCTACAGCCTGGCCACCATGGACCGCAGCTTTGCCGAGCTGGCACCCATTGCCGAAAGCGTTGAGTCCACCTTACCGCACTGGCTGGTGTCTGCGGTCAACTATGTGTCGTTCAACATCGCCGTGGGAGCCGCCATGTCGCTGGTAATGGGCGGCGCCGAGAAAAACGAAAACATCGCCAAATGGGGCGGCTTGTTCGGCGGCCTGGGCGTAGGCGTGCTGATCATGATCAGTCACCTGGCCATGTTCTCGCAAATCGACAACATTGCCGGCTATGCTCTGCCGCTGCTTAAAATCATCGACGGCATCTCGCCCTGGCTGGCGAAAGGCATGGCCTTTGTGCTGTTTGGCATGATCTTCAGTACAGGTGCCAGCATGTTCTATGCCTTTGTCGCCCGTTTTGTGGAAATGCGCACCCCGGCCGCCACCCGCTTCTCCCTTATCACCCTGGCGGTGGGCTTTGTAGCCAGCTTTGCCGGCTTTACCCAGCTGGTCGCCTTCTTCTACCCGCTGATCGGCTACCTGGGCCTGTTTTTGGTGGGCGCACTTATCTTCGCCTCCTTCAAGCTCAAGCGAGACGCCCGCCAGCCCGGTATGGCACAGGCAGTTCGCAGCACCGATTAAGCGAACGCAGAACACTGAATCTAGCTGACAAAAAAGCCGCCATCATTGATGGCGGCTTTTTTCAGGTTCGTTGATAGTCGCAGCTTACTGACCGCGCCGCCTTATCTCAACGCTCTCCATAGCCGGAATTCGATCTTTCCTGCCACTTAGCCTGGTCAGCATGAAGTAAGCCAGTCGCAGCAACCCCATGAGTAGCGGACCCACAAGCCAGAGCAGCCAACTGCCAAGGTAAAGCACCGGAATCAATAGCAACAGCCACCCTGCAAACTGCACGACCAGCACGGGGTAGCCCAGCACATCCGCGACACCCGCGAGCAAGTCGCTGACAAGACTGGGGTGGGTCATCACCAGGTAGCCGGCACCGAACACCAGGGGCCATTTTGCATATCGAGCACTGCTCAGCACCATACGTCCGCCCTGGCTGACCCGGGCAGCCAGGGCCGCCGAGCGGGTGCCTCGGCTGGCAGCCTTGGTAGTTACCGCTGCAGCACGTCCCATACGCAACACCTTTACGGCACTGGTTAACACCAGTACATCGACCGATGCCCAGCCGATATCCCCTGCTGTGAGCTCTTCACCGGCGCGGTATTTGGTTTCCAGGCGCCGGATGCCGCTGGTAAAAAACTGGTTCAGACCTTCCAGCATGCGTTCGGTAGTGATCCACCGGGTTTCACCCTGGGCGTCCACCACAAACTGGCCGAGAAAATCGTGGCCTTCACTCTTGATGAAGTTGACCGCATACCAGCCACGCTCTTCCGGGGAGAGCGCCTGATACTGGCCTGGACCTGGGCTTCCGGTGCTGGCGCTGTCCGGGATACCGGTAAAGTACTGCTTGATAGCCAGGTAGCGTTGGTCCGCCTGGTTGATCAGCTCAATGGTGTGGATGGGGTGGGTCATAAAGTGATGGATAGGTGGCAGAACCGTTTCGCCATAGCGCAGCAGAATCTCCTGAAATTCAGGTTCCTTGCCGTAGAGCGAAAACACACTGCGGGCCATGGCCGGATAACGAATAAACGCCGCCTGCGCTTTCACCAGCAGCAGCGGGTTATCCGCAAGATCCAGCAGTACGGCCTGAACCCTGACCGGCTCTTCTTCAATGCCGGGAAATCCCTTCAACACATCGCCGGCCTGAATCTGTATCAGCCTCTGCTCAATGGGAACCGGGCGGACGACCACACTGAACACCGTTGCCAGTAACAGGGCCAGGCCACAAATCAAAAACAGCTTCTTCACAGGATCACCAATCAAGACCAATCAACAGCTAGGGTATATCCGGTTTGTTGCGAGTCTACAACCGTTAACGGGTAAAACGCGCCGAAAGTGCCGGCCTGCAACCCTGGCCGGCAACGTTTAACCATGAGTATATTTGCCTGCCCGGCACAGGCCGGGCGTTTTATCTTACCGCAGCCAGTGCTTCCGGCGATTCGGGCAGCACCTGGCCACCATCCACAATCAGGGTTTGCCCGGTAATATAGCGGGCCTCTTTTGATGCCAGAAAACAGGCAGCGTGCCCAATGTCGTCCGGCGTGCCCAAGCTACGGGTGGGAATGGCCGCCTTCATCTGCTCCAGGTAATCTTCTCCTTGTGCTTGCAGGCCCTCGGTAAGAATGTTGCCGGGCATCACGGCGTTAATGGTAATGCCATCGCGGGCGCACTCCAGTGCCGCGCTGCGCATAAAACCAAGCTGGCCGGCCTTGCTGGCGGCATAGTGAGTCCAGCCGGGAAAGCCGGTTACCGGGCCAGTGATGGACGAAGTGATCACAATGCGGCCATAACTCTGTGGTCGCATGACTTCCAGCGCCGCCTGCACCATAAAAAAGGTGCCTTTCAGATTAATGTCGTGCATTTCGTCCCAGTGCTGCTCGGTCATGGTGACCAGATCGCACTGCGGAAAAATGCCGGTGTTGGAGCACAGAATATCGAGCCGCTCAAAATCCCTGATCACGGCCGACACTAGCTGCTTGCAGCTTTTATGGCTGGATACATCCAGATAAAAATAATGCCCGTTCAGCTCCTCGGCGCTGGCCTTGCCGACGGCTTCGTCTATATCGGCGATGATCACGGTGGCACCCGCACTGGCCAGCACCCGAGCAATGCCCTTGCCAATCCCTTTGGCGCCGCCCGTGACCAATGCGATTTGATCCGTTAAATCAAACATGTGCTCTCCTTTTGTTGTTTGTAGTTTTTTAAAACATAAACGGCCATGCAAGCATAAAAAAGAAGCCCGATAAGTGATGCCGATCGACTTTTAAATGTTTAGTTTCCTCAATACCTTGGAAAGCAGGCAAAAAAATCACCGCGATTGTGAGTAGGTGGTAAAAAATCTATGGGGATATTCAAATAGTGAACTCTGATGCGTCAGCCCTGATATGCAGGACGATGGAGTAGCATTTTTTGTCTTCTGCTGAAGGTAAGTTTTTATTTCTAAGAGTCATGTCAACGCTTCTGTATAGACAGATTTAATGTCGCTGAAGTTGTGAGTACACTCTAATAATGTAAGTGTTGTCAGCTTCATTGATTTACTAATTGGACGGTGGGGCACATTTTTTATTGTATCTTTGAGAAGTAAAGGTTTGCCAAGTTCAAATAAGTAGTACAGTTCATCAGAATCTGAAGTTTTCCCAGATTGCTCTTTGGTAATAATTCCCCTCGCTACCAATGTCATATTTTTAATTGGCCAAATCTTATCAATACTTTTACTTTTTGAATCGCTATCAGATGTGGAGGCTAACGCTAGAAATTGTATTTCCTTGGCAATGTGTAGTTTGAATTCATTAAGGAAAGTTTTCTTAGGAAGGTGATACCATTTAGCCGTCCCATTGTCAAAGCCAGAGAAGTACTCATCGTTACGACTCCGTTTTCCACCTAATGCGATTGTCATGATAAGGTTACTATAAAGAGATTGTTTCATGCCATAGTAAGGGATGCGAGCGGCCTCTTGAACATAAAGGTTTTCATTCAATGACTGGGCGCTGTAATTTATAACCCCATTTTGAGAGATCACACCTAGCTGACTCGTTAAAAAGTTTCTCAACCAATAACAGCTAGTTTTACCATTGCCACTTGGTAGCATAGCAAAAGCCCCTATGCCTATTTCCGAGATGGCATTTTTATAAGGGTTGGTGTCACTTTCCTGATCAAAAAATCCTGGGTATAGTGCAAAGGCGCCAAATACGGGGCGGCTTTTACTATCAATGTTAGACGAAGAATTTCGTGAAATACGGATCAAGGCATCTCGATAACGATGCATTTGGTTTATTGCATCATCAGGTACATAATCTGCATTGTCGGTATCTTCATCTTCAAAACGGCTAGCTTGAGTTTTTATACGATATTTCGCATCAAACAACCATACGAAACGTTTATCACTCGGCTGGGGAAGCTGGACCTCCAAAACAATATCCGGCTTCTGAGTTACCAAATAGGATAGGATGTCATTACTTTTTTTTCCGAAGATGGGTTCATGGGCAAGCTTAGCACGAAAGCCATCTTCACGTTCAAACTCAAATGCTCCTGCAAAACCGTCTTTCAACTGATATTCCAAGTAGTCATTTAGTACTAATGATTTGCGTTTAGATGTTTTATCTTTGAAACCTAAATCATTGATTAATATTTTACGAAGTTCCAAAAAACACCACACTTCATAAATTTCAGAAATGGATTTCATTGAGATGCTTGACTGACTTGAAAATACGTCGAGATAAAATTTCAGTTCTTGCCAAACACGGTATACAGTGCTGTATCCTGTTTTCTGCTGTAGTACTAGAGACTCATGTGATAAGCCGTTGTATGGTCCCACTTCTTTCATAAAGCTTTGGTTCAGTATTTTATGCAATGGCTTTTGCCAGCTGTTTATCTCCGTGAGAAAGGTGTCGGATAGACGCTGATTGTCAGGGGTTTTATTGTTTTCACGCAGCTTACAATCAAACTCAGTTAATTGTTTTTTACACTTTGATATAGCTGCCTTGATGAATCTATTCTCAGGGGTGTCTACGCTAAGTTGTTTTTTTTCAATGCGGTAGCGCTTTTCAAATATACCATTGGAAAAGTCTTCTTTAACGCGGGACGAAAGGTGATGTGAAACCCGGCCTTTTAAACGAATAGCTCTGGTATATGAAACCTTCGTCTGTAGGCGACTATGAGGTGCCTGCGTAATTACTTTAAGTCCTTTTTCAAACTGCTCCCTTAACGTGCCGAAATTGGCGAGCCAAAGGAGTGGGAAATGACCTTTCTGCTTGCCTTTGGCTACATCTTGTTCGGTTTTTTCGGCAAAGCTAAACCGCCAAAGGGGATAAGTCTCATCTATAGCTTGATACATAGCGGGCAAATCACTATGTAAATCCATTTTCGTAGGCAGTACTTCAAAAGTAAAGTTGCACCGATATTCCTTCCCAGCCAACAGATAGCAGAGCGGAAGCCGCATCCAGCCAACATCATTTCCTGTATTGATTGTGCCTGTTAAACGAGCTGGAATTGAACCTTTTCCTTTGGAGAAACGAAATCCATCGTTAACCGCTTTGACTCTATGCGCAAGATATGCCTGCTCAATATTATCAAAAAACAACCATTCAAACTGATACTGCACATTTTCAAAAAAAAGTGGTTCAATAAATGATAATAGTTCAATATCTAAACCGTCCACAATAATTTTATTATCCAGTATGACAGCTTCTTTCACTGTTAATGCTGGAGAAAACCGCATCACAGAAGTAGCATCTATTTTATTTTTATTTTGAACAGAGTCCAATTTTGACTCACGCTTGCGTATAGTGTCAGTATGCACTTTTTGGCGTTTAACGATATCGTTACACCAAACGGAAAGTTCAAAATGTTCTGTTTGTATTCTTAATAAGTCTGGCATCCCTTTCCACCTCTTGGGTTATGGCCAAAAACTGGTAAAGCCTGATTTAGAGAGTCGATTCTGCATCCACGTAATTTTTTTCTTACTACGGCATGGAATAGTGATAACACTACCATCATTTTTCTCTCTGTAAAGATCTGGACGAGCCGAGTCTGAGTTTTCTGGTTCATGCCATATGTCTGATAATTCATTCTCCAAGGTGCTGTGTAATTCCATAAGTAATGATTTTTCGATATCATTATGGGCAAGCTTATCGCTATCACCTTCAATGCGTGGTAGCACTTTACACATTAAGAAATCATCCCAAATGGCTTTCAGCTCAGTATCCGATTGTGGCTGCTGGCTGATTACTGAAAGGAGTAGCTCATTTAAAGATCGAAACGCAAGTTTAAAAGGTGTGTTGTCCAGTACCTCGTTTACCGAATTTAAAAAAGCTATGCTCTTTTTCCCATCAATATCAATATCTGGTAGCTGTTCGATGTTTACGAACGACCAAATGGGATAGGTAAGAGCTTTGTTTGTGGTGGTAGGATTGAAATACTCGGAAAAGTCATTAGGGAAGAAGTCGCCAAAATCGAAACTTAGAGCGCGGTCAATCACCTTGCGCGAGAAACCATGGGTAGTTTCATCCATATTTACCGTTCCCGCCACAATCAGGTTGAAGGGGATGCCGATACCATGCTTGCAGAATAATTGCCACAATACATCATATTTCTCATCAGCTAACCCTAATTCTTCACGTAACTTGTCAGGTTCTGATAGCTGGTTAATGGTGGTTGCTTTTAATAAGGGGTCACTAAGGTAGCAGAACTCACTTTTATTCCATGACCATTGTCGAGTTTCTAATACAGATAAATAGTCAGCAAAGTATTGCTCAACAGGTGCTAGATTCATTTCATCAAGGCACAGCCAATAAGGTAAAACGCTGTGTAGTTGCTCATGCTCACCAGATGCAGCGAAAGCTTCCCCTTGATTATCAATATATTTTCTTTCAACGCTAATGCCAGCATCAACAATGGCACGCCATGCTTTAGTGATAAATTGAAGTACATCGGTAATGACGTATTCTGCAGCTCCATTCAAGCGGGAAATGTAGCCCAGTAAATCACTCGGTTCATGCCAGTCAGGGCGTACGGATACGAGACAGTATGTTTCGTTAAGGCTTCCAGTCTTCTCAGCTTGCTTACGTATAAATCTGGATTTCCCTGTGCCGGAAATGCCGGCGAGCAAGAGTAAGGGCTTAGATAATGATTGCAGACTCACTTCTTTATCATTATTAGTGTTTTCATTCATTTTCACCCCTTCTAAAGATGAGTAAATGCTCAATATTTCATTAAGATCTGAAAGTAAAATGTTATCATCAGGAATGGAGTTGGCTGGATAGAATTTTGCCCCGGCAGAAGCCCACTCATACGATTTCCCCAAACTTGTATTTGAATTTAAGTTTATGGTTTCATTCCAGGAGTCCAGTTTAGTTACAGATTTACGTATTTCTTCTCTTAGTTGAGCTGATTCTTTTCTGGCACCTTGAGTTCCGTATTTTTCTTTAAGTTCTGTGGTGCCAAACCCGAGAGATAAATATAGGCCTGAACCATCAGCACAGAACAGGTAAACTGGATAAACTCCTGATTGAGTGGAGGTGGTTATTCTAGGGTTTAAGATTGATAGCCATGGAACACTCGCCCAGTTTCCTGCTCCAGCGCTTGATTTAACTTCATAACTTGGATCAAATAGAGAGACTTCTTTTTTCACTTCTCGTAATAATTCTTGTCTTAGCAAATTTGCGACTGGATGATCAGTGAATTGTTCATGAATAGCTGAAGACCAACTATTAGTGACTGTTTCCAGTATTTCTTTCAATCTCATCCTAACCTCTGAAAAATAAGAAACGCATGATGTTTTACCATGAAAAATTCTGATACCGATTTCTACTCTGCAATCACTCCCCTGAACCGTGCAAAAGGTTTCATCTCATCGGTGACGGCCAGATCTTCATAATCCGGGTTGGTGGCGTGCAGTCGATAGCTGCCGTCCGGGTTTTTCTTCACTACTCGCAGCAGATACTGGTTGTCGCCGGACTCGTCCTGCCGTTCTATGGCCAGGGTCTGGTTGCTGATGGAGCCGGCGGTTTGCGGCGTTATCCATTCCAGCAATAACAGATCGCCATCCTGTACTGGCTGTTTGCCGCCGTTCATGGAATGTCCGCTGGCCCGGGCCAGAAAGTGCCGTTTGATGTCGAATGGACCGTAGTGATCCGCAATGGCCATCAGCTCGGCGTTTTCACCGCTGCCGGTTTTAAAGTGGCCACAGGCAATTTTCAGGCTCGGGAAGTAGGGCAGCTCGATAACGTCTGCTTGGGCAACGGTTGCAGGAGCCTTGATTCGGGCCAAGGCCTCAGCTTTGCGGCGGCGGTATTCGGCCAAGCGCAAATCCACCAGTTCCTGCATCATCTGGTGCAGGGTATCCAGCTCAGCTATGGGCAACTCAAAACGGGGGCAGAAGCGGTCGTCTTTAATCTCGAACCAGTAGTCGGCCTGCGAGCCCTGGTTGCCGCCGGTGCTGAACTTGATCGGGTTGCCCTTCCAGTAGCCGAGCCAATCGGTGGAGTCGGCGGACATGGCCTGTTGTCTGGCGGGCAGGTCGAGCTGCAGCAGATCCGGGTGGCGCTCCAGCACATAGCGCGACTGTTCGGCCAGTGCTACCAGCGTGGGCGGCTGACGCAGGCCATCCAGTTCCAGCAGTGCCTGCAGCAGTACGATTTTGAAGCTTTTGGTCAGCGTGGTGGCTTCTATGCCGGTCAGCAGAAAGTCCCGCAATTTTGCCAGTATCTTGCCGCCTTCTGCGGATAAGTCACCTTCGCTGTTGGTCAGTTCAAACCAGCTGCCGTGCTGCTTGCGCAGCTTGGCAAAGTCCAGCCCGGCCTGAAAGGCCTGTATCGCCGAAGGGCGGTGACCGAGTTGTTCTTTGAGCCGCCGGTAGTCATCAACGACTCTGACTTTTCCGCCGTAACGCAGCTTGTCCATCAGCGGGATCAGCTCGGGCTCAAGGTTGATAAAGCAACCTTCGGGCAGCGCCGGCGTTGTTTGTCCACTGCCGCCGTCGATTCGGGTTATCTCCTGCAACAGCTCCGGCTTGAACAGGCAGGCTTTATGGTTGCCTACCAGATCGACCACCATCAGCTGTTGCTTGCCCGGATGCAGGCGCAGGCCTCGGCCCAGTTGCTGCAAAAAGACGATGCGCGACTCGGTGGGGCGCAGCATCAGCAGGGTGTCGATGGCGGGCAGATCAGTGCCTTCGTTGAACAGATCCACCGAGAAGATGACCTGCAGTTTGCCGCCAGCCAGCTCGGACAGCGCCTGGTTGCGCGGCATGGCTGAGCCGGCATAGACGGCGGCGGCACGAATGCCCGCATCGGTAAATATCCGGGCCATGAAATCGGCGTGGCGGATAGAAATGCAGAAGGCCAGGGTGCGGTTCTGGGCGAAGGTGCGCCACTGTTCAAGGGCATGCCCGGCCCGCTTTTTACTGGCGAAGGCGGCGTCCAGCGCCTCGGGATCGAAGCGACCGTTGCGCCAGGGAATTTCGTCGTAGTTGATGAATTCGTCATAAACGCCCTGATAGATGAAGGGCACCAGATGGCTGTCTACAATGGCATCGCGCAGGCCCCGCTCGAACACCAGATTATCGTCACACAGGGCCAGAATATCGGCTTGATCGGTTCTGTCTGGCGTGGCCGTCAGCCCCAGCAGGAAACGGGGGCGAAAATGATCCAGCAAGCGGCGATAGGTTGGCGATGTACTGTGGTGAAATTCGTCCACGATGATGTAGTCGAAGTGATCCGGCGCAAACCGGCGTAGGTGGACGGCCCGGCCCAGGGTTTGTACCGAGGCGAACAGCCAGTCGGCCTGATCCTGCTGCTGGCCGTTATACAGGCCGGTGTGTGCTGTGGGCTGCATGCGAATGAAGGTGGCCTGAGCCTGGCGGATAATCTCGTCGCGGTGGGCCACAAACAGCAGCTTTTTTGCCTTGAGCTGGCGGGCGTCGAAGGCGGCCAGCCAGGTTTTGCCCAAGCCGGTGGCCATGACCACCAGCCCCCGTTTGTAGCCCTGGCTGCGGCTGGCCTTCAGCGCCGCCAGTGCTTCTTCTTGTACCGCATTGGGCAGGGGCGTTTCGCGCAGGGTCTCGGCATCGGTCGTGCTGTCACCGGTAATGACGCGCAGGCCGGTGAGCGGACTGTGCTGGTAGCGGATCAGGTAATCGTCTATCCAGTCGTGACTGAGCGGTACTACCCGCGCATCCTGCGCCAGTTGCTGCATTTGTTCCTGTAACGCCAGCAGACTGGCAGCGGCGGGGCTGGTGCCGTCATCGTCTACCCGCAGACACCAGTTCCACTCCAGCGAGTCGGTGAGGGCGGCGCGGGAGATATTGCTGGAGCCGACAAAGCCCAGCCCCGTCAGCCGTTTCCGCGTGTGTTGTTGAATAAACAGGTAGGACTTTAGGTGAAAGCCGGGGTTGTCGGCGCTCTCGTAGATGCCGACGCGGGCGCCCCGTTCGGCCAACAGCATCAGCCGGCGCAGGGCCACCGGCTCGGTCACGTCCAGGTAATCGGAGGTAATGACGTCGAGTTGTACGCCTCTGTCCAGAGCCTCGAACAGCGCATCCTGCAGTAGCGCCAGTCCGCTCTGGCGAATAAAGGACACGGCGATGCCGATGCGGCTGCTCTTGCCGGTGACGTTGATGGCGTCCAGCAGGGGGCCGAGCAGTGGCTGGTTGAAGCCGGGATCGTTGGGGCCGCCACCGGCGATCAGTTGTGGGGCCGTCATGCTGGCACCTTTATCAGCAGGGCATTCAGCCAGCGTTCCTGTTCCCGGTCGGGACGCAGATCGCCGGTTTGCCATTGTTCGGCGATGTGCAGCGGCAGGCCCCGCAGCAGTTGTTTCAACCCGTTTTCATCCAGGTTGGTGAAGTGGCGGCCCTCGCGGCAGGTTTCTCCCTGGCCGTATTTGAAGGAGCAGTAAAATACGCCGCCGGGCTTCAATTGCGCGGTCAGGTGAGCCATTACGGCGGCCAGTTCGGTCAGCGGCACATGCAGTAAAGAGGCACAGGCCCAGATGGCGTCTGCCGGGGCTGGCGTGCTGAAGTCTTCGAAGCGGCACAGTGCCACCGGCAGACCGCTATGGGTGCGGGCCAGCTGCACCAGCGCGGGGCTGGCGTCGAAGGCGGTTACCTGGTATCCCAGACGGAAAAAATGCAGGCTGTCTCGCCCCGAGCCGCAGCCGGCATCCACAATATGGCCGCCGGCCGGCACTCTCGGTAGAAAACGGTCGTAAAGCGGCGTCATGTCTACCGTTATGGTGTTACGGAAGAAGCCGTCGGCCTGTTGCTGGTAATAGTCGAGAGACATTTTCCTGCTTTGATATTTGTCGTTTGTTCAGTACCTTATCAGACAGAAGCAGGGCGTACATAGCCTTTGCTGCCGTTGCGGTGCTTTTGTGGCACCCGCGTCGGTCGGCTTGTGATGAATGGAATATACCCCGGTTATATTGGCGAATGGATGGAGGCAACAATGGCTTTGAACGAACAGGATTTACGATATTTGCGTCGTTGCGTGGCGCTGGCGGAAGAGGCGCTGGACGGTGGTGATCGGCCGTTTGGCTCCATTCTGGTGTCGGCCGAAGGGGCCGTGCTGGCGGAGGATCACAACCGGATTAACAGCCATGAACCAACCTGGCACCCGGAAGTGGCGCTGGCACACTGGGCCGCCGAGCACCTGAGTGAAACCGAGCGTGCTCAATCCATCATGTATACCTCGGGCGAGCATTGCCCCATGTGTGCTGCGGCACACGCCTGGGCGGGACTGGGGCGTATTGTTTATGCCAGCTCGGCGGAGCAGTTTGCGGGCTGGTGTGCCGAGTGGGGGCTTCCTCCCTCGCCGGTGAACCCGCTGGCCATCAACGAGGTGGCGCCAGACATACAGGTGGCAGGCCCTGTGCCCGAGCTGGCCGAGCAGGTTCGCGAGTTGCATAAGCGGTATTTTGGAGTGACAGATAGCGACAAGGCCTAAGCGACAGCAAGCCGTCAGCTATCAGCTGTCAGTCAAACCAACTGGGCGGTGGGAGTGGTGTTGTGCCTGATGATTGGGCATCGCCTGTTCCGGCAGCTAAAGCGCCGGCTACAAAACAGATTCCGATGTCTGTTGAGGGTTTGCGCCGCATAAATGGGCGCTTACGGAGTCTGCAGCCCGACTAAAAGTGACACCCCCACCCAGCCTCCCCCTGGGGTAGCCTCGCTGTTATGTCTGTTCTGCCGCTGCCAAGGGGGAGGGGCCGTTCGGCGTCGCCGGCAGAATAACGGCAGGAACGCGGCAACAAAAAAGCCGTAGGCGGTTCTGCCTACGGCTTTTTTGTCTTTTCTTCCAGCTTACGGTTTTATAGCTTTCAGCTCTGTTTTGTAGCGGCTTTCATGTCTTTTACGAAACCGGTCAGGGCGTCCAGCATGGCCTGGGGGTTGTTCAGGTTCTGTTCGATGATCTTGACCACGGCGGAGCCGGAGATGGCGCCGGCGGCACCGGCGCTAATGGCGTCGCGTACCTGTTCGGGGGTGGAGATGCCAAAGCCGAGCAGTGACGGCGGCGCATTATATTGCTTGAGGGTCGCAACCAGGGTGTCTACCGGCTTGCCAGCCTTGGTTTCGGTACCGGTTACACCGGCGCGGCTCAGCAGGTAGGTATAGCCGGAGCCCATTTCGGCCACGGCCTTCAGGGTGGCTTCGTCACCGTTGGGCGGGGCGATGAAAATGGTCTCTATGCCAGCCTTGTCGGCGGCGGCCTTGAAGGGCTCGGCCATTTCCAGCGGCACGTCGGCGACCAGTACCGAGTCCACACCGGCCCTGGCGGCACGGCCATAGAAGCTGTCCATTCCCGGTGCATAAACCAGGTTGGCGTACACCAGCAGGCCGATGGGCAGCTCGGGGTACTTCTCCCGTACCCGGGTCAGCATGTCGAAGCAGATTTGCGAGTTGGTACCGGCCGCCCGGGCGCGCAGGGTGGCGGCCTGAATGGTGGGGCCGTCGGCCACCGGATCGGAGAAGGGAATGCCCAGCTCCAGGGCATCTGCGCCACCGGCCACCAGGGCGTCAATCACCTTGAGTGAATGCTCGGGCGTGGGGTCGCCCAGGGTTACGAAGGGGACGAAGGCGCCTTCATTTACGGCCTTGAGGCGGTCAAACAAACGATCGTAACGGCTCATTTCAGGGCTCCTTGCTGCTCTAGGATATCGGCGACGGTAAAGATGTCCTTGTCGCCACGACCGGACAGATTAACCACCAGCACCTGCTCTTTTTCCGGCTCGGCTTCGGCCATTTTCAGGGCGTAGGCCAGGGCGTGAGAAGACTCCAGCGCCGGAATGATACCTTCGTTACGGGCCAGGGCCTGGAAGGCGCTCAGCGCTTCTTCATCGGTCACCGACACATACTGGGCGCGGCCCGTGGTGGCAAGATACGCGTGCTGGGGGCCGACAGAAGGAAAGTCCAGCCCGGCAGAAACGGAGTAAGACTCTTCTACCTGGCCGTCTGCGTCGTGCATCATCAGCGAGAGCATGCCGAAGAACACGCCCTTGGTGCCTTCGCCCAGGGTGGCGCCGTGTTCGCCGGTTTCAATGCCCTTGCCGGCGGGTTCTACGCCGATCAGCCTGACGTTTTCTTCATCGATAAAGTCGGCGAACATGCCGATGGCGTTGGAGCCGCCGCCTACGCAGGCGATCACCGCATCGGGCAGACGCGCTTCGTGCTCCATTATCTGCACCTTGGCTTCTTCGCCGATCATGCGCTGAAATTCACGAACTATGGTGGGGAAGGGGTGCGGGCCGGCGGCGGTGCCCAGCATATAGTGGGTGGTGTCGTAGTTGGCGGTCCAGTCGCGCAGCGCCTCGTTGCAGGCATCCTTGAGGGTGGCGGAGCCGGAATGCACCGGTACCACCTTGGCGCCCATCAGCTCCATACGGAATACGTTGGGCTTCTGCCGTTCGCAGTCTTTGGCACCCATGTAGACGATGCATTCCATGCCCATCAGGGCACAGGCCAGGGCGGTGGCCACGCCGTGCTGGCCGGCACCGGTTTCGGCGATGATGCGCTTCTTGCCCATACGCTTGGCAAGCAAAGCCTGTCCCAGTACCTGGTTGGTTTTGTGGGCGCCGCCGTGCAGCAGATCTTCCCGCTTCAGGTAGATGCGGGTCTTGGTGTTGGCGGCCAGGTTGCGCACCCGGGTCAGTGGGGTGGGGCGGCCGGCGTATTCGGTCAGCAGCTCGCGAAATTCACGGTCAAACTCCGGGTCCTGCTGGGCATCCACAAAGGCCTGCTCCAGTTGCAGCAGGGCCGGCATCAGAATTTGCGGCACGTACATGCCGCCAAAATCGCCGAAAAAGGGGTTCAGTAAGCTCATAATGTAGTTATCCTGCGTCCGTAATGTCTGAGAGAGGCGAAGGCGGCGTTCAGTTTGGCCGCGTCTTTCTGCCCGGGGGCGCTTTCTACGCCGGAGTTCAAGTCCAGGCCAATGCAGCCCAGAGCGGCGGCGTCTGCCGCGTTGTTCGGGGTCAGGCCGCCGGCCAGCATGGCACCGGCCTTGTTTATGTCATTCAGCAGTTGCCAGTTAAAGGCCTGGCCGGTGCCGCCGCTCTGGCTGCCGACCTTGGTGTCGAACAGCAATCGATCGGCACCCTGGGGAAGGGCGGGCAGGCTGTCGCTCACCGGTACCGCCTTCCATACCGCCACTGTGGGCAGAAACTGCTTCAGCTCACTGATGTAGGCGTCGTCCTCGGCACCGTGCAGCTGCACTGCCGTCAGGCCCAGCTCGAGGGCGGTACTGGCCACCTCGTTAACAGCGTGGTTCTGAAACACACCCACATAGAGGAGCGGGGCGGCGGCCATGACGATTCTGGCCTGTTCTATATCCACACAGCGGGGGCTCTTGGCTACGAAGATCAGGCCGCCGAACACGGCACCGGCCAGGTGGGCGGCGGCGGCATCTTGCGGCCGGGTCAGGCCGCAGACCTTGTTGTCACCCAGCGTCAGCCGGCGTACGGCCAGTTCCAGATCGTCTTCGGCCATCAGAGAGCTGCCCACCAGAAAGCCGTCGGCGTGGGCCGACAGTGCCTTTACCTGGGTGTGCTGATAAATACCGGATTCGGAGATCACGATGCGATCGTCCGGAATAAGGGCGGAAAGCACGCGGGTACGGTCGAGATCGATGCTCAAATCGCGCAGGTCCCGGTTGTTGATGCCGATGACCCTGGCATTCAGCGCAATGGCGCGTTCCACTTCTTCTTCGCTGATCACTTCGGTCAGCACGCCCATGTTCAGAGACTGGGCCACCGCATTCAGCTCGCGATATTCGTCGTCGTTCAGTACCGACAGCATCAGCAGTATGGCGTCGGCCTTGTGGTGGCGAGCCAGTTTGATTTGGTAGGGGTCTATGATGAAGTCTTTGCAGATCACCGGCTGGCTCACCTGGTCACGCACCCGGGTCACAAACTCGAATTTGCCCTGAAAGTACTTTTCGTCGGTCAGCACCGAAATGGCCGAGGCATGGCGGCCGTAAACGGCGGCGATGGCGTCCAGATCGAAGTGTTCGCGGATCAGCCCCTTGGAGGGCGAGGCTTTCTTGCATTCCAGAATAAAGGCCGGCTTGCCGGCGCTCAGGGCCGCCACAAAGGGGCGATCGCTGGGCACCAGGTCGGCTTCAAAACTGCTCAGGGGTTGGGTCTGCTTGCGCTCTGCGACCCAGATTTTCTTGTCGGCAACAATTTTGCCCAAAACGGTACTTAACATTGGCTCAACTCCGCCAGTTTATTAGCTACTTCCATGGCTTTGCCCGACTTTAACACAGCCAGCACCTGGCCAACCGCTTCTTTTAAGGTCTCGGCCTGGCCGCTCATCACCAGCAGGGGCGCCACGTTCATGGCAATGACGCCCTGCTGGGCAGGGGTGCCGCGGCCTTGCAGCAACTCCAGGGTAATGGCCTTGTTTTCACTGGGCTCGCCGCCGGCAATGGCGCTGATATCAAAGCGTTCCAGGCCCAGCTCTTCGGGCGTGATGCTGTATTCGCTGATCACGCCGTTGTTGATTTCCGCCACCGTGGTGGGGCCGTGAATGGCAATTTCATCCAGACCGCTGCCATGCACCACCATGCCGCGTTTGAGGCCCATGGCCAGCAGGGTGTCGGCAATGGGGCGCACCAGGTGCTCGGAATACACGCCCAGCAGCATAAAGTCGGGTCGGGCCGGGTTGATGAGCGGGCCCAGCACGTTGAAGATGGTGCGGGTTTTCAGGGCCTGGCGCACCGGCATGGCATGGCGAATGCCACCGTGGTAGTTGGGGGCAAACAGGAAGCAGGCGTTCACTTCATCCAGGCAGCGGCGGGCACGCTCTGGGCTCATGTTCAGGTCGATACCCAGTTGCTCCAGCAGGTCGGAAGAACCGGACTTGGACGACACACCGCGGTTGCCGTGCTTGGCCACCTTGATGCCACAGGCGGCGGCCACCAGGGCCGAGGTGGTGGACACATTGATGGTGTTCATGCCATCGCCACCGGTGCCGACGATGTCGCAGAAGGCATATTCGGGCCGGGGGAAGGGTGAGGCGGCTTCCAGCAAGGCCTGCGCCGCGCCGGCAATTTCATCCGGCGTTTCGCCTTTCATTTTCAGCACGGTCAGCAAAGAGGCCATGGTCATCTGATCCATCTCGCCCTTGATCAGCTCGCCAAACAAGGCCTGAGACTGGGTGCGGCTGATGTGCTCGCCGCGATACAGTTGCTCCATGGCTTTGGTTTCCGGTGCGCTTAAAAAGGCCAGGCTTTGCTCCAGAAGGCGGGCACCCTCTGTGGTCATGATGGATTCGGGATGAAACTGAAAACCCAGTACCCGCTTGGCGGTATCCTGCACCGCCATGGTCATGCCCTGGTAGTCGGCAATCACCGGCAGTGTGCTGGGGATTTTGGTGCCCACCAGCGAGTGATAACGCGCCACCGGCAGCGGGTTGGACAAAGTGGCAAACACTCCCTGGCCGTTATGGCTGATAAGCGAGCTCTTGCCGTGCTTGATTTCACCGGCGCTTTCTACGGTGCCGCCGTAGTGCTCCACCAGGGCCTGGTGACCCAGACAGATGCCCAGAATAGGGAAGCGACCGATGCAGGCATTAATCAGCGCCGGCATGTTACCGGCTTCGCTGGGAATGCCGGGGCCTGGCGACAGCACCAGAATGGGCCGCTCGCCTTGTTGCTGGCATTGGTCCATGGCGGCGACCAGTTGCGTCACCGGCACCGTATTGCGATACACCTTGACGGTGGCGCCCAGGGTACGGAACTGGTCCACCAGGTTATAGGTGAAAGAATCGTAGTTATCGAGCAGGAAAATGGTATTAACTGAAGTGTTAGTCATGGCTCACCTCCGCCAGTGTGGTGCCGTGGGCCAGGGCGATGGCATTGAGTACCGCCGCCGCCTTGTTGCGGGTTTCGTCGGCTTCCGACTGGGGGTGGGAGTCATACACCACGCCGGCGCCGGCCTGTACATGGGCCACGCCATCACTGACAAAGGCCGAGCGGATCACGATGCAGGTGTCCATGTCGCCCAGGCCGTTAACGTAGCCCACGGCGCCGCCATAGCTGCCCCGGCGTTGCTTTTCTACCTGGCGGATCAGTTCGCTGGCGCTGATTTTGGGGGCGCCGGTCAGGGTGCCCATGTTCATACAGGCCTGATAGCCGTGCAGGGCGTCCAGGTCATGGCGCAGGGTGCCGACCACGCGAGACACCAGATGCATGACGTGGCTATAGCGGTCTACGCTCAGCAGGTCTTTTACGTAACGGCTGCCGGGCTCGCTGATGCGGGCAATGTCGTTGCGGGCCAGGTCTACCAGCATCAGGTGCTCTGCGGTCTCTTTGGCGTCCTGGCGCAGGTCCAGCTCGATGCGGCCGTCCAGGTCCAGGTTGATGGTGCCGTCCGGGTTAATGCCGCGCTTGCGGGTACCGGCAATGGGGTACATTTCCACCTGGCGGCTGTGGTGATCAAATTTGACCGAGCTCTCGGGGCTGGCGCCGAACAGGGTGAAGTCCTGATCGTTCACATAGAACAGATAGGGGCTGGGGTTGGTCTGCTTGAGCTTGCGATAGGCGGCCAGCGGATGCGGGCAGGGCAGGCTGAAGCTGCGCGACGGCACTACCTGAAAAATATCGCCCGCCAGAATGTGCTCTTTCAGGTTGACCACGTCGGCCCTGAATTCGGCATCGCTCTTGCTAGCCTGTATCTTGCCTTCGAGTCGCTCGCCGGCCTTGGGCTCAGGGTGAACCTGGCCACAGGCGCCGGCCAGTTGATCCAGCCGGGCCTGCAACCGGGGCTGTTCGGTCGGGTCGAACACGCTGGCAGACAGCCGACCGGTTTCTTTCTTGTGATCCAGGGTTACCAGGGTTTCGGCCAGATAGAAGCAGAAATCGGGGCAATTGTTGATGCCCTCGGAAACGTCCGGCAGCTGCTCGAAGGAGGCAATGAGATCGTAAGAGAAGGTGCCGGCCATAAACAGATGCTGCTGGCCCTGATTTGCGGTGAAGCGAGTCAGAATAAGGCGCAGGGTGTGCAGCACGGACGGGGCCTTGAGGCGGCTGTCTTCGTCCAGGTTGTCATCGGCCTGGGGCAGGGTTACCAGCAGCTGGTGCCCGGTGCGTTCGCCGCCGAGCGCCTGTTCAACCAGGTTCAGGGCGGGCAGGCCGTTGGCGTTGAGGGCGGTCAGGGTCACCTGATGGTGCCGGCATACCAGGCGCACACAGGCGTCCAGCATCAGCAGGCTCTGGGTACCGGCCTTGGTGTCTATTTCGGCAGACTCCAGCAGCATGCTGTTGTCGCCCGGTTGGGTTAGGGCTGCGAATAACGCGAGCGGATCGTCGGTATAGGGTGCATCTTGCAATAACACGTGGAGCTGACCATGCGCCATCTTGTTTTCCTTTTTGGTTAGTCGCGGTCATCAGGTATTTGCCTGATCACCTGGCTGGCAATGTCGTCATCGGTAATGGACACGAATGCCGTTTGTAGCGGCGTAAAACTGGGCCCGGCTTGCCATCGCCAAAAAACTCTCCTGCTCGGTTTCATCGCATCACCTTTTGCTGGATAATAAAAAAGCCCGCAAGGTTGCGGGCTTTTATGTTCGCTGAGACTTTAAGACGAATACAGCAAATCACACCACCCGAGATTAGGGAGTGTGCCACCACCAGATAATGTATAGAGTGGAATTTTGCTGAAACATCGCGCTCTTCTCGTTAATCAGAAACTGGATACAGTTAAACGATAATCGGGGGTGCAAGTCAACCCTGAACACAGGATTTTTTATGCGAATCGATCTGCACAGTCATTCCACCGCCTCCGATGGCCAGCTGACGCCTACCGAGTTGATGGCCCGGGCCGCCGAAAAAGAGGTGGATGTGCTGGCGCTGACCGACCACGACACCCTGGCCGGGCTGGAAGAAGCCGCCCTGGCGGCCGAGGCCTACGGCGTTCGCCTGATCAACGGGGTGGAAATCTCCTGCCTGTGGGAAGCGCTGGAAGTGCATGTGGTGGGGCTGAATATAGAGCGGCACCACCCGGGCCTGAACGGGCTGCTGGCCGAACAGCAAGAGCGGCGCGAACAGCGCGCCCGGCTGATGGCCGAGCGGCTGGAAAAGGCGCGCTTTCCCGGTGCCTATGAAGGGGCCCGGGCGCTGGCAGGCGAGGCACCCATTACCCGCACCCACATGGCCAAATGGCTGCTGAGTCAGGGGGCGGCGGATTCGATTCCCAAGATCTTCAAGAAATATCTGAGCCGGGGCAATACCGGTTATGCACCGCCCAACTGGTGCTCGCTCAATGAAGCCATTACGGCCATTCAGCAGGCCGGTGGGGTAGCGGTGCTGGCGCACCCGACCCGTTACGACTTGTCCAACAAGTGGGTCAGGAAAATGCTGACGGCCTTTGCCGAGGCGGGAGGCGATGCGATGGAGGTTTCCATGGCACAGCAGAGCCCGCAAGAACGTGCTACGTTGGGTCAATGGAGCAAGGATCATCAGCTGGAAGCCTCGGTAGGCTCCGACTTTCACTATCCCAGCCAGTGGCGGGAGCTGGGTCGGCAGCTGTGGCTGCCGAAGGAAGCCACACCCGTATGGACACGCTTTATCTAAATCATTCCGGGAGGAATTATGAGCCAATATTTTGAACTGCACCCCGACAATCCACAGGCGCGCCTGATCAATCAGGCGGTGGCTATTGTGCGTCAGGGCGGGGTGCTGGTGTATCCCACCGATTCCGGTTATGCCATCGGCTGCCTGGTGGGCGACAAGAACGCCATGGAGCGTATCTGTCGTATCCGTAAAATCGAAAAGGATCACAACTTTACCCTGGTATGTCGGGATCTTTCCGAGCTGTCTTTTTACGCCCGGGTCGACAATGGCGCCTTCCGGCTGATGAAAAACAACACCCCCGGCGCCTATACCTTTATTTTGCAGGCCACCAAGGAAGTGCCCAAGCGGCTGCAAAATCCCAAGCGTAAAACCATAGGTCTGCGGGTGCCCGATAACGCCATCTGTCTGGCGCTGCTGGAGGCGCTGGGCGAGCCGATGATGTCGTGCAGCCTGATCCTGCCCGGTGAAACCGAGGCGGAATACGATCCGCACCTGATCCGCGAAAAGCTGGAAAAACTGGTCGACCTCATCATCGACGGTGGTGTGCTGGATCCCAGACCCACGACCGTGGTCGAACTGTATGATAATACCCCTGTTATCGCCCGCGAAGGCGCTGGCGATATCCGTCCCTTTGAATAAGTGAATGACATGACTGAAAAACTGCAAAAAGTGCTGGCCCGAGCAGGCAAGGGCTCACGCCGCGAAATTGAAACGCTGATAAGCCAGGGACGGGTCAGCGTAAACGGCAACGTCGCCCATTTGGGTGACCGGGTTACCGGCAACGAGCCAATTCGGGTCGACGGCCACCTGGTGGAAACCCAGCCCGAAGGCGAAATCATCTGCCGCGTGCTGGCTTACCACAAGCCGGAAGGCGAGGTGAGCACCCGCAAGGATCCGGAAGGTCGCCCTACCGTATTCGACCGACTGCCCAAGCTGCAGGGCTCGCGCTGGGTGGCGGTAGGCCGATTGGACGTGAATACCTCCGGTTTGCTGATGTTTACCACAGATGGCGAGCTGGCCAACCGCCTGATGCACCCGCGTCATGAAATCGACCGGGAATATGCGGTGCGGGTATTCGGTGAAGTGACCGAAGCCATGCTGCAACGTCTGCGCAAGGGTGTGATGCTGGAAGACGGCATGGCCAAGTTCGACACCATCAAGTACAGCGGTGGCGAAGGCATGAACCATTGGTTCCACGTCACCCTGAAAGAAGGCCGCAACCGGGAAGTGCGTCGCCTGTGGGAATCGCAGGAGATGCAGGTCAGCCGCTTGATCCGGGTGCGCTATGGCAAGATTGAACTGCCCCGCAACCTGCCACGCGGCGGCTGGGCCGAAATGCCGCTGGACCAGGTGAACTACCTGCGCAGCGAAGTCGGCTTGACCAACGAAGAGCAGAGCAAGGTCGACGTACACGCAAGCGACCGTTACAAGCAGGTGGCGCAAATCCGCAAGGCCGTGCGCAAGCATAACTCCCGCGTGAAGGGCGACGGCGCAGGTACCGGAGCGGCCGCGAAAAAGCCTGCCCCCACACGCCCACGCAGCCCCAGCCAGCGCCAGAAGCGCAAGACACGGCTTTAAGAGCAGCGGTAAGCTTTAAGCGGTAAGAAAAACGGCGCCAGGAGTAATCCCGGCGCCGTTTTTTTTGGCTTAGCTCCCTCCCCTTTGAATCGAATGGTCGGAATGACTGCGGGGTGCAACGCAAGGGGAGGGTTGGGGAGGGGTTTCTGCAGGGTGTTTACATGTTCTGCGATGTCGGTGCCCCGGTCAAAAGTGGCACCCCCTCCCAACCTCCCCCTGGCGAGAAGCCGCTGTTATGCCTGTACCCAGGTGCCAAGGGGGAGGGGTCGTTCGGCGCCTCACGCAGTTCACACCACTTCGCTGGCAAACTCCTTGCGCGAGAAGGTGACTCGCTCTTCCGGAGGCAGGGTGAACTTCTTGCCCAGCTTTTCGATTTTGCGCAGTCGTGGCACCAGGCCGGCGGCGTTGGCGGTTTGAATGGCCAGACCGGGGCGGGCGTTCAGTTCCAGCAGCATGGGACCTTTATGTTTGTCCAGCACCATGTCGGTACCGATATAACCCAGGCCGGACATCTCATAACAAGACGACGACAGGCTCAGCAGTTGTTCCCAGTAGGGGACTTTCAGCTCCAGCAGATCGCGTCCGGTATCCGGGTGATAGCGAATGGGCAGGTTGAACTGTACCGCGCGAATGGCGCGGCCGGAGTTGATGTCCAGCCCCACACCTACGGCGCCCTGGTGCAGGTTGGCCTTGCCGTCGGAGGCCTCGGTCGACAGGCGCATCATCGCCATGACCGGGAACCCCTTGAATACGATGACCCGGGTGTCGGGCACGCCTTCGTACGAGAAACCGTCGAAGACATCATCGAAGTTGATCAAGGCTTCAATCAGCGCCACATCCGGCTTGCCGCCGAGCGAGAAAAGCCCGGCCAGAATATTGGACACGTGCCGTTCCAGCGCACCGATGTTTTCGCCCTTGCCACTGGGTTTGACGAAGTTTTTCTGGTCGTGGTTGACGATCACCACTATGCCCTTGCCGCCGGAGCCCTTGGCGGGCTTGATGCAGAAGCCCGGCCAGTCTTTGACCATCTCCCACAGGTGGGTAACCTGATGCTGAAACTCAATAACCCCGATCAGGTCGGGCACGGTCACGCCCGCGTCCAGCGCAATTTTCTTGGTCTGCAGCTTGTCGTCCACCAGCGGATAAAGCCGGCGCGGATTATAGCGGCTGATATAGGAAATATTGCGCCGGTTCATGCCCATGATGCCCATCTTGTCGAGGGCGAAGGGCGAGGCGTATTGTTCAAGCCAACGCTTAATCATGTTTCTGCTTACCCGACTTTTGTTCATCACCTCTTTGCTCATCAACATTCAGTTCATCAACAAGGGGCTTGAAACGCTTGAGCTCGGTCAGGCGATAACCGGTGTAGTTGCCCAACAGCAGCACCACGGCCATCACAATCAGCTGCAAGCCAAGGAAGTTGAAGGTGAGGTGGCGAACCAGCTCGCTGTTCATCGCCAGAAAAGCCACCACGGCCACCATGAGCGAGCCGCCACCCTGCTTAACCACTTCCTTGGGGCCTTCTTCTTCCCACAGAATCGACATCCGCTCTATGGTCCAGGCCAGGATGATCATCGGGAAGAAGGTGATCTTCATGCCCTCGGTCAGACCGAGCTGATAGGCGACGATGCTGAAGAAGCCGATCATGCCGATAACCATGATGATGACCGCCGATATTCGCGCCACCAGTAGCAGGTTAAGGTGCGACAGGTAGGAGCGCAGTATCAGACCGGTGCCGACAATGATCAGGAAGCCGACCAGACCGGTGAGCAGGCTGGTCTGAATAAAGGCCATGGCGATCAGCACCGGCATGAAGGTGCCCGAGGTCTTGATGCCGACGATAATACGCAGGAACACCACCACCAGCACCCCGATGGGGATCAGCAATATGCCCTTGAACAGGGCCTGTTCTTCCAGCGGCAGGTTATAGAGCGAGACGTTGATCCAGTGTGGCTGATCAAACTTCTTCGCCAGCGCCACGTTCACCGGCTGCTCTTGTTCGAGCATGGTAAAGGTGACCCGGGAATTGCTGCCGCCGACCAGGTCCAGCACGGGGGCAGAATGATATTCCCACAGCAACAGCTGTTCCTGACGACCCTGATCACCGGTAACCGGGTTGAATATTTCGTACTGCCCGTTCGGTTCACCGCTGTACACCTGTACCACGTTGATCAGCGGCTGACGGCGACGACCGTCTTCCAGCTCCAGTCCCTTGAGCAGTCGGGCAGGTACATTGGCGCGGTGCAACAGTTCAACCAGCAGCGGGCCCGGGGCTTTGTACTGGGCCAGCAACTCGGCGTTCTGGCCGCGGTTGTTCAGCTCTTTCAGCAGTTCCCGGGTCAGGGTAATGCCGTCGGAGGAACGCTCCTCGGCCAGTGACAGCACCTGATCCATGGCGGTGGAGTAGGGCTCGGCGACGTCGGCCTGCATCATGGTCGGAATCTTGGTCGACAGCGGGCCCCTGGCGAAGGGATCCAGCATCATGTCGACCTTGTAGTACAGCTCCTGGTGGCCCGAGGCGTTGCGAATCGACCACTCGGCCCGGCTGCTGCCGTTGGCTTCAATAAACGAGAGGCCATAGCCCGGAGAGGCGGCGGACTCGTTCATCAGGGTAAAGCCGGGCTGACTGCCGGGAATGGCCAGCGAGGCCTTTACCGGTTTGTCGTTGGCTTCAAATTCCACCTTGGCTTCAATGGACCAGATCTGGCGCTTTTCGCCGGGTAGCCAAGGCACTTCGTACACGAAGTAACGGTGCAGCATCAGGGCCAGGCCGACCAGAAACAGGGCGGCAACTATGATATAAAACGGCTTGCGTGAGTACATTAAGTTTACTCGCTGGCAGGAGTCGGACGCTTAGGCTTGCCCTGCACGTTCTGGCGGGCAATATCGACCACGGCGATGTCTTTTAAAAATTCCCGGCCCAGCAGAACCGGATAGGTCATCTGGCTTCTGTCGGTCAGGGTAAATTCGGTTTTTTCGGACAGCCGGCCCAGACGCATGGTTAGCGCCACTACAGGGCGACGCTCCGTGCTGTCGGCAGAGGCCTGGCGAATGCGCACATAACGGACCAGTGGTGTTTCTACCGCCAGTTTTTCATCTACTCCCTCGTGGGCCAGGTTGAAGCTGACCCAGGGCTTGCCATCACGCTCGAATACGGTGATGTCCTGTGCGCTGAGCGAGGAGGTGGTGGCGCCGGTATCGATACGTGCGGAGAAGCTGTCGCTGACCGAATCCAGCCAGACTGATTCGGTTTCGCCCACGACCAGTTTGCCGTCCCGGGTTTCATTTTCCGGGTAGTCGGCCGGGGCAGCCTCTTGTGCGGTCGGCTGTACGGCGGGTGCGGGAGCTGGGATCTGCTTTTTCAAATTCCTGATATCCTGTTGCAATGCTTTCATAAAGGCGTGATGGTTGCTGCTGAGCTGCGCATTCTGCCGGGACATGGTGTCTGTCAGGCGGGCTTCCAGGCTGACGAGGTTAGCATCGAGCTGGGCCTCGGTAACAGGCTGGGGCTCGGGCTGCGCGTCCATCGGTGACGTCTGGCTGACGCAGGCAGTCAGCAGCAACGGTAATACCAGTGATGTCGCGACCTTATTCATAGCTTGCCTCTTGTTGTTGGTATTGCGGATCAATCGGCTTGTTGGCGATGATGATCGTGCGTTTTGGTGCCGGATAACCTTCTATGGTTTTACCGGGATCCTGCGGGTCCAGAAAGTCCGCCAGTGATTCGTTGCGCATCCAGTCGGTGCGTCTTTGTTCCTGCAGCGTGGTCGAACTCTCGTCCACCACACGTATGTTTTCGAAACCGCATTTCTTCAGCCAGCCGACCAAAGCGGCCGAGCTTGGAATAAACCAGACGTTGCGCATCTTGCCATAACGCTCGCCCGGCACCAGCACTTGATGCTCGTCGCCGTCGATGACCAGGGTTTCCAGTACCAGCTCGCCACCGCCGCGTAGCTGCGACTTGAGCTGCAGCAGATGGTCGATGGGCGAGCGGCGATGATAGAGCACGCCCATGGAAAACACGGTGTCGAAGGCTCTTAGCTCGGGCAGCTCTTCTATTCCCAAGGGTAATACCTGGATCCCGTTATAACCATTGGCGAAGTGTTTTATCGCCTCAAACTGGCACAGAAACAACTGGGAGGGGTCTATGCCCACCGCCATTTTGGCGCCAGCACCCATCATGCGCCACAGGTGATAACCGCTGCCGCAGCCCACATCCAGCACATAGCGATATTTTAGCGGGCTGATATGGGGTACCAGTCGATCCCACTTCCAGTCGGAACGCCATTCGGTGTCGATACTGATGCCGTGTACCTCGAAAGGCCCCTTGCGCCAGGGATGAAACTGACCCAGCAGGCTTTCGATTTTTTTCATCTCGCCGGAGCTTATCTCGCCGGGTCGACCGATGCTGACGCTGTCGGTCAGCTCGATACGTTCGGTGCTGATCTTCGGCAGCTTGTGCAGAGCCCGAACCCAGCGTGCCAGATCCCCATGCAGATGGGTTTTCTGCCAGTCGTGCAACTGGCCGGGCAGACAATGCAGCCAGTGGCTTAGGCGGTTTTTTGCTATCTGCTGATAGAAGTCGCTGAAGTCGATCATTTGATGGCAACCATGGATCCGAAGTTGAAACACTGGAACCAGAGATCCACATGCTGGAAACCCACCCGCTTCAGACGTGTTTTGTGCAGTTCGGGGGTATCCGGGCGCATGACGTTTTCCAGCGCGGTGCGTTTCTGGCTGATTTCCAGCTCGCTGTAGCCGTTGGCCCGTTTGAAGTCGTGATGCAGGTCGATCAGCAGTTCGTTGACCGTCTCGTCGGCGCTTATGAACTTTTCGCTCAATATCAGCACGCCACCCGGTTTCAGCCCCCGGTAAATCTTGCTAAGCAGGGCTTCACGCTTGTCGGGATCGATAAATTGCAGGGTGAAGTTCAGCACCACCACGGAGGCGTTGTCTATCTCGATGTCGCAAAGATCCGCCTCTGTCAGGGTGACGGGCACGTCCGACTTGAAGGCGGCGAGGTGACTGGCGGCCCGCTCCAGCATGGCGGCGGAGTTGTCTACGGCGATAATGCGGCAGCCCGGTTGCGTCAGGTTACGGCGCATTTCCTGGGTGGCGGCGCCAAGTGAACAACCCAGATCATAGAGCTGGCTGTCGGGCTGGGCGAAGCGGGTGGTCATCATGCCGATGGCGGAAATGATATTGGAATAACCGGGCACGGATCTTTTGATCATGTCCGGAAACACCTCTGCGACATTCTGATCGAAACAGAAGTCACCGAGCTGGGCGATGGGGGCGGCGAAGATATGATCTTTTGATTGCATGGCTTTAGTAATAACGACCTTGGCTTACGGCAGCAAGTGGCTGCACACAATGGCCGCCATTGTAAAATAAGCGCCGGGTATTGTCTTGCAGGCGACAAGGGGCGACGAAAATATATTTTGGCTGGAAGAGCGGTGAGGGCTATAGCTCCCTCCCCTTGAAACCGTTCCCGTAGAATAACGGTGGAGTGCAACGCAAGGGGAGGGTTGGGGAGGGGTTACTGCACCCGGTCAAAAGTGACACCCCCACCCAGCCTCCCCCTGGCGAAACTCCGCAGCCATGCCTGTGACTCCGCTGCCAAGGGGGAGGGGCAAAAGCAGGCCCAGCGCCGGTTGTTGTTTCCGTAGGCGCCCATTTATGCGGCGTGAACCTGCAGGGGGAAATGAGTTAAAATAATGAGCCTTGGGGGCCGGGGGCCAGGCCGGGGAAGTCGGGCAGCGGTTGGTGCAGGGCCGCCGCTATTTCTGCCGCCAACACCGGGGCCAGCCGGTTGTCGGCGGTATGCACGAACAGGTACACCGATTTACCTTCATCCAGCCAGCTGTTGATGCGCGGCACCCAGGGTTGCCAGAAGGGTTTGTTCACCTCCGGAGCGGGATGGCCGATAAAACGGACAACCGGCGCCGGGCCCGTGCTGATGATATGCACCGGTACCTTGGGCTTTTTCTGTTGGGCGTCCGCCAGCGCCGGCGTGGTGGGCGGGCAGGAAAACACCGGGCGCGAGTCCATGATGATGCGGTTGGCGCCCTTCTCCAGCAGCAGTCGGTTGAGCTGGCGCTCGGCCTCGCCCTTGGCGAAAAAGGCCGGATGCCGTACCTCCACCCCGTATTGAAACCGGTCCGGCAGGGCGGCCAGCAGTTGCTCGAGGCCGTCCAGTTGCTCGGGGCCGCAGGCGGCGGGCAGTTGAAGCATCAGCATGCCCAGTTTCTGGTGCAGCGGGGCCAGCTGCTCGATAAAGTCCAGCGCCAGGGGCAAGTTGTCGGTCAGCCGGCCCTGGTGGCTGACGGTGGAGGGAAACTTGAAGGTGAAGCGAAAATCTTCGGGCACCTGACCCGCCCAGCGCTGCAGGCTGTTGGCGTCGGGCACACCATAGAAGCTGGTGTTGCCTTCTACCGAGTTGAACACGCGGCCGTAGTCGAGCAGATGCTCGGTGGTTTTGAGCTCCCGCCCCAGCAGCTGGCCGGGCCAGGCGGGGTGGGACCACTGGCTGAGGCCCAGATATAACGGCATATTTTTCCTTTCAACAAAGGGATTCGGGACTGGGGAATGGGGAATCGGAGCCAGGAGAATACGGGATTTGCCTTTGCTAGTCCCCAATCCCTAATCCCCATTCCCCATTCCCCATTCCCCATTCCCTATCCCTATCCCTATCCCTAATCCCGCCTTTTAAAGACATGATTTTACGGCCCTTCGGGTTTTCCATTATACTAGCGCGCTATTTACTGACAAATTCATGAATCGCGGCCGTTTGGTCGCGTGACAACACCATAGGAAGACTCCATGCGCACTCATTATTGCGGGCAGGTTGACGCCGCCCTGGTTGGCCAGAGCGTGACCCTAAGTGGCTGGGTACATCGTCGTCGTGATCTGGGCGGTCTGATCTTCATCGACATGCGTGATCGGGAAGGCATAGTGCAGGTGTTCTTCGATCCGGACAAGGCCGAGGCCTTTGATCAGGCGTCGTCGCTGCGTGCCGAGTTCTGTATCCAGATCACCGGTGTGGTTCGTGCTCGCCCCGAGTCTCAGGTCAACAAGGACATGGCGACCGGTGAGGTGGAAATCTTCGCCCACGAACTGACCATCATCAACAAGGCCGATCCGCTGCCGCTGGACTTCAACCAGAACAACTCGGAAGAGCAGCGCCTCAAGTATCGTTATCTGGACCTGCGTCGCCCCGAACAGGCCCGCTACCTGAAAACCCGTGCCAAGGTCACCAGTAGGGTACGTCGTTTCATGGACGATCAGGGCTTCATGGACATCGAAACCCCCATGCTGACCAAGGCCACGCCGGAAGGCGCGCGCGATTATCTGGTGCCAAGCCGGGTACACAAGGGTTACTTCTACGCACTGCCCCAGTCGCCCCAGCTGTTCAAGCAGCTGCTGATGATGAGCGGCTTCGACCGTTACTACCAGATAGTGAAGTGCTTCCGCGACGAAGACTTGCGTGCCGATCGTCAGCCCGAATTCACCCAGATCGATGTGGAAACCTCCTTCATGAGCGCCGAGCAGGTGCGGGAAGTGATGGAACAGCTGGTACAGGATCTGTGGCAAGACGTGGCCGGCGTGGATCTGGGCACCTTCCCGGTGATGAGCTACGCCGAAGTGATGCGCCGTTACGGCTCCGACAAGCCGGATCTGCGTATCGCCATGGAACTGGTGGACATTGCCGACCTGGTGAAGAACGTCGACTTTCAGGTGTTTGCCGGCCCGGCCAACGATGCCAGGGGCCGCGTGGCCGCGCTCA
>NZ_MPZM01000035.1 GCF_002936955.1 Oceanisphaera arctica | reverse complement strand
TGCTTAAACACCCAGCATTAACACATCTTATCTACAGAGTTACACACAGAAAACACTGTGAAGAGTGAAGTGTCAGGGGTGAGGTTTAGACATAAAACAGTGCCGAGCGTCCACTGCACGGGAATGGTGAATGCTTAATTTTGAATGTTGAATGAAATACCTGAGATAAATCCGAGCTTATTGTGCTTATAACACTCCATCTGCTGTTCTGCATTCTCAGATGGTTCTCGAAACTTAAGATAGCCGCCAGCTAGTGATAGACCGTTGGTGGTTGCTGTTCTTCAGCCCTCCTCCTAACGAAAGTCAGGATCTAGAATTGGACTTGAGTACATATAGTACGAGATACCGGATCAAGCCTGGTATGACAGGTGAGTCATGGCGCTTTTTGTGAGTGCGGTGTCGGGTTCTGTTGTGAATGTATTGCTCGATGCTTTTCGTCGCTCAAGGCGGTGGCTACGGGAGATGATGTTTGTTCTAAGTGTAGATGAGTGTTGTGTGGGGTTTTTCTGACTGCGTACAGCGTATGGCTTAAGCGGGGTTTGTCGGGGAGTAGACAAGAAAAAGCCGGGCGAACCCGGCTTTTGTTTTTATTCTTCAGAAGCGGCTGCTTCTGTTGCTTCGATATCACGACCTACCAGCTCAATATAAGCCATAGGTGCGTTATCGCCAGCACGGAATCCACACTTCAGGATGCGGGTGTAACCACCCGGACGCTCCTGGTAGCGAGGTCCCAATTCGTTGAACAAGATGCCAACTACTTCGCTGTCGCGAGTACGGGCAAATGCCAAACGACGGTTGGCGACTGTGTCGCTTTTAGCCAATGTGATCAGAGGCTCAACCACTCGACGCAGCTCTTTTGCCTTGGGCAGAGTCGTCTTGATAACTGCATGACGAACCAAGGAGCTAGCCATGTTGCGGAACATTGCCTGACGGTGGCTGCTGTTCCGGTTAAGTTGACGACCACTCTTACGATGGCGCATGACCTAATCCTTCCTAACTAAATCTGTAAAACCCGTGACCCGGTTTATTCATCAGCGATGCTGGCAGGCGGCCAGTTCTCAAGGCGCATGCCCAGAGACAAACCACGAGACGCCAACACGTCTTTAATCTCGGTAAGAGATTTTTTACCCAGGTTGGGAGTCTTCAACAACTCCACCTCGGTACGCTGTACCAGATCACCAATGTAGTGGATCGCTTCAGCCTTCAGACAGTTCGCAGAACGAACTGTCAGTTCCAGATCGTCGACAGGACGCAGCAGGATAGGATCGAACTCAGGCTTGTCTTCTTTCTCTTCCGGTTCGCTCACGTCACGCAGATCGACGAAGGCTTCCAGCTGTTCAGCCATGATAGTGGCTGCACGGCGGATGGCTTCTTCGGGATCCAAAGTGCCGTTGGTTTCCATGTCGATAACCAGCTTATCCAAATCGGTACGCTGTTCAACACGGGCCGCCTCAACATTGTAGGCGATACGAACCACGGGGCTGTATGCCGCATCCAGCAACAAACGACCAATAGGACGCTCGTCGTCTTCGGTATGAGCACGGGCAGAGGCAGGTACATAACCACGACCGCGCTGTACTTTCAGACGCATGCTGATTTCGGCATCACTCCCTGTCAGATGACAGATGATGTGCTCTGGGTTAACGATCTCAACGTCATCACCATGGGTGATGTCGCCTGCCGTTACGGGACCTGCACCAGTTTTGGTCAGCGACAGGGTGACTTCGTCCTTGCCTTCCAGCTTGACAGCAATCTCTTTCAGATTAAGCAAGATTTCCAGGATATCTTCCTGAATACCTTCCTTGCTGCTGTATTCATGCAACACACCGTCTAATTCGACTTCGGTGATCGCACAACCGGGCATGGAAGAAAGCAGAATACGACGTAGCGTATTACCCAATGTATGACCAAAGCCACGCTCCAGCGGCTCGAGAGTCACTTTGGCATGAGTCGGGCTGATCTGTTCGATATCAACCAGACGCGGCTTAAGAAAATCTGTTACAGAACCCTGCATTGTGTCCTCTCTATAGAAGCTAGCTTTACTTAGAGTAAAGCTCGACGATCAGCTGTTCGTTAATTTCGGCAGACAGGTCGCTACGCTCAGGCAGACGCTTGTAAACGCCTTGCATGTTGGTAACGTCAACTTCTACCCAAGTCGGCTTTTCACGTTGACCGGAAACCTCAAGAGCGGCTTTGATCCGGGCTTGCTTCTTTGCCTTCTCGCGAATGCTGATAACATCCTCGGGAGAAACTTGGAAGGAAGGAATGTTGACAACCTTACCGTTCACCAGGATAGCCTTGTGGCTGACCAGCTGACGAGACTCGGCGCGAGTGGCACCGAAACCCATACGGTAAATAACGTTGTCCAGACGACCTTCCAGCAGCTGCAACAGGTTCGCACCGGTATTGCCTTTCAGGCGAGCAGCTTCTTTATAGTAGTTGCGGAATTGCTTTTCCAGAACGCCGTAGATACGACGAACTTTCTGCTTTTCACGCAGCTGTACACCGTAGTCGGACAGACGGGCTTTACGAGCGCCATGCTGACCAGGTGCAGTATCAATTTTACATTTTGAATCTATCGCGCGAACGCCTGACTTCAGGAAGAGGTCAGTGCCCTCGCGACGGCTCAGTTTGAGCTTAGGACCCAGATATCTTGCCATGTTCTTTCTCCAACTATCCTACAAGAAGTGTTATACGCGACGCTTCTTGGGAGGACGACAACCGTTGTGCGGGATGGGAGTCACATCGGTGATGTTGGTGATGCGGAAACCCGCAGCATTCAACGCCCGAATGGATGACTCGCGGCCCGGACCCGGACCTTTCACCATTACTTCCAGGTTCTTAACGCCGTATTCTTTGGCAATCTCACCGGCACGTTCTGCAGCTACCTGAGCAGCGAACGGGGTGGACTTGCGAGAACCACGGAAACCTGAACCACCAGCAGTTGCCCAGGAAAGAGCATTACCCTGACGATCAGTAATAGTTACTATGGTGTTGTTGAAAGATGCATGAACGTGGGCAATGCCGTCGCTCACCTGCTTTTTAACGCGCTTACGCACACTACGAGCCGGAGTTTTAGCCATGATCTACCTTCCCGTTATCTCTTGATCGGTTTACGAGGACCCTTGCGCGTACGCGCATTGGTCTTGGTGCGCTGACCACGAAGGGGTAGGCTGCGACGATGACGCAGACCTCGGTAACAACCCAGGTCCATCAGACGCTTGATGTTCATGGAAATCTCGCGGCGCAGGTCACCTTCTACGATGAATTTTGCCACTTGCTCACGCAGAGTTTCTACCTGAGCTTCATCCAATTCTTTTATTTTCACATCCTCAGCGATACCGGCTGCAGCACAAATGGCTTTAGAGCGGGTACGGCCGACGCCATAAATCGCAGTTAACGCAATAACTGCATGTTTATGGTCAGGAATGTTAATGCCAGCGATACGGGCCACTATGCACTCCTACAAATTAAAATATATAAAGCCATTACAAAGCCCGTCTAGGATACGTAATGACACAGACACCCAACAAAGGTGGCTGGCTACTTTAGCCAGCTCGCCTTTAATTTACAAGTCAAACCGTAACTTTTTTAGCCTTGGCGCTGTTTATGCTTAGGCTCAGTGCAAAGTACGCGTACCACGCCGTGGCGCTTAACGATTTTGCAGTTACGGCAGATTGCCTTAACGGAAGCACGAACTTTCATTGCTTAACTCCGTAAATAACCGAACCTTAACGGTTGTAACCCTTCAGGTTCGCTTTTTTCAGGACATCGCCATACTGATGGGACATCATGTGGGTTTGCACCTGAGCCATGAAGTCCATGATGACGACCACAATAATCAACAGCGAGGTACCACCAAAGTAGAACTGGACGTTCCAGGCTGTCATCAAAAACTGTGGAACCAAACAGATAAAGGTAATGTACAGAGCTCCGACCAGAGTCAGGCGAGTCATTACTTTATCAATGTAGCGCGCTGTTTGCTCACCCGGACGTATGCCCGGAATGAAAGCACCACTCTTCTTCAGGTTATCTGCCGTCTCACGCGGGTTGAACACCAACGCAGTATAGAAGAAACAGAAGAAGATAATGGCAGCGGCATACAGCATCACGTACAGCGGTTGACCAGGCTGCAGAGTCAGAGAGACCTCTTGCAGGATATTGGCAAACCACCCCTCTCCCTGACCGAACCAAGAGGCTACGGTACCCGGGAACAGGATGATGCTGGATGCGAAAATTGCCGGAATAACCCCCGCCATGTTCACTTTCAAGGGCAGGTGTGTACTCTGTGCTGCGAATACCTGACGGCCCTGTTGACGCTTGGCGTAGTTCACCACAATGCGGCGCTGGCCACGTTCAACAAATACCACGAAGTAAGTTACCGCAAACACAATCACGGCCAGCAGTAACAGCAACAATATGTGCAATTCCCCCTGACGCGCCTGCTCTGCCGTGGCACCAATGGCCGATGGCAGACCAGCAACAATACCCACGAAGATAATCAACGAGATACCATTGCCAATGCCTCGTTCGGTTACCTGTTCACCCAACCACATCAGAAACATGGTACCGGTGACCAGACTCACCACTGCTGTGAAATAGAAACCAAGACCCACGTTAACCACGAGTCCGGGCATCATATTCGGTAAACCAGTGGCGATACCGATGGCCTGGATGGTGCCGAGAACCAGGGTGCCATACCGGGTGTACTGACTGATCTTTCGACGGCCAGATTCACCTTCCTTCTTGAGCTCAGCCAAGGCGGGGTGAACCACAGTCAGCAACTGGATGATAATGGACGCAGAAATATACGGCATTATCCCCAGCGCCAGTATGGACGCTCGTTCCAGAGCGCCACCACTGAACATGTTGAACATTTCAATGATGGTGCCCTGCTGTTGCTGGAACAAGTCGGCAAGTACGGCGGCGTCAATTCCAGGAATAGGCACATAGGAGCCGGCGCGAAATACAACGATCGCGATAAGAACGAAAAGCAAACGACTCTTCAGTTCACCCAGCCCACCCTGTGCGCTTTTAGCATCTAATCCTGGTTTCTTGGCCATAGTACTTATTATTCCTCGATTTTACCGCCGGCTGCTTCGATGGCTGCGCGTGCACCTTTGGTGACGCCCAGACCAACCACAGTCACTTGACGGTCAATAGTGCCAGACAGAACCACTTTGGCAAACTGGATATTCTTGGTAACCAAGCCAGCCTGCTTCAGTGTGTTCAAATCAACCACATTGCCTTCAACTTTAGCCAGTTCGCTCAGACGAATTTCGGTAGTTACACGACCTTTACGGGAAGTGAAACCAAACTTCGGCAGACGCTGTTTCAGAGGCATCTGACCGCCTTCAAAACCGTTGCGAACCTTACCGCCAGAGCGGGATTTCTGACCTTTGTGGCCGCGGCCACCGGTTTTACCCAGGCCGGAACCGATACCACGACCAACGCGCTTGGCGCTGGGCTTGGAGCCGGCGGCCGGAGACAGAGTATTCAAACGCATACGATTACTCCCCAACCTTAACCATGTAGTAAACCTGGTTGATCATACCGCGTACACAAGCTGTATCTTCCAGCTCGACGGTGTGACCAATGCGACGCAGACCCAGGCCACGCAGCGTTGCCTTATGCTTAGGCAAACGACCGATGGAGCTGCGAGTCTGTGTTACTTTTACAGTCTTGTTAGCCATTGGCGCATTACCCCAGTATTTCGTCAACGCGCAGACCACGCTTGGCAGCGACTTGCTCGGGTGACTTCATTTGAGTCAGAGCGTCGATGGTAGCGCGAACTACGTTGTTCGGGTTAGTGGAACCGTAAGTCTTGGCCAGTACGTTATGTACACCGGCAACTTCCAGTACGGCGCGCATTGCACCACCGGCGATGATGCCGGTACCGTCAGAAGCAGGCTTCATGAATACGTTTGAACCAGAGTGACGACCTTTTACCGGATGGAACAAGGTGCCGTTGTTCAGACCAACTGTACGCATGTTACGACGAGCCTGTTCCATCGCCTTTTGAATGGCAGCAGGAACTTCACGGGCTTTACCGTAACCGAAACCAATACGACCGTTACCATCGCCTACTACCGTCAGAGCGGTGAAGGAGAAGATACGACCACCTTTTACGACTTTTGATACACGGTTAACTGCAATGAGCTTTTCTTGCAGTTCACCGGCTTGAGCTTCGATTTTTGCCATTTTCGACTCCACCCTTAGAACTGAAGACCAGCTTCACGTGCAGCTGTAGCCAGTGCGGCTACGCGACCGTGATATTGGAAACCGGAACGGTCAAAAGCGACAACTGTTACGCCTTTTTCAAGAGCGCGCTCAGCGATGGCTTTACCTACTACCGTGGCGGCATCTACGTTACCGGTATACTTCACCAGCTCACGTACTGACTTTTCCACGGTAGACGCGGAAGCCAGAACAACTGTGCTGTTCGGTGCAATAACCTGTGCATAGATGTGGCGCGGAGTACGGTGAACCACCAGGCGAGTCGCACCCAGTTCCAGCATCTTTTTACGTGCTTTGGTAGCACGGCGGATACGAGCTGCTTTTTTGTCCATAGTGTTACCTTACTTCTTCTTAGCCTCTTTACTGCGGACCTGTTCGCCGAAATAGCGAACACCTTTGCCTTTGTAAGGCTCGGGTTTACGGTACGCACGAATATTGGCAGCGACCTGACCGATCTGCTGTTTGTCTGCAGACTTGAGAACAATCTCAGTCTGGGTAGGACATTCAGCTGATACGCCTTCAGGAAGCGCATGCTCAACCGGGTGAGAGAAACCCAGAGACAGTGCAATTGCATTGCCTTTAATCTGGGCACGATAGCCTACACCAACCAGCTGCAGCTTGCGTTCGAAGCCTTCGGTAACACCGACAACCATGTTGTTGACCAGAGAACGGGCAGTGCCGGACTGGGCGTTCGCACCGGCCACGTTTTCACGCGGGGCGAACTTCAACAGGTTATCTTCCTGGCTGATTTCAACAGCAGCATTGATGGTACGATTCAAAGTACCTTTGCTACCCTTGACGGTGATTTCCTGACCGTTCAACGTCACTTCTACGCCGGCAGGAATTTCGATAGGTGCCTTAGCAATGCGAGACATATCTACTCCTTATGCAACGTAGCAGATGATCTCACCGCCCATACCCGCTTTACGCGCGGCACGGTCGGTCATCACACCTTGGGACGTGGAAACGATAGCTACACCCATACCTGCCATAACTTTCGGCAGTTCGTCGCGCTTCTTATAGATGCGCAGACCGGGGCGGCTGACGCGTTGGATCAGTTCGACCACAGCTTCGCCTTCGAAGTACTTTAAAGTGACTTCCAGTTCGGCTTTGGTCTCACCAACGACGTTAAAGTCAGCAATATAACCTTCTTCTTTCAGTACCTGGGCAATAGCCACTTTGACTTTGGAAGAGGGCATGGTGACAGCAACTTTGTTGGCTGCCTGACCGTTGCGGATGCGGGTCAGCATATCCGCGATCGGATCTTGCATGCTCATTGTGTATTACTCCCGTGTTCGCTTACCAAGAAGCCTTCTTCAGGCCTGGAATTTCACCCTTCATCATCAGTTCGCGCACCTTGATGCGGCTCAAACCGAACTTCCGCAGGAAACCGTGCGGACGACCAGTGATGTTGCAGCGGTTACGCTGACGAGAGGGACTTGCGTCACGGGGCAATTGCTGCAGTTTCAGCACTGCATCCCAACGTGCTTCGTCAGAAGTGTTCACGTTGGAAATGATTTCTTTCAGTGCTTGACGCTTGGTTGAGAACTTCTCAACCAGCTTTGCGCGCTTGACTTCGCGAGCTTTCATTGATTGTTTTGCCATAACCCTACACCTTACTTACGGAATGGGAAGTTAAAGGCAGCCAGCAGAGCACGACCTTCTTCGTCAGACTGGGCAGTGGTGGTAATGGTAATATCCATACCACGCACACGATCTACCTTGTCATAATCGATTTCAGGAAAAATGATTTGCTCACGCACGCCCATGGAGTAGTTACCACGACCATCGAACGACTTGGCGTTCAGGCCACGGAAGTCACGGATCCGAGGGATAGAGATGCAAATCAAACGCTCCAGAAACTCCCACATACGCTCGCCGCGCAGAGTTACTTTACAACCAATGGGGTAGCCTTCACGGATTTTGAAGCCAGCAACGGATTTACGAGCTTTGGTGATCAATGGCTTTTGACCGGAAATGGCAGCCATATCGGCAGCAGCATTATCCAGGATCTTTTTATCAGCCAGAGCTTCACCCACACCCATGTTCAGGGTGATTTTCTCAATCCGAGGGACTTGCATGATAGACTTATACCCGAACTGACTAGACAGTTCTTTTACTACAGTTTCATTGTAGTAACCATGCAGTTTCGCCATCGTATAAACTCCAATTACTTCACAAGTTCGCCGGTAGACTTGAAGAAACGAACTTTTTTGTCGTCTTCAAACCGGAAACCAACGCGATCAGCTTTGCCAGAGGCAGAGTTGAACAACGCTACATTTGATACGTCGAGAGGCGCTTCCTGCTCAATAATACCGCCAGCCTGGCCCAGTTGTGGAACCGGCTTTTGGTGTTTCTTGTTCAGGTTGAGACCTGCAACGATTACTTTACCTTCATTGACCAGAACTTTGGTGACAGTGCCACGCTTGCCCTTGTCTTTGCCGGTAAGAATGATGACTTCGTCATCGCGACGGATTTTAGCTGCCATCGTTTGACTCCTTACAGTACTTCAGGTGCCAGTGAAACAATCTTCATAAACTTCTCATTGCGAAGTTCACGCGTCACCGGCCCGAAAATACGAGTACCGATAGGCTGTTGATTGCTATTCAAAATCACGGCCGCATTGCGGTCGAAACGGATGACAGAGCCGTCCGGACGACGAACGCCTTTCCGAGTGCGAACGACCACCGCGTTCATTACATCACCTTTCTTAACCTTACCGCGCGGAATTGCTTCCTTGACAGTAACCTTGATGATGTCGCCGATGCCGGCGTAGCGGCGGTGCGAACCACCCAGGACCTTAATACACATTACGCTACGCGCACCGGAATTGTCGGCCACGTCCAGCATACTTTGCATTTGGATCATGTTAGTGCTCCGCTAAAGTGACTACTTTAAAACCCTTTCGGGATATTGGCTGCCTTTGAAGGCGCGGCATTATAGCACTGCCAAATCTGAAAAGGTAGGATAAAAAACAAACGGCCCCGTACAGGGCCGTTTGACCAGGTAAGTATATCAGAGAACGTTAGGCTTTAACCGGACGCTCGATGATTTTTACCAGAGTCCAGGACTTGGTCTTGGACAGCGGACGACATTCGCGAATAGTCACGACGTCACCGGTAGAACACTCATTATTTTCGTCATGCACGTGCAGCTTGGTAGTGCGCTTCATGTACTTCCCGTAGATCGGGTGCTTCACGAAACGGCTGATAGCTACGGTGATGGACTTGTCCATCTTGTCGCTAACTACACTGCCCTGCAGAGTACGAACGCTAGAATCGCTCATCTTACGCCCCTGCCTTTTGGTTCAAAACAGTCTTCACACGTGCGATATCGCGACGTACATTTTTAATGTTGTGAGTCTGTTCCAGTTGACCGGTGCTTGCTTGAATGCGCATGTTAAATTGCTCACGCAGCAGGCCCAGCAGTTCCTGGTTCAGTTCTTCAACACTCTTCTCACGCAGATCTTGTGCTTTCATCACATCACCGTCCGAGTTACGAAAGTGGTCCTAACTGGCAACTTAGCAGCCGCCAGTGCAAAGGCTTCACGAGCCAGAGCCTCAGGTACACCGTCCATCTCATACAGAACACGACCTGGTTGAACCTGGGCTACCCAGTACTCCACGTTACCTTTACCTTTACCCATACGAACTTCCAGGGGCTTTTCGGTAATCGGCTTGTCCGGGAAAATACGGATCCAGATTTTACCTTGACGCTTGACGTGACGGGTCATGGCACGACGTGCTGCTTCGATCTGGCGAGCAGTAATACGTCCACGAGTAGTCGCCTTCAGACCAAAGGTACCGAATGAAATCAGGTTACCTGTGGTTGCCACGCCGCGGTTGCGGCCTTTGTGGACTTTACGGAATTTCGTACGTTTTGGTTGCAACATATCCGAGTCTCCTTACTTACCGCGGCCTTTGCGCTTGGGCTTGGACGGAGCGGGTTCTTGAGCTACGGCTTGCAGGCCGCCCAGAACTTCACCCTTGAATATCCAAACCTTCACGCCGATGATGCCGTAAGTGGTAGATGCTTCAGAAGTTGCATAGTCGATATCGGCACGCAGGGTGTGCAGAGGCACACGACCTTCGCGGTACCATTCGGTACGCGCGATTTCAGCGCCGCCCAGACGACCGCTAACTTCCACCTTGATGCCTTTGGAACCGATACGCATCGCGTTCTGTACCGCACGCTTCATAGCGCGACGGAACATGACACGGCGCTCGAGCTGAGAGGCGATAGAATCGGCCACCAGCTGTCCATCCAGCTCAGGTTTACGCACTTCGGAAATGTTGATCTGTGCAGGAACGCCAGCCAGTTTGGCTACGTGCTTGCGCAGTTTTTCCACATCTTCGCCTTTCTTACCGATAACGACGCCTGGACGAGCGGTGTGAATAGTCACACGGATGCTCTTGGCCGGACGCTCGATCACGATACGAGAAAGAGAAGCGTTTTTCAGTTCCTGCTTCAGGTACTGACGCACTTGGAAATCGCTGTGCAAGTTATCAGCGAAGTCCTTGGTATTCGCAAACCAGGTCGAGTTAAAAGGCTTGGTGATCCCTAAGCGAATACCATTCGGGTGTACTTTCTGGCCCATTGCTTATCTCCTAGCCTCTTAGCGGTCGGACACAACCACAGTAATGTGGCTGGTACGCTTCATGATACGGTCCGCGCGGCCCTTGGCACGAGGACGAATACGCTTCATGGTTGGACCTTCGTCAACGAAGATCTTTGCCACTGTCAGCTCATCGATATCCGCACCTTCATTGTGCTCGGCATTGGCAATGGCAGATTCAAGTACTTTCTTAACCAGAACGGCAGCCTTTTTAGGGCTGAAGGTCAGGACATTCAGTGCCTTGTCTACGGTCAGACCACGGACTTGATCGGCTACCAGGCGCGCCTTCTGGGCAGAAGTACGAGCAAAGCGGTGTTTAGCTATAGCTTCCATCTTTTACCCCTTAACGCTTCTTGGCCTTCTTATCAGCGACATGGCCGCGATAAGTACGAGTCGGTGAAAATTCGCCCAGCTTATGACCGATCATTTCCTCGGAAACGAATACCGGCACGTGCTGACGACCATTATGGACAGCGATGGTCAAACCGATCATGTTCGGAATGATCATTGAACGACGGGACCAAGTCTTAATTGGTTTCTTTTCCCCGCTTTCCACCGCTTTCTCTACCTTCTTCAGCAAGTGCAGGTCGATAAACGGACCTTTCTTGAGAGAACGTGGCATGGTGATACCTCTAAAAAACTATTACTTGTTACGGTGACGTACCACGAACTGGTCGGTACGCTTATTTTTACGGGTTTTGGCACCCTTGGTCGGCTTGCCCCAAGGAGTAACCGGGTGACGGCCACCAGAGGTACGACCTTCACCACCACCGTGCGGGTGGTCTACCGGGTTCATCGCCACACCGCGAACGGTAGGACGAACACCACGCCAGCGCGTAGCACCGGCTTTACCCAGCTGACGCAGCATATGCTCGGCGTTACCCACTTCACCCAGAGTTGCACGGCACTCGGCCAGTACTTTACGTACTTCGCCAGAACGCAGACGCAGGGTGACATAGGTGCCTTCACGCGCCAGGATCTGGGCGGAAGTACCGGCGGAGCGAGCAATCTGCGCGCCCTTGCCAGGCTTCATCTCGATGGCGTGCACAGTGCTACCAACGGGGATGTTGCGCATCGGCAGGCAGTTACCGGCCTTGATCGGAGCGGCATCACCAGACAGCAGTTGGTCGCCAGCATGAACACCTTTAGGTGCCAGGATGTAACGACGCTCACCATCTGCATACAGCACCAGGGCGATGTTAGCGGAGCGGTTAGGATCATATTCCAGACGCTCTACTTTAGCCGGGACACCGTCTTTGTTGCGTTTGAAGTCAACCAGACGATAGTGCTGCTTGTGACCACCACCGATATGGCGAGTGGTAATACGACCAGCGTTGTTACGACCACCTGACTTGGATTTTTTCTCCAACAGGGCGGCGAACGGCTTGCCTTTATACAGTTCCGGGTTGCTGACTTTGACTACATGACGGCGACCCGGAGAAGTAGGCTTACATTTTACGATTGCCATTTTGAATTACTCCTCTCTTACTCGGCGCCGCCGATGAAGTCGATGTCCTGACCTTCTTTCAGGGTCACGTAGGCTTTCTTCCAATCGGAACGCTGGCCCATGCGGTTACCGGTACGCTTGGTTTTACCCTTTACCAGCAACGTGCGAACATCTTTGACTTCAACTTCGAACAGCTTCTCGACCGCAGCTTTAACTTCAGCTTTGGTAGCATCCTTGGCAACCTTGAACACGATAGTGTTGGTTTTTTCGGCAACCATGGTGCTTTTTTCAGAGATATGCGGCGCCTTCAGAACTTTCAGAATACGCTCTTCACGGATCATGCCAGCATCTCCTCGATTTGCTTAACTGCGTCGGCAGTTACCAATACCTTGTCGAACGCGATCAAAGAAACCGGGTCGATACCAGCCACATCACGCACGTCAACCTTGTACAGGTTACGTGAGGCGAGGAACAGGTTCTCGTCCACTTCGGCAGTGACGATCAGAACATCAGTCAGATCCCATTGCTTCAGTTTGGCCAGCAGTTCTTTAGTCTTCGGCGCTTCCACACCAAATTTCTCAACCACGATCAAACGCTCTTGACGTACCAGCTCAGAGAGGATGCTTTTGATGGCACCACGGTACATCTTCTTATTGACCTTCTGGCTGTGATCTTGCGGCTTAGCTGCAAAAGTCACACCACCACCACGCCAAATCGGGGAGCGGATGGTACCGGCACGGGCCCGGCCAGTGCCCTTTTGACGCCACGGCTTCTTGCCGCCGCCAGACACTTCGGAACGGGTCTTCTGAGCACGAGTACCTTGACGAGCACCTGCTGCATAGGCTACTACAACCTGATGCACCAGAGCTTCGTTGAACTCACGCCCGAAGGTAGTTTCGGAAACTTCAAGAGCGGCTTGCGCGTCTTTCATTACCAATTCCATTACTATCTCCTCAGACGTTACGCTTTAACGGCAGGTTTAACGATGACGTTGCCATTAGTCGCACCAGGTACTGCACCTTTAATGAGCAGCAGGTTACGAGCAACATCAACGCGGACCACTTCCAGGTTTTGCGTGGTTACACGCTCAGCACCCATGTGACCGGCCATTTTCTTGCCTTTGAACACTTTGCCTGGGGATTGGTTTTGACCAATTGAACCCGGAGCGCGGTGTGACAAGGAGTTACCATGAGTCATGTCCTGGGTACGGAAGTTCCAACGCTTAACAGCGCCAGCGAAACCCTTACCTTTAGAAGTACCGGTAACGTCTACTTTCTTGACATCGGTGAAGATGTCTACTTTCAGCTCGGAACCGACTTCGATACCTTCGCCTTCGCCTGAACCCAGGCGGAATTCCCACAGACCGCGACCCGCTTCAACGCCAGCTTTAGCGAACAGACCCGCTTGCGGCTTGGTGATGCGATTCGCTTTCTTGATGCCAGTGGTCACCTGAACAGCTTGATAGCCATCCAGTTCCAGAGTTTTAACCTGGGTAACACGGTTGGCATCTACTTCGATAACGGTGACCGGGATGGACACGCCGTCTTCGGTGAAGACACGGGTCATACCCAGCTTACGACCTACTAGACCGATTGCCATTGATAAAACCTCTCCGTTATTAGCCCAGGCTGATCTGGACGTCGACGCCAGCAGCCAGATCCAGACGCATCAGAGCATCAACTGTTTTATCAGTCGGCTCAACGATGTCTACCAGACGCTTGTGAGTACGAATTTCATACTGATCACGTGCATCTTTGTTCACGTGTGGAGATGTCAGTACGGTATAACGCTCTTTGCGCGTCGGCAGCGGAATAGGACCGCGAACCTGGGCGCCAGTACGCTTGGCAGTTTCTACGATCTCCGCAGTAGACTGATCGATCAGACGATGATCAAACGCCTTCAGGCGGATACGAATTCTTTGGTTCTGCATTACCAGAGCTCCAATTGGATAAAGAACATAAATCAGCACCGCCTGCTCTTTTATATAAAAGAGGGGGTGTGATTTAACAACGATGCCCACCATATCGGGGGCTTGTATGGTCAGGAGCTACCTGACAGGAGTCTTTCGACTCACTCGGCAAGACACCGAGCGAGCTGAATTATACGGATTTGACCGACGCATGCAAGCCGGTCATGTCATTTTTTAAGCAATTTATTGTAAGCAACCGCGCTTTAATTTCAGGCGGCCTGCTTTAGTATCAGGCGACCTTGGTCTTGCTAATCAGGCCGGCCTTGCCTTTCAGCACCACTTCCAGCGCCACCTCGTCACAGGCATGCTGACGCGGGCAGAGATCGCAGTCTTTCATCACCTTCTCTGGCAGCAGCGTCTTGCTGGTGGCACCAAAGCCCAGCTTCATGAAGAACTCAGGCACCCGGGTCAGCACTATGACACGGTCGATGGCCATATCTTCGGCTTTCTTGAGGATTTTCTCCACCAGTGCCCTGCCCTGCCCCTGGCCCTGGAAGCCCGGCTCCACGCCCAGCGAGCGAATTTCCGCCAGCCCAGTGTCATACACATACAGAGAGGCACAGCCGCTGATCTGACCCTGGGTTTCGGTCACCGCAAACTCGCCCACCGACTGGATCAACTCCTTGCGGGTACGAGGCAGGTTCTCTCCGATATTGGCCCAGTAGTTCACCATGCGCTCGATGGCATCCAGATCGGTCAACCGGGCGCTACGCACATGAATACCGGAGGTATCACGCTGCGTGAGTCGACGTTCGGCGCTGGTAAGAGCAAACTCCACCTGATCCGGCGCCACGCCACCCAGGGCGCAGCGGCTGGCCAGGCTGGACTCCAGTGACAGCTTGCCGTAGACATCATCTTCGATCAGCGGGCTGAACTCCTTGAAGTCTGCCATGGGCAGCTCTTCCATCGGCAGTTTCTTGCTGATGGCGTGTACCACGATCGCACCGACGATATGATGCGCCTCCCGGAACGGAATCCCCTTGGATACCAGATAATCGGCCATTTCGGTGGCGTTGGAATAACCGCCCTGGGCCGCTTCACGGGTTTTCTCTTCGTTGAGCTTGATGTCGTGCAGCACCATCTCTGCCATTTCCAGGCAGTCATACCAAGTGTCGAGCGCGTCGAACAAGCCTTCCTTATCTTCCTGCATGTCCTTGTTATAGGCCAGCGGCAGCGCCTTCAAGGTCATCATCATGCCCGCATAGGCGCCGAATACCCGGCCCGTCTTGCCACGGATCAGCTCCAGCGCATCCGGATTTTTCTTCTGCGGCATCAGTGACGAGCCGGAGGTCACCCGGTCAGACAGCTCGAGGAAGCCGGATTCGCCAGAGTTGTAGAAAATCAAATCTTCGGCGAAGCGCGACAGGTGCATCATCGAATTGGAGGCACAGTTCATCAGCTCCAGCACATGGTCACGGTCGGAGACCGAGTCCAGACTGTTGCGGGTCGGCGACGAGAAGCCCAGTGAGTGGGCCAGATCGTGACGGTCGATAGGAAAGCCGGTGCCAGCCAGGGCGCCCGAGCCCAGCGGACAGGTATCCATGCGCTTCTGTGCATCCTGCAGGCGGGTAAAATCGCGCTCCAGCATCTCTACATACGCCAGGCACCAATGGGCAAAGGTCACCGGCTGGGCACGCTGCAGGTGAGTATAACCGGGCAGTACCGTGGCCTGCTGCTGGCGAGCTACGGTAACCAACTGCTTTTGCAGTTCATCCAGCTTTTGCAGCAGCGGCGGAACCTGCTGCTTGCACCACAGCTTGAGATCGGTCGCGACCTGATCGTTACGGCTACGGCCGGTATGCAGCTTCTTGCCCAGGTCGCCGACCGCCGCAATCAGATGGCCTTCTACCCAGGAGTGAATATCTTCGGCATCGGACCGGAGGATTTGCTCGGGATCTTCCATGACCTTGAGTTTCAGGTCGTTGAGTGCCAGTTCGATTTTCTGCTGCTCTTGTGCCGTCAGCACCCCGCCCTTGGCCAAGGCCCGGGACCAGGCAATGGAGCCGACGATATCCTGCTCCGCCAGACGATAATCGAAACGCAAAGAATCATTGAACTGCTTGAACTTGGCATCTGCCGCCTGACTGAAACGTCCACCCCAAAGTGCCATAACCGCTGTACTCCCTAACGACATTACTGAAATATTATGGTTTACCAGGCCACTACCGGCCTGGCTCATTGTTGTTCGATATTATACGGAAAAGAAAGCTGGAAGCCGTAAGCTTTAAGCTGTCTGCCAAAGAAAACACTTAGATCCTGACGTTCGTCAGGATGACTGCATGTTAAAAACGCACCACTGTTTCATCTTTAACGTACAGCTTACAGCGTATGGCTTACGGCTCTATCAACAACACAGGGGGCATAAAGCCCCCTGCGATCACGATGTTACCTTTCGGTAAATCTTATTTTTTCAGGCTGTTCAGCGCCTTGATGCGGCTGGCCAGAGAATACAGACGGATAAAACCTTCTGCATGGCTCTGGTCGTACACTTCGTCTTCACCGAAGGTAGCGAACTCTTCGGAGTACAGGCTGTTGGGAGAGGACTTCTGAATCGCCGTCACCTGGCCCTTGTACATCTTCAGCACCACTTCACCGGATACGTCTTCGGCAATGGCATCGGCGGAGGCCAGCAGCGCCTTGCACAGCGGAGTGAACCAGCGACCGTCGTAAACCAGGTGCGAGAACTCGGCACCCACTTTTTCACGCCAGGCGCGAGTTGGCTTGTCCAGCACCAACTCTTCTACTGCACGCAGGGCTGCCATCATCACGGTGCCGCCCGGAGTTTCGTAGCAACCACGAGACTTCATGCCGACCAGACGGTTTTCTACGATGTCGACGCGGCCCACGCCATGCTTGGCGGCGCGGTCGTTCAAGGTAACCAACACCTGATACGGGCTCATCTGCTCTCCGTCTACGGCGACGATGCGGCCTTGCTCTACGGTCAGCGACAGGGTCTCGGCCTTGTCCGGAGCCTGCTCGGGTGACACAGTCCAGGTCCAGGCCTGTTCGGACGGCTCGTTCCAGGTACTTTCCAGCTCGCCACCTTCGGTGGAGATGTGCCAGGCATTGGCATCGCGGGAATAGATCTTGGTGGCGCTGGCGCTGGTCTTGATGTTGCGATCGGCCAGGTAGTTCAACAAGTCTTCACGGCTACGCATGTCCCAGATACGCCAAGGGGCGATAATGGCCAGCTGTGGAGCCAGTGCAGCGACGGCACCTTCGAAGCGTACCTGGTCGTTACCCTTGCCGGTACAACCGTGAGCAATGGCTTCGGCGCCTTCTGCCAGTGCCGCTTCGGCCATGGCCTTGGCAATGATCGGCCGCGCCATGGAAGTACCCAGTAGATAGGTTCCTTCATAAATAGCGCCAGTTTTCAGGGTCGGGTACACGTAGTCGTTAACGAACTCGTCTTTCAAGTCGGCGACGATGCACTTGACCGCGCCCGAGGCGAGGGCTTTGGCTTCTATGCCTTCCAGCTCTTCATCACCCTGGCCCACATCACCCACGAAGGCGATGATTTCACAACCAGCATAGTTTTCCTTCAACCACGGAATGATGGCAGAAGTGTCCAGACCGCCAGAGTAGGCCAGCAGAATTTTTTTGAATTGGCTCATTAATGAATATCCCTGTTAATCAATGTCAGCAGCACGGCATTCTGGACGTGCATACGATTTTCAGCTTGGTCGAGGATAAAGGAGGCAGGGCCGTCCATCACCTCGGAAGTAATTTCCCACTCCCTGTGGGCAGGCTGGCAATGCAGCACCTGTTTGGCTCCGGTTTTGTCGAGCATGGCCTGATTGATCTGATACGGCATGAAGATTTCCTTCACCTGCTCCAGGGGTGTTTCATCCCCCATGGACACCCAGGTATCCGTATAGAGCACATCGACTCCTTCCACCTCGTCGAGGCTGTCGGTCACCTGCACTTTGGCACCACTGACGGCCGCCAGTGCCTCGGCTTCCTTCAGGATTTGCGCATCCACGTTATGGCCCCGAGGACACACGGCTGTGACGGTCGAGCCCAGAATGGCACCGGCCAGCAGCAGCGAGTTGGTCACGTTGTTACCATCACCCACATAGACCAGGTGCACCTTGCTCAGATCTTCATGATGCTCGGCAATGGTCATGAAGTCCGCCAGCGCCTGGCAGGGATGATACAGGTTACAAAGAGAATTGATCACCGGTACCTGCGCATATTTCGTCATTTCGACCAGGGTCTGATGGTCGTAGACCCGGGCCACGATGGCGTCGGACCAGCGTGACAGGTTGGCGGCAAAGTCCTGTACCGTTTCCCGGTTGCCCATGGCGCCATTCTGGCTGTCCAGATACACCGCATGGCCGCCGAGCCGGTTGATACCGATATCGAAGGTCACCCGGGTACGTAACGAGGGCTTCTCGAACAGGGTCACCACGCTCTTGCCCTTGAGGGCATCCGCATACTTGCCCGGATTGGCCTTGAGGTCTTTGGCCAGGGTCAGGATCTGTTCGATTTGTGCTTTGCTGTAATCTTTCAGGCTCAGTAAATGCTGCATAACCCCTCCTTTAATGGGAAATCCGAGTGCCGTACTCGGACTCGCCGGCCAGCAGCGACAACAACTGTTCCGGATAGCGCCAGCTGCCCACGGCCACCGGCTTGCCCAGGGTCTTGGTGGCTTTGAGCGCCGCCTTGACCTTGACCGCCATGCCGTCCTTGATGATGTTCTGTTGCATCAGATCCAAGGCGTTCGCTTCGTTCAGTTCGGCGATACGCTGACCCTTGCCGTCGAGAATACCGCTCACGTCCGACAACATCACCAGATCCGCATCCAGGATCTCGGCGATGGCGGTGGCGGCCTGATCCGCGTTCACGTTCATCAGCTGACCATCGAAGGTAATGCCGATGGAGCTGACCACGGGCAGAAAGCCACCCTTCAGCAGGGTGCTGACCAGAGTAGCGTCGCCGCCTTCAATCTGGCCGACGGCACCCAGCTCCGGATCCAGCTGGCTGACCCGGCACAAGCCGCCGTCTGCCAGACACAAGCCGACCGAATTGATGCCATGGGCGATGGCCTGAGCCAGCAGCAGCTTGTTGGCGGTACCGGCCAGGGCACCGGCGATGACCGGGATCTGATCGAAGGGGGTTATCCGCAAACCGTCTTTCTTGGTCGAGGTCAGGCCCATGGCCTTGAGCTGGTTATCCACCAGCACGCCGCCGCCATGCACCAGCACCAGCGGACGACCGACATCATCGAAGAAGGCCTTGAGGGTGGTGAACAGGGCCGCCAGGGCCTTGTCGCTTTCCAGCAGGGTGCCACCCAACTTGATGACCAGCGGCTGTTGTGCCGGTGACGGCTGTGATGCTTGAGTTGTCATCCTTGATTACTCCTGAACCAGGCCCGCCAGCGGCGAGAATCCCTGATGAATATTGATACACTGAATAGCCTGACTGGCCGCGCCTTTCAGAAGATTGTCTATCGCCGAGACCACGATCAGCTGGTTACCGTCCCGGGCCCAGTGCAGGTCACAGAAGGGCGTGCCCGCCACGTCGTTAATCTGCGGCCACTGACCGGTCAGGCGCACGATCTTCTGCCCCTGGTACGCCTGCTTGTAGGCTGCGGCAATCTGCTCGTCGCTGACGTTGTCGTTCAGCTGTACATAGATGGTGGCGAGAATACCGCGAATAAAGTTGCCCAGATGCGGCTGAAACACCACCTGATTGTCCAGATGATGGCTGATCTCCGGCTGATGGCGATGATTGAGCACACCATAGGGCTTGAAGCTGACTTCGCAGAAGCTGTTGGCCACGCTTGCCTTGCGGCCGGCACCACTGACACCAGACACGGCGCTGATAATAGGCTTGCTGCCCTCGGCAATCAGCCCGGCGGCCTGCAGCGGCTTAAGCGCGCTGAGCGAGGCCGTGGGATAACAGCCGGGCACGGCAATCAGCTTCGCCGCCTTGATGGCGTCCTGATTCCACTCGGCCAGACCGTAGGCGGCCTCGCTCAGCCAGTCACCGTGCTGATGCTGAAAACCATAGAAGCGCTCGTAGAAGCCTTCTCCGGGTACCCGGAAGGCACCGGACAAATCGAATACCGGCAGCCCCTTGGCCAGAAAACCCGGCGCCAGATCGTGGCTCACTTCATGGGCGGTGGCCATCAGCACCAGATCCGCTTCGGTATGAATGCGGCTCAGGGCTTCGTCATCCAGCGGCAGCAGCGGCAGGTCTATCACTCCGCGCCAGCGCGGGTGCAGACTGGCGAACGGTTTATGCGCATCCTGGCTGCCATCAGACACATAGAGGCCGGACAGAGTCAGATTCGGGTGGCCCTGGATCAGACCGGCCAGCTCGGCTCCGGTATAACCACTGGCACCAATAATTGCAGCTTTTAACATGGGCGTATCCGTCAGTTTGAATTCGTCTTGGTATAGATGCAGGCGTCAGCCTAGCGTGTTTTCAGGGCTTGTGTCACCCTAGAGAAAAGGCTCAGGCGAGCTGTCGTCGTCGCTGTATCGAAGGGAGGAAAGACATGGCCATCTGTTACGCTAGTTACCCGGAAAAGAACAAGTTGGCAGCCTAGCAATAAAAACATATTTATGCAATTGTGCTGAATTTAAATTAGATAATTTCCGACGGAGATCCTATGACATCGCTCAAACTGCTGGACATGTACCGCAGCATTATCGCCCTCCCCTCCATCAGCAGCACAGAGAGTAGCTGGGATCAGAGTAACGAGCAGGTGATTCGACTGCTGGCAGACTGGTTCAGCCAGCTCGGCTTTGCGGTCGAGGTCACCGAACTGCCCGACCTGCCCGGCAAGTTCAACCTGCTGGCCACCAAAGGCGAAGGCGACGGCGGCCTGCTGCTGGCCGGCCATACCGATACGGTGCCGTTCGATCCGGGCCGCTGGACCAAAGACCCCTTCAAACTCACCGAAGAAGGCAACCGAATCTACGGCCTCGGCACCATCGACATGAAGGGCTTCTTCGCCTTTATCGTGGAAGCGCTGAAAGACCTGGATCTGAGCAAGCTCAACAAGCCCATCCGTATTCTGGCCACCGCCGACGAAGAAACCACCATGGCCGGCGCCCGCGCCATCGCCAGCGCCATGGCCATCAAGCCCGATTATGCGGTGATCGGCGAACCCACCGGCCTGGTACCCGTGATGATGCACAAGGGCCACATGTCGGAAGCCATTCGCATCACCGGCAAAAGCGGCCATAGCTCGGACCCGGCCAACGGTGTCAACGCGCTGGAAATCATGCATCAGGTGATGGGCCGACTGCTGGACCTGCAGCGCCAGCTGAAGGAAAACTACGGCAATCACCATTTCAAGGTGCCTCAGCCCACCCTCAACCTGGGTCATATCAGTGGCGGCGACAGCCCAAATCGAATCTGCGCCTGCTGCGAACTGCACTTCGACATGCGCCCCATCCCCGGCGTGGGCCCCGACGAACTGCTGGGCCTGCTGCACCACGCGCTGGAGCCAATCAAGGAGCAGTATCCCAAGGCTCTGGAACTGACCCACCTGCACGAGCCCATTCCGGCCTATGGCACGGATCCGGAAGGCGAGCTGGTTAAGGCGGCAGAATCCATCTCCGGCAACAAGGCCGAGGCAGTCAACTACTGCACCGAGGCGCCCTTTATCAATCAGCTGGGCTGCCAGACCATAGTGCTGGGCCCGGGCCATATAGCCCAGGCACACCAGCCCGACGAATATCTGGACCTGTCCTTCGTCACTCCAACGGTGAAGGTACTGCAACAGCTGGTCAGCCGTTTCTGTCTGGCAGAAAAAGCGTGAGGCGTGAGGCCGGCAGTGTGAGGGGTAAAACCTGAAACTCGCGCCCGGCTAAACAGATAGCCCCTGCAGGCCCGAATTTATTCGGGCCTGCACAATTATCCCCCTTACCCCTATCGCCTCACGACTCCCTCCCTTTCATTTTTAGCGAAACAGATCCCAAAAATGCCGGTCCGTCCTCGGCGAGATTGACCGGTATAGCGAAAGGTGGCTAGATAACGTTCAGCGGAAACAAAAAGCTATAACAACTATACTATACAGATGAGGCAGATATGGATAATCATGCGGCACTCAGGGCTAACGTCGGCCTGCTGGGACAACTGTTGGGCGATACCATCAAGGATCACCACGGCCAGGCCTTTCTCGACAAGATAGAAACCATCCGCCAGCTGGCCAAGTCGGCCCGCCAGGGCAACGATGATGATCAGCAGCAATTGCTGGATACGCTCAAGCACCTGAGTGACGACGAGCTGCTGCCGGTGGCTCGCGCCTTCAGCCAGTTTCTCAACCTGGCCAACGTGGCCGAGCAGTTTCATACCATCTCCCGGGAAACACAGCATCAAGCCGGCTCCGGCCCACTCAGCCAGGTGTTCGATCGGCTGAAAGCCGCCGACGTGAATGAAGACAGCATCAAGGCGGCGGTGGACGCGCTGGATATCGAACTGGTGCTGACCGCCCACCCCACCGAAGTGACCCGCCGCACCTTTATCCACAAGCACGTTCAGCTCAACGACTGCCTGGCGGCGCTGGAACTGGACCTGCCCGAACCGGAAAAGGCCGAGCTGCTGGCCCGGGTCGAGCAGCTGATCACCCAGGCCTGGCACAGCAACGAAATCCGCTCCCAGCGGCCGACCCCGGTCGATGAAGCCAAATGGGGCTTTGCGGTGATCGAAAACAGCCTCTGGCCCGCCCTGCCCAGGTTCATGCGCCAACTCGACAGCCAGTTGAATGAGCAGCTGGGCATCCGGCTGCCGCTGGACGCTTCTCCGGTACGCTTCGCCTCCTGGATGGGCGGCGACCGGGACGGCAATCCCTTCGTCACCGCCAAGGTAACGCGGGAAGTACTGCTGCTCGGCCGCTGGATGGCCAGCTCGCTGTTTCTCAACGACATTCAGGAACTGGTGTCCGAGCTGTCGATGTCCCAGGCCAATGATGAACTTTATCGCGCAACCGATCAGAGCGACGAGCCGTACCGGGCCATACTGCGCACCCTGCGGGAAGATCTGCGCGAAACCCTGATGCACCTCAACGCCCGGGTGCAGGGCCAGAGTACCGATGCCCGGGATCTGATCACCACCACAGAGCAACTGCGCCAGCCGCTGGAGCTCTGCTATCGCTCGCTGCAGGAATGCGGTCTAGACAAGATCGCCAACGGCCTGCTGCTGGACGTGATCCGCAAGGTAGCCTGTTTCGGTATTCATCTGCTCAAGCTGGATGTGCGTCAGGACGGCGAACGCCATACCCAGGCGCTGGCCGAAATCACCCGTTACCTCGGCCTCGGCGATTACGCCGACTGGAGCGAGGCCGACAAGCAGGCGTTTCTGCTCAACGAGCTCAATTCCCGTCGTCCGCTGCTGCCGCGCCAGTGGCAACCGAGCGCCGACACCAAGGAGGTGCTGGATACCTGCAAGGTCATCGCCGACCACCCGCAAGACGCCTTCGGCATCTACATCATCTCCATGGCCGGCGCTCCGTCCGATGTGCTGGCGGTACAACTGCTGCTGAAAGAGTGCGGCGTCGACTTCCCGCTGCCGGTAGCGCCCCTGTTCGAGACCCTTGACGACCTCAACAACGGTGCCGAGGTGATCGAGCAGCTGTATCACCTGCCCTGGTATCGCGGTTATCTGCAGGGCCGCCAGTTCGTGATGATCGGCTATTCCGACTCGTCCAAGGACGCAGGCATGATGGCTGCGGGCTGGGCCCAGTACAGCGCCATGGAAAAACTGGTCGCCATCAGCGAGCAGGAACAAATCAAGCTGACCCTGTTTCACGCCGGGGCGGCAGCCTGGGCCGCGGCGGCGGCCCAGCCCGGCAGGCCATTCTGGCCCAGCCTCCCGGCTCCACTCTCGGCGGCCTGCGGGTCACCGAGCAGGGCGAGATGATCCGCTTCAAGTTCGGCCTGCCCAAGGTAGCCATCGACAGCCTGGCGCTCTATGCCAGCGCCGTGCTGGAGGCTAACCTGCTGCCACCACCCGAGCCTGAGCCCCAGTGGCGCAAACTGATGGACTCCATGGCCGATGTCTCCTGCGAACACTACCGGTCGCTTATCCGCGGCGAGCCGGACTTCGTGCCTTATTTCCGCGCCGCCACCCCCGAACTGGAGCTGGGCAAGCTGCCGCTCGGCTCGCGGCCAGCCAAACGCAAGCCCGACGGCGGGGTGGAAAGCCTGCGCGCCATTCCCTGGATTTTCGCCTGGACCCAGAACCGGCTGATGCTGCCCGCCTGGCTCGGCGCCCACAAGGGGCTGGAAAAGGTAATAGCCGACGGGCAGGAAAGCACCTTGATAGCCATGAACAAGCGCTGGCCCTTCTTCCGCGCCCGGCTCGACATGCTGGAAATGGTGTTCCTCAAGGCGGACCCCGGCCTGGCCGCCTACTACGATAGCCTGCTGGTACCGGCCGAGCTCAAGCCGCTGGGCAAGCGTTTGCGTAACGAACTGCAGGCCAGCACGACGCTGGTGCTGCAACTGAAGGAAGAAGCAGAGCTGCTGTCCGATGAGCCCTGGATCAAGGAATCCATCAAGTTACGCAATCCCTACACGGATCCGCTCAACGTGCTGCAGGCCGAGCTGCTGAACCGTTCGCGCCAGCAGGGTGAAATTCACCCGGTGCTGGATCAGGCGCTGATGGTCACCATCGCCGGCATCGCCGCCGGCATGCGAAATACGGGATAACAAAGCTGGAAGCGGCAAGCTATCAGCTGTAAGAAGAAACATTCTGCACAGTCGAGCAAAGGGGTCACAACGCCGACACGCCACGAGCACATCCATGTGGGCTCGGACATGCCATCCCTGGCATGTCACGGTCGGCTCAGTGAGCCCCTTTACTCTCCTTCAGCCTCGGAGTTGCCCGATTTTATCTCACTCCCGATCTCTACGCGGGAATACAGACCTTTACTTAATTTTGCGTTAGCAATATAGCCAGAAAAGCCCCATCGCCTAACGGCGATGGGGCTTTTTCAACTCGCTATATCATTTGGTGGCTGCCTTATCCTTCGCTCACCACTTTTGCTGAAGTGGTATCTACAGTCAGTGGCTTCCTGGCCCAGTAGCCGGCCAGCAGAGAGCCGGATATGTTATGCCACACGCTGAACAGGGTGCCGGGCAAAGCCGCCGTGGGGGTAAAGAACTTCATCGCCAGTGCCGCCGCAAGGCCGGAATTTTGCAGCCCCACTTCGAAGGCGATGGTCCGGCAGACTTTCTTGTCGAAGCCCATCAGGGCGGTAACACCATAACCCAGCACCAGGCCACAGCTATTGTGCAGCACCACTGCCAGAGCAACTATGCCGCCGATATGAGCGATGTTGTCCGCATTCAGTGCCACTACGATGGCGATGATCAACACGATGGCGGCCATGGAGAATAACGGCAGCACCGGCTCCAGTTTTCGAATAAGTCCGCCGGCAAGGTAATTGATGACCACACCCAGCAGCACCGGTGCCACCACGACCTGCAGCAGGCTGATGAGCATGGACTCCACCGGCACATCAACGCTTTGCCCTACCAGCAGTGCCACCAGCACAGGGGTGAGTACCACACCCAGCAGGGTAGATATTGCCGTCATCGAAATCGACAACGCCGTATCTCCCTTGGCCAGATAGCACATTACATTGGAGGAAGTACCACCGGCCACGCTACCCACCAGCAGCATGCCCACGGTCAGCTCGGCATCGAAGCCGAACAGGGTGGCGATCAGCAAGGCCACCAGTGGCATCACGGAGAATTGCAGCACCACGCCGACCAGCAAGGCCTTTCTGCTGGCCAGCACGTTGCGAAAATCCTTGAAACTCAACGTAAGTCCCATACACAACATGATAATCGTCAGCAACGGCACTATCTGCCCCTTGATCCCGACAAACAGCTCTGGCTGAACAAAGGCAAGAACCGACAATAACAACGCCCACAACGGGAATAACTGAGTGACCAGGGCCAGCATGATATTTCTCTCTGATTAAAGTGGTGTCATCCGGAACGGATCACGAAAGGGTTCTTGTTAACATAAAGTTGCCTTCCGTAACAAGAGGTGGCCCTCTCACCGATTTAATCGCTTAAGAAAAAATTGCATAATCGAGCCATATTGCCGCCTCATTATTACGGACTCTGCCATGACCCCCGCCATTCTGTTTTTGGAAAAACAAAAGGCCATTTTTACCCAGCACCAGTATGAGTGCACCACGCTGGATGACTTCGGCGCCCACGCCGCCCGGCAATTGCAGGTGCCGCCGGAGCAGGTGTTCAAGACGCTGCTGACCGAAGGCGATCAAGGGGTGGTGGTGGCGCTGGTACCCTCTTCCGGCAAGGTCAATCTCAAGCGGCTGGCCAAGGCCGCCGGGGTGAAGAAGCTCGACATGATGCCGCCGGCCAAGGCGGAACGGCTGACCGGTTACAAGGTGGGCGGCATCAGCCCCTTCGCCCAGAAGAAGCGACTGCCCACCGTGCTGGACGCCTCGGCGCAGCAGCACCCCTTCGTGCTGGTATCCGGCGGCAAGCGCGGATTGTCGGTGGGCATCGCCGCCGACAGCCTGCAGACCCTACTCGGCGCCGTGATAGCCGATATTGCCGAATTGTCGTAAAGGCTGAAGCTTGAGGCCTGTCTCTTAGTTATAAATCAACGTGTGGAATAAAGAGGCAACAGGGTTGCCTCCTCCGACCCGCTGCAAGCACATCCTGTGACGCTCAGCAAATGCCATCCCTGGCATTTAACGGTCGGCTGAGGCAATCCCTGCAGCCACCTCTTGATACCCGAGTGAAATGTTGGCACCACAAACAGACAACGCCTGAGCTTCAAGGAGGACAAAGGGATCTGTTCAGCCGACCTTCCGTTTCAGGGACGAAACGGAGAGCTTACATGGAGGTATTCATAGCGAGTCGGCGGAGCTGGCCCTTTGTCCGATTTTCTACTGTCACCAGAAATCAACAAAAGCTTGCGGCTAAGGACTGGCGTGAGGCGAATATAATGACTGCCTCCCATACGAAGCCAGACATTTTTTCTGCTACTTCTTGCGGCTAGTTGCCGAAAAACGCTACCATCCCTCCTGTTAATACAAACGATTCTCACACGCATAGTCATAAGGATACTCGGATGCCTTACCCGAAACTCGTGCTCGCCGCCGCCATTGGCGCCCTGCTGAGCGGTTGCGCCCAGACCAGTACCCCTGCCGTCAGTCAAAAACAAGTGGTCGAGCACTACGCCGACATTGCTCATGCGGTGTACGCCGACTCCCTGACGGCTGCCGAGCAACTGGATGTAGCCATCAAGCAGTTACTGGCCAACCCCGGCGAGCAGACCCTGGCTCAGGCGCGCACCGCCTGGAAAGCAGCCCGAGTACCTTATCAGCAGTCGGAAACCTTCCGCTTCGCCAACCCGGTCGTGGACGAGTGGGAAGGCCAGCTCAATGCCTGGCCGCTGGATGAAGGCCTGATCGACTATGTAGCGACCGACTACCAGCACGAGCTGGGCAACGACGGTGCCACCGCCAACATCATCGCCAACAAGGTGTTGCAGGTCGGCGGCAAGCAGCTGGATGTCAGCAACATCACCCCCGAGCTTCTGGCCAGCCTGAATGAACTGGCGGGTTCCGAGGCCAACGTGGCCTCCGGCTATCACGCCATCGAGTTTCTGCTCTGGGGTCAGGATCTGCATGGTACTGCTCCGGGTGCCGGCGAGCGTCCCTATACCGACTATGCGCTGGGTGCCGACTGCACCAACGGCAACTGCGATCGCCGCCGTGATTACCTGCAGGCCGCCAGTCAGCTGCTGATAAGCGATCTGGGCTGGATGAGCAGCCAGTGGCAGCCGGGCCAGACCGACAACTACCGTGCCGAACTGACCGCCCTGCCCGCCGAAGAAGGCCTGCGCCGCATGCTGTTCGGCATGGGCTCCCTCTCGCTGGGCGAGCTGGCCGGCGAACGGATGAAGGTCGCACTGGTCGCCAACTCGGTGGAAGACGAGCATGACTGCTTCTCCGACAATACCCACCACTCTCATTACTACAACGAGAAAGGCATCGTTAACCTGATGTTCGGCGAGTATCAGCGCATCGATGGCAGCACACTGCAGGGTCCTTCATTGCTGCAACTTGTGGCCCAGCAGGATGCGGATGCCGCCAGGAAGATAGGCGTACAGATGCGCAAGAGCGAGCAAGGCGTCTACCGACTGGTGGAGTCTGCCGAGCTGAACAAGGTGCATTTCGATCAACTGATTGCCGCCGACAACCCGGCCGGTAACCAGTTGGTGCAGGCAGCCATCGACGGCCTGGTCGAGCAGACCCGAGCCATCGAGCTCGCCGCTAGCACCATCGGCATCAACAACCTGAGCCCGGATACCGCCGATCACGAGTTCTGAGCCCGGCAACCCGGCGTTTAATTGCTCAATATATCAAGCGGGAGGGCGGAGCCCCGGCTCCGACGCCTCCCCTCGGCAGCACCCCTTGAGCATCAGGCTGTAACCAGATCTTCAGGCGACAAATAACAGACGGCTTCTGTGCCAACAAGAGGCCAAAGGGATCTGCTCCACCGACCTTTCGTTTCAGGGATGAAACGGAGAGCGTACATGGAGGTATTCATAGCGTGTCGGTGGAGCTGGCCCTTTGGCCGCGTATTCCGGGCGGCCAAACGCTCTGATGAACAAGGTGTGCCCACTACTCTGGAGTCTCCATGCTTTTTCGACTCGGCAGCTTGCTGCTCGGCGCCACCCTGGCCCTGAACGCGCAGGCCAACCCGGCCAAACCCGGGGGCGCCACCACCACCGACAAGACCGGTGCCAACGCCTATTCCATGCCCGCCACCAACCTCAGCTTTGAAAAACGGCTGGATTTCTCGGTCGGTAACAGCTTCTTCCGCAATCCCTGGGTGACGGCCCCCGCCACCACCGACGCCCGCGATGGTCTGGGCCCCCTGTTCAACACCAACGCCTGCCAGAGCTGTCACGTCAAGGACGGCCGCGGCCACCCGCCGCAGTTTGCCGACGACAACGCGGTCAGCATGCTGGTGCGGCTGTCGATCCCAACCGACGGCAGCCCCGCGCAGCAGGAGAGGTTGCGCGTGCACGGCGTGATCAACGAGCCCATCTATGGTGGCCAGCTGCAGGACATGGCTATTCCCGGCGCCCGGCCCGAGGGCAAGGTACAGCTCGACTATCAGACCCACAACGTCACCCTGAGTGACGGCACCAGAGTGGAGCTGCGCCAGCCACAATTGACGGTGACCGATCTCGGCTACGGCGAGCTGCACCCGGATACCCTGTTTTCGTCCCGCATAGCGCCGCCCATGATTGGCCTGGGGCTGCTGGAAGCCATCGATGAAACCGACCTGCTGGTGCGCGAAGATCCGCAAGACAGCAACGGCGATGGCATCAGCGGTCGCGCCAACCGGGTATGGGACATCGCCGCCGAGAATACCGTCGTCGGCCGCTTCGGCTGGAAAGCCGGACAGCCGAACCTACGCCAGCAGAATGCCGGAGCCTTTGCCGGCGACATGGGGCTGAGCTCCGCTCTGTTCCCCGCCGACGACTGCACCCCGGCTCAGGGGTGCGGTCGGTATCCCGATGGCGGCGCGCTGGAAGTCAGCGATGCCATCATGGACTCGGTCACCTTCTACAGCCAGCACCTGGCGGTGCCCGCCCGGCGTAACCTGAATGATCCGGACGTCATGGCCGGCCAGCAACTGTTTCTGGCCCTGGGCTGCAGCGGCTGCCATACCCCGTCCTGGACCACGGGCGAGCACCAGAGTCCGGCCCTGAGTCACCAGAAAATCTATCCCTATACCGACCTGCTGCTGCACGACATGGGCGAAAGGCTGGCCGACAACAGACCCGAGTTTGAAGCCAGCGGCCGCGAATGGCGCACGCCGCCGTTATGGGGCCTGGGCTATGCCAGCGAAGTTGCCGGCAGCCAGGCCCATTACCTGCATGACGGCCGGGCCCGCACCCTGCTGGAAGCCGTTCTATGGCACGGCGGCGAAGCCGAAGCCGCCAAGCAAAGCGTCATCGCCATGAGCACCGAAGAACGTGCCCGGCTTATCGCCTTTCTGGAGTCCCTATGAAGCAATCCCTGTTAGTGCTCGCGACCCTCGGCACCCTCACCGCCTGCCAGAGTCAACCACCGGCCGACCCCGCCCTGCAGGCGTTGTCCGATCATCACCTGAGCTTCATGCGCCAGCAGGCAGACGAGCTGGCCACCGAGCTGCAGCAACTGCAGCAGGCCGGCACCGGTTATTGCCAACAGCCACCATCTGCCACAGAACAAGACTCGCTAGCCGAGCTCAAGCAGCACTGGCGCAGCAGCTTCGCCGCCTGGAGCGCCCATCAGGGGCAAAGCGGCGGCCCGCTGGATGCCGAAGGACTGAGCTTCGCCTTTCAGTTCTGGCCCGACAAGAAAGACACCACCGGCAAGCAGCTGCAACGACAGCTGACCGCCGCCGAACAGGGACAGCCCATCCAGTACCAAGGCGCCACCACCACCTTGGGTGCCATGGAATATCTGCTCGAAAGCGATCTCGCCCCCAGTCAGCGCTGCCTGCTGGTTCCGGAAATCGGCATCCGGCTGGCGGCCAACGGCCAACAGCTGAGTGCCGCCTGGCATGATGCGAACGGTTACCAGCAGCAACTGATCCAGATGCAACAACAAGGTGGCGCCACTGCGCTGCTGACCCAGATCCTGGGCCAGCTGGCTCACCGTTACGACCGCATAAAAAAGAAACTGGTGTTGCCGCTGAATACCGTCGCACACCCACGGCCGCTGTTTGCCGAGGCCTGGCGCAGTGGTCAGTCGCTGCACTTTATGCGCACAAGTCTGGTTTCGCTGGAGCAGGAGTATCGAAACGGCGGTATTCGCGCCTATCTGCAGCAAGATCCGAACCATGCCCCCGTTATCAAGGCGCTGGACAAGGCCTTTGCCGACACCCTCAAGCACCTGCCCGAAGGCAACAACCTGGGTTACTGGCTGGAAGGGGATCGTTACGCCGCCCTGCTGCGCTTCAAGCTGTCGTTCGATCAGCTGGGTTATCAGCTGAAACAGCGGCTGCCCGCCGATCTAGGCCTGAACCTCGGCTTCAACTCCACGGACGGTGACTGATGCAACGGCGACAGTTTCTGAAAGGCCTGTCCGCCGCCGGCGTATTGTGCAGCCTGGGGCTGGCCGGTTGTGCCCTGCCCCGCAGCCCGCAACGCTACCTGATCGGCGGCGGTCGCCGGGATCAAAACCGCTATGTGGTGCAGGCGCTTAACCTGGATGGCAGCCTGCGCTTCGAACTGCCGCTGCCCGACCGGGGTCACGGCATGGCGGTGCATCCCCAGCTGCCGCTGGCGGTCTGTCATGCCCGCCGCCCCGGCAGCTTTCTCTACCTGTTCGACCATAGAACCGGTGAAAAACTACAGATACGCATGGCCGATCCCGGCCGTCACTACTACGGCCATGGCGTGTTCAGCGCCGATGGTCGCCGGCTGTTCACCACCGAAGGAGTCAGCGACAGCAGCCAGGGCATCATCGGCGTCTATGAGCTGACCGCTGGCCGGCTGAACAAAGTGTCGGAATACCGGGGCTTCGGCCTGGGCCCCCACGAAATCCGCCTGCTGCCCAACGGCAATCTGGTGGTGGGCGTCGGCGGTGTTCATACCCTGGGGCGGGAGCCGCTCAAC
>NZ_MPZM01000034.1 GCF_002936955.1 Oceanisphaera arctica | reverse complement strand
GTGTCAACGAATCCCCTCCCCCTGTTATCTCCCTCTTGTTATTGATTCCCGAACACCCAACTCAAGCTATCAACGTTGTTCTTCTTACAGCTGATCGCTTACAGCTTACAATTTTGTTTATCCCACTTTCCTGATTTCTTCTTCTCGATAAGATGCTTCCAGACTGATGATCCTGTCGTTCATCACCTTGATGGCGCCGAAGGTCGGTAATTGTTTGGTTCCCGCCAGCAGCTGATCCGCCGACAAGGACATGCAGACCGTCGCCGCCGGCGAAGTTTCCACCACCATCATGGTCAGCAGTTCGGTCTGGATATCGAGTGCGATCAGCTCACCCAATTGCGGCTGATGATAATCGGCCTGCGGCTCAAAAAACCAGCTTTGTGGCATCAGTGGTTTGTAAAAGCGGGCGATGGCAACGCCGTTCAGGGCAGCCTGCACCCGTTGCGCAGGGGCGCTGATAGAGGACAGCTTATCGATAAAGCTGTAATAGAGGCCGGTATCTTCTACCGAAAAGCACTGATCCATATTTTCCGGGCACACCAGCTGCTTCTTGATATAAGGCGTGCTGAACAGCATTTCCGCCCCCAAATCCAGCATCAGGTGTCGCTCATCTCCCATAAACCAGCGCCAGCAATCATTTGGTTGTAGTAACATCCCAGTCACACCTTTGATAGCGGAATAAAATTTGTCTCCCCAACACCTTAATTTATATTGTATTTTGGCATGGGGAGCAAATAGTTATGGATAATAATGCCTTTACAGATGACGAGCCAGTCGTTGAACCAGTGCCGGTCCCTGATAAATAAAACCGGAATACACCTGTACCAAGCTGGCACCGGCCGCCATTTTTTCTCTGCCGGCAGTCAGTGAATCGATACCCCCGACGCCGATAATCGGCAGCCGACCATCGAGGCGACGCGATAATTCCTTTATCACCAGGGTGCTTTTATTCTGCACCGGCCGACCGCTCAGGCCACCCGCTTCATGAGCATGAGGCAAGTCGAACACCAGTTCCCGATCCAGGGTGGTATTAGTGGCGATGACACCGTCGAGCTCGAAGCGCACCAGGCTGTCGGCCACCTGTTCGATTTCTTCCATCGACAAGTCCGGCGCTATCTTTACCAGCAGCGGGACCTGCTTGTTATGTTGCTCGGCCAATTGCCGTTGTTTTTGTTTGAGTGCAGACAACAAGTCGTCGAGCGCCTCACCGTATTGCAGCGAGCGCAGACCCGGGGTATTGGGCGAAGAGATATTCACGGTAATATAACCGGCATGGGCATAGGCTTTTTCCATGCAAATCAGATAATCGTCTTTGCCGTGCTCTATGGGGGTATCTTTATTCTTGCCGATATTAATACCCAGCACGCCGGTATAACGAGACTGCCTGACATTTTCGATTAAATAATCGATGCCGTTATTATTGAATCCCATGCGATTGATGATGGCGTCGGCTTCCTTGATACGGAACAACCGTGGCTTTTCATTACCTTGCTGGGCCCGCGGCGTAACGGTACCTATTTCAATAAAACCGAATCCCATGGCGGCTAAGGCATCGATGCAGTCCCCGTTCTTGTCGAGACCGGCGGCCAGCCCGACCGGGTTATCGAAGGTCAGCCCCATCAGTTGCACCGGATTATGGATTTTGGGACGACGATACAGCGCCGCCAGCGGGCCGTGCTGGGTTTTGGTCAGTCCCTTGATGGTCAGTTCGTGGACATGCTCGGGATCACATTGAAAAAGCAGGGGTTTAACCAGTGAATACACGTATTTTTCCTTATAAAAAAGCCCCGGTCATGGCCGGGGCTTTTGTGTTTTACACCGTGAGATTTAGACGGCGTTCATACAATTGAGATGGAGCAGGTTCAGCTCGCGCATGGCGACCGAGAACTGGGCGAATTCATGACTGCCGGACGCTTTGAAGTCCGCCAGCAGATGGCGCCAGCGATTCAGCAACTGCTCATGCTCATCAAGCCACTGGTCGAGCATGTTAGCGCATTCAACCTTGGCTTTACAGCGTTTCAATACCACCGAAGTCAGGCTGCGCTGCTGATAATCCAGATCTTCCCGGAAGGCCGCTCGGGCCAGTGCCTGCCAGTGGTTGCCCACCGCCTGCTTGTTGATCTGTTCCAGGAACCAGTGCAGCTCCAGCTCGGCACCCAGGTGGAAGTACAGCTCGGCGACCACCCGAATGTCTCTGTCGTGCTCGGCCGCGACCTGGACCAGATCCATGGCAGAGAACAGACTGCTCATCTGAGACACTCGCTCGGCGATGGACGTCGGCACGTCCTGTTTTACGAGCCTGGCGACGTCGTTCTTGTGCTCCTTGACTTCGGACTCCACCATCACCTGATAGAGATGCTCGGCAAGGGTCGCATAAGCCGGCTTGAACTGGGCAATGGTTTGCTCGATGCTCTGGTTACGATTACGCGAACGCAGGAACCAACGGGTCGCCCGGCGAACCATGCGGCGCACCTGATAGAACATATCCAGCTGGGTAGCTGCCGCCACCTTGTTGTCCAGCGCTTCGATGTCGCGCAGCAACTGGTTCATGCCGAGCACTTCACGGGCAATCATGAAGCTGATGGCGATGTCGCACATGCTGGCACCGGTTTCATCCTGCAGCCGGTTGGCGAAGTTGAAGCCCATGTCGTTGACCATGATATTGGCCAGACGGGTGGCGATAATTTCACTGCGCAGCGGATGCTCCATCAGCGCCTCACCGAACCTGTCCACCAGCTTGGCCGGCATGCTGGATGGCAGCAGGCGAGCGATGTAGTCGTTATCGATCAGCTCGGGTACATTGAGCATGTCCTTCAACACCATCTTGCCGTAAGCCACCAGTATGGCCAGCTCGGGACGGGTCAGACCACGACCAGCAGCCATGCGCTCGGCCAGCTCTTCGTCGTTGGGCAGATATTCCAGATTACGGTCGAGTTTGCCTTCTCGCTCCAGCCAGTGCATGAAGTGCTGGTGCTCCTTGAGAGGGCTGGCACCACGATGCTCGGTAATGGAGATGGTCTGGGACTGACGGTAGGCGTTGGTCAACACGATGTCGGCCACGTCCTGAGTCATGTCGTACAACAGCTGATCCCTATGTTTCTTGGTCAATTCACCCTTATCGACCAGGGAATTGAGCAGGATCTTGATGTTGACCTCGTTGTCCGAACAATCCACACCACCGACGTTGTCGGTAAAGTCTGTATTGATGCGTCCGCCTTTGCTGGCATATTCAATCCGGCCCAGCTGGGTACAGCCCAGGTTACCGCCCTCGCCCACGATGCGGGTGCGAAGATCTTCGCCGTTCACCCGCACCGCGTCGTTGGCACGGTCGCCTACGTCCGCATCGGTTTGCCGGCGTGACTTGACGTAGGTGCCTATGCCGCCATTCCACAGCAGGTCAATCTCGGCCATCAACAAATGACGGATCACCTCAGTCGGGGTCAGGGTGGCCTTCTGGGTACCCAGCAGTTTCTTCATCTGCGGGCTGAGCTTGATCGACTTGGCCGAGCGCAGAAAAATACCGCCGCCTTCGGAAATCAGGCTGCGATCATAATCGTCCCAGCTGCAGCCCGGTGTATTGAACAGACGCTCCCGCTCCTTGTATGTGCTGGCCGCATCCGGCTCCGGGTCGATGAAAATGTGCAGGTGGTTGAAGGCGCCAACCAGACGAATATGTTCGGACAGCAGCATGCCGTTACCGAATACATCACCGGCCATGTCACCGATACCGACACAGGTAAAGTCGGTTTGCTGACAATCGATGCCGATTTCACGGAAGTGGCGCTTCACCGATTCCCAGGCACCGCGGGCGGTAATACCCATTTTCTTGTGATCGTAACCGACAGAGCCGCCCGAGGCGAAGGCATCGCCCAGCCAGTGACCGTATTCGGCGCTGATTTCGTTGGCTATGTCGGAGAAGGTCGCGGTCCCCTTGTCGGCCGCCACCACCAGGTAATAGTCGTCTTCGTCATGACGCACCACATTCTTCGGCGGAATTACTTCCCCCTGAAGGATGTTATCGGTCACGTCCAGCAGGGCACGAATAAAGAGGCGATAGCAGTTCTGGCCTTCCTTGAGGAAGGCGGCTCTGTCACCGACCGGTAGCTGCTTGCAGACGAAACCACCCTTGGCGCCGACCGGCACTATGACGGTGTTCTTGACCTGCTGCGCCTTGACCAGCCCGAGCACTTCGGTACGGAAGTCTTCCCGGCGATCAGACCAGCGCAAGCCGCCCCGGGCTACCTTGCCCCAGCGCAGATGCACCCCTTCTACTCTCGGCGAGTAGACGAAAATCTCGAACTTGGGCAAGGGCAGCGGCATGTCGCTGATGGTTTCGGGCGCCATCTTGAACGAGATATAAGCCTTGTCGCTGCCATCGTTCCCGGGCTGATAGAAGTTGGTTCTCAGAGTCGCTTCGATCATCTCCATGTAGCGGCGGATGATGCGGTCATCGTCCAGATTGGCGACCTTGTCCAGCTCTTCAATCAGCTGCTGATGCAGTTTCTGCTGCTGTTTGGGATCCTGCTTGAGCCTGGGCGAGAACCGACGTTGAAACAGGCTGAACAAGAGAGCAGCCACTTCAGGGTAACGGGACAGGGTTTCTTCGATATAGCTCTGGCTGAAGGTCACTCCGGTCTGGCGCATGTACTTGGCGTAGGCGCGCAGTATGGTCACTTCACGACCGCTCAGTCCTGCCGCCAGTACCAGACGGTTGAAGCCGTCACTTTCCAGCTCGTTGTTCCACACCTGGGCGAATGCTTTCTGGAACCGTTCCTGGCTGTTGTCCAGATCGAGCGGAGCGCCGGTGTAATACATGGAGAAGTCGAGTATCCAGTAGGTCTCATCGGCACATTCGATTTCATACGGTGTTTCACCGATCACCCGCAGGCCCATGTTTTCCAGCATCGGCAAGACATCGGACAGATGAATGGGCTCTGAGCGGTGATACAGCTTGAGTCGCACCCGGTTGGAGTCGCGTTTTTCTTCTGGTGCCCGGTAGAACAGCATGCCCAGCGGGCTGTTGTCGCTCAGCGCTTCCAGTTTTTCGATATCGGCCACCGCAGAGCCTGGGATCACCTCTTCGGTGTAGGCGCGCGGAAAGGCGTTACGGTATTTCCCTTGCAGTCTATTGCCTTCGGCCTCACCGAAGCTGACGGACAGCGATTGCTCCAGCTTGTCTTCCCAGCTACGAGCAGCTTCAATCAGGTTTGCCTGAATTTCGTTCACGTTGATATCCATCGAATTGTTCTGCACCCGGATCAAGTAATGGGTGCGGGCCAGTACGCCTTCGGAGAAATAGGTGGTGAATTCCACTTCTTCTTCTGAACCAAAATAACGCTGCAATATGCGCTGGGTTTTTTCACGCAGCGCCGTGTTGTAGCGCTCTTTGGTGACATACACCATGCAGGAGAAGAAGCGGCCGAACAGATCCCGGCGCACGAAGAGCCGGGTCATGTCCCGCTCCTGCATGGCCAGTACGCCCATGCCGATATCACGCAGTTCCTTTTCGGTCGCCTGGATCAGTTCATCACGCGGATAGGTTTCCAGAATATTGAGCAGCGCCTTGTAGGCATGAGAGCCAAGCTCCAGGCCGGAGCCATCGATGATGCGTCTGAGCTTGGCGCCGATCAGCGGAATCTGCATGGCGCTGGTGTTGTAGATGCTGGAGGCATAAAGGCCGATGAAGCGATCTTCCCCGACCACATTGCCCTTCTCGTCGAAACGCTTGACGCCGATGTAATCGATATAGGCGGGTCTGTGTACCCGGGATTTATGGTTGGTCTTGGTCAGTACCAGAATATCTTTGCTCAACGCCGCTTCGCGTGCGGTCGACGTCAGATTGCTGAACTTTAGGCTGTCGCCCTTCTGTATATGACGCAGCAAGCCCAGGCTGGTATCTTGCTCGGGCACCAGCTCGTAGTCGCCCTCGATGGCGGAAATGTGGTAACGGCGGTAGCCCATCAGGGTAAAGTTGTGATCCGCCACCCAGCTCAGAAAGGACAGGGTTTCTTTCAGGTGTTCCGGCTTGGCGCTCTTGGCCTGCTTGGGCAGTTCCTTGATGATATCACCGAAGCGTTCCACCATCGGCTGCCAGTCGCCGACCATCAGCGACACTTCTTCGACCACCGACAGTAACTCGTCACACAGTTGATCCCGGGTCTTCGCCTGGGGCTGCCTGTCGATCTCGATCAGAAAGGCGGTTTCTACCCGATTCTGTTTTTTCTGTTCGCTGCTCGACAGTATCTGTTGCAGCTTGCCCTGCTCGTCACGCACCAGATGCATCGGCTGGTGCAGCATCAGGTGTGAAGTAATGCCCAGTCGGGTCAGTACCATGCGGATGGAGTCCACCAGAAAAGGCGCGTCTTTGATGATCAGTTCGACGATGGTGTGAGGGGACTGCCAACCGTGGCGGGACAACTCGGGATTGTAGACGCGCACATACGGCGTTTGTTCGGCGCGAGTTTCAAAAGAACCCCACAGGCTGACGGCAGCACCATACAGATCGCTATCGTTACGATGATTCAGATCGTCATGAGTCATACCACTGTAAAGCTTGCTGACGAAGGTGTTTACCAGGGGTGCGGTATTATCGGAAAATTTGTCGTCTACCAATTGATTCACATTTTCAAGTAAAACGGACGTTGCAGCGTCTTTAAATATCATGGCGTCGTGTTCCTCGGATACAGGCAATGACCATGGGGGAAGTGGAGCCCCAACGGGACCAAAACAGTGTAAGCCCGCACTATTTTGAATGCGAGCAAAGCAGGGGAAAAAGGTTTCAAAATATCGACTCGATCACTAGTGTGCAGAATATACACAAAGTGAAGAAAACCTTTCACCAAAGAATACTCTGAAAGTAAATGAATTGTTTCTTGATGATATGAATAGTTATTATGAACAATCTGGCGGAATAGTTATTCATATTACGACGAAAAACATGAAAACAATGAAGCGGTAAAAAAGCAGATTATGCTGTGTAAAACATCAAGGGAAAGGGAGCAGTGATGGAGCGGACAGCATATCCATGCGCTGCATGGATATGCGTTTTTTATCATGCCAGGCGGCTGAGTCGATGCAGCTGATGTTGCTCGGTCAGCTCTATTTCAAAGCGGCCATTCAGGCCATCGTGGCCGACAAAGCTGCGAAAGTGATGCAGCGCCACCTGCAGCCGCAATCCCTGCTCTGTGATGACCGACAGGGCCGCAGTGCGGCCCTGATAGTACTATCAGGCAAGCGCCTTACTGATTTTTTCAAACAGATCCCGCGACAGCGCCGGCAATGCCATCAACTGCTGCAGTCGCGCCTTAATCAACGCCTGGCGGGCATCATCCAGCCGCGAAAACTGTATCAGCGGCGTCACCAGCCGTGAGGCCACCTGAGGGTTACTGTCGTTGAGCTGTTCCAGCACCGACACCAGCAGATCATAACCGGCGCCATCGAGACGATGGAACTGCAGCGGGTTGGCCGAAATAAAGGCACCGATCAAGGCCCGTACCCGGTTGGGATTGTTCAGGCTGAACGTCGGATGACTCATCAGCTGCCGTACCTGCGCCAGCGTGCCCTCGCCCGGCGCCGTAGCTTGCAATCGGAACCAGTTGTCGAGCACCAGACCGTCCTGACGCCATTTGGCTTCAAAGTCGGTCAGCATGGCCTCAGCCTCATCCGACTCGGCCCGTACCGCCGCCTTCATGGCCGCCAGGGTATCGGTCATGTTGTCGGCGTCCTGATACTGATGTTGCACCTTCGCCACATCGCCGGCCAGAGCAAGGTAACCCAGGGCCACGTTTTTCATTGCCCGCCGCGCGATATCCTGGTGATCGATGCGGTATTCGGGGGTCAGGTTCTGTTCATAGGCCTGCTGCCACAAGGGCTTCAGGGCCTCGGCCAGTTCCACATACAGTTGCTGGTGCACCCGGCCCAGCAAGCCGATATCGACCTGTTCGAACAACTCCAGCAGGCTACTCAAATCCGGCAGTGTCAGCATTTGTGCCTGCAGGGCCCGATCCAGGGCCACATCTTCCAGGGTAGCGCGAAACACATCCGTCAAGGTGTGCGACACCACGGCGGCGTCGCCGCGTTGCAGACGAGACAGCTTGTCCACCACCGCCTTGTTGATCAGCATCTGCACCGCATCCCAGCGCACAAATTCGTCGATGCTGCTCTTCGCCAGCAGGGTCAGCTGTTCATCGGTATAGGGATAGTCCAGCTTGACCGGCGCAGAAAAGCCCTGCAGCAGCGCCGGGGTCGGCCGGGACGGGATTTGCTCGAATACAAACTGCTGTTCGTCTTCCAGCACATCGAGCACGGGCCCGACGGGCTCTCCGTTGACCCGTAGCGACAGCGGCTCGCCCTGCTCGGTGTAAAGCGCCAGGCTGAGCGGAATATGAAGCGGTAACTTGCCGGGTTGCTCCCGGGTGGCTGGCGTATGCTGCCGCACGGTCAGGGTATAGCGCTGTTGTTCGGCATCAAAGTCATCGGTCACGGTCAGCACCGGGGTGCCGGCCTGGCTGTACCAGCGCTTGAAGCGGGTTAGATCCCGGCCGCTGGCCTCGCTCATCGCCGCCACAAAGTCATCACAAGTGGCGGCCTGGCCGTCGTGACGCTGCAGGTACAGCGCCAGCCCGCTCTGAAACGCCTGCTCACCCAGAAGAGTATGCAGCATGCGGATCACTTCCGAGCCCTTCTCGTACACGGTCAGGGTATAGAAGTTGTTCATCTCTATTACCGCATCCGGGCGGATCGGATGTGCCATGGGACCGGCGTCTTCCGCAAACTGGGGCCCGCGCATGATGCGTACGTTCTGAATGCGGTTAACGGTGCGCGAACCCAGATCAGACGAAAACTCCTGATCCCGGAACACGGTCAGCCCTTCTTTCAACGACAACTGAAACCAGTCGCGGCAGGTAACCCGGTTGCCGGTCCAGTTATGGAAATATTCGTGACCGATCACCCGCTCGACATCCAGATAATCGTTGTCGGTGGCGGTATTGGCATCCGCCAGCACGAACTTGGCGTTGAAGACGTTGAGGCCCTTGTTTTCCATGGCGCCCATGTTGAAGAAGTCGACCGCCACTATCATGTAGATATCGAGATCGTATTCCAGATGGCAACGCTGCTCGTCCCAGGCCATGGAGGCCTTGAGACTGTCCATGGCGTGTCCGGCCCGATGCAGGTTGCCCTTGTCGACAAAAATCTCCAGCGCCACGTCCCGCCCGCTCATGGTGGTATAGCTGTCGCGCAACACATCGAAGTCACCCGCCACCAGGGCAAAGAGGTATGCCGGCTTGGGGAAGGGATCCTGCCATTGCACCCAATGTCGGCCATCATCGAGTTGTCCCTGACTGACACGGTTACCATTCGACAGCAAGTAAGGATAGGCAGCCGCATCGGCGGTGATTCGGGTGCTGAACCGCGCCAGCACGTCGGGTCTGTCCAGATAATAGGTGATGCGTCTGAATCCTTGCGCTTCACACTGGGTGCAGAACGCCGATCCCGACTTGTAGAGCCCTTCCAGCGCTGTGTTGGCGGCCGGGTCGATGCGGGTCTTGATGGTCAGCACGAATTCTTCCGGCAACTGAGACAGGATAAGCCCGTTCTCGGTCTGCTGGTATTGCGCAATGTCCACTCCGTTTACGGCCACCTGCAGCAATTCGAGCTGCTCGCCGTCCAGCACCAGCGGCTCGTCGTGCTCACCATTACGGCGCACACGGCTGATGGCCACTACCTCGGTGGCACTGTCGTGCAGCTGAATGTCCAGATCCAGGGTATCAATCCAGTAATGAGGTGGCTGATAATCTTCGCGATATTGCACTTGCGGTTTTGTTTGGGTCATAGCGGAGATCTCGTTAAGGTCGTCGGAAGGGGCTTTAATGAGAAAGCCCGGATCCGGTCAAACCGGATCCGGGCTGGGGGTTCAGCCAAGCAGTCGGGCCAAATCGGCAGTAATGCGTGCCGCTTCTTTCAGATAGCCGTCATCCGGCTCAAAATCGCTGGGGATGTTATCGAGGGAATCGACCGGATCCAGCCCGGCCCGTCGTAACCTGTCGTTAAGACGCGCCAGAGACTTGGCGTCCTGCTCTTCCATCTCGGTTTTACGCTCGTTCAGATTGAGTGAAACCGAGTCCTTGTCTTTCAGTTTCTTGTATTCCTTGATGTCTTCAAAGACATAAACAAACTCGGGATCCTGCTCGATTCTAGCCTGATGGCGCTGACGAAGCTGACCCAGCAGCGGCGTCAGATCCCGAATACGCTTGAAGTCGAGGCTGGCAATTTGATCCCAGGGCAGTGCATTTTTCTCAAGGCTTTCACCGGTTTCATCGGCCACTATGGGTGTCGGGAACGGGATATCCGGTTGCACGCCCTTGTTCTGGGTGCTACCACCGTTGATACGATAAAACTTGGCAATGGTGAACTGCACAAAGCCCATGGGGTTTTCATAGAGATCGTAAATGCGCGACAGGCTGCGATGTTGCTGTACCGTGCCTTTGCCAAAGGTGTTTTCACCCAGGATCACCGCCCGGCCATAGTCTTTCATGGCGGCGGCAAAAATCTCGGAAGCCGAAGCGGAATAACGATCAACCAGCACCGTCATCGGCCCGTCATAGGCCAGCATGTCGTCCTCGTCACCATTTACCGAAATACGGCCCAGGCCATCCCGGATCTGTACCACAGGACCGCTGTCGATAAAGAGCCCGGTCAGAGCCGAGGCTTCGGTCAGGGCACCACCACCATTGCCGCGCAAGTCGATGACCAGACCCTGAATACCCTTCATTTTCAGCTTGTTGATTTCATCTGCCACATCGGCGCTGAGGTTGACGTAGAAGCTCGGAATTTCGATAACGCCGATGTTTTCACCGTCAATCTTCAATACCTTGCCGCTGGCGGCCCTGTCTTCCAGTCGAACGGTATCACGGGTCAGCTCGATGACTTTTGGCGTCGCCGTCACCGCCTTGCCACGCTGAATCTGTAACCAGACCCGGGTGCCTTTACGGCCCTTGATCAGGTCAACCACTTCATCCAGCCGCCAGCCGATCACATCGGTAACCTTGTCCGCACTCTGCCCCACCCCGATAATACGATCCTCGGGTTGCAGCTCACCGGACTTGGCGGCAGGACCGCCAGGCACCAGAGAGCGGATCACCGTGTAGTCGTCTTCGGCCTGCAGTACGGCACCGATGCCTTCGAGCGACAGGTTCATTTCAGTCTCGAAACGTTCGGCATTGCGAGGACTGAGATAACTGGTGTGCGGCTCTATGGCACGGGCAAAGGCATTGGCAAAGCTCTGGAAGGCATCTTCACTTTCACTCTGGGCCAGACGCTTGATGGCGTTGTTATAACGCTTGCCCAGGGTATCGCGGATCTCGTCCCAGTCTTTCTCGGTCAACGCCAGACTCAGGGCGTCGTATTTGACTCGCTGAGACCAGAGGTGGTCGAGTTCCTGATGGTCTTTGGGCCAGTCGGCCTTGCGACGATCGAACTGATATTGCTCCTGACCGTCGAAGGTCATGGGCGTATCGAGTAACGACAGTGCATACACCAGACGCTGATAGCGTTGCTGCAGACTGTCGTTATACATATCGAAGGCAATGTCGAGCCGGCCGGCTCTCAGCGCATCATCAAACTCGTCGCGGTGGCGCTCGAAGCGGGCGATATCGGCCTGAGTAAAGATGTTTTTGCTGTAATCCAGACTTTCGATAAAGCGATCGAAGATCGCTTCCGAGAAGGCATTATCAAGCTGAAACTGGCGGTAATGAGAACGGGTGAACAGCGCGGTAACCCGCTTGCTGGCAGCCGCATGCTGACTTTCCGGTGCCAAAACAGGAATGGCGGAGGCATCGATGGCCGGCGGTACCGCCCAGGCGATTCCTGCGGCCATGATACCGGCGGCTACCAGAGACAAACGAATTCCGTGACTGATCAAACCCTACTCCTTAAAGAATAAGATGCTCAAACTTGACGCGCATGGACATGCCGGTTTTAAGTTCCACCTGAACATCATCACGAGTCACTTCTTTAATCGTAGCGGGAACCGGTGACTTGCCCAGCAATACTTTGACATTTTGATCTACAGTCAGTGCCGCCGGATCCACCTTACGGGGCTTGGGCCGGGGCTTTTTGGCGGCAGGCTTGTCCTTGCGCGGGCCAAACACCTTTTCTTTGCTCTCCTTGAGCGCACCCTTGGCATGATCGACATGCTCCTGGGTCAGCTCACCACAAGCTTCACCGTCCAGGTCTACCCGTGTCTGGCCAGCCTTAAGGCCGTGCAGGTAACGCCAGCTGGAGGTGTACTGACGCAACGCCGTGCGCAGCAGGGTCTTGGATACCTTGGGATCCTCCGCCAGACGGCCGGCCAGATCCTGAAAAATACCAATTTTCAGCGGTTTGGCTTCGCCGGTCGCTACAAAGCACTGGGGGAAGCATTCGGCCAGATAGGCGATGACTTCTTTACTGTTCTTCAATTTTTCCGAGTTTTCCATGAAATACCTTGGTGATAAGACCTAAGGGCGCAGCGCCCATTGAAACATGCATATTATAAAGCGCACACAGACAAAAGCGACCCCGGCGTTACAGCAGGGGTAACACAGCGGCTACCCAGTGCCGCAAACCGGCTTCATCTTCTTCATCAAAACGCCCGTAAGAGGGGCTGTCGATATCCAGCACGCCCCATACCTCATCACCCTGACCCAGCGGCAGCACGATTTCTGCATTGCTGGCCCCGTCACAGGCGATATGGCCGGAAAATTCATGTACATTGGCAACCCGCTGTACCTGGCCGGTGGCCGCGGCGGTACCACAGACTCCCTTGCCTACCGGGATCCGGATGCAAGCCGGCTTGCCCTGAAAAGGCCCCAGCACCAGGGTGTCCTCTTCGCGTAGATAAAAACCCACCCAGTTGATGTCTTCCAGTGCCAGGTTAAGCAGGGCAGACAGGTTGGCGAGCTTGGCAATACGATTAGGCTCCCCTTCGCACAGGGCAAGTGCCTGAGCGGTGAGGCTTTGGTAAAATGCAGACTTTTCAGACATAAAATACAGAGCACCGTTAATTTTTGCTTAACTTACCTGCCCTTTTCCCAAATGAAAACCCGATGATGGTGATTGATGGATAAAAAAACGCTGAATGCCTCGCTTTTGCAGTGGCCGAACATCATTCGGATGATGCAGCGCCATCGCTCCCTGCTGATTTATGCTCACCTGTTTGCACTGTGCGGCACCCTGCTGGCGGTGCCGGTGCCCTTGCTGATGCCGCTGCTGGTCGATGAAGTGCTGCTCGACAGCCCCGGCCATCTGCTGAGCGGCCTGGACTGGCTGCTGCCCGCGGCCTGGCAGACCGGTGTCGGCTACATTCTGGCGGTGCTGGTGATCACCCTGCTGCTGCGCAGCCTGTCACTGGTGTTCAACATCATTCAGGGCCGTCAGTTTGCCCGGGTGGCCAAGCACCTGACCTTTCAGATCCGTCGACGGCTGGCTCGCCAGTTGACTCGAACGCCCTTGCGCGCCTTCGAGTCCATCGGGGCCGGCAGCGTCAGTTCGCACTTTGTTACCGATGTAGAAACCCTGGATAAATTTCTGGGTGAAACCCTGAGCCGCTTGCTGATCAGCATATTTAGCGTGGTCGGCACGGCTGTGGTGTTGCTGCTGCTCAACTGGCAGCTTGGGCTCTTTATTCTGCTGCTCAACCCGGTGGTAGTGTATTTTTCCAGCCGCCTGGGATCCCGGGTCAAGCACCTGAAGCGAAACGAGAACAGCGCCTTCGAGGTATTTCAGCAGGCACTGGTGGAAACCCTGGACGGCATTCACGAAATTCGAGCCGCCAACCGGGAACGCCACTATATGCTGCGGGTGATCGACCGGGCTCGCGGAGTGCGCGATACCGCCATCGACTACGCCTGGAAGAGCGAAGCTGCCGGGCGTGCCAGTTTCCTGCTGTTTTTGTCCGGGGTGGAGCTGTTTCGGGCCACCGGCATGATCATGGTGCTCTATACCGATCTGACCGTAGGCCAGATCTTTGCGGTGTTCAGCTACCTGTGGTTCATGATGGGACCGGTGCAGGACCTGCTCAACATGCAGTATTCCTTTTATGCCGCCACCGCCGCGCTCAAGCGTATCAACCGCATGCTGGCCCTGGGAGGCGAGCCCGAACATCCGGGCCGCGTCAATCCCTTCGAGGGGGCCACTACCCTGCCGATTTCGGTGACAGGGCTCAGTTTTTCCTACAATGGCGAGCGCAAGGTTCTGGATGATGTCAGCCTGCAGATCCGGGCCGGAGAAAAAGTGGCGCTGGTTGGCGCCAGTGGCGGCGGCAAGTCCACCTTTATTCAGCTGCTGCTGGGTCTGTATCCGGCCGATGCCGGAGACATCCGTTTCGGCGATGTCAGCAGCAAAGACATCGGCTTTCCGACCATTCGTGAGCATGTGGCCACGGTGTTGCAGCAGCCGATACTGTTTAACGATACGGTACGGTCAAATCTGAGTCTGGGCGATATGCATGACGATGAAGCACTGTGGCAGGCACTCCGGGTGGCGCAGCTGGACGAGGTGATCGCGGCCATGGAGCAAGGACTGGATACCCAGGTGGGGCGGCGTGGCGTCAAGCTGTCGGGGGGGCAGCAGCAACGACTGGCCATTGCCCGCATGGTGCTTAAAAACCCGGCCATCGTGATCCTGGATGAAGCCACCTCGGCGCTGGATACCGAAACCGAGCAAAAGCTGCATCAGGCGCTGGCCGATTTTTTGCGGGGCAGAACCACCCTGATAGTGGCGCACCGCTTAAGCTCGGTGCGACAGGCGGACAGGGTACTGGTATTTGAAGACGGCAAAATCAGCCAGTCGGGCACCCATCACGAGCTGCTGGAGCAGCCCGGTTTATACCGCACCCTGTATTATTAGCCCGTGGTGAAATGTAAGGTGTGAGGTGTGAGGTGTGAGGTGACGATTTACCTCACACTCTTCGGGCACAACTACAACTCAGGCGACGGCCTGAATATCGTCGTCATTATCGGTAGAATGAGCGGCCTCAGACTTGTCCGACGCCTTGTCGGCTTTTTTTGCCGGTTTCTTTTTAGGTCCACTCAACTGATCCTGATGCTGTGCCAGGTACAGGGACAATGCTTCGCGATCGGCTTCATTCAGGCTGACCGGGGCGTCGGCCAGCAGATCATCGAGGTGCTCGGCCAAGTCGAGCAGACGATCATAGGCATCTGCGTCTTTTTTATTGGTAAACGTCATTTTATCGATTCCGTTTCTTACCACCAGGTACTGTATTTTGACTGCCATAACTGACTCCTATTCTGTATGTATATACAGTAATATTATGTCATCCCGGTTGCAAGCCGTAATCGTGACCGCCACCCCGGTCTATGCAACGCCGTTATTCCCGTTATGATGGCTGAACCCGGTCGTTTTAATGGGAATGGGCAACTTTTTCGGCCAGTTTCTGGCGAGTGGGCGTATTCTGGCCGATAGTTTAATCGAAGTGCGCCTACTTTGGTGCCTTCACACTAGCGCACGGCTCAGAAATGAGCCATTCCCCTAGGCCAGGTACATGGATTTGGTACCTGGCTTTTTTTGTTTGTTATTTTTGGTCACTTTTTACCAATAATGACAATGACTTTCTTGCAACAACAGCCGGCTCGGAGCCAGGTTGTTGCTCCGGAGGAACCTGCTGCGTTATGTCATCCAGTGCCACCTTACCGCTGATTATCTTGCTGGGCGCCGTTTCTGCCCTCACCCCATTGGCCATCGATATGTACCTGCCGGCCATGCCGGCCATCGCCGAGGCACTATCCAGTAACTCCCATCGCGTACAGGCCACCCTCGCCGCCTACACCGGCGGCTTTGCCCTCGGACAGCTGTTGTTTGGCCCGCTTTCTGACGCCCACGGACGCCGCCCGGTACTGCTCGGCGGCATGCTGATCTTCATGCTGGCCGCCCTGCTCTGTGCCCTGGCCACCAGCGTCGAGAGCCTAACCTGGCTTAGAGCGGCCCAGGGCTTTGCCGGCGCCGCCTCGGCGGTAGTGGTACAGGCACTGGTACGCGATTTGTTCGACCGGGAAGACTTTGCGCGCACCATGTCCTATATCACCCTGGTGATGACCCTGGCCCCCTTGATAGCCCCCATGCTAGGCGGTCATCTGGCTCACTGGTTTGGCTGGCGTTCCATATTCTGGGTGCTGGCCGGATTTACCGCCCTGATAGCCCTGATATGCAGCCTGCGACTACCGGAAACTTTGACGCCGGAACGCCGGCAGCCGTTGCATCTGGCCTCAATTTTACGCAGCTACTTGCGTTTGCTCGTCACCCCCCAGGCCCTCGGCTTCATGCTTTGTGCCGCCTTTTCCTTTGCCGGCATGTTTGCCTTCCTCACCGGCGCCTCATTTATCTATATAGAACTCTACGGGGTGTCTCCTCAGCATGTCGGTTATCTGTTCGGGCTCAACGTACTGAGCCTGATGCTGTTCACCACCCTCAACGGAAAATGGGTACGCCGACTGGGCTCACGAACCATGCTGCGGCTGGCGCTCGGTTTGCAGCTATTGGCCGGGTTATTGATGCCAGTAGGGCCCTTGATGGGCTGGGGGCTCTGGTCGGTGGTGGCGCCCATCATGCTCTATGTCGGCGTCATTTCCACCATCGGCAGCAACACCATGGCCAGCCTGCTCAGCAGCCTGCCGAATCTGGCGGGTACCGCCTCATCGCTGGCCGGCACTCTGCGCTTTGGTATCGCCGCCATGGTGGGCGCAGTGGTGGCCGCCCTGCCCGACAGTTCGCCGTTGTATATGCTGCTGACCATGAGCGGCTGCGCCCTGCTATCAATGCTGGCCTACCGACTGCTGTGCGAGAGTGATTGATGCCTATTCCATTAAAACATTGAGCTATTTCACTTTCTCTGGCTCATCGGACAAAGGGCCCACTCCGCCGACTCGCTATGAATACGTCCATGTACGCTCTCTGTTTCATCCCTGAAACAGAAGGTCGGCGGAGCAGATCCCTTTATCCTCCTTGAAGCTCCGGTGCTACTTGTTTATATCGCCAACAGATAGCTCCGATTCATACAGAGGCAACCCTGTTGCCTCTGAGCTGTAAAACCGCAATTACTAATTATTTACTGGGCTTGGTGATACTGCGTCACCAGTATGATTATGTTTAATTGTGACAGAAATAAAACGGGAAGCCTGCGCTTCCCGTTAATCCAGATTTATTCATCCTGGTTTATTTTGACGGGCCCTTGAGCAGGGCTTCGATGCTGCCTACCGCACCGAGTACATTGCTGGCCTCGAACGGCAAGAAGATACGATCCCCTTCCTTGCCGATTTCCGGCAGCGTCTTCAGATATTCCAATCCCAGCAGATAACCCACCACCAGTTGCGGATCCAGTTTTTCGTTGCCGGCGGCCAGCACCTGATCGATGGCCTGACGCTGACCTTCGGCCATCAGGATGGCGGCCTCTTTCTTCCCCTCTGCCACCAGAACGCTGGACCGCTTCTCGCCTTCCGCCTTGGCGATGGCCGCTTCCCGTTCACCGCTGGCGCGCAAGACCAGGGCCCGACGTTCCCGCTCGGCCGCCATCTGCTTACGCATGGCATCTTCGACTTCGGTCGGGATCAGTATGTCCTGTATCTCCACCCGGGTAACCTTGACGCCCCACTTGTTGCCCGCCTCGTCCATCACCAGCTGCAACTTGTCGTTGATTTCCTGACGCGACTCGAACAGCTTGTCCAGCTCCATCTTGCCCATTTCCGAACGCAAGGAGGTCTTGGCCAGAATCTCGATAGCCTGGATCAGGTTTTCGGTCTGATAGACGGCACGCTCGGGATCGATCACCTGAAAATAGAGGGCACCGTTCACGGTCACGCTGACGTTGTCGGCGGTGATCACCGACTGACCGGGAAAATCGAGTACCGTCTCGCGCCGGTCGATGCGGGTTTCTTCCTGCACTACCGCCACGTTTTCTCCGCCGATGGCCTGATAGCGTCGCACCTTGATCGAACGGGGCTTGTCCACGAGAGGAATAATCCAGTTCACGCCCGGACTCAGGGTTTTCTGATAACTGCCAAGGCGCTCGATCACCACGGCTTCCGACTGCTGTATGATCATCAGGCCCTTGATGATCAGCACCAGAATCAATACGGTAAATACCAGAGCAATTATTAACATCGCATCCATTGAAGTTCCCTCTTTAATCTATGATGGCGGTAATGCCATCGAAGCGGCGGATCTGCACCCGATCGCCAACCGATAATGGCGCGCCCGAGGCACTGCGAACCAGAAACAAGTCACCTTCCAGCTTGAGACGAAAGTCGCCGGAAGCAAGCTGTACTATCTCTCCCAGCTGCTGATGGCTCTCTCCGGCGAGAAAACTGGTTCGCTGCGACGGCGCAAAGCGACGAAACAGCCGCTTGAGCAGCGGCGCCAATAGCGCCGCCGCCAGGGCGAAGGTAAACCACTGCCAAGTGACGCCGACATCCAGCCAGGCGACCACCATGGCCGCCAGTGCCGCCAATCCAAATGCAAAAGCGAAGAAACCGGTGCCCAGTAATTCCACTAACAATAACAACAAGGCGGCAATCAGCCACCAATGCCAGGCAAGCAAAGCATCACCTCCCGAAAAAGACACAATTGAAACTAGAGTTACTATAGAGGACAGGCAGATAGAAAGGAAACTGTGAGGGGTGAAACGGGAGGGATGAGGGGTGAAGAACATCGCCAAGCGCCGAGCTCACCAAAAGCAGTCATCCTGACGAACGTCAGGATCTTGTTTCGGTTTGGGTGTTATTTGCAAAGAGATACCGGGGCAAGCCCGGTATGACGATTATTGGCCTTGGGTGTTTGTCTTTAGCCTGGTGCTTGAAGTTCGGCGCTTATTTTCTCACGCCTCCCCCTGTTTTCAGCGATTAACCGGCTTGGCCAGCTTGAACAACTCGAAGAAATTGGCGGTGGTCTGTTCGGCCACTCGCTCCACCGACACGCCTTTCAGCTCGGCGATAAACTCCGCCACGGTGCGAGTATAAGCGGGTTCGTTTTCTTCACCGCGAAACGGCACCGGAGCCAGCCAGGGCGAGTCGGTTTCCACCAGCAGCCGTTCCAGCGGCAGCGCCTTGACCACTTCGCGCAGAGCCTCGGCGCTGCGGAAGGTAACGATGCCGGAGATGGAGATATAGAACCCCAGCTCGATGGCGGCTTCGGCCATTTCCAGCGACTCGGTAAAGCAGTGCAGTACGCCCCCCACCTTCTCGGCCCCGCCCCGGCGCAGAATGTCCAGGGTATCTTCCTGGGCATGACGGGTATGGATCACCAACGGCTTGTTCAGCGCCACCGCCGCAGCCACGTGTTGTTCGAACGAACGACGCTGCAACTCGGCGGATTCCGGAGCATAGAAATAATCGAGTCCGGTCTCGCCGATGGCCACCACCCTCGGATGCGCCGCCAGCTGCAGCAACAGCTCCGGATCATTGGGTTCATCGTCATGGTGCAACGGATGCACGCCACAGGAGGCAAATACCTGGGGAAAAGGCGTTATCGCCTCCAGCATGGCGGGAAAAGATGACAGCCCTACGCTGATGCACAGCATATGATCGACGCCGCGGTTGGCGGCCTTGCGAACGGCGTCGGCCATATCGCGGTGTTTTTTTCCGTATTCTAGCTTGTCCAGATGGCAATGGGAGTCAACCAGCAAAACCGTCTCCTTTGAATAAATCGTGAGGGGTGAAGTGTGAGGAGTGAGGCGTGAAGGGGGGTGTAACTTCACTCCTCACCTTATATTAATCATCCAGTCGTTAAGCCACTGACCCAGTTGCAGACCCGCATTCACCGGCCTGCCGGCACCGGGCTGCAGGGTCTGGCGTAATTGCAGCAAACCGGTCAGCGCCTGATTGAGTCTCTCCGGGCCAAGCTGGCTCAGGGTTCGACACAGAGCTTCGCTGTCGACCAGACGTAATCCGGTCGAGGATAATCCCAGTGCCAGCTGCAGCGCATCCTGCAGTAACAGCTGCAGCCAGAGCAAATGCACCGGCTGCTCCAGCAGGCCGCTCTGCACCGAGGTCAGGGTCTGCGGTTGTTTGGCCAGAAGGGCAAACTGCTGCAACAGCTCCTGCCGGCGCTTGTCGGTACCGGCGGCCAGATAATCCCGGGTACCGAGCGGTGAGCCCTGGTTGACATTCAGGGCCGCCAGATTGGGCTCCAGTCCCTGATCGGACAACCAGCGCAAGACCACATCAGACTCGGGTACCGGTAACAGCCATTGCTGGCAGCGACTGCGAATGGTCGGAAGCAGCCGCTCGGGATGAGCGCTTGTCAGCAAGAGGGTCGCCTCCCCCGCCGGCTCTTCCAGGGTTTTCAGCAGCGCATTGGCGGCAGCTTCGGTCATCTTGTCCGCCTGCTCGATCACAGCCACCTTGCCGTGGCCCAGGCGGGCACTTTCACTCAGTACCTGAGTCAACTGGCGGATGGCATCCACCCCTATGCTACGTTGCTGACCGGTGACCACATGCAGATCCGAATGATTGCCGGCTTTGATCAGCTGACAGGAATGACAGTGCCCGCAGGGAGCGGGCTGCTCGTTTGATGCAACAGTTGTATGTTGGCATAATAAAACGCGAGCCAATTCTGTCGCCAACTCGCGCTTGCCAGTACCTGCCACCCCTTTCAGCAAGAGCGCATGGCCCAGTTGCCGCCGACGTATCAGGGCGGTCAACTGCTGCTCTTGTCCGCTTAGCCAGGGATACACAGGCGGCGCTCCAGACAGGCCAATACCGCGGCTTTTACTTCGGCTTCATTCCGGCTGGCATCAATCAGCTCGCAGTCGGGGTTATCCTGTGCCAGCTCCAGGTAACGGGCTCGGGTACGCTCAAAAAAGCCAAGCTGTTCCTGCTCGATGCGATCCAGCTCGCCTCTCACCCGCGCCCGATCCAGCCCCTGAGCCGGATCTATGTCCAGATACAGGATCAAGTCAGGCCCGAAGTCGCCCAACACCGCTTGTTTTATCTGAGTGATAAGCCCGGCATCGATACCCCGACCGCCGCCCTGGTAGGCCTGAGAAGACCAGTCGTGCCGGTCCCCCACCACCCAGGTGCCGGCAGCCAGTGCCGGCTGTATGCGATTCTTGACCAACTGTACCCGGGCTGCATACATCAGCAGCAGCTCGGCCTCCATGCTCAGCGGCTCTTCGTGCACCTCTTTCACCAAAGTGCGCATCTTTTCGGCCAACGGTGTGCCACCCGGCTCGCGGGTACTCATCACCGACAGTCCACGGGCCTCGAGCCAGGCCACCACATGACGTTGCACGGTACTTTTTCCGGCTCCCTCGAGCCCTTCAATCACGATAAACTGGCTCATCTTCTACCTTTTCAAAATATAACGACGAACGGCGTTATTGTGTTCGCGCAACGACTTGGAAAAATAATGACGGCCCTCGCCCATGGCCACGAAATAATAGTATTTGCTGTCTTCCGGCTGCAGGGTAGCCATGATGGCCTCCTTGCTCGGCATGGCGATGGGCGTGGGCGGCAGCCCGTCGATCATGTAGGTGTTATAAGGCGTATGGGTCTGCAAATCACGCTTGCGGATGTTGCCGTCATAGTCCTCTATGCCATAGATGACGGTAGGATCGGTCTGCAGCCTCATGCCACGGCGCAGGCGGTTGATAAAGACGGAGGCAATCAACGGTCGCTCTTCGGCGATGCCGGTTTCCTTTTCGATAATGGAGGCGAGGATCAGCGCCTCGTAAGGCGTCTCTATGGGCAGGCCGGGTTGCCGTGTGGCCCAGGCGTCGGCCAGAAAGCGTTCCATCTCCTGATGGGCCCGCTGCAGAATGGACACATCGGTATCACCCGGGGTATAGCTATAGGTTTCGGGCAATAACAGGCCTTCCAGCTTGCTCCGCTCCACCCCCAGCCGCTCGGCAAGTTCGCCTTCATCGAGATCCGCCAGTTTTACCTCCAGGTATTCCGCCTCTGCCAACCGTTGCTGCCAATCGCTCAGACGAAGTCCTTCCACCAGAGTCACCTGTAGCCGATAAACATCACCGTTGACTATGGTCATCAGCGCATCACGAAGTCGGGTGCCCAGCTCGAATTTATAGGTGCCTTGGCGTACCGCCGCCAACTCGGGATGAAAGCGCAACCACAGCCGACGATACAATTCGGGTACCGGCTTCGTGCTCAGCCGATTGATCAGTCTGAAACTGGTCTCTCCACGCGCGACAACAAACAAGGGTTCATCGGCAGAGGCAATCGTCATCTGCTCCAGTTGTTGCCATTGCTGAAAACCATACAGGCCCAGCCCGCCCAGGCTCAGCGCCGCAGCCAGCAACAGACGGCCCCACCATTTACTCAGTTTCTTCATAAGCCTGCTGTAATTCCTTCACCATGATAAAGTCGGATGAAAAACGCCGCTCGCCAATCGCCGTCACCGGCACCACGCCCATCAGTGCATTGGTCAACCAGACTTCGTCGGCCGCCAGCAGCCGGGGTAACCTGGCATCTGTCGCCGTCACTCGTTCACCCAGATGATCAAAACACCAGGCGCGCAAGGTACCGCAAACACCGCCCGTCGACAAATCCGGCGTATAAATCTGCTCGCCTTCGCGCCAGAACAGGTTGGCGGTCACCGCCTCCATCACCCGGCCCTCGGCATCGAGCACCACCGCCTCCGGCCAGTCGTTCGCCTCCAGCTCGGCCTTGAGCATCACCTGCTCCAGACGATTCACGGTTTTCAGCCCCGCCAGCAAGGGGCTCTGCCCCAGACGGCCGGCACACACGCCAATGGCGATGCCCTGCTCCCGCCATTGATAATAATGTGCGGGAAAAGGCGAGCTGTTCAGCACCACGGTGGTCTCACCACAGCCGGCGATACCGTAGCCACGGGCGCCGGGGCCACGCACCAAAGTGATACGCAACACCTGATCGCTGCCATTCAAGGTCGCCTGCGCCGCCGCATAAAGCGCGTTCCAGTCCGGCATCGGCATCTGCAACCGGGTGCAGGCATCCATCAATCTGGCCTGATGATAGGGCCAGTGACATAGCTGGCCTGCCCTGGCATGCAGGGTACTGAAGTGCGCATCGCCCAGCTGCCAGGCCCGGCTCAGGGCCAGCAGTGGATCCGTGTTTGCAATCGTATTTGCAAAAGTGGTGTCTGTGAGAATGGTCTGCATAATCACCCAATAAAAAAGCCCGGCGCTAAGGCCGGGCTCGGGATTGGCCAAAAGGCCATTATATGCGTTTGAAAATCAATGAGCCATTAGTGCCGCCAAAACCGAAGGAGTTGGACAAGGCATACTCGAATTGACCTTTCTTGGCCTGATGGGGCACCAGATCCAGATCACACTCATCATCCGGGTTATCCAGATTGATAGTGGGGGGCGCAATCTGATCACGCAACGCCAGGACGCTGAAAATGGCTTCCACGGCACCGGCGGCACCCAGCAGGTGACCGGTCATCGACTTGGTCGAGCTGATCATCAGCTGATTGGCATGTTCGCCAAATACCGTTTTCATGCCACGCAGCTCGGCTACATCACCCAGTGGAGTGGAAGTACCGTGCGCGTTGACATAACCGATAAGCTCGGGAGCGATGTCCGCATCCTTGATGGCATTGGCCATCGCCTTGGCAGCGCCGCTGCCGTCGGCGGGCGGTGCCGTCATATGGTGCGCATCGCCACTCATGCCAAAGCCAACCAGCTCGGCATAGATAGTGGCGCCACGCGCCTTGGCGTGCTCATACTCTTCAAGCATCATCACACCGGCACCATCACCCAGCACAAAGCCGTCACGCTCTTTGTCCCAGGGACGACTCGCCTTTTGCGGCTCGTCGTTGCGGGTCGACAGAGCACGGGCAGCGGCAAAGCCACCCATGCCCATGGTGGTAGATGCTTTCTCGGTACCGCCCGCCAGCATGGCGTCGGCGTCACCGTAGGCAATCATGCGTGCAGCCAGACCAATGCTGTGAGTACCAGTGGTACAGGCGGTGGTCGCCGCGATATTAGGACCACGCAGGCCGTTCATGATCGACAAATGACCGGACACCATATTGATGATGGTGGACGGTACAAAAAACGGGCTGAGCTTGCGAGGCCCACTGGCCATCAGGTTGGTATGGTTCTGCTCTATAAGACCCAGACCACCGATTCCGGAGCCAATGGATACACCAACGCGATCGGCGTTAGCTTCGGTTATATCAAGACCAGAATCTGCCATGGCCTGCAAACCGGCCGCCACCCCGTACTGGATAAACAAATCCATCTTACGGGCTTCTTTCTTGGCGATACCATGAGCTTCGGGATCGAAGTCCTTGACCAGGCCTGCGAATTTGGTGCTGTAATCGGTAGTATCAAAGTGCTCAATGTTACTGATGCCGCTTTGGCCTGCCAACAGGGCCTGCCAGCTGGCATCGACCGTGTTACCGACAGGAGAGAGCATACCGAGGCCAGTCACCACGACTCTGCGTTTGGACACAGGAGCGTCTCCGAATGGGGGTTAAAACGGGGAAAGAACCGAAGTGGCGACTGCCACTTCGGTACAGGTTTATTATTCCTGATTAGCGTTGATGTAATCAACTGCCGCTTTAACGGTAGTGATTTTTTCAGCTTCTTCGTCAGGAATTTCGGTGTCGAATTCTTCTTCCAGAGCCATTACCAGCTCAACGGTGTCCAGGGAGTCGGCGCCCAGATCATCAACGAAAGAGGCTTCAGATTTAACTTCTTCTTCTTTAACACCCAGTTGCTCGATGATGATTTTTTTTACGCGTTCTTCGATGTTGCTCATGACCAGTATTATCCTTTAGAAATACGCAAGTGCGTGTCGTTGCGGTAGTGTATTAAATTAACCGTAGTTTGCAAGACTATTTGAGTCTGGTCAAACCAGAAAAACTGCTTAATATGTCGCAATTTCCGCCAAATAGCCCCTAACTGTGGAGATTTTCATCACACCATGTACATGCCGCCATTTACGTGCAGCGTTTCACCGGTGATATAACCGGCCTCATCCGAAGCCAAAAAGGCCACAGCAGAGGCAATTTCTTTCGGGTCGCCCAAACGTTGTGTCGGAACTTGTGACAAGATAGCGGCCCTTTGCTCTTCATTCAATGTGCGCGTCATGTCGGTTTCAATAAATCCGGGTGACACCACATTGACGGTAATGCCACGAGACGCCACTTCACGACCCAGTGACTTGCTGAAACCGATGAGTCCTGCCTTGGCGGCCGCATAGTTGGCCTGACCGGCATTACCCATGGTGCCCACGACAGAGCCGATGGTCACGATGCGGCCATGACGTTTCTTCATCATCGCCCGCAGCACCGCCTTGGACAGACGGAATACCGAGGTCAGGTTGGTATCCAGAATATCCTGCCACTCGTCGTCTTTCATGCGCATCATCAGGTTATCGCGGGTGATGCCGGCATTGTTAACCAGCACATCGATATCGCCATAACGCTGTTTGATGGTTTCCAGCAGCTGATTCATGGACTCGACATCGGTCACGTTCAGTACCAGACCGGCGCCATTGTCGCCCAGATAAGCGCTGATCGCCTCGGCGCCCTTCTCGCTGGTGGCGGTGCCAACAACGGTCGCCCCACGGCTGGCGAACAGCTCGGCGGTTGCCCGACCGATACCCCGGCTCGCGCCGGTGACCAGTACCACTTTACCGGAAAAACTCATAGTGACTCCTTCGTCTTTTTTCAAAACGCGCTCGACGTCCGGGAAAGGCCTGCTGATGAAAGCAAAGCCGACCGTTGGCGCCAGGGTCGAAAAAATGCTCCTGCATTTTCGACATTTCCGCCATCCATGGCGGTCAGATGGCGCCGTCGAGCCCCCAAGGACGGGTTTACGGCGAGTCGGCGTGCTGTCATCAGCAGGCCTGACTTTTCGCCATTATTTCCGACGCTTCTATATTATCAGGCTGTAACAGCTGCCAGTGCTTGCTGCAGGCCGGTATCATCGTTGACCGCCAGGCCTTCAACCCGCTTGTCGATACGCTTGGCCAGACCGGACAAGACCTTGCCCGGACCCACTTCCAGCGCCAGGGTCACGCCCTGCCCTACCATGGTTTCCACGGTTTCGGTCCAGCGTACCGGACTGTACAGCTGACGCACCAGGGCGTCCTTGATGGCCGCCGCCGAGGTTTCCATCTTGACGTCCACGTTGTTGATCACCGGAACCGCCGGCTCATTGAACGTCATCTCGCTCAGGGTCTGCTCCAGCTGCTCTGCCGCCGAACGCATCAGCGCACAGTGAGAAGGCACGCTGACCGGCAACGGCAAGGCACGTTTGGCACCGCTTTCTTTCATCAGCACATTGGCACGCTCTACCGCGGCCTTGTTACCGGCGATAACTACCTGACCGGGTGAATTGAAGTTCACCGCCGACACCACTTCACCCTCTTCCGCCTTGGCGCAGTTGGCAATAATGGTGTCGTTGTCCAGACCGATGATGGCGGACATGGCGCCGGTACCTTCGGGCACGGCTTCCTGCATCAGCTGACCACGCAATTCGACCAGCTTGACGCCGTCGGTCAGGCTCAGCACCCCGGCACAGACCAGCGCCGAATATTCGCCCAGGCTGTGGCCGGCCATAACGGCAGGTTGGGCACCGCCCTGCTGTTGCCACAGACGCCACAAGGCGACCGAGGCGGTCAGCAAGGCCGGCTGGGTGCGCCAGGTCTTGTTCAGATCTTCTGCCGGGCCATTCAGTACCAGCTCGGCCACATCGTAGCCCAGAGCAGAGGACGCCTCGGCAAAGGTTTGTTTCACGATATCATGCTCGGCCAGCACGCCAGCAAGCATGCCCACCGCCTGAGATCCCTGTCCGGGAAAGGTAATGGCAAATGTCATTGTCTGTCCTTGTTTAAAAGCGCATCTGTCTTTAAAAACGAAACTATCTTTAGAAGCGAACCAAGGCCGAGCCCCAGGCGAAACCGCCACCGAAGGCTTCCAGCAGCACCAGATGGCCTCGCTGAATGCGGCCATCCCGCACCCCCTCGTCGAGGGCGATGGGCACACTGGCCGCCGAAGTGTTCCCGTGCTTGTCCAGGGTGAGGATCACCCGGTCCAGCGACATGTTCAGCTTGCGCGCGGTGGCATTGATAATACGGTAATTTGCCTGATGCGGTACCAACCAGTCCAGCTCGGACTTGTCGATGCCGTTGGCTGCCAGGGTCTGGGTCACGATTTCACTCAGGCGCGAAACCGCGACCTTGAATACTTCGTTACCCTTCATGCTCATATAGGCATCCATCTCGCTACCGCTCACGCCGCGCTGACGCTGTGGCAGCTTGAGCAACTCGCCGTAGCGGCCGTCCGCATGCAGATGTGTGGACAAGATACCCGGCTCTTCACTTGCGCCCAGCACCACGGCACCGGCACCATCGCCGAAGAGGATAATGGTAGACCGATCGCCCGGCTCGCACATGCGTGACAGCGCATCGGCACCGATCACCAGTATATGACGGGCCTGGCCGTTGCGGATAAACTGGTCGGCCACGCTCAAGGCATAGCTGAACCCGGCACAGGCGGCGGCAAGATCGAAGGCCGGAATGCCCGGCACTTCCAGCATGGCCTGAACTTCACAGGCGGCGGCCGGAAAGGCATTATCGCCACTGGTGGTGGCCAGCACTATCATGTCCAGCTGTTGCGCTTCGATGCCGGCGGCTTCCAGGGCGCGCAAGGCGGCGCCATAAGACATGGTGGCGACAGTTTCTTCCGCCCCGGCGATGCGACGCTCCCGGATCCCGGTACGTTCGACGATCCAGTCATTGCTGGTTTCTACCATTTGTTCCAGGTCGGCATTGGTACGTACCGCTTCTGGCAGGTAGCTGCCAGTTCCCAATATTCTACTGTTCATAGGCGTTATCTTGCGTGACTGTCCCGAGGGGCAGTATCAAAACGATGCGCGATGCTCGCGGGCAGGTCATGTTCAATTTCGGAAACGGCCTGCAAGATCGCATTTAAGAAGGCAGGTGAGCCGGCACTCCCGTGGCTCTTGACCACACTGGCGCGCAATCCTATCAGACTTGCGCCGTTATACTGGTCGGGGTTCAGATGGGAAAGCCGTTTTTTTAACCAAAGCATCAGCATCTTGCTTAAAAAACCGCGCTGTTGTCGCTGTCCGAGTAACAGCCGCGCTACCCCTTCGCTGGTTTTCAAGGCCACATTGCCGACAAAACCATCGCATACGATAACATCGACGCGACCAGAAAACAGCTCATCCCCTTCCACATAACCGGTATAGTGCAACCCTTCTACCTGCTGCAAACGCTGCGCCGCCTCGCGAACCGACTCATTACCCTTGTTGGCTTCGACGCCGACATTCAGCAGGCCGATGCGGGGATGGCTGATACCCAGGATATGTCGTGCCGCCTGCTCTCCCATGAGGGCAAACTGCACCAGTTGTTCCGCCCCGCAGCAGAGGTTGGCTCCCACATCCAGCAACAGCGCATAGCCACCGCCGGCCTGTGGCATTCGAGTGATAAGGGCGGGTCGGTCCACTCCGGGCAAGGTATTGAGCGTTTTCATTGCCATTGCCATCAGGGCACCGGTATTACCGGCGCTGACGCAAGCGTGCGCCCGCCTTGATGCCAGGGCATCAAGCGCATTGCGCATGGAAGAGTCGGTCAGATGACGCAGGGCATAAGCGGCTTTATGTTCGTTTCCCACCTGCTGGCTGCAATACTGCACACACACCCGGCTATGAGAGTCCAGCTTAAAGCGGCGTAACCAGGGAGAAAGCTCGGCCTCGAGGCCAAACAGAACCAGATTGAGATCAGGCAGAAGCGACAGTGCCTGCGCGGCGGCAGGCACTGTAACCGAAGGGCCATGATCGCCCCCCATCATATCTAACGCAACGGTCAGCTGCGGCAAAAGGTAACCCTTACTTGGCGATTACCTTTTTACCACGGTAGAAACCATCGGCAGTCACGTGGTGACGACGATGCAGTTCACCAGTGGTTTGATCCACAGACAGAGCAGCGGTGCTCAGTGCATCGTGTGAGCGACGCTGACCACGACGTGAACGAGATACTTTACTCTTTTGTACGGCCATTTGACCTCACTCCTAAATCAGTTACTTACGTTTTAGTTCTTCCAGAACCGCGAAAGGATTCGGACGCTCTTCGGCGGTAGGGATATCACCAAAACTTTGATCAAATTTACCCTGGGAACACTGCTCATTTTCATGAGTCGGTATCTGCGGTAAACCAAGGATAAGTTCATCCTCTATGATTTCAGCCAGGTTGATTTCGCCAACTTCATCCACTTCAATAGTGTCGTAGTCTTCCGGCAACTCCGGCGCCTCTGCATTTGCACGTAGCGGCGTGTATGTAAATTCGGATTCTATAGTGGTATCAAACAGCTCATTGCATCTTTGGCACTGGAGCGACACCTGAGTTCGGGCCTGGCCCGACATCACGCGCAGCCCCTGGGCATCTGTACCAAAGTTCAGAGACACGTCGATATCACCATGGATACCTTGGGTTGAATCCTGCAGTCTGGGCATCAGAGCCGCAGCAAATACACCTTGATATACAAGACGACTTTGCGAGCAGCGAGCGGGATCAACCTTAATGGGCAACTTTACCTTTTCCATAAGGCGCGCATGTTATAGCGACAGGCCCCTGGAGTCAAAGGGAAAAGTGTTCTGCAGGAGAATAACCGGCAAGCATCCGAGCCTCCGGCCGTGACGGCACTTCCTGCGACGACTACAATGGCAGCCCTCTTATTTTCTATTGTTTCAAGCAGACGAAGGTGCCCAATGGCCAGAATCATACTCGCCTCCTCTTCCCCTTACCGCCAGCAGCTACTGCACAAGCTGGGACTCGATTTTCAAAGCTGCAGCCCGGACATAGACGAAACAGCCCGGCCCGACGAATCCGCCACCGACCTGGTGCAGCGACTGGCCGAACAAAAAGCCCGTGCCGTCGCGACCCTGTATCCTCAGGGGCTCATCATCGGTTCGGATCAGGTGTGTGTCAATCAGGGACAGATTCTGGGTAAACCCGGAACGCTGGAACGGGCCAGGGCACAGCTGCTGGACGCCAGTGGGCAACGCATTACCTTTTATACCGGTCTGGCGGTACTCGATGCGGCAAGCGATCGCCTGCATTCGATGGTCGAGCCGTTCTCGGTAGTATTTCGGAACTTGAGCGAGGCGCAGATTGACCGCTACCTGAACAAAGAGCCCGCGCTGGACTGTGCCGGCGCCTTCAAATGCGAAGGACTTGGCATCAGCCTGTTCGAGCGCATGGAGGGTCGGGATCCCAACAGCCTGGTAGGATTGCCGCTGATCGCCCTGGTAGAGCTGCTCTCACAGTTTGAAGTGGAGATACCTTGAAACAAAAAAGCTGGAAGCCGTAAGCGTTAAGCTGGAAGCAGCCCGAGCCGCTCGCGGGTTTGTTTGCCCATTCCCCGTCTGGTGTATGGGAACGGCAATACAATATCAGACGAAGCGCTTTTTGTAGGCCCCGTTTCAACGGGGCGATCCCATTATCTATGGCAGGATCGCCCGAATGAATTCGGGCCTACAAAAACATCAGGTATAGGTAAACTGAAGTCAACTGCTGCCCGTCTCCAGTCCCTATTCCCCAATCACTGTTGTTTTAAAGCCAGCCGGGAAGCTGGCGGATATCATCGATCAGGGCCAACGGGGTATGTTGGCATAACTTAGTGTCATCATGCACACCATAGGTCACGCCAATCCTGTCCATGCCAATGGCTTCGGCCATCGCCAGATCGTAGCTCGAGTCCCCTACCATCACCGCCTCGGCCGGGCTCAGCTTCAGCTCGTCCAGAATTTGCTCCAGCATCAACGGATGGGGTTTGGACTGGGCCTGATCCGCCCCGCGCAGGGCGTGAAAATACGCCCCAAGCTCGGTTTCTGCCAGCACCCGATCCAGCCCCACCCGCTGTTTACCGGTGGCCACCGCCAGTCGGTAACCATCACGATGCAGGCCCTTGATGATCTCCGCCGCACCGGTAAACAAGGGAGACGGCGTCTCGTTCAGCTCGAGATAATGACGGCGATACGCCGCCAGCAGGGCCGCCTCGTCAACGGCCGTCAGCGACCCGAACAGCACCGGAAACGCCTTGTGCAGGCTGAGCCCGATAATATCGCGCACCGCCGCCGCCGTGGGTATCGGCAAAGCACAATCTTGCGCCGCCGCCTGCATGCTGGACACAATGCGCGCCACCGAGTCCATCAGGGTGCCGTCCCAGTCGAAGATAACCAACTGGTACTTCATGATTGCGCCATTCGGGTCAGCAGCTTTTTCAGTGCCGGCTCCAGAGGGGCTTCCAGTACCATGCTCTCTTCTCGTCCCGGATGGAAAAAACGTATCCGGCAGGCGTGCAAAAACAGTCGTTTCAGCCCCATCCCGGTCATTTTCTCGTCAAACAGTTGATCGCCGTACTTGTTGTCACCGGCAATGGGATGACCCGCATGCAGCGTATGTACCCGGATCTGGTGGGTACGTCCGGTAACCGGACTACATTCCACCAGGGTCGCCCCGGTGAATTTCTGTATGATGCGAAAGCGGGTTTCCGAAGGCTTACCTTCTTTATCTACCCGCACCACTCGCTCACCCGAAGCCAGCTCGTTCTTTTTCAGCGGGGCCTTCACCACCTGCTGATGCGGCTGCCACTGGCCGCGCACCAGTGCCAGATAATGCTTGTCCATGGTTTTTTCACGCAGCTGCTCATGCAGGCTACGCAACATGCTGCGCTTCTTGGCCACCAGCAGAATGCCGGAGGTATCCCGGTCAAGCCGATGCACCAGCTCGAGAAAGCGCGCCTCGGGCCGTAGCGCCCGCAAGCCTTCAATCACGCCGAAGCTCAGGCCGCTACCGCCGTGTACCGCTATGCCCGAGGGCTTGTTCAGCACGAGCAATGCATCATCTTCATAGATGATGGCGGCATCAAGAGACTGCACCTGGTTCAGCTTGGCCGATGGCAGCGTATTTTCACGCTCCGCCACCCGCACCGGCGGCACCCGGATCACGTCACCGGCCAGCAGTTTATATTCTGGTTTTATGCGCTTTTTGTTAACTCTTACCTCGCCTTTGCGCAAAATTCGATAAATCAGGCTTTTGGGAACGCCTTTAAGCTGAGTCCGTAAATAATTGTCTATGCGCTGCCCTTCATGCTCAGCCTCTATGGTGAGCAGCCGCACGCTGTGTTGTTCTTGTTTCATGGCCGTTATTCTAACACCAGCCAGCGTCCTTTGGCTGCAAAAAAGGCGTCTTGCTAAGGTTGTAGTTAAAGTGTGATAATGACTCCGTTTTTCGTGCTTTCCGGGATCGGAGGGCGCACCCTGAATACCCCTGGTTTTCCGTTTTATTCGCGACCTTTGGGCTCCCCCCTTATCGTGAAAGACACCTGAATAAGCGCCTCATGCGTACCCAGCCGGGAGGCTGTAACCATTACGCTCACAGACTCGAGGCCGGTGTCAGTCGGAATAACACGGTGGACCAGGGGATACCAACACTGTCGAAACAGTAAAAAACTTTATAAAAGAGTCTTCAATGAAAAGAATGCTAATCAACGCAACCCAGGAAGAAGAGTTGCGTGTAGCCCTGGTGGATGGGCAAAAACTATACGACCTGGATATCGAAAGTCCCGGTCACGAGCAAAAGAAAGCCAACATCTATAAAGGCAAGATCACCCGGGTAGAACCCAGCCTGGAAGCCGCCTTCGTCGATTACGGCGCCGACCGTCACGGTTTTCTGCCCCTCAAGGAAATCGCCCGCAACTACTTCCCCGCCGGTTACAGCTATCAGGGCCGCCCCAATATCAAGGAAGTGGTCAAGGAAGGTCAGGAAGTCATCGTTCAGATCGATAAAGAAGAGCGTGGCAACAAGGGTGCCGCCCTCACCACCTTTATCAGCCTGGCCGGCTCCTATCTGGTACTGATGCCCAACAACCCCCGCGCCGGTGGTATCTCTCGCCGTATCGAAGGTGACGAACGTACCGAGCTCAAAGAAGCCCTGGCTCACCTCAAGCTGCCTGACGGCATGGGTCTGATCGTGCGTACCGCCGGTGTTGGCAAGTCCGGCGAAGAGCTGGAGTGGGATCTGCACGTACTGCAGACTCACTGGACCGCCATTCAGGAAGCCGCCGAAGGCGGTAGCGCCCCTTTCCTGATCCATCAGGAAAGCAACGTCATCGTGCGCGCCATCCGCGATTATTTGCGTCGTGACATCGGTGAGATCCTGATCGACAACCCGGTGATTTTCGAGCGTGCCAAGCAGCATATCGAGCTGGTTCGCCCCGACTTCGTCAACCGGGTCAAGCTGTACGACGGCGACGTGCCCATGTTCAGCCACTACCAGATTGAAAGCCAGATCGAGTCGGCTTTTCAGCGCGAAGTGCGTTTACCCTCCGGCGGCAGCATCGTTATCGACCCGACCGAAGCACTGACCAGCATCGACATCAACTCCTCTCGCGCCACCAAGGGCGGTGATATCGAGGAAACCGCGCTGCAGACCAACCTGGAAGCAGCGGAAGAAATTGCCCGTCAGCTACGCCTGCGTGACCTTGGCGGCCTGGTGGTGATCGACTTCATCGACATGACCCCGGTACGCCACCAGCGCGAAGTAGAGAACCGTCTGCGCGATGCGGTACGCCAGGACAGAGCCCGCATTCAGCTGGGTCGTATCTCCCGCTTCGGTCTGCTGGAAATGTCTCGTCAGCGCCTGCGCCCTTCCCTCGGCGAGTCCAGCACCCATGTGTGTCCGCGCTGTCTGGGCCAGGGCACCATCCGCGACAACGAATCGCTGGCACTGGCCATTCTGCGTCTGATTGAAGAAGAAGCGCTGAAAGACAACACCGGTCAGATCCATGCCCAGGTGCCGGTCGATGTGGCCGCCTATCTGCTCAACGAAAAACGCAAGTCCATTGCCGGGCTGGAAAATCGCTACAAGGTAGAGATTTACATCATCCCCAACGAACAGCTGGAAACGCCACATTTCGACGTAGCCCGGGTTCGCAGCGGTGATGAAGAAAATGTCTCCAGCTTTGCGCTGAAAACCACCGTCGAAAAGCCGGCTTATAGCCCCCGTCAGGGCCAGGCCGCTGCCAAGAGTGAGCAACCTGCACTGCAGGGCTTTACTGCACCGGCACCTACTCCGGCTCCCGCTCCAGCACCGGTTGCGGCTAAAGCCGAAGTCGCGACTGCCGCTCCCGTTGCCGCCGAACCCGGCCTGTTGAGCCGCATGTTCTGCGCCCTGGCTAGCTGGTTCAAGGGATCTGCCGAGCCTCAGCAGACGCCTGCACCGACGCCGGTCGAAAAGCCGGCCCGCCAGGCACGCAACAACGAGCGCAATCAGGATCGCAGTAACGAGCGCCGTGATCGTGGTGATCGCCGTAACACGCGCAACAGCCGCAAACCGCGGGATGAAGACCGCAGCAACAAAGCCGCTCCGGCGGCTGCAGCCGAGCTTCAGGCACAACCTCAGAGCGAGGCCAAGACTGACAGACCGCGTCGTGAACGTCGCAAGCCGCGCCGCGAGCAGCCTCAGCAGCAACAGCAAAAAGAGACCGCCGCCGTCGAGCTGGTGCCGACTCCGGCTCCGGCTCCTCAGCCTCAGCAACCTCAACAACAGCAGCAGCAACAGCAGCAACAGCAGCCTGCTCAGGAAGCCGAGCAGAAAGAGCAGACCGTCGCCGAGCGCCGTCAGCGGCGCAAGATGCGTAAGCAGGTACGCATCGGCAGCGAAGCCCGCCCGACTGATACCACCACAGAGCAGGCAGAACGCCAGCCCAAGGCACACAGGAGTCCGTTGCAGCACAGGCCGAGCAGAATGTAGCCGACAAGCCAGCCACTCATCACCAGCGTGGCGGCGGCATGCCCAAGCGCAAGCGGATCAATGAAGACAGCCGCCGTCGGCGTCGTCAGGACAGCATCGCTGCCTTGATCGCCTCTCAGGGTGAAGAAAAGTGGGTTGCCTCGGAAACAGCTGAAATTGAAGCCGCACCGGCACCGGCGAGACAAGCCGCCGCGCCGCAGCAGGAAGCCACCAAGGCCCCTGCCGTAGAGCCCAAAGTTGCAGCCGTCGAGCCCAAAGTTGCAGCCGTCGA
>NZ_MPZM01000033.1 GCF_002936955.1 Oceanisphaera arctica | reverse complement strand
TTCGGCAGTGAGGGGAAGGGCCCCTCACGCTTCACCCTTCACCCTTCACCCTTCACCCTTCACCCTCTACCGTTTCCAGAGCCAGCTTGAGCTCTACGATACCGTCTTCCAGCTGTACCTTGACTTTGAATCCCAGCTTGCGTGCCAGGGTGATCATGCCCCGGTTCGAGGGCATGGTCATGCCACTCAGGCTATTCAGGCCCCGAGTGCGGGCATAACGGATGATTTTCTCCATTAATAATCGGCCCAGTCCGACACCCTTGAGATCGGAGCGCACCAGCACGGCAAACTCGGCATCCTCGTTATCCGGATCGGATATTGCCCGTACTACAGCCAGAATTTTTCCGTCTTCTGCCACGGCCACGAAGGCCATTTCCCGGTCATAATCGATCTGCGTCATGTGGGCCAGCTCTTCATGCCCGATCACCACATCGGCGAAGAAGCGTTTATAGCGGTCTTCATCGGAAACATGGCCGACAAAGTCTTTATGGGCGGGCTCATCTTCCGGCAATATCGGGCGGAGCAGGATACTGCTGCCATCTTTTAGCCGGGTTTTTTCTTCCCATTCCTTGGGGTAGGGGCGGATGGCCAGTCGTGCCTGACCATCGCCCTCAAAGGGCTCGAGCTTCATGCCCACATCCAGGGCGATGAGCTCCTTGCCGGTGGCCAGCAGCGGGTGAATATCGAGCCGGGTGATCTCGGGATGATTGATGATCAGGTGAGACACCTTGGTTAGTACCCGGCAGAGGGCCTCCATATCCAGCGATTGCTGCGAGCGGTTGGCTCTGACCTTGCCGCTTTTAAGCGCATGGATCACCAGATAACGGGCCAATGTCATGTTCAGTGGTAGCAGGGCGACGGCGGCCTGCTCTTCGCCTTCCCAGTCGATGCCGCCGTCACCCAGCAGAATCACAGGGCCAAACACCGGGTCCGAACGCACGCCGATATGCAGCTCCTGCGATCCGGCTCTACGCGCCATGCGCTGTACCATCAAACCATGGATACGGGCACCGGGATAAGACTGCCGCACCCGGTCCAGAATGGCATCGGCGGCCTGGGCTACCTCCGCGGCGGAACGCAGATTGAGCACCACACCGGATACATCGGACTTATGCACGATATCCGGAGATCGCAGCTTGATCGCCACCGGATAGCCGATTTGTTCGGCAATATGCGCTGCTTCTGTGCTATCGGAGGCAATCCAGGTGGGTAGGGTATGAATGCCGTAGGCGGCCATCAAGCGGCTGACCTCATGGGTATCGAGCTGAGTGATACCCTGATCAAAGGCTTCTCTGATAAGTAACTTCACCGTCTCGCTGTCGCTGGGCATATCGGAGATGGACTCCGGGGTTTCCATTAATTGTTTCTGGTTGCGACGATATTCCACCAGGTGCATGAAGGCACCTGCGGCACTTTCCGGGGTGCGGTAGGTGGGAATACCGGCTTCGGTAAAGCAGCGACGCGCCTCGAATACGCTGGTTTCCCCGGACCAGTTGGTGAGGATGTTGAAACGCCGGGCGCGCGGATGTTCCCTGATGGTATTGATGATCTCCCTGGCCACCCGGGTACTGGACACGGCGGCGGAGGGCGCATGCATGATCAGGATGGCGTCACAGTCATCGCTGTCGAGCAACACCTTCAGGCTGTCGATGTAGCGCGCTACCGGCGCATCGCCGACGATATCGATGGGGTTGGTCCGGGACCAGGCCGGCGGCAGCACCTTGTCCAGCGCCGCCCTGGTCCCGTCGCTCAGGGTGGCCAGTTTGCCGCCCCGGGCCAGCAGGGTGTCGATGGCCATGATGGCGGGGCCGCCGCCATTGGTGAGAATGACCAGCCGTTCTCCGCGCAGGCTCTGGGCATGGTTGAGGGTTTCTACCGCCGCAAACAAATCGTGAGTGTCTCTTACCCGTAGCATGCCGGCCCGGCGAATGGCGGCGTCGTAGGCTGCGTCCATGCCGACATTACCGCCGGTATGCAAATGACCCAGCTGGGCACCGATGCGGGTCTTGCCGCTTTTGACCACCAGCACCGCCTTGTTGCGGGAGGCGGTTCGCGCCGCGGACATGAAGGCGCGGGCATCCTGCACCGCATCCATATACAGCAGAATGGCGCTGGTGTGCCGGTCCCGCGCCAAATAGTCGAGCAGCTGGGCGAAGTCGATATCGCAGGCATCGCCGAGAGAGATGAAGTGCGAGAAGCCGATGTCGTTGTGACGGGCCCAGTCCAGAATGGTAGAGCAGACGGCTGCCGATTGGGAAACAAAGGCAATTCGACCCGGTTTTGCCGGAAAAGGCGCAAAACTGACATTCAGCCCCAGGTGCGGCAGTATTACCCCCATGCTGTTGGGGCCGAGCAGGCGCATCTGATGTTCGCGCGCGCTGGTTTTCATCTGCTCCAGCTGTACGGGAGAGGTGCCGGCGGCGAGAATAATGGCGGCTTTACAGCCTTTTCGGCCGAGTTGGTCGATAATGCCCGGGTTCTTGCTGGCTGGCGTACAGATAATGGCCAGGTCGGGTACCCGGGGCAGGCTCTGGATATCGGGGTAGGCCATGACGCCCGCCACGGCTTCGTATTTGGGATTCACCGGCATGATGGGGCCGCTGAAGTTACCGGCCAGCAGATTTTTCATCACCAGCTTACCGGCGCCATCGTCCCGATGAGAGGCGCCGATCACGGCGATGCTGGCGGGCCGGAAGAGGGCATCAAGTCCTTTCAGCGGCATAGGATCTCCTTTAATACGTGGGGATGGCAGGATTTGACAGCTTGTAGCATATTATCAGCCTGCGAGCTTTTTTGTGTTGACCACCGACAACTCCGGCTGAGGTATGTGATGGAACTCTGGTTGCTGTTTATTCCCGCCTGTCTGGCCCTGAATGTAACACCGGGGCCGGATATCTTCTTTGTACTGTCGCAAGCCTTGGGCGAGCGACGTTTTGCCGGTCTCTGGGCCGCGCTGGGGCTGGGCCTGTCTTATCTGGGCCACACCCTACTGGCGGTGGTGGGTTTGTCGGCACTGGTGATGCAGTCGGCCACCGCCTTCATGGTGATCAAGTATCTGGGCGCGGCCTATCTGCTGTATCTGGGCTGGACCAGTCTGCGCAGTGCCTCGGCCATGTATCTGCCCCAGGCGCAAAACAGCGGCAGCATTGGCCGGATTTTTTATCGCGGCCTCATGGTCGGCTTGCTCAACCCCAAGGTGGCGTTGTTCTTTCTCGCCTTTCTGCCCCAGTTTATCAGCCAGGAGCGGGGCTCTGTGCCCCTGCAGTTGCTGCAACTGGGGTTGGTATTCACCCTGACCGCTACCCTCTGCAACGGCGCCTATGGTCTGCTCGGCCAGCGGCTGAAGCGGGGTTTGCAGGGTCGGGAGCGGGTGTCGGTTTATCTTAATCGGCTCTCTGGCGGGCTCATGATGGCACTGGGCGCGCGGCTGGCACTTGTCCAGAAATAAAGAGCCCGGCAGTAAATAGCGTAGCAATAACAGGGTTTCTCCGGCATGGCTCCGAGCCGGTGACATCGGGTAAACTGGCCTTAACGCATAGCTTTCAAGGATTAATGATGCAATTCCCGACCATAGAGGACTTTGTCGGCAACACTCCGCTGGTGCGTCTGCAGCGGCTGGCTAGCCACACAGGCAGTCAGGTGCTGGTGAAGCTGGAAGGCAACAACCCGGCCGGCTCGGTAAAAGACAGACCGGCCCTGAACATGATCCGCCAGGCCGAGGCCCGCGGTGATATCAAGCCCGGCGACACGCTGATCGAAGCCACCAGCGGCAACACCGGCATTGCCTTGGCGATGGCGGCGGCGATCAAGGGCTATCGCATGGTGCTGATCATGCCCGATAACGCCACCGAAGAGCGCAAAGCCTCGATGCTGGCCTATGGCGCCGAGCTGATTCTGGTGAGCAAGGAAGAGGGAATGGAAGGGGCCCGGGATCTGGCAGACAAGATGGCGGCCGAAGGTCAGGGCGTGATCCTCGATCAGTTCAACAATCCGGACAATCCGGAGGCGCATCTGCTGACCACGGGGCCCGAAATCTGGCAGCAAACCGAAGGGCAGGTGACCCATTTTGTGTCCAGCATGGGCACTACCGGCACCATAATGGGGGTATCTCAATACCTCAAGCAGCAGAACGAAGCGGTGCAAATCGTCGGCCTGCAGCCCTGCGAAGGCAGCCATATTCCGGGTATTCGCCGCTGGCCCGAGGCCTATCTGCCGGGAATTTTCGAAAAGAGCCGGGTGGACCAGGTGCTGGATATCAGCGAAGAAGAAGCAGTGGCCATCATGCTGAGGCTGGCGAAAGAAGAAGGTATCTTCTGTGGCGTCAGCTCCGGTGGCGCCGTGGCCGGTGCGCTCAGGCTGGCGGAGCAGCTCGATAACGCCATCATCGTCGCCATCATCTGCGACCGGGGCGATCGCTACCTGTCATCCGGGGTGTTCAACGGGTAACTGCAGGGATTAGGGATTAGGGAGCAGGGATTGGGGAATACTGCCTGCCAGTCCCCAGTCCCCAGTCCCCAGTTCCGGTCTTTAAGCCGTTAACGCCAGGCTGTCGTCGGTGACCTGCTGATCGCCGACGTAGAGGCGGCCTCCCTGGCTGCCGAGATAAAGGGTTTGTCCACGGCGGGCCTGCTCCAGCTGGTGGCGAGGCAGTTCGGCTTCCAGCAAGGGGCCGGGCCAGTCCTGAGGTTCCAGCTCCAGCCGGACCAGGGCGCCGCGCGGATTGAGGTCGGTGACCAGTACCGGCAGCGGGTGTTGAGCATCGGCCTGGGCGCTCAGGCTGATCTCGTGCGGGCGCAGATACCAGCTAGCCTTGCCCTGCTTATGGCTGGCCACCGGCAGTTGCAGCGGATAATGACCCACCTTGAAACGGCTGCCGCTGATGTCGCCGTCGATCTTGTTTACCTCACCCAGAAACTCCAGCACGAAACGGCTGGCCGGCTGCTGCCAGATGTCGTCCGGGTTGCCTATCTGTTCGACCCGGCCCTGGCTCATCACCACCACCTGATCCGACACATCCAGCGCCTCTTCCTGATCGTGGGTCACGAAGATACTGGTGAAGTGCAGCTCGTCGTGCAGGCGACGCAGCCAGCGGCGCAGTTCCTTGCGCACCTGGGCGTCGAGGGCGCCGAAGGGCTCGTCGAGCAGCAGCACGCGTGGTTCTACCGCCAGCGCCCGGGCCAGGGCGACGCGCTGACGCTGGCCGCCGGACAGTTGCGCCGGAAAGCGGTCCGCCAGGTGGGACAGCTGTATCATCTCCAGCAGGCTGCCGACCCGTTTCTTGATTTCGTCGCTGGATGGGCGCTCCCGCTTCGGCTTGATGGTCAGGCCGAAGGCGATGTTGTCGAACACCGTCATGTGGCGGAACAGCGCATAGTGCTGGAATACGAAGCCGACCTTGCGATCCCGGGCGTGCAGCTCGGTCACATCGGTACCGTTAAAATGTATGCGGCCGCCGTTGGCGTGCTCCAGGCCGGCGATGATGCGCAGCAGCGTGGTCTTGCCCGAGCCGGAAGGACCCAGCAGCCCCACCAGCTGGCCGCTGGGCAGGTCGAGGTTGATGTCGTGCAGCACCCGGGTTTTGCCGAAGGACTTGTGAATACCCTCAATCTGAATACTCATACTGGATTACTCCTGTGCTTCGGCGCTGTGCAGGCGCCACTCGAGATAGGATTTGAACAATAAGGTAATAACGGCCATCAGGGTGAGCAGGGCGGCGGCGGTAAAGGCACCGACCGCGTTATAGTCCTGATGCAGCAGTTCGACGTGCAGCGACAGCGTATTGGTTTCGCCGCGAATACCGCCGGACACCACGGAAACCGCGCCGAACTCGCCCACAGCCCGGGCGTTGGTCAGGATCACGCCGTACAGCAGCGCCCAGCGAATATTGGGCAAGGTTACCTTGCGAAACAGTTGCCAGCCGCTGGCCCCCAGCAGTACGGCCGCCTCTTCCGAATCGGTGCCCTGGCTGCTCATCAGCGGTACCAGCTCACGGATCATGAAGGGACAGGTAACGAATACCGTGACCATGACGATGCCCGGCCAGGAAAACATCAGCTGCATGTCATAACCGTCGAGCCAGCCGCCGACCGGGCCATTGACCCCGTACATCAGCAGATAGAGCAAACCGGCCACCACAGGCGAGACCGCGAAGGGGACATCCATCAGGGTCAGCAGCAGCTGGCGGCCACGAAACTGAAAACGGGTGACCAGCCAGGCCAGCAGGGTACCGAACACCAGGTTGATGGGCACTGTCAGTGCCGCCACCAGCAGCGTCAGGCCGATGGCATGCAGCATGTCCGGCTCGTTCAGGTTGTCCAGCACGCCGCCCACACCGGCGGCGAAGGCGCCGGCGATAATGGCCAGCAATGGCACCACCAGCAACAGCAGGGTCAGCACCACGCCGGTGCCAATCAGCAACCAGCGACCCCAGGGACGGGATGCCTTCAGTGTAAGCGTCTGTTCCATCAGCTGTTTCCTCGCACGCGGCGCATGAAGCGGCTCTGAATGCCGTTGATCAGGAACAACAGCACGAAGGAGGCAAGCAATACTACGCTGGCGATGGCGCTGGCGGCGGCATAGTCGAATTCCTGTAGCTTGATGAAGATCATCAGCGAGGTAATTTCGGTCTGCCAGGGCATGTTGCCGGCGATGAAGATAACGGCGCCAAACTCACCCAGGCTGCGGGTGAACGACAGGGCGGTGCCGGTGATCAACGCCGGTTTCAGCTCGGGTAACACCACCCGGCTGAAGGCCTGCCAGGGGCTGGCGCCCAGGGTGGCGGCCGCTTCTTCATATTCCGGACCCAGATCTTCCAGCACCGGCTGTACGGTACGCACCACGAAGGGCACGCTGGTAAACACCATGGCCACCACTATGCCCATCCAGGTGTAGGACACCTTGATGCCCAGCTCGGCCAACCACTCACCGTACCAGCCATTGGTGGCGAACAGCGAAGCCAGAGTCAGGCCGGCCACCGCGGTAGGCAGGGCGAAGGGCAGGTCCATCAGGCCGTCGAGCAGGGCCCGGCCGGGAAAGCGGTAGCGGGTGAGGATCCAGGCCATCAGCAGGCCAAAGACCATATTGAACAGGCTGGCTACGGCGGCGGCGCTGAGGGTGACCTTGTAGGTAGCCACCACCCGCGGGTCGCTAACCACCTGCCAGTACTGCGCCCAGCCCATCTGGCTGGTGTTGATCACCAGGCCGGTGAGCGGCAGCAGTATGATCAGGCTGACAAACAGCAGGCTGGTGCCCAGGCTGAGGGTAAAGCCAGGCAGTACCCGTTTGGTACCTAACAGCGCCGCCATCGCTTAGCGCCCCCGGGCCTGCAGCTGATCCAGGCTGCCGCCGTTGGCGAAGTGGGCGCCCATGGCCTCTTCCCAGCTGCCGAAAATGTCTTCTACCTTGAACAGCGAAGTTTCAGGGAAGCGGTCGGCCACTTCGGCAGCCACGGCTTCGTTATGCACCCGGTAGTAGTAGTTGGCCAGAATGCGCTGGGCTTCGGGGGTATAGAGGAATTCCAGATAGGCCCTGGCCTGCTCGGCGGTACCGTTACGCTCGACGTTGCGATCAATCCAGGTCACCGGGAATTCTGCCAATACGTCTACCGAGGGCACGACTACCTGGTATTCATCATCGGCGTACAAGTCTTTGATGTTGTTTACTTCAGACTCGAAGGTGATCAGCACGTCGCCGATACCCCGTTCCACAAAGGTGGTGGTGGCACCACGGCCGCCCGTATCAAACACAGCTACCTGCTTCACCAATTTACCCATATGCTCCAGGATCTTGTCCTGATCGCCGTTAAACTGCTTGTGGGCGGCACCCCAGGCGGCCAGGTAGGTGTAACGGCCGTTACCGGAAGTTTTAGGGTTGGGGAACACCAGCTGTACGTCTTCACGGGTCAGGTCGTTCCAGTCCTTGATATTCTTGGGATTATCCTTGCGTACCAGAAACGCCATGGTGGACACATAGGGCGAGCTGTCATTCGGCAAGCGGGCTTTCCAGTCTTCGGGGATCAGCTTGCCTTTTTGATACAACACATCCACATCGGTCACCTGGTTGTAGGTGACGATGTCGGCACGCAGGCCCTGCAAAATGGCTTGCGCCTGGCGAGAAGAGCCGGCGTGAGTCTGTTTGATTTCCAGTTTTTCACCGGTTTCTTTTTCCCAGTGTTCTATGAATATCGGATTGATTTCGGCGAACAGTTCACGAGCGATGTCGTAGCTGCTGTTGAGCAACTCCTTGGCCTGAAGCGGCAGGGCGGCGCTCAGGCCAGCGGCAAACAGCACGGAAGTCAGGAGGGATTTACGCATGATTAACTCCAGGGCAAGAATAAATTCTGAGCCCGAGTCTAATATGTCAGATGGGTATTTAAACCATATTTAATATTCGTTTAAAGAATATGAAAGCAAGAGTGGATCTATCGTATTTTACCAACAAAAAGGGCCTGCATTGGCAGGCCCTTTTTACATCGGCTTTTTGCTTCAGCCCTTTATTGACCGGCTTATTGCGGGGCGACCGGTGAGATCGGCTGTGCCGGCTTGGCGATCAGCGAGCGGGTGTCTTCAATCGCTTCGGTGATGATCACCTGTACCGCCTGACCCAGCTCGTACAGCGGGGCCTTGTCCAGGTAAACCCGGCCATCGTCCCAGCTGCATTCCAGTCGATCCCGGTTGGCCAGGATCAGGGAGGAGGGCATGAAGACCACGGCGCCGTTTTCCTGCAGGCGCAGCTTGACGCCACCGCGACCGATATCGATCACTTCGGCATCGAACACCTTGGCTTCGGCCACGGCCGGTTGCAGATAACGCACATACAACCAATCGGCGATATCGCGTTCGGCACGACGGTGCATGCGGCGCTGTTCGGACAGATGAACGGCCAGCTCAACGCTCGGCGCATGAACCTCATGGGCCTGCTCGGCGAGAATGGCCTTGATCAGACGATGGTTGACGATGTCGCCGTATTTACGAATCGGCGAGGTCCAGGTGGCGTAGGCAGTCAGGCCCAGGCCAAAGTGCTCACCCGGGGTGGCGCTCATGGCGGCGAAAGACTGATAACGACGGGTACGACTGTCCAGATAACTGGTGTCGCGGGCGTCCAGCCAGCGGCGCAGGGCACAGAAACCGTCGAGGCTCGACAGGGTGTCCGGCTCGAAGGGGGCTTCGTGGGTCTGCAGCAGCTCGACCAGCTGTTCCATTTTTTCGGGATCAAAGCCGGCGTGCACGTTGAAGATACCGGTGCCGACATGCTCGGTCAGCCAGTTACCGCAAGACAGGTTGGCGGCGATCATCGCCTCTTCCACCATCTGGTTGGCGATGCGACGGTGATCGACCAGAATGGCTGTTACGTTGCTGTCGTCATCCAGGGCAAAGCGGTAATCGGGTCTGTCTTTGAACACGATGGCATTTTCGCTGCGCCAGGCGCTGCGGGCATGGGTCAGGGCGGTCAGTTCACGCAACTGCTCGGCAATGACGTCGCTGCTGGGCTGCCAGTCACCGATTTGCTCGACCCAGTCAGAGACCTTGTCGTAGCTCAGTTTGGCCTGGGAGCGAATGCGGGCTGCGAAGAATTCGGCCTTGCCGGACACCTTGCCGTCAAAGTCTATATGCAGGCGGGCACACAGGGCCGCACGCTCTACCCCTTCCTGCAGCGAACAGAGTTCGTCGGCCAGGGTGCGGGGCAGCATCGGAATGTTGCGGCCGGGCAGATAAACGGTAAAGGCGCGCTCGGCGGCGACCCTGTCCATTTCACTGTCGTGGGCCACATAAGCGGTCGGATCAGCGATGGCAACGGTCAGTTCCCAGGCGTTATCCAGTTTCTTCACGCTCAGGGCATCATCCATATCCAGGGTGGATTCGCCGTCGATGGTGAAGAAGGGAACATCGGTGAGATCCTGACGCGGCAGTGTGTCTTCCAGCGTCTGCCACTCGGCTCTGTCTTCCGGCGCCTGGTTGGCCAGCTTGTTGCGGGCCAGCACCACCCACCAGGGGGCAATGGGATCTTCAACACCGGCGATCACTTCCACCACGCTTGCGAAAAAACCGTTGTTGTCTTTCAGGGCATGACGGGTCATTTCGCCCAGCACCCAGTCGCCTTCTTTCAGGCTTTTCTCGTCCAACCCCTTGATGGCGCGCGCCTTGATGGCATCTTTCATCAACGGATGATCGGGTACTATATTGAGCCGATCACGGAACCACTTCACCCGGGCCACAAAGCGGGTAACACCGGCTTCGATCAGGGTCTCGGGCTCAACCAGCTCGCGCTCGTTTTCGGTACGCACCACGGCGGTAATGTGATCGCCATGCATCACTTTTTTCATTTGCGGCGGCGGAATAAAGAAGCTTTCTTTTTCGCTTACTTCAAGAAAACCAAAACCTTTGGAGGTGCCTTTCACTATTCCTTCTTTAATGGGAAGGGTTTCGCGAATCTGTTGCTTGAGCTGGGCCAGCAGGGGGTTGTTTTGAAACATAAGTAAAGACCTGTCGAAATATGCGCCTGACTATACGGATTTACCCCACCGATGCCAAGGAAACCTTAGCGCTAGCCGTAGCGTTGGATAAGGCTGAGTCTGGCCATCTTGGGCCGGTCCTTCTCGTCCACGCCCGAGTCCAGCAGGTAGCGCAATCGGTCCAGCGCCGCCGGCTTTCCCGGATTCCATTGCTGCGACAGCCAGGCCAGCTGATGATGGCCCAGGCCGCTTTCCAGGCTGTCGGCGATCATTAACTCCAGCCCCCGGTGACGAGCCTGTTCGACGAGCTGCCGACACAGCGCCAGCCCGCCCAATTGGCTGGGCCGCAGCACCAGGGCCTTGAGTTCGTCGAATACGGAATAGTCGGTGCTGCCATAACGGGCCAGGTCGAAGGCCACCGGCCAGCCGTGTTGCTCGGCCAGTTGCTGCTCCGCATGCATATCGGCGGCCGGGTTCAGCAGCCAGTCGACTCGTTCGCCGTCGATGCGCTGCCACAGGCCGGTCAGTTGTTCCGACGACAATCGGCCGCCTGCGTCCAGCACCAGTCGCAACGAAGGGGCCAGCAGGGTGAGCTCGCGCACCAGGCCTGCGTCAAACTGCACATCGCCGGTCAGGCTCAGCCAGGCCCGTGTCGGATGCACCCGGCGGCAGCGCCAGGCGCGAATGATGGGCTCGCGGGCACCTTCGAGCAGCGGTAACGAGGGGGCCGCTTCGTCGTCGATACCGCCAATGCCGGCGAGGGCACAGTCCAGCCCGAACTGCACCGAGGGTAGCCGAGCGCCGTGCGCCTGATCCAGGCTCAGCCGCCGGCAGGCGGCCAGCAAATCCTGCTCCGCCTCGGCCAGGGTTTCAACCGAGCTGCCGGGCAGGGGGGCTATTTCGCCCCAATGACCGTTAATATCCACATAAAAGCCCCGGCGCCGACTCAGGGTGGTGCCGTTAATCGCAAGCGCCATGGTCAGGGGAAGTTCATAGACATAAACCGCAATCTGCATGTGAGGTTCCGTCAAACTCGTCAGAAGTATCTTTGGATAAAAGTAACATGAGGTCTGGCTCTTGCCCATCATCTCAACTGCCTGCTTTGCCTCTTTCCTGGCATCCGAGTTGGCTGTTGGCGCTACCAACAGGCGACATCGGAGTTACAAGGAGGAAAAAGGGATCTGCTCCGCCGACCCTTCGCGCCAAGGAGGGCGCGGCGGAGCCTCCATGGATGGATTTACGGCGTGTCGGCGGAGCGGGCCCTTTGTCCGACGTATTGCCAGTAAAAAACGCCAATGAGTCCAATGCTTAAATGTTTCATCTTGGTTAATTTTTTATAGCCCACATGTCGAGTAATGGCTTTGCTTTTGTGAGCGGGGTCTGTTTATACTGGCCGCTATCTTGTCGGAGTGCTCTATATGGGCTGAGACCACGAAAGAAAGTGGGATCCGTTGAACCTGATCAGGCTAATACCTGCGTAAGGGAAGCAAGTGAGAACTTGGCGCCACACCTCTTCTGCCGAGTTCTTCCTCAACACTCCTGACAAGCAATTCACCCAACATGGATTTAAAGTGAGATTGCTATGTCAAACAGTACAGTGTCAAAAAAAGTAAACCGTCGTGAAGTTCGCAGCCAGGCCCAGGAATTTATCGATAATCTGAAAGGCGAACATTTTCCCAATTCCCGCCGTATTCACATCGAAGGCTCGCGTCCGGATCTGAAAGTGGGCATGCGCGAAATCCATCTGGCCGACAGCTTCAAGGGCGGCACCGAAGAAAACCCCATTCTCGAGCCCAATGCGCCGATCCCTATCTACGACACCGCCGGCCCCTACGGCGACCCCGAGGCCGAATTGGATGTTCGCAAGGGTCTACCCCAGCTGCGTCGCCAGTGGATTCTGGAGCGTAACGACACGGAGGAGCTGGACGGCGTTACCTCCGAATTTACCCAGCAGCGCATGGCCGACGACGGCCTGGATCACCTGCGTTTCGAACAGATGCCCAAGCCGCGCAAGGCCAAAATTGGCGCCTGTGTTACCCAGATGCACTATGCCCGTAAAGGCATCATCACCCCCGAGATGGAATACATCGCCATCCGCGAGAACATGGGCCGTGAGCGCGTGCGCGATGAAATGTTGCTGCAGCAGCACCCGGGCCAGAACTTCGGCGCCAACCTGCCGGAAGCGATCACCCCCGAATTCGTGCGCAAGGAAGTTGCCGAAGGCCGCGCCATTATCCCGGCCAACATCAACCACGCCGAGTCCGAGCCGATGATCATCGGCCGTAACTTCCTGGTGAAGATCAACGCCAACATCGGTAACTCGGCGGTGACCTCATCCATCGAAGAAGAAGTCGAGAAGCTGGTGTGGGCCACCCGTTGGGGCGCCGACAACGTGATGGACCTGTCTACCGGTCGTTACATTCACGAAACTCGCGAATGGATACTGCGCAACAGCCCGGTACCCATAGGTACTGTGCCTATCTATCAGGCGCTGGAAAAAGTGAACGGCGTGGCCGAAGACCTGACCTGGGAAGTGTTTCGCGACACCCTGATCGAACAGGCCGAGCAGGGCGTGGATTACTTCACCATTCACGCCGGTGTGCTGCTGCGCTACGTGCCCATGACCGCCAAGCGCTTGACCGGCATCGTGTCTCGCGGTGGTTCCATCATGGCCAAGTGGTGCCTGTCGCATCACAAGGAAAGCTTTCTCTACGAGCACTTCCGCGAAATCTGCGAAATCTGTGCCGCCTATGATGTCTCCCTGTCGCTGGGTGACGGCATGCGTCCCGGCTCTATCGCCGACGCCAACGACGAAGCCCAGTTTGCCGAGCTTTATACCCTGGGCGAGCTGACCAAGGTGGCCTGGGAATACGACGTGCAGGTGATGATCGAAGGCCCCGGCCACGTGCCCATGCACATGATCAAGCGCAACATGGAGGAGCAGCTGGAGCATTGCCACGAGGCGCCCTTCTATACCCTGGGCCCGCTGACCACCGATATCGCCCCCGGCTATGACCATTTTACCTCCGGCATCGGCGCCGCCATGATAGGCTGGTTCGGTTGCGCCATGCTGTGCTACGTGACGCCCAAGGAACACCTGGGTCTGCCGAACAAGGAAGACGTCAAGCAGGGCCTGATCACCTACAAGATTGCCGCCCATGCCGCCGACCTGGCCAAGGGCCATCCGGGCGCACAAATTCGCGACAACGCCATGTCCAAGGCGCGTTTCGAGTTCCGTTGGGAAGACCAGTTCAACCTGGCGCTGGACCCGCAGACCGCCCGTGCCTATCACGACGAAGCCATGCCTCAGGAATCCGGCAAGGTGGCTCACTTCTGCTCCATGTGCGGACCCAAGTTCTGCTCCATGAAGATCACCCAGGAAGTGCGCGACTACGCCGCCGCTCAGGAAACCATAGCGGTGCAGCTGGTAGACATGGACGGTAATCACGAAACCGTGGTCGCCGGCATGGCGCGGATGTCGCAAGAATTCAAGAACCGCGGCGGTGAGCTGTATCACCAGGCCGACAAACTGGAGCAATAATCTACATGACAAGACCCATCGTCTGGACCATAGCCGGCTCCGATTCGGGCGGCGGTGCTGGTATTCAGGCCGATTTGCACACCATTCAGGGACTGGGCGGCCACGGCTGCTCGGTTATCTCTGCCATTACCGCCCAGAACTCGGTGGCGGTATCCATGGTAGAGCCGGTACTGATGCAGGCCTTTACCAGTCAGCTGGTGTCACTGGCCACCGACATGCAGGCCAGAGCCATCAAGATTGGCCTGCTGCCCGGCGGCCTGCGGGCAGAGGTGCTGGCGCGTTATCTGCGTGAATACCGCCGTCAGTGGCAGCCCTTCGTGGTGCTGGACCCGGTGGCCATTGCCAGCACCGGCCAGGCCATGGCCGAAGCCAACCTATTGCCGGCGCTGAAGCAGCATTTGCTGCCCGAGGTGGACCTGATCACCCCCAACGCACTGGAACTGCAAGCTCTGTCGGGCATCGCGCCCGACTCGCCTGCCAATGTGCGGGCCGGTGCCGCCGCCCTGCTGAAAATGGGCGCGCGCGCCGTGCTGGTGAAGGGCGGCCATCTGGCCTGGGCCGGTGAGCAGGCCATCGACTATTACACCGACGGGCAGCGCGAAATCTGGCTGGCAAGCCCCATGCTGCAAACCCGCCACGGTCACGGCACCGGTTGTACCCTGTCGTCCGCCATCGCGACCGCGGTGGCGATGGACTACCCGATTGAAGACGCCTTGGTGTTGGCCAAGGCCTACGTCAATCAGGGCCTGAAAGGTGCCGAGGCCATCGGTGCCGGTGCCGGCCCCGTGGCCCATTTGGGCTGGCCAACGGATCTCGACGACTTTCCCGCCGTGGTAATGCCGGGCTCGGCCCTGGCCGAGCAGCTGGGCATTACCGGCCCCAGCATCCGGGGCGAATTCGCTCCCATGGATACTTTCAAACTGGGGCTCTATCCGGTGGTGACCACGGTCGCCTGGCTGGAGCGCCTGCTGGAGCAGGGGGTACGTACCCTGCAGCTGCGCATCAAGGACAAGGCCGACGCCGAGGTGGAAGAAGACATCAAGGCCGCAGTCGAGCTGGGCCAACGCTTCAACGCCCGGCTGTTCATCAATGACTACTGGCGGCTGGCCATCAAGCACGGCGCCTATGGCGTGCACCTGGGCCAGGAAGACATCGAAGTGGCGGATCTGGAGGCCATTCGTGCCGCCGGTCTCAAGCTGGGGCTGTCTACCCACGGTTATTACGAGATGCTGCGCGCCCGGGAACTCAAGCCCTCCTATCTGGCACTGGGTCATATCTTCCCCACTAAAACCAAGGACATGCAGTCTCGTCCCCAGGGGTTGGAGCGGCTGCACCGCTATGTGGCGCTGATGGAGGCGGAATTTCCGCTGGTGGCCATCGGTGGCATCAGTCGGGACCGGGTACCGCTGGTGGCCGAGACCAATGTCGGCAGCATCGCCTTGGTCACCGCCATTACCGAAGCGGCCGATCCGGATGCGGCCATCCGCGATCTGCTGGAAATGGTGGAGGGATAAGATGCTCAGCGACAGCGAATTCATGCGTTACAGCCGGCACTTGTTGCTGGAAGAGGTTGGCGAAGAGGGACAGCTAAAGCTGAAAAACGCCTCGGTGCTGGTGGTGGGTCTGGGTGGCCTGGGCTCGCCCGCCGTGCAGTATCTGGCGGCGGCCGGGGTAGGGACCCTCTGGCTGGCCGACTTCGATCAAATCGAGGTCAGCAACCTGCAGCGCCAGACCCTGTACGACACGAACTGCCTGCAGCACAGCAAGGCGGAAACGGCGCGCGAGAAACTGTTGACGCTGAATCCCGAGATTGAAGTGATTGCCATCAACCAGAAGCTGGACGAACAGAGTCTGGGCGACTTTGTAGCCGAGGTGGATCTGGTGCTGGATTGCACCGATAACATCTCGATCCGCCAGGACATCAACGCCGCCTGCTACGCCTGGGGAAAGCCGCTGCTGGTGGGCGCCGCCATCCGTTTCGAAGGCCAGTTGCTGGCGCTGGATCCGGCCCGTGACCATGGTTGTTATCGCTGTCTTTATGGCCCCGACATCGGCGAGCGCCTCAACTGCAGCAACTCCGGGGTAATCGGCCCCGTGGTCGGCACCATCGGCATGCTGCAGGCGCTGGAAGCCATCAAGTTTTTTACCGGTACCGGCACCCTGCCCTGGGGTGAGCTCAAGCTGTTCGACGCCAAGGCTCATCGCTGGCACGGCCTCAAGGTGCCGAAAGATCCGGCCTGCCCTGTGTGTGGACCCAAGGGGAAATAAAAAGAATGCACATAATACTAAACGACGAAGCACTGGATATGGCCGAGGGCACTACCCTCGGCCAGTTACTGGTTACGCTTGAGCAAGACAAGCCCGGCGTGGCGGTGGCCCTTAACCAGCAGGTAGTAGCCCGCAGCCAGTGGGGCGAGCAACAGTTGACCCCCAACGACAACATTACCCTGTTCCACGCCATAGCCGGAGGCTGAAATGAGTCTGATCATCGCCGATAAAACCTTTAGTTCCCGCCTGTTCACCGGCACCGGCAAGTTTGCCAGTGGCCGGCAGATGAAGGACGCCTTCGTCGCCAGCGGCACCGATCTGGTGACCATGGCGCTGAAGCGGCTGGATCTGAAAAACCACAGCGACGATATTCTGCCGCCGCTGCTGGAACTGGGCGTGAACCTTCTGCCCAACACCTCGGGTGCCAGAAACGCCGAAGAAGCACTGTTCGCCGCCCGGCTGGCGCGCGAAGCCCTGGGCACCAACTGGCTCAAGCTGGAAATTCACCCGGACCCCAAGTATCTGCTGCCCGACCCCATCGAGACCCTCAAGGCCGCCGAGCTGCTGGTGAAAGACGGCTTTATCGTGCTGCCCTACTGCGGTGCCGATCCTGTGCTGTGCAAGCGGCTGGAAGAAGCGGGCTGTGCGGCCGTGATGCCGCTGGGCGCCCCCATCGGCTCCAACAAGGGCCTGGTCACTCATGACTTCCTCGAGATCATCATAGAGCAGGCTAATGTGCCTGTGGTGGTGGACGCGGGCATAGGTGCCCCCAGCCACGCCGCCTACGCCATGGAACTGGGCGCCGATGCGGTGCTGGTCAACACCGCCATCGCCGTGGCCGGTGACCCGGTGGCCATGGCCGAGGCCTTCAAGCTGGCGGTGATTTCCGGCCGCATGGCCTATGAAGCCGGTCTGGTCGGCCAGAGTCAGCAGGCTCAGGCGTCCAGCCCGCTTACTGCCTTCCTGGAGACCTTATGAGTTTCTTCGACGTCTGGTCATCCATGGACTGGGATGACGTCAAGATGAGCATCTATGGCAAGCAGGCGCGAGACGTGGAGCGCGCCCTGGCCAAGCCGAAGCGGGATCTGCAGGACTTTATGGCGTTGATCTCTCCCGCCGCCGAGCCCTATCTGGAGCAGATGGCTCAACAGTCTTATCAGTTGACCCGCAAGCGCTTCGGCAACACTGTCGGTTTTTACATTCCGCTGTATCTGTCCAACCTGTGCGCCAACGACTGCACCTATTGCGGTTTTTCGATGAGCAACCGGATCAAGCGCAAGACCCTGAGTGCCGAGGAAATCGAGCAGGAATGTCTGGCCATCAAGGCTATGGGTTTCGATACCGTGCTGCTGGTGACCGGCGAGCACGAAGGCAAGGTGGGGCAGGACTACTTCAAGCAGATGCTGCCCATCATCAAGCGTCATTTCAGTTACGTGATGATGGAAGTGCAGCCGCTGTCGGAAGAAGAATACGCCGAGCTGCGCGAATACGGGCTCGACAGCGTCATGGTGTATCAGGAAACCTATCAGCACCTGACTTACGACGAGCACCATATTCGCGGCAAGAAGAAGGATTTTCGCTGGCGGCTGGAAACCCCGGATCGGCTGGGCAAGGCGGGCATCGACAAGATTGGCCTGGGCGCCCTGTTCGGACTGGAAGACTGGCGTGCCGACAGTTTCTATGTGGCGGCGCACCTGCGCTATCTGCAAAAGAATTACTGGCAGACCCGTTATTCGGTGTCGTTCCCGCGTCTGCGCCCCTGCGAAGGCGGCCTGGTGCCCAAGTCGGTGATGACCGATCGCCAGTTGGTGCAGTTGATTTGTGCCTATCGCATGTTCGACGGCGAGCTGGAGCTGAGCCTGTCGACCCGCGAGGCCCAGGAGTTCCGCGACAAGGTGATACCGCTCGGCATCACCAGCATCAGCGCCGGCTCCAAGACCCAGCCCGGCGGCTATGTGGCCGACGACAAGGAAGAGCTGGAACAGTTCGAAATCGACGACGATCGCAGCCCGGCCGAGGTAGCGAAAGCCATTACCGCCACCGGCCTGCAACCGGTATGGAAAGACTGGGACAACAGCTACTCTGCCAGCCGTTAATCCGCTGAATCGCTGCACCAAAGGTTTGAAAATGCCAAAGGCCCGTGAATACGGGCCTTTTGTTATGTTGGGCAACGGTGTGGTGGAACGTCGGACAAAGGGCCCGCTCCGACGACACGCCATATGACATGACACTCGTACTATCAGCCTGCTACGAATATTCACTGGATATTCGGTCAGGCTGAAACCGCTCGTCACGGTGAGACAAGCTCACCCCATGGGGGCTCTCTGTTTCATCCCTGAAACAGAAGGTCGGTGGAGCAGATCCCTTTGTCCTCCTGCCAGCATCGGACTTTCGCCCGGGAGAGGCGGGGCGGGGTGTTGCTTTGTCCGGGACGACGAGCCGGGTCGCCTGCCGCCGTCTGGGCATGGCGATCACGGATGGCAACGGCTAAGATAGTGGGTTTGGTGATCATGGCTCTGGGGGCTAGGCGACAGTGAACAACACACACAGCAAGGTGATCGGTTACATCCTGTGGATTTTCGGATTCATGGGCGCACACCGGTTTTATTACGGTCGGCCCATCAGCGGCACTATCTACTTCTTTACCCTGGGCCTGTTCTTCATCGGCTGGATAGTGGACTTGTTCCTCATTCCGTCCATGGACCGGGATGCCGACCTGCGTTACGCCACCGGCCCCAAAGACTACAGCCTGACCTGGATTCTGATGACCTTTCTCGGCATCTTCGGCATTCACCGTCTGTACATGGGCAAGTGGATCACTGCGATCATCTGGTTCTTTACCGGCGGCTTATTCCTGATAGGGTTTCTCTACGACTTCTGCACGTTGAACTCTCAAATCGACGAAGTTAACCGAAAATCACGCCGCTTCGGCTGATATTTGTTACTGTTGATTCGTTTGAAAAAAGGCCCGTTGTTACGGGCCTTTTGTTTGGTTAGTGAATAAAGGAGTCAGGTCTTATATTTTACATTCCTTAACAGACAAGGATTGTTCAACGATGTTAAGCAAGCTTAAGGAAAGGTTGTTCGGCAAGCCACCGATTGAAAGGCATCATGAATTCTTCGGCAGAATCGTGTTCATGGGCGGTGATAAAGCTGAGCCCAATGACTATTGGGAAAGTGAGCAGCCGGTGTCGGTGCTGATCAATGCGGGGTTGGCTGGCCCGGGGTCACCGCAGGTTGAATTCTACCGAGGGTGTATTGCCGACCTGGATGAACTGTTTCGGCAGTGCTGGCCAATCTTCGAGCCGGATTTCGAGCTATGGACCGGAAAGGCGTTCACCGGAAAGTGGCGGGACGATTTCGAACTGATGAGCATAGAGCTCCCGGTGGATGGTGATGTGAGTAACGATTGGTCCGTATGTTATTTTGTTGACGCGGCAAATCATTATTTCACGGCCAGCTTCAAGCGTGGCCTGCCCAGATACAACACTATCGACGGCTGAAACAGCCAACAAGGTGTCAAAGGCCTTCAAGGAACTATATGAACACACAAACAATCGTCACCGCCCTGAGCGCCGTTCGTGAGCAGAAGCCGCTGGTATTGAATATCACCAACTATGTGGTGATGAATAACACCGCCAATGGCCTGCTGGCGATGGGGGCATCGCCGATCATGGCGCACTCTCGCGCCGAGCTGGCGGAGATGATGGCCTTTTCCGGTGCCTTGGTGATCAACATCGGTACCCTGGACAGCGTCTGGATTGAGCGGATGATGTTTGCGGTGGAGCAGGCGAACCAGCATGGCAAGCCGGTGGTGCTGGATCCTGTGGGTTGCGGTGCCAGCTCTTTACGTACCGAAACATCCCGGCGCATCGCCGAAGCGGCGGAACAACTGATCATTCGTGGTAATGCTTCGGAAATCATCGCGCTCGCCGGAACAGGCGCAAATGCAGAAGCCAACAGCAAGGGCGTGGATGCGCTGGATGCCAGCGAGGCGGCGGTAGAGGCGGCCCGTTATCTGGTGCGGTACTATCGCTGCAGTGTGGTGATCTCCGGTAAAATAGACATTATCGTTACAGATAATAGCGAATTCCGGTTGCATAACGGCCACTCCATGATGCCCTTTGTCACCGGCATGGGCTGTACCCTGTCGGCGCTGACCGGCGCCTTCGCCGCCGTAGGCGAAACCACGGGTCTGGCGGCAGCGGCCGTGTTGGGGGTGGCCGGTGAAATCGCGGCGGAGCAGTCGCAAGGGCCGGGCAGCCTGCAGCTGAATCTGCTGGATGCCCTGTACCGCCTGGATGCAGAAACCCTGATGCAGCGGCTGAGAATGGAGCAACCATGAATCCTTATCGTTTATATCTGGTCACCGATGACCGGCAGCCTGTTGATACCCTTAAAACCGTGGTGGCCGAGGCAGTCAGGGGCGGCGTGACCATGGTGCAGGTGCGCGAAAAACACGGCGATGTGCGCGCCTTTATCGAACGGGCGCAAGCCATAAAGACGGTGCTGCAAGGCACCGGGGTGCCGCTGATCATCAACGACCGGGTCGATGTGGCGCTGGCGGTAGATGCAGACGGAGTGCATTTGGGTCAGTCGGACATGCCGGCGGCGTTGGCCCGCCAGCTTATCGGCCCGCACAAGTTGCTGGGCCTGTCGGTCGAAACCGAGCAGCAGTTGTTCGAGGCCGAATCGTTACCGGTGGATTACCTGGGGCTAAGCGCCATTTTTGCCACTCCCACCAAAACCAACCTCATCAAGGAGTGGGGTATCGACGGACTGGCCAGCGCCGTGGCACAGAGTTCGCTGCCGTTGGTGGCTATTGGCGGCATTAACGCCGCCAATTTGCAGGATATCGCGGCTACTGGTGTGCACGGGGTAGCGCTGGTGTCGGCCATCTGTCAGGCGCAATGCCCGCGCACGGCGGCACAGGATCTGGTGCGGCTGATGAGCTGAGCGGTCGTACAGAATAAAGTATTCATTCAGGTCTTTAACATAAGAACTTAGTGCTCAATTGTTTCGTGTTTTTGGTTATTTTTAGTGCGTTTTTTCGCATTTGCCTGTAAACAAACGACTAATTCCTTTAGAGTGGCAAGGTTATTGCACTAAAGGAGACAGTTTTGAGCAAGCAAAAAATAGCAATTTTAGGCGCAGGTCCTAGTGGTTTGGCGCAGTTAAGGGCTTTTGAGGCGGCTCGCCGGGCAGGGGTTCAAGACCTGCCGGAAATCGTCTGTTATGAAAAACAAAGTGATATCGGCGGCATGTGGAATTACACCTGGCGCACGGGTTTAGATAAAAATGGCGAGCCAGTTCATGGCAGCATGTATCGGTATTTGTGGTCCAATGGCCCCAAAGAATGTCTGGAGTTTGCCGACTACTCCTTCGACGAACACTTTGGTCGGGCCATTCCGTCCTATCCGCCGCTGTGTGCCTTGCTTAAAGACTACATCATGGGTCGAATAGACAAGCAGGCCATTTTTAAATACATCCGGTTCGAATGCCCGGTACGTTGGGTGACCTATGACGAAGGCACAGAGAAGTTCACCGTCACCGTGATGAATCACAAGACCGGCGAGCAGGAAACCAACGAGTTTGATCATGTGGTGGTGGCGACCGGTCATTTCTCCACCCCCAACATGCCGTATTTCGAGGGTGTAGAGCAGTTCCCGGGCCGGGTATTGCACGCCCACGACTTCCGGGATGCGCTGGAATTCAAGGATCAGAATGTGCTGCTGATCGGCGCCAGCTATTCGGCGGAAGACATCGGCTCCCAGTGCCACAAGTACGGCGCCAAGTCGGTCACCATCAGTTATCGCAGCAATCCCATCGGCTTCGACTGGCCGGAAGGCATGGCAGAAAGGCCGCTACTGGCGCATTTTGAAGGCAATATCGGCTACTTTACCGACGGTTCAAGTAAACAGTTTGACGCCATCATCATGTGTACCGGTTATCTGTTCCACTTTCCCTTCCTGCCCGATGAGCTGCGCTTGCAGACTAACAACTGCCTGTACCCGGATAACCTGTATAAAGGCGTGTTCTTCCAGAACAACCCCAAGCTGATCTATCTGGGCATGCAGGATCAGTACTTCACCTTCAACATGTTCGATGCCCAGGCCTGGTATGCGCGGGACGTGATGCTGGGCAAGATAGCGCTGCCCGGGGTCTTTGAGCGCCGGCAGGACATGCAGCAGTGGCTGAGCCGTCATGAAGCCCTGGCTAGCTGCAATGCGTCCATTGATTTTCAGGCCAGCTACATTCGCGATTTGAACGATGCCACCGACTACCCGGAATTTGCGGTAGAGAAACAAGCGGATCTGCTCAAAGAGTGGCTGCTGCACAAGCAGGAGAACATCATGGGCTTCCGGGAAAACGCTTATCGCTCTACCGTGACCGGCACCATGGCTTCCAAGCTGCCCGCCCGCTGGCTGGACATCAAGGACGACTCGCTGGAAAGCTTCATGTCCCTCGACTTTGTCGAGAACAAGACCTTCGACAAGGTTGATTGATATCTTTGTTTAGAGCGTCATTCTGACGAAAGTCAGAATCTTTCTGTAGAAAGATACCGGGTCAAGCCCGGTATGACAGGTATACAAAAAGCCCGCTTCAGTAAGGCGGGCTTTTTGTTGTTTCAAAACTGCGCCCGAAACGCTCTGTACTGCTGCTGGGCGTCCGTGGCGGTGGTGGTCAGCCATCGATGTTGCAGTGAAACATGGATCCTTTCAGCCGGATCCCCATGCGATCCGATCGAGGATCCAGCCGCCAGGGCTGGCTAAAGGCGTCGATCAGGCTTTGATCCTCAAAAAAGCGGAACTGGGCGCCTGGGATCATTGCGAGTCGGGGCTCTGCGCCGTAGTCGGGGAGGGTCTCGGCGGGCAGCTGGCGAGAGTGATGGGCATGGTCTCGGCTCCGTCCGTAATCGGTGCTTTTATCTTACCCTTACCGTGCCCGGTCCGCTCGGGGATCCGTCTGCCAGTCCATGCGGTCGTCGGCTTCGCTGCGAAATAGTCTTGCCAGCCCCGTTTTTGCCATTATGATATGCGTTCATTTTAACCAAGAGGTCCGGTCAATCGCCGGTGTACCATATGGATTGCTCGCGAAGTTGCTTGCAACAGAGTTCTGAATTTTCACTTCCTCCCTGTTTTTTGCCGTCCCCGACGTTCGCCATCCCATCCGGATTTGTCTGCTGCCCCGGCTATACTGATTTCGCCGGCATGGCCTGTGCTATTCGCTGATCTGCGCATCGACATTTTCTTAAGAGGTAAATCATGGAATTCCTGATGGATCCGTCTATGTGGGCGGGCTTGCTGACACTTATTATTCTGGAAATAGTGCTGGGTATCGACAACCTGGTCTTTATTGCCATTCTGGTTAAAAAATTGCCGCCGCATCAGCGCGACAAGGCTCGAATTATCGGTCTGTCGCTGGCGTTGTTTATGCGTCTGGCACTGCTGAGTGTGGTGTCCTGGCTGGTCACCCTGACCACGCCGCTGATCACCCTGGGTGAACTGAGTTTCTCGGGTCGGGATCTGATCCTGATTTCCGGTGGTCTCTTCCTGCTGTACAAGGCCACCACAGAGCTGCACGAGCGGCTGGAAGGCAAGATGGGAGAGGAAGAAACCACCACCGCCTATGCCGGATTCGGTGTGGTGATTGCCCAGATCCTGGTGCTGGATGCGGTGTTCTCGCTCGACTCCATTATTACCGCCGTGGGTATGGTGGACAGCCTGCCGGTGATGATGACCGCCGTGGTGCTGGCGATGATAGTGATGGTGGTGGCCTCCAAGTCACTGACCGATTTCGTGAACGCTCACCCGACCGTAGTGGTGCTGTGTTTGAGCTTCCTGCTGATGATCGGTTTCAGCCTGGTGGCGGAAGGCTTCGGCTTCCATATCCCCAAGGGCTACCTGTATGCGGCCATCGGTTTCTCGGTGCTGATCGAATTCTTTAACCAGATGGGCCAGCGCAATGTCGCCAAGGAAGAAGCCCGTCAGCCCCTGCGTGAGCGTACCACCGCCGCTATTTTTCGCCTGATGGGCGGCAAAGACCAGGATCAGGAAGAGCCGGAACAGACCCCGGAACAAAGCCGGGAGCAGGGCTTTGCGGAAGAAGAGCGCAACATGATCAGCGGCGTGCTGTCGCTGGCCGAGCGCTCCATCCGTACTGTGATGACGCCACGGTCCGATATTGCCTGGCTGGATGTGTCCGATAGTCGCGAAGAGGTGTTAGCCGAGCTGATGGCTTCTTCTCACAGCCAGTTTCCGGTGTGCGACGGCGAGCTGGATAACCTGCTGGGCGTGGTGCGCGCCAAGGATCTGATGGCCGGCCTGAAAGAGGGCAAGACCCTGGCCGAACTGGCACAAGGCAACGACTCCATCATAGTGCCGGACAGCATCAGTGTGATCCGTCTGCTCAACGTACTGCGCGATGCGCGCGGTAACGTGGTGCTGGTCAACGACGAGTTCGGTACCGTGCAGGGTCTGGTGACACCGCACGATGTGCTGGAAGCTATCGTCGGCGAGTTTCTGGACCAGGACGAAGATCCCGAAGTACTGTTCGAAGAGCACGGCTGGCTGGTGAAGGGCAGCACCGATCTGCATTACCTGGAGCAGGTGTTGTCGCGCCGTGGGCTGGTGGATCCGGATGACGAATACGCCACCCTGGCCGGCATGCTGCTGGCCTGGAGCGGTCAGTTGCCGGAGTCCGGTGCCGTGTTCGAACATGAAGATCTGCGCTTCGAGGTGATTGAAGTGGCCGACTTCCGCATCGCTCAGGTGCGTATCACACCGATGGCCGCCTGAGCCACGGCGCTAATGTGATAACTGGCCGGAGGGGTAAAACCCTCCGGTTTTTTTATGGCTGGCGTTCGGGGTTGGCTGGCGCCGTTACCACCAGCGGCGCAGCCGGAGCCAGAGGCCGAGCCCCACCGCCAGCCCGGTGAGTATCAGGCAGAAGGCCCAGAAGGCGAGCGGGTTGTCGGCACCGGGCATGCCACCCAGGTTGATGCCGAACAGACCGGTAAGAAAGCTGGCGGGCAAAAACAGCAGCGCCATCACCGACATCTGATAAGCCCGGCGGTTGGTGGCTTCGGTCATCATATTGTTGATTTCGTCCGCCAGCACGGCGGTACGGGCCACGCCCGCGTCCAGATCGTCCAGCCAGCGACGCAGCCGGTCGGCGATGTCCAGTAATCTGCGGCGGTCGTCGTCGTCCAGCCAGCCGATTTTCTCGCTGGCCAGCCGGGCCACCAGATCCCGCTGGGGAGAAAGATAACGGCGGATCATGATCAGCTGTTTGCGGATGCGGCCCAGCTGGCCGGTGGCGGGCATTTCGTTTTCCAGCACCGCTTCTTCCAGCTCCAGTATCTGATCGTGCAGCGCCTCCACGAACTCGCCGGCCCTGTCGGTAAGGGCATCGCAGATTTCCACCAGCCAGTCGCCCGGATTGACGGGGCCGCCCTGTCCCGCCAGCTGTTCGTAAACGTCCTGTTCCGACAACAGCGGGCGGCGCCGACTGCTGAGAATAAGTTGGGGGCTGATGAAGATGCGCAGCGCCACCATTTCTTCCGGCCGGTCGTTCTTGTTGTGGTTGATGCCCCGCAGGATCAGCAGCAGGTTGTCGCCATGGCGCACCAGCTTGGGCCGGCTGCTCTGGCCGAGCAATGCCTCGCGGGCGCTGTCGTTCAGCAGTGTGGTGTTTAGCAGCCACTGCTCCGTATCCGGCTGGCCGTAATCCAGATGCACCCAGGCCGGCGCAGCAGCCGGTAGTGGCGAACCTGCCGGCAGCGGTTGCATGCCGCCCTCGCCATCCAGCTGCAGGCTGTAGATGCTGTTCTCTGGCACCCGTTCCATGGTTTGTCTCCCGATAATGGCTCTGGGCTCAGCTTACACCAAAGCGGTTTCAACTGAAGCATGCGGGCACACTCCGCCGGACGGAGTATCATGAAGTTATCTCTGTTCCCTTGTATCAGGCTGACTCATGCGACGCGGTTCTTATCATCCCGAGGTGGAAGACGCCTCCTTCAACTGGCAGACGCTGCGAACCCTGCTGCCGTATCTGCTCGAATATCGTGGCCGTGTGTTTCTGGCCCTGTGCTGCCTGGTGGCGGCCAAGGTGGCAAGCGTGGGCCTGCCCTTTATTCTCAAGTACATCGTCGATGCCATGGACACCGGTGAGAACAAGGTACTGGCGTTGCCGTTGGGGCTGCTGCTGGCCTATGGCTCGGTGCGTTTTGCCAACGTGCTGTTCGGCGAAATTCGCGACACCCTGTTTGGCCGGGTGACCGAGCGGGCCATGCGGCGCATCGGGCTGGCGGTATTCAACCACCTGCACCGGCTGGAGCTGGACTTTCACCTCAATCGCAGCACCGGCGGCCTGTCGCGAGACATAGAGCGGGGCGTGTCGGGGGTCAGTTTTCTGCTGCGCTTCATGGTGTTCAACATAGTGCCGACCCTGTTCGAAATCGCCCTGGTGGTGGGGGTCTTGCTGGTCAACTATTCGGTGTGGTTTGCGCTCACCACCCTAGTGGCGGTGGTGCTGTATGTGGCCTGGTCTGTGGTGGCCACCGACTGGCGCACCGGCTATGTGCGGGCCGCCAACCAGGCCGACTCCCAGAGCAATTCCCGGGCGGTGGACAGTCTGCTCAACTTCGAGACGGTGAAATATTTCACCAACGAAGGCTTTGAAGCCACGCGCTACGATCGGGATCTGGCCCAATGGGAGCAGGCGCGACGCAAGAACCGGCTGACGCTGTTTGCGCTCAACGGCGGCCAGGCGCTGATCATCGCCCTGGCGATGACGGTGATGATGGTGCTGGCCGGGCGCAATGTGGTGGCCGGCACCATGACCCTGGGTGACTTCGTGCTGATCAACGCCTTCATGATGCAGCTGTTCATGCCGCTCAACTTTCTCGGTTTCGTGTATCGGGAAATGAAGGGCTCCATGGCCAATGTGGAGCGCATGTTCGACCTGTTGCGCCGGGCGCCGGCCATCAAGGATGCCCCTGATGCCCCTGCGCTTGCCATCAGCCGGGGCGAGATCGAGTTTCGCGAGGTCAGCTTCGGTTATGGCCCGGACAGGCCCATTCTGGAGCGGGTCAGTTTTAGTGTGCGGCCCCGGCAAAAGGTGGCGGTGGTGGGGGCCAGCGGTTCGGGTAAGTCGACCTTGGTCAAGCTGTTGTTTCGTTTTTACGAGGTGGGTGAGGGCGCCGTGCTGATTGACGGCCAAGATATTCGTTCCGTTACTCAGGACTCGTTGCGCCGGGCCATCGGCATAGTGCCGCAAGACACTGTGCTGTTTAACGCCTCCATCTACGACAACATTCGCTACGGCCGCATCGACGCCAGCGAAGAAGAGGTGCAGGAGGCCATTAGGCTGGCGCATCTGGATGACTTTATCGCCCGGCTGCCGGACGGGCACAATACCCTGGTGGGCGAGCGCGGCCTCAAGCTCAGCGGCGGCGAAAAGCAGCGGGTGGCCATTGCCCGCACCATTCTCAAACGGCCGCCGATACTGGTGTTCGACGAGGCGACATCGTCCCTCGACAGCCGTTCGGAGCAAAGCATACTGCAGGCCATTCGCGAGGTATCCCGCGGCCAGACCAGCCTGGTGATCGCCCACCGGCTGTCGACCATAGTGGATGCGGACCATATTCTGGTGATGGATCAGGGTCGTATTGTCGAGCAGGGCAGCCATCAGGAGCTGCTGGCTGCCCAAGGCTGCTATGCCAAGCTATGGCAGTTGCAGCAGCAACAGCGGGAGCAGGAGCAAAAAACATGATTCGGATCTATCTCGGGCTGGCGCTGTGGTATCTGGTGCTCAGCCTGATCACCTTTGGTGTGTACTGGTGGGACAAGCGGGCCGCCATTCATGGCCAGTGGCGGGTGCGCGAACGCACCCTGCATCTGCTTGCTCTGTTGGGGGGCTGGCCGGGTGCCTGGCTGGGCCGGCACCTGCTTCGGCACAAATCGCGCAAGCCGTCGTTCCGGCTGCTTTTCTGGCTGACGGTAATGGCCAACCTTTTACTGCCGGTGGGCCTGTGGTGGGGGCGCTGGGGCTAGCCAGCTGCATCTGTACTGGCTGAAGACCCCGGCCGATCTTTAAAACCCGGCCCTGAACCGGCGATACTGGTTCTGGGCCGCCTCTATCGCGGTGGCCTTGAGCCACACCTGATGCCCCGGAGCACACTGGGCCAGACGAGCGCAGGCCAGAGGCGTGAGCGTGCCCAGGCGCGGATAGCCGCCGATGGTTTGCCGGTCGTTTAGCAGGGCGATGGGCTGGCCGTCGGGGGGCACCTGTACCGCGCCCAGGGCGATACCTTCCGAGATCATCGAATTCATGGTGCAGCGCAGGGCCGGGCCCAGCAGCCGCACCCCCATGCGATCGGCCCGGGTATCCACCGCCCAGGGTGAGTTGAAGGCCCGGAACAGGCTGTCGCCGGTAAAGGCGGCGACCTGGGCTCCGGGGATTAGTGCCAGGCTGGCGGGTGAGCGGTAATCCAGCCGTTCGGCTTCCGGCACGGTCCGTTGGATTAGCCCGTCGGTATGGGTCGCAAAGCCCAGCCGGTCATCGGCGGTCAGCTTGTGGCCGTTACCCAGATGGCCACCCAGCTGGTCACGGGTGACGCAGGCCACGCTGCCCAGTATCGGCTCGGCGATAAAGCCATCTTTCACCGCCAGGTAGGCACGTACGCCGGTCACCGGCATGGCAAAGCTTAAGGTCTGACCCTTGCGCAGGCGGAATGCTTGCCAGCAGCCGAGCGGCTCTCCGTCCAGAGTAGCTCCCAGATCGGCGCCACACAGTGCCAGGCTACAGTCCTGTTCGGCCTTCAGTTCCAGGCCGCCGAGGGTGATTTCCAACGCCGGCGTGCCCCAGGGGTTGCCCAGCAGCCAGTTGGCCCAGGCCCAGGCATGGAGATCGGCGGGGCCGCCCTGGGTAATGCCCAGTCGGCGCACGCCGAAACGACCGGCATCCTGCAGCGTGGTCAGCGGACCGGGATTGACCACCTTCAGGTAACCGTTATTGGTATTGGATAACTGGGTCATGACAGCATTTCCGTAGGCGTGGTATCGCCACCGAGGCGAATAAATTCTTCTTTATCAACCGGCACAAAGCGCACCGTATCGCCCACCTGGAGCAGGCTGAGTTCCTGACTGGTCGGATCAAACAGCCGGGCCGGGGTGCGGCCGATCAGGTTCCAGCCACCGGGTGAGATCTGCGGGTAGGCGGAGGTCTGTCGCCCGGCGAGCGCCACGCTGCCCGCCGGCACCCGTTTGCGCGGTGTGCTCAGCCGGGGCAGTTCCAGCTCCGCCGGCAGCGAGCCCATAAAAGCAAAGCCGGGGGCAAACCCCAGGGCAAACACCCGGTACTGGTGTTCGCTGTGCAGCTGAATGATGCGCGCCAGATCGAATCCGGTTTTCTGTTGCAGCAGCGCCAGCTCGGGCCCCACGCTGGGGTGATACCAGACCGGCAGTTCCTTGATGCTGGCATCGGAACCCCTGTCTTTGGCGGTGAGCCCGGCCAGCAGCGACTGCAGTAAATCTCTTGCCTGCTGCGAGTCCAGTTTGAGCGAGTCATAGTGCACCAGCACTGTGGTGTAGGAGGGCACTATATCCACCAGATTATCGCCTAACGCCTGCTCACAGGCCTCGACCAGGGCGGTGATCCAGAGCATGTTGGCTTCGTCTATGGCGTCGAACAGTCGGATCAGCCAGGCATCGATACCGGCATTCTCCAGCCGTGGCAGCCCACTATCTGGGTGGTATTTCATACAGCCGTATCCAGCGCCTGACGAATGGCGCGGATGGCGGCAATCGACTCGGGATTGTCCCCATGCACGCACAGGGTATCGGCATGCAGCTGCAGCTCGCTGCCATCGATGGCGGTCAGCGGCTGGCCCAGAGCGATGCGCCTGGCCTGCTCGACGATAAGTTGAGGATCATGATGCACGGCGCCCGGCAAGCGGCGGGACACCAAAAAACCTCTGGCATCATAGGCTCTGTCGGCAAAGGCCTCGAACCACAGGCTGATACCGGCCTGTTTTGCCAGCTGTCGGACCGGGGCCGGATCGGCGGTGGCCATTACCATCAACGGCAGCTGCGGGTCGAAGGCGGCCACCCCACGCATCACCGCCAGCAGCTTGTCGTTGTCCTGCATCATGTCGTTATAGAGGGCGCCATGGGGTTTGACGTAGGCGACTTGAGTGCCTTCGGCCCGACAGATGGCGGCGAGGGCCCCGATCTGGTAGAGCACCAGGTTTTCTATTTCCTGGGCCGAGCAGGCCAGGGAGCGGCGCCCGAAACCGACCAGATCCGGGTAGGCCGGATGGGCGCCGACTCTTACACCATACTGACAGGCCAGACGGACCGTGCTGCGCATGATATCGGGATCCGAGGCATGGAAAGCACAGGCCACATTGGCCAGATCCACATGCGGCATGACCTCCTTGTCCAGTCCCATGACCCAGGGGCCAAAGCTTTCACCCATATCGGCATTGAGCAGTAGTGTGGGCATGGTTGCTCCTTTCAAAGTGGTTGTCGGCCTCATTATACTCCTGCGGGTAACGACAGGTTCGCCTGCCGTTACCCGCATGGTGTATTCAGCAGCAGTTTTTCTTGAGGGTGGCCCAGTCAACGGCTTGCAGGCGCATGCCGTGATTACCCTTGTAGGGAGCTGGCTGGGGGGAAGACCAGCCTTCCAGCAGAGCCGGTTCTACCGCATAGATTTCAACACCCAGCGGGTTGCAGGTTTCCAGTGGGGCACGGGCTTCCGGTCCCCACAGGTCGATGGACAGGTCACCCCCCGGACAACAGGACATGGCACACAGCAGGTCGATTTCCGCGAAGAACTCCAGGTAATCGCCTTTCTTCGCCGGACAAGCCTTCATGAAGTACTGGTCGTCTTCATTGAGTCCGGTGCACTGGAAGACGTTGAGCACATCGTGCACATCGAATTCGGTCAGGCCGTAGGGCGCCACAGCCCGGACCAGGTTGGAATGGCAATGGAAGTCGAAATCCTCACCGGTCAGCAGGTTGTTGACGTAAGGGTCGCAGCGGGTGTCGAGCAGATCATGTACCCGGCCACCGTCTTCATCCACACCGTAGTCGGCCAGGGTGTCATCGATGATGGTCACCATTGGCCGCAGGTAGGGCAGGGTGGACCACAGGCGGTCATAGGTGCTGACATGGGACAGTGAAGTTGAGGTGTCATAACTAAGCTTGGTGGGCAAGCAATGAGGAAAGTCAGGGAGCGCCGAAATGTATACATCGTTAATATTCAGCCTGTTGTTACTGGTCTTGTCTGCTATGGCATGGTTTGCTCCGGTGCTGTCTGCGCAGGCGCAGTCCCTGGAGTTTACGCCGGCCGACATGCTCGGCTGGGAGCAAAAAAGCTTTGCCGGCAATACCGATTACCAACTGGTGCTCGATCCGCAATTGCAGCAGCCGGTGGTGCGGGCGCAGAGTCGGGGGGCGGCGTCCGGCCTTTTCTACGAACAACGCATCGATCTGGATGCCACACCCTGGCTCAGCTGGCGTTGGCGGGTGGAGCGGTTTCCGGCGGTGACCGACGAACGTGTCAAGGCGGGCGACGATTTCGCGGTGCGGGTCTATGTGGTGGTGCGTGACGGTTGGACCCGGCTGAGTAGTAAGGCCATCAGTTACGTCTGGGCGCAGCAGGCTGGCGTGGGGCAGCGCTGGCCCAATCCCTTCGCCGGCGACAAGGCGATGATGCTGGCGCTGCGCAACCAAGAGGACGGCGGCGGCTGGGTAACGGAAAAACGCAATCTGAAGGCGGATCTGCGGCGGCTGTTCGGCAAGGAGTTTCGCTATATCGACGCCGTGGCCATCATGACCGACGCCGATAACGGCAAGGGCACCGCCATCGGTTATTATGCGGATCTGGTCTTTACCCGCGAATAACATTACCCCCAGTGACGAGATTGAAAGTGACGAGGTTGAAACCCCGATGAAAAAACTCCTTATTGCCCTGCTGATCGGCCTCGGCCTTGCCGGCGCCCTGACCCAGAATCCGCAGCTTTTTTCTTTTTTATCGACGGATCAGGCTGCCACCGATCCGTTGCAGCTGGCCTATCAGAACCGGCAGAGCGATGTGCAGGTAGAGGGCAGCGGCCGGGTGTCTCGTCTGCTGGCGGATGACAACAAGGGCTCCCGCCATCAGCGCTTTCTGCTGGCATTGCCGAGCGGTCAGACCCTGCTGATTGCCCATAACATCGACTTGGCACCGCGCATCGACGGCCTGAAAGTGGGCGATACGGTGGCGTTTTACGGCGAGTATGAATGGAATGATAAGGGCGGCGTGGTGCACTGGACTCATCACGACCCCCGAGGCCGTCACCCGGGCGGCTGGCTGAAGCATAATGGCCGGCTTTATCAGTAATATCCCCCGGTCCCGGATATGGCTTACCATGGTCGCGGGCGGGTGAGCCGAAACAGAAGAGAAACGAGTCATGTCAGAACAGTCAGAACACACGCAATCAGAACAAGCGCAGTACATAGAGCACACCGAAAACTGGGTGAAGCAGGTGATCATGAAATACAACCTCTGCCCCTTCGCCCGCCGTGAAGTGGAGCGTGCCAGCATTCGCTATGTGGCGCTCGAGGCGCACAAGCCGGCGGCGGTACTGCAGGCGCTGCTGGCCGAGTGTCGTCTGCTGGATGAGCAGCCGGAGGTGGAAACCACCCTGATGATCCTTCCCCGTGGCTTCGAAGGTTTCTACGCCTATCTGGATCTGGTCGACATGGCCAACGAGCTGCTGTTCGAACAGGGCTTCGAGGGCAAATACCAGTTGGCCACCTTTCACCCCGACTATTGTTTCGATGGCGAGCCTCAGGATGACGCCGCCAACTACACCAACCGTTCTCCCTATCCCACGCTGCATATCATTCGCGAAGCCAGCATGGAAAAGGCGTTGGCAGACTACGACGATCCCGAGTCCATTCCCGAGCGCAATATCCAGTTTGCCCGCCGCAAGGGCAGTGACTTCTTCGCCCGGCTGCTGTCACAGTGCGTCAAGCCCCGAGCTTCGGACTCTGAATGAAAAAACGGCACCCGAAGGTGCCGTTTTGTTGTGAGGATGAGGCGCTGGCTCATGAGCTGGAGCCGTATCAGCTGGCCCACTCGAGTTTGCTGTAATCGACACGGTTGGCTTTGGGAGAGCCCTCTATCGACAGCACGTCGGCGCGTTTGTACAGCAATATATAGCCGACGCAGGCGAAGAAGAGTCCGATCACCAGAGCACCGACCCACTGGATTTCCAGAAAATCGAGCTGGAACAGCAGGGTCAGACCGGACAGTGCCACCAGGTTACCGGCAAAATAGCGCGTCTTGCCCAGACGGGAGACCGACAGATTGAGGTTGTCGGTATAGAGCCGCACCAGTGAGTCCAGCGAGTTAATGACCATGGTGATACCTACTATGACCATGGCCCAGTTGAAGAAACCGGCGGTGCTCAGCTCGTTGAGATGGAAGTAATAGAGCACGCTGAACCAGATGGCGATGGCGAAGGACGGAAAGACCAGCATGGCCGCCAGCAGCTGCCAGGTACGCAGACCCCCCACGAAACGGGCGGTAAACTGACCGATCATGATGCTCCAGGAGAACCACCAGAACAGATAGAACTCGTGGTAGTCGTTGATGGGCAGCACAAAGCGGTGAATGTTACCGAAATAGTCGCCCAGCAGGGCGAAGGTGCCGGCGAACTCGCCAAGCGCATCCCCGGTGCCGAGGAAGGCACTGCCCCACATGGCGGCGATCAGGCCGATAAACAGCCAGCTGGTGCCCAGGCTCAGTATTTTCACGTAACGCAGGCTGGTGCTGGAATAGATAGAGGCGGCAATGACCAGCAGCACTATCAGGTAAAAACTGCCCACCACGGTTTCTCCGTCGCCGATGCCCGGCATGTACCAGGGCAGGTTGCTCAGCAGCAGGAAGGCGGTAAAGGCGCAGGTGCCTATGATGACCATGTTGTTGATAAGCTTGACCAGCGGCAACTCGAAGAAGCCGACTCTGGGCTCGATCACGCAGAAGTAGAAGCAGGTGAGAAAGTAGAATCCCCAGATCAAAAAGCCCCAGAAGCCAAATTCGATGGCCAGCGGGTTGCTGAAGCCGTATTCCGGGCTGGAGGCCAGATCTGCATAACCGGCGAACTCGGTGAGCGGGAACATGATGAGCCCCACATCCAGCCCCGAGGTAAAGAGAATGGCGATAAAGGTGAAGGTACGTACCGGGGTCACCCCGATGCAGCGGATATTGCCCCATTTGTAGAGGATGAGGGCGATGGCCGCGAAGGTAAGCAAGATCCCTGTCGACAAGAGTGCGGTCATTATTGGTCACCCCCGTTCATTTCCATATTAATCAAAAACACTGTTACTTCTCCTGTTGTTGGTAAACACAAGGAGCTTCCATTGGCGCAGGGTAAAGGCTGCGCGAGTCAGGTCTTAAGTATCGCCAGGTCGGTGGCGGCAGCCGCCACCGATTGCGATAGTTAAAAACTGAATGGACGCTCAGGATTGATTCGTAACCCCTCAGTTCAGGCTGCGAAGGGGAGAGCTTGCCCGCTGGCGTTGCTGCCATTGTTCATCCATGCCCACTTCTGCCACCGAGGGGGCCAGCGGCGTCTTGCCCCGGATCAGATCCGCGGCCCGCTCCGCCACCATGATGGTGGGCGAGTTCAGGTTGCCGTTGGGAATGGTGGGAAAAATGGACGAGTCCACCACCCGCAGGCCCTGTATGCCGTGCACCCGGGTGTCCGGCCCCACCACAGCCCGCTCGTCCGTGCCCATGGGGCAGGTGCAGGAGGGGTGATAGGCGCTTTCTACCGCCTGGCGCACGAAGGCATCGATTTCTTCATCGGTACGGATGTGCTCGCCGGGCTGAATTTCTTCCGCCCGGTAGGGGTCCATCGCCGGCTGGTTGATGATCTCCCGGGTCAGGCGCACACAGGCGCGAAAGCCTTCCCGGTCGTCTTCGTGCTCCAGATAGTTGAAGCGGATTTTCGGGGCAACGGTGGGGTCGGCGCTGGCCACCTTGACGGTGCCGCGGCTTTTCGGCTTGTTGTGACCAACATGCACCTGAAAACCGTGACCGGAAAAGGCCTCCTTGCCGTCGTAGCGCATCGCCGCCGGCAAAAAGTGGTACTGCAGATCCGGCCATTCCACCCCGGCCTTCGAGCGGATGAAGCCGCAGGACTCGAAGTGGTTGGTGGCGCCCAGGCCGTCTTTTTTCAGCAACCAGCGGCTGCCTATCTTGAACTTGCTCCACAGCCCCAGCTGGCCGTTGAGGGAGATGGGCTCCTTGCAGCGAAACTGGAAGTAGAACTCCAGATGATCCTGCAGGTTTTCACCCACCCCGGGCAGCTCGTGCTCAAGTTCGATACCGGCCGCCTGCAGTGTCTCTTTTGCGCCGATGCCCGACAGTTGCAGCAGGTGCGGTGAGCCGATGGAGCCGGCGCTGAGGATCACCTCCTTGTCGGCCCGCACTTCCTGTACTTGCCCCTGGCGCTCAAAGCGCACACCCACCGCCTGCTTGCCTTCCAGCAGCACCTTGTGCACCAGGGCATGGGTG
>NZ_MPZM01000032.1 GCF_002936955.1 Oceanisphaera arctica | reverse complement strand
AGCTAGAAGCTAGAAGCTAGAAGCTAGAAGCTAGAAGCTAGAAGCTAGAAGCTAGAAGCTAGAAGCTAGAAGCTAGAAGCTAGAAGCTAGAAGCTAGAAGCTAGAAGCTAGAAGCTAGAAGCTAGAAGCTAGAAGCTAGAAGCTAGAAGCTAGAAGCTAGAAAAAGCATGCAAGACTGACTCGTCTGTCAAATATTTTCTTCCGGCTTCCAGCTTATGGCTCAATGCTTAAAACGGCATCTTGAAGCCCGGGGGCAGTTGCATGCCGCCGGTCAGTTCGCCCATGCGACTCTTGTTCTGCTCTTCTACGCGGCGCACGGCATCGTTAACCGCAGCGGCCAGCAGATCTTCAAGCAGTTCCTTGTCGTCTTGCAGCAGGCTTTCGTCCAGCTCGACACGGCGTACCGAGTGGCTGCCCGCCATGGTGACTTTAACCATGCCGGCACCGGCTTCGCCTACAACTTCCAGCTGGGCCAGCTCTTCTTGCAGCTTCTGCATTTTTTCCTGCATCTGCTGGGCCTGCTTCATGATATTGCCCATTCCACCTTTACCAAACATACATGCTCACTCTTGATTAATGGATAAATAAAACCCGACGCTACAGCGCCATGGGCTCGATACTGTCGGTGTCGAGCACCGCCGCGAAGCGCGATATGAAAAATTGTACCGCATCATCGGCCTCGATTTCATCTTTGGCGCGTGCGGTCGCCGCCTGATACAGCAATTGTTCGATCTCGAACGGGGTTTCTCCGTCCTGTTCGCCTATCTCTACCTGCAAACTGACTGGCGCCGGCTGCTGGCCGTTGATGGCCGCCTCAAGCTCCTGACGGGTCTTGTCGGTCAGCAGATGACGGTGCGCCGGGCGCAACCAGAGCCGCCATCGGGTGTCGTTACGCTCCAGGGTGCTGTGCATTGCCAGCTGGCGCAGCAGACCGCCCAGCGGCAGTTGTGCCACCAGCCGGGTCCATTCGTCCTCGGCCTCGGACAAGAGGCTCGCCGCCTTCAGGGGCTCGGGACCAGGTTGAGACGGCGCTGCGGTTGCCCGAATCCTGGAGGAGCCGGGCCGAGGCAGGGGCGATACCGGCTTGCTCGGTGTGCTGGCGGCCTTGGCGGATGTTACCGCCTGCTGATGTGGCAATACGGCAGGGCGATTTATCGGTGGCGTCGGCGTGACGGTTGCCACCGGCTTGACCGTTGGCACCCCCGTTGACCGGGGAACGGCCGATTCGTCCTGCCAGGGCGGTGTATCGTCGTCATCCCAGGGCATGTCCTCATAGGCATCGAGCGGCGGCAATTCTTCTGCCCCGGTCATGGCCCGAGAGTCAGGATGGCCACCGCCCTGCTCTACCATAGACATCGGCGAGCCATCCGGCTGAGCCTGGCTCGGAGCAGGCTTGACTGAAGCCGGAGTAATTAGGGCCGGGGTAACAGGGGGCGCGGATCTGGTCGGCGGCACCGTAGACAGGGTTCTGGCGGCAGGCTGGTCTGGCTCGACCGCAGTTTTCTCCGGGCCTTGAGTTTTCTCCGGACTCTGGCTGCGCAACCGGTTACGGGTTTGCAACAGGCGACGAATACGAGCGACGTCGGCCGCCGCCTCGTCGATGACGGTGTCGACCGCAGACACAGGCGCCGAAGCCAGAGGAACGGCGGCTTCCGGAGTCGGCATCGCAGCGTCGGCCGCTGGTGGCCGTTCAGCCGGAGAGTTTACCGCCGTTATCTTCGCCTCTGGTGCAGCTGCTGCCGAGTTCGACGCCGCCGGTGATGATGCCGATGATGATGCCGGTGAAGGCGTCAGTGAAGACGTCAGTGAAGGCAAGGCCGCTTCGTCTACCGCCGGTGCCTGCGGAGCACTGCTCTGCTCCTGTGGCTGTGGCTGTGGCTGTGGCTGTGGCTGTGGCTGTGGCTGTGGCTGTGAAGCATGACCCAGACGTCCCGCTTCGGTCAGAATTTCGTCCTGCTCCTGCCACAATCTGGCCGCCATCGCATCATCATCCATCGCGTCTTGCGGAGCGGTGTCGGATGTTGGCGGCTCAGGCTTTTTTGCGGCGGTGGCTCCTGGTCCCTCTACAGCCACTCGCGGAGCAGTAGCACCGGAGGTCGTGGCAACCGGCGCCTCGGGACAAAAGGCCAGGGTACGCAACAGCGTCATTTCCAGCGCCGAGCGGCCATCGGGGGCGAAAGGCAGGTCTTTGCGGCCCTGCAGACAAATCTGGTAATAGAGCTGTATTTGCTCGGCCGACACCAGCAGCGCCAGCCGATTGAGCTCGGCGGCATAAGGCGACGGGGGCGCCGGTACCACCTGCGCCAGGGCCAGCTGGTGCCAGAAGCCAATCAGCTCTTTGTGAATTTGATCGTAATCCGGGCCCATGGCTGCCAGCTGGGCCACGCTTGCCAGCAAGGCCTCACCATCCCCGGCCAACACCGCCTCGACCAGAGCCAGTAACTGGCTACGGTTGAGGTTGCCCAGCATAGATTCGACCAGCTCCAGCCTGACTTCACCGTTGCCGAAAGCCAGCGCCTGATCGGTCAGGCTCAGGGCATCACGCAGGCTGCCATCGGCGGCGCGCGCCAGGGCGGCGGTCGCCTCGGGTTCGAACGGGAGCTGCTCTTGCTGCAGAATATGATGCAGCTGACCGTCGATAAGCGCAGGCTCCAGACTCTTCAGGTGGAACTGCAGACAACGAGACAGAATAGTGATCGGCAGCTTCTGCGGATCCGTGGTGGCCAGCAGAAATTTGACGTGCGGCGGCGGCTCTTCCAGGGTTTTCAGCAGCGCATTGAAGCTGTGACGAGAGAGCATGTGCACTTCATCGATCAGATACACCTTGAAGCGCCCCCGGGCCGGCTGATACTGCACGTTGTCCAGCAGTTCGCGGGTGTCTTCCACCTTGGTACGGCTGGCCGCATCAATCTCCAGCAGATCGATGAAGCGCCCCTGCTCTATTTCCAGACAACTGGCACATTGGCCACAAGGCTCGGGGGTGATGCCGGTGTCGCAATTCAGCGCCTTGGCCAGCAACCGGGCGATGGAGGTCTTGCCTACCCCCCGGGTGCCGCTGAACAGATAGGCATGATGCAGGCGCCCCTGTGACAGGGCGTTGACCAGGGCGGTCAGCACATGTTGCTGACCCACCACATCGGCAAAACGCCGGGGGCGCCATTTTCTGGCGAGGACCTGATAACTCATCGTCGGTTAATGACCGTCAAACTGAACCAGGCTGTTCACCCGGATGCCCATATTGTTCAGTCGCTGCAAACCACCCAGGGCCGGCAGGGCAATCACGAAGGCCGCGTCCTGCACTTCACCGCCACAGCGGCGCACCAGCTTGACCGCCGCTTCCACCGTGCCGCCGGTGGCCAGCAAATCGTCGATGATCAGCACCTTCTCGCCGGGCGTAATGGAGTCCACATGTATTTGCAGCCGATCCTGCCCATATTCCAGATCATAAGACACTTCAATGACTTCACGGGGCAACTTGGAAGGTTTGCGAGCCGGGATAAAACCCACCCCCAGGACCGCCGCAACCGGGGCGCCGAAGATAAAGCCGCGGGCTTCGGTGCCCAGCACCTTGGTGATACCGGAATGACGATACAGCTCCACCAGGGCATCTATGGTCGCCTTGAACGCCTCGGCGTTCTCCACCAGGCTGGTGATATCGCGAAAAACGATGCCTTCTTTGGGGTAATCGGGAATGGAGGTGATGCTGTCGGCAATCAGTTTCAGGGTTTCTTGTTTCATAATAAACAGGCAGCCTTGTTAGGCCCGGACACGGCGCGGGCATGGCATATAAAGTTGAATGGCGGCTAGCTTAGGGCCTAGTCTGCTTCAATGCAACTGCCGGGGGCTCGGGCACCAGGGGTAAGCGTAAAAACCACAGTAGCAGGGCCACAAATGTCAGCACCAACCCCACTTTGACCTGCCACAGGGGCACTATGTAAATGGAAAAACCAAAGCTTAACGCCATCATCCACAGGGCCCGGCGCCGCACATGGGCACGCAAACCACGATGAGCCTGCCAATCGCTGATCATGCCGCCAAACCAGGGATGATTCACCAACCAATGGTGTACCCGGGGCGACGACTTGCCGAACAGAAATGCCGACAACAATACGAAAGGCGTGGTGGGCAGCACCGGCAAAAACGCCCCCAGCACCCCCAGGCCCAACGAAACACTGCCAAGCAGGGCAAATAATAGTCGCATAACGCCCTCCTTAATATTCATCTGCCGATCATAGCAGGATGCCGCTTCCACGGGGAGCCAAAGCAGTGGCAGTTGACCGACATCACATAATTCCTCCGCTTGATATCGGAATCAGGCGCCCTGCTCCCGAGCAATCGTCTTCGGCTTGAGCCCCAGAGCAAACAGCAGCAGACCCGAGAGCAGAATCACCACAGTGATCACCAGCAGCTTGCTGTAACTGTGCTCCACGCCAAACAGCGGGCCTATCAGGTCGAGCCGACCGCCTTTCTCCAGAAAATAAAGCACGGCGCCGGCTAGGGCCACGGCAAAATTGGCCACAAAGCTCCAGCGGGCCACCTCCCGTCCGGCCAGTATGCTGAACAGTATCACCGGGGTCAGCGCCAGCGAGGCGGTGCCACTGACCGCCACCGCATCAAACAGATCCTTGCTGCCGACAAACACCAGTACCAGGCCGCCCAGGGCAAACAACGCCATCGCCAGCCGGCCGCTGCCAGCAGAGGGACGCCCCAGCCCCATGTCCACCACCAGCAGCTTGGACGCGCTGGACAGGGTCGAGTCCAGGGTAGAGGCGGCGGAAATAACCAGCGCCAGCCCCAACAACAGCATGGCCGGGGTGCCTAGCAGCCGCTGCAGGGTAAGCAGCACATCCTTGTCTTCCCCTCCTTGCAGACCGGCAAACACCCCGAGCAGGCCGAAAGACAGGATCAGCAGCGCCGACAGCCAGAAAGCATGAAGAAAACTGCGTCTGGTAGTGTCCCGGTCGGCGATAAAGCCTCTGTCCATCATCACGGGATCGTGCAGCGGGTAGCTCAGCACCTGCAGCAAGGCCACCAGCAGCAATATCCAGCCCGGACTGTTTAATTCCGGGCTGCTGGTCAGCACGCTTTGCCAGTCGAACAAGGGATGCAGCAGCGCCATGCCGACCAGCAGCACTATGAGTACGATAAGCAGCCCCATTTGCAGCACATCGGTACGCAACGAAGCCCGCAGGCCGCCGGTCATGGAATAGATCAGCGTCAGCCCGGACACCGCCAGAATAGCCCCGGTGTAGGCGCCGGAGCCCGCCACCCCAAATATCATGCCTACGACTAATAGGTTGGCGAATACCTCGGTCAGCAGCCGCAAGGAAATCAGCAGATTGAAACAGCCGCTGCCCACCCGGCCGAAACGAGCCACCAGAAAGCCCTGTATATTATGTACACCGTGGCGGTAACGCAGGCTGTCGACAATCAGCCAGCCAGTGAGAAAGGAGCCGTAATAGGCGCTGTAGGCCAAAGCCCCGGCTATACCGTAGAAATAGCCGAGAATGGCGGCGTTCAGCAGCGAGCGGGCAAAAATCCAGGTGGTGACCTGAGAAAAGGTCAACGTCAGCAATCCGGGCTGTGCGCCCTGTTCGTCTCGGCCGGAGAAAAAGCCTTCGGCGGTACTGACCCGGGGCGCCAGCAGCATGCTCAGCAGCCCCACGCCTGCAAGCATCACTATCAGTATGGAAACGGGAAAATCGGCCATGAGGATCACCTTGTCATCTGGTCAGTCGTCTGAAGAGTATGGTGCTGAGTCGATATCCGGGATGGCGTTATTACAACGAGGACCCATTTATTTATCTCGCTTATGCCCTTGGCCATGCTGTGAGGCGATCCTATAGAATACGCTCTTGTCGGGGTGAATGACCAAAAAAGCGCTTATAAGCCCTTGAAAAACTGGCCGTATCGGCAAAACCGTGCTCCAGAGCGACGTGGGTTACGCTCATTCGCGTTTGCTGCAAACAGGTGCGGGCCCGATTAAGCCGTCGGGCACTGGCATATTGCTGGGGTGTCAGACCGAATTGCTTACGGCACAGATAATAAAGGTGACTTTCACTGATGTGCAGCGCCTCTGCCAGCACATGATTGGCGGGTGGCTCATCCAGTGCGTTGTCAATCACCCGGTTAAGCACATCCAGACGCAGTGATGACGGCAGCTTGTCGATGCTATCGCTGGCGTACTGCTGACCGATAAGGGTCAAAAACAGCGTGACCAGCTGATGATTCACCACCTGGGTGATGACGCCCCGGCTCTGTGACAACTGATATCGGGCAAAATCCAGTAATGGCTGCGTTTCGGCCGCCAGCTCCACCGACTGGGGTGAACGAAACAGGCTGTCACGAAACGACAGGCCACACACGGTTTCCAGAGAAAGCACCAGCTCATCAGCCAGGTTCAGATCCAGCACCAGAAGCTCGCTGTCGAGACCCAGCCCGGCATAACTGTGTTTTGCCGCGTCAGGCACCATCAGCACACTACCGCGTGTCATACTGACCGCACTGTTATCAAATTCACAGTGCGTGGCCCCGCCAACACCGATGAGTATTTGCGGATAGGCATGTAGATGCTCCCCCGACCGGGTCGCAATCACATTGGTTCGGGCCTGTGTAGCAATCATGTGTGCACTCTCTCCATAAAGCATCAGGCAGTCAGCTGCATACTAACCATGGCGTCGCCACTTGGGAACAAAAGGCGAGTGCGATTTAACAACAGACCCTAACATTACCCGGTGAAATTTGTTCATTTTCATAGCCTGAGACAACCACTCCATAGCCTCTGCCAATTTTCACAGGCCATATCCGCCTAGCATGGAGGCATATTCATAAAAAATAAGGGAAACCATGCAACTGAATGCCCAACAAATCGTCGATGCCTTACCATGGGAAGCCCTTGTCAATCAGCTGGACCTGATGTTTACCAAAGAGGTTCAGTCTCCGGTTCGCCATCATCACTTTATCAATGTCCCCGACGCACCTCAGGCAACCCTCCTGCTCATGCCGGCCTGGGTAGAAGGAGAATACCTTGGCATCAAACAGGTGAACGTCTTCCCCGGTAACAGCAAGCTTAATCTACCGGGGCTCAATAGCCATTACCTGCTTAACTGTGGCAAAACCGGTCAGCCCCTGGCCCAACTGGAAGGTAATGAACTGACCGCTCGCCGTACCGCCGCGGCGTCTGCCCTGGCATCACGCTACCTGTCCAGACCAGAGTCCGCCAAGTTGCTAGTCATGGGGGCCGGTCGCATGGCCCGACGTCTTATCCAGGCTCATATGGCCGTTCGCCCCATCACCCAGGTATGGGTATGGGGCCGCAATCCGTCCGCCGCTGCGGATTTGGTAATGGAGTTCCGGGATCAGGGGCTGGATATACAGGTTGCGTCCCTGGAGGACTTACCCCGGATTGCCTCGCAGATGGACATCATCAGCTGCGCGACCATGGCCACGACCCCTATTCTCAAAGGCGAATGGCTGAGCCCGGGCTGCCACCTGGATCTGGTCGGCAGTTTTACCCCCACCATGCGTGAAGCGGATGATGAGGCGCTGCGCCGCAGCCAACTGTTTGTCGATACCCGGGCCGGCGCCCTGAGTGAAACCGGAGAGCTGCTCATTCCCCTGCAACAGGGGGTGATCGACGCAGACGATGTGCTGGCTGATCTGCCCGACCTGTGCCGGGGAGCTCACCTGGGCCGGGCTGCGCTGGCTGATCCCGAAAACGCCATCACCCTGTTCAAGTCTGTGGGTGCATCGATAGAAGATCTCGCTGCTGCCATCCTGGCGTATCAGAGGTACCAGGATATTCAGGGTTAATCCCCAGAGGCAGCAATTCGCCGGTGATATGATCACCGGCGTAAAAGATAACACCACTATCAACAACATAACGATACCGAGTATCCTTCGCATTCCGTCACGGAGAGACCCTATGCACACCGCAGTCCAGAAGGACATCCCGACCACCAATCTGCCGAGCCTGCCCATCGCCTGCATCCCCATGCTGGCGACCATAGGGCTGATTGCCCTGCAGATTTTTTATTACAACGATTTTACCCCCCATATTGCACTGGCTATCGGTTTTGCCATTACGGCCCTGGTAGGCTGGACTCAGGGATACCGCTGGAAGGATATAGAAGCGGGGGCATTCCATGTGCTGCATGTCGCCATGCCATCCATTGCAACGCTGATTGTCGTCGGCATGCTGGTCAGTATCTGGATTGCCAGTGGTACCGTGCCCATGCTGATTTATTACGGACTGGAGCTAATTAATCCCACCTGGTTTCTGGCAGCCGCCATGCTGCTCTGCTCCGTGGTGTCTTTGGCTATCGGGTCGAGCTGGACCACAGTCGGCACCGTCGGGCTGGCATTGATTGGCATCGGCGAGGCATTTTCCATTCCCGTCTACTGGACCGCCGGAGCCGTGGTTTCCGGATCATTTTTTGGTGACAAGATCTCCCCCCTGTCCGACACCACCAATCTGGCTGCAGCGGTGACCGAAACCAATGTCTTCAATCATATCCGCAACATGATGCCGACCACGGTACCCGCCATGATCCTGGCCTTTTTACTGTATCTGTTCGTCGGCACCGCCGGCGTGGCGCACGATGTCAACCAGTTGGCACAGATTGACACCTTCAAGCAAGGCCTGCTGACCCAGTTTGACATGGGATGGCCCGCCGCCCTGCCGATACTGGTATTGATTGCCCTGGCTTTCTTCAAAGTATCCCCTATACCGGCCCTGTTTATCGGCTTCAGCATCGGGGCTGTCGTGGCGGCAAGTCAATATGGCTACAACCTGAACCAGATCCTCACCTTCGCACACAGTGGTTTCAAGATCGAAGCCGGCAATGACGCTCTCAACAGCCTGCTCAACCGGGGTGGCGTCACCTCCATGACCTGGGTGGTGACCCTGATGATGTTCGCACTGGCCTTTGGCGGCGCCCTGGAGCGTACCCGCTGCCTGGAGTCCATGGTGCAGGCCATTCTCAAGCTGTCCCGTGGCTTCAAGGGGCTGCAAACCAGCGCCATTCTTACCTCGATCACGACCAACATCATCTCGGGTGACGTGTATTTATCCATTGCCCTGCCCGGACGCATGTATATGGCGGAATACAACAAGGTAGGCTATTCCCGCTTGAATCTGTCGCGAGCGATAGAAGAAGGCGGCACCCTGGTTTCCCCCCTTATCCCGTGGAATGCGGGAGGTGCCTTCGTCATTGGCGCCCTGGGCTTGACCGTGGTGGACGGGGATTTCAGTGCCCTGCTTTATGCCCCCCTGGCCTTCGCCTGCTGGCTGTCTCCCATGCTCGGAATTCTGTATGCCCAGATGGGCTGGTTTTGCAAACGCGTTGAAACCGGTGAGATAAAATGAAAAAAGAAAAAACAGCACAGATTGCGGTCATTGGTGCCGGCGTGGTCGGCCTTTGCAATGCCCTTACCCTGCAGCGTGCAGGATACGGTGTAACCCTGTTTGACGCCCAATTGCCCGGCAGCCAGACATCATCCGGTAACGCCAGTTATCTGGCAACCGAACTGATAGACCCGCTGGCCAACCCGGGTACCCTGAAGGCGGCGCTCAGGCTATGGCTCCACCCCCATGGTCCTGTCGCCACCCCCCTTGCCTATTTTCACAAGGCACTACCCTGGTTATGGAAATTTGTTCGCTGTGGCAGCGAGTCCAGGGCGGCCAAAAGCCGCCATGCATTACATGCCTTGAACCATAGAGCCATCGCTGCGTGGCAACGGCTGCTGACCGCAGAAGGGCTGGAACATCATCTGCTTGCATCCGGCTATCTTCAGATCTGGGAAAACCCCCGGGCTCTGACCGCCGCAGAGCAACACCTGCGCCACCTGCAGGAATGGAATATCAATGCCAGGTTGATTGACCATAAGGAAGTGGCTGAACTGGAACCGGCCCTGGCGGGCCGTGTTGCCCACGCCATTTATTACCCTGACGCCTGCCAGATGGACGATCCCTTGCTGCTCTGTCAGTCTCTGTATCGGGCATTTATCCAGCTGGGAGGTCAGTTTCAGCAGACAGCGGTGACCGCCTTGTCGCCGGACAGTCAACAGGTCAAGCTGACCACCGATAATGGTCATTACCAGTTTGACCGAGCCGTGCTCAGTACCGGCGCCTGGAGCACAAGGCTGCTCAAACCATTGGGGATAGATATTCCTCTGGAGGCCGAACGGGGCTATCACATTACCTGGCAAGGTGAACAACCACCCCTCTCTCGCCCCATCGGCTCAGCCGAACGCAACGTGGTGATGACTCCCCTGGCCAACGGATTAAGAACCGTCGGGTTCAGTGAATGGGGTGGACTGGAAGTACCTTTCAAACAAAAACGTACCGCCACACTGCGCCATCACAGTCAGGCATTGCTGCCGGAGCTGAAGCACACCGACTGGCCACAACAGGAATGGATGGGGTTTCGGCCTACCCTGCCAGACTCGCTGCCCGTTATCGATCGGCACCCGGTCTATCCCCATTTGCTGCTGGCCTTCGGGCACCAGCACCTGGGCCTGACTCAGGCGGCGATCAGCGCCGAGTTGATACTGTCACTGGTAGAGGAACGCCAGCCTGCCCTGGATCTTTTGCCCTACGCTCTGTCCCGTTTTTGCTCAATTACAGGTGGTGAAACCGTCAAGGAGCCCGCTAAATGACAATGGAAGGGTGCGAGGCAGAGCTCCCGTTCGACCCACCATCAGCCCATTAACCTGTTGGCATACTCAAGCCGGCGGCCCGGTCCCGCCCTGAGGCCTCGTGGTGATGAGGCCTCAGGGTCTCGGGTACTCCTTCCTGTTCCAGCCCACCCTGCGCCAGCCAGTCCAGGGTATGTGCCCGGGCTCGACTCAACAGCTCGGCGGTGACCGAAAAATCAAACACCGACACCGCCTGCGGGCACAGGGGCGCCACCACATGAATGGCGGCCCGGGACTGATAGTGTTCAACATCCCGCACCAGTTGCCACATGCTGAGCAGATTCAGGGTATGCAGGGCCAGTGACGCCATGCGATCGGGTACTCCCGGGCAGGCACAGCCAAAACCGGTGGGCAACACCAGCAGCCGTTCGGCACCCAGCTCCACGGCGCTGGCGATGGGCGTATTGCTGGCTATGCTGCCATCCACCAGCGCCTGCCCGTCAATCACCCGATGGGGAAATATCAGCGGAATAGCCGAGCTGGCCAGCAGGGCCTCGGCCAGCGGGCCGCTCGACAGCAAAGCTTCCTTGCCGGTCAGCAAGTCGGTCGCCAGTATATGCAGTGGCAACTCGGTCTGCTCGATGCGCGCCACCGGCAGCTTATTGTGCAGCAACCGGGCCAGGCCATCGGCCCTGGCGATATGGTTATGCCCGAGTAACAAGGATTTGATGGTGGTGAAGGCATGAATGGGAAAAACATCCTCGCTGCGTAATGACAGCCAGAGCTCGGCCAGCTCCTCGATTCCCTGCGCATGAGGCCGGGCGGCAAAATAGGCGCCGTTGATGGCCCCCACCGAGGCGCCGATCACCATGTTTGCCTGCACGCCCGACTCGACCAGCGCCTGCAACATGCCCACCTGTACCGCGCCCAGGCTACCACCACCGGCCAGTACCAGGGCCGTCTTGCCAGTATGTTCCCCACTCATGCGGCCTCCTTAGACTTAGCCTTAAACCAACACGGCCTCCAGCTCGGCCAACCAGTCATCAACCGAAATCGCCAGTTGGCCGGTAACCTCCAGCGGCCGGTCTTCAAACACGTCCTTGTCCGGGTGCAACACCTGCCAGTGGTTGATCACCGCATCCCTGTGCTTTAGCAGCGCCTCGATATGGGGCCGGAACAGCATCAGCATGTTGCTCAGCCAGATATTCACCGGCCAGGACGGACTGGCATGATCGATAACGAAGCTGTCAAGCAGGGAAATCACCGCCTCGGCCGGATACCAGCTTTCATCGGTCACCCAGCGATTACAGGTAAACAGGCCGGAAGGATACCCCCAGGCATCCATGGCGATGGCGACGAGATGGGCAATGGCCTTGTCTCCCTGGGGCCAGGGCTCACTGGCTTGGGGATAATTCAGCATACTCAGCTCTGCGGGTATGCCAGCCCCGCGTAAAAAGGTATGAAAGTGGCCATGCTCCGGCTCGCCGCCACGATGGGCATGGTAGTAATACTGGCTGTGGCTGTCTCTATCGATGACATCGTCCAGGGGGTAGTGGGTCATCTCGAAAAAAGTCCCCTGCCCCTTGAGCACTTCTCCGACAATATTGATCCCGCCTTTGGTCATCACCCGATAGCATTCCCGGACTCGGGCACCGGCTTCGCGCATCCGGTGAATATTATCGGGCGCCAGACTGGCCGCCACCGGCACTAACAGTTTGGGCAAGGGTTGAAGTGTGATTGCAGTCATAGGCGTCCTTACTGTGACTTGACGGCGCAGGGATTCTTCACCGCACAAGGGTTAGCTGCACAAGGACTCTTTACCGCGCAGGGGTTAGCCGCACAAGGACTCTTCACCGCACAGGGGGTGGCCGCACACGGGCTCTTCACCGCACAGGGGTTGGCCGCACAAGGACTCTTCACCGCACAGGGGTTGGCCGCACACGGGCTCTTCACCGCACAGGGGGTGGCCGCACAAGGACTCTTCACCGCACAGGGGTTGGCCGCACAAGGACTCTTCACCGCGCACGGATTTTTGGCAGCACAGGGATTAAAGGTAGCCTGCTCCGTTGCTACATAGGCCACCAGGGCCGCCAGCTCTTTCGAATCCCAGGCCAGAGGCTGGGATGCCATGGGAGCCACCATGCAAATCTGGATCATCTCATCCAGATGCACCTGACTCACCCCAAACTGGCCCTGAGCCATCGCCACCGGATGGGGATAGGCCATGGCAAAACTGCCCTGGTACATCTGCTGACCCTGGTGGCAGCTGTTGCACGACAGGCCATTACTGCTCAAGCTGGTGTCGTTGAACAGCGCCTGACCCAGGGTGACCAGCTCGGCGTTGTCGCCCTGATAGGGCTGATAGTTGGCCGGTCGCTGCACGGACTTGGCGGCACAGGGATTAACTGCCGCCGGTTTGGCGGCGCAGGGGTTCTTGGTCGCACAGGGGTTGGCCGAACAAGGGTTAACTGCACAAGGACTCTTCACCGCACAGGGATTCTTGACGGCACAGGGATTGGCTGCAGACTCGGCGGCACTGCATGGATTCGCGGCACATGGGTTAGCGGTACAAGGATTAGCTGCACAAGGCTTCTTGCTCATGGCTATCGGTGGCACGCCATTGTCGCCCGACTCGACGGCCTGCACCGGACCCGACAGCGCCAGGGCCAGCAAAGAGGCCGACACCAGGGCGGCAACGGGCGTAATACGAAAGTGAAACTCGGACTGGGGGTGATATCGACGCATGATCATGCTCCTAAAGATAAAATCGTCCATGAAAGGCACGGGATAAACAGGCCTTACCGATTAATACAGTCGCAACAGGTTCCCCGGTTATTACAAGACGACCCGCATTTTTATCGAGTCTTGTTATCGAGACGAAGAAACAAACATCCTTATCTCAGAATAGCTGGCTCCCTCAGGGCAGAGGCACTGGGTGTCATTTATGACTTGCCGTGCTGCCGGGCTATCAGCATATAGAGTGAGGGCACCACAAACAGGGTGAACAGGGTGCCGATGGCCATGCCGCCCACCAGCACCAGGCCGATGGAGTTACGCGCCGCCGCCCCCGGCCCCTCCACCAGCGTTAGCGGAAAGTGCCCCGCCACTGTAGCGACCGAGGTCATCAGCACCGGGCGAAAACGGGTCATGGCCGCCTCTTCGATGGCCGCCAGCTTGTCGTGCCCCTGTTGCTGCAGCTTGTTGGCAAACTCGACGATCAAGATGCCGTTCTTGGCGATAAGCCCCACCAGGGTCACCAGCCCGACCTGGGCGTAGATATTCAGGGTCGTGGTCCAGCCGTCGGTCCAGTAGGGAAGGTCCGGATTGGGCATCTTCAGCACCGTGAAGATCAGCGCCCCGAACATGGCCAGCGGCACCGAGCCCAGCAAAATCACCAGCGGGTCGCGAAAGGAATTGAACTGCACCGCCAGCACCAGAAATATCATCAGTATCGCCAGCCCCAGCGCCGGCAGAAACTTGCCGCCTTCGGTACGCAGCTGGCGCGATTCGCCGGTGTAGTTAATAGTGTAATCCGCCGGCAACAGCTCGCGTGCGGCACCTTCCAGCACCCTGAGTCCCTCGTCCAGCCGAGGCGTGATGCCCGACAGCTTGACCGCATTGAGTTGCTGAAACCGGTTGAGGGAGCGCGGCACCGTGCTGTCGCGCAGGGTGGCGATGGCGCCGAGCGGGATCAGTTGCCCACCCGGCCCGCTGATATAAATGTCGGTCAGCTGATCCGGATTGAGCCGCTCGCCCCGCACCAATTGGGGGATCACCTTGTAGGCCCGCCCCTCTATGTTGAAACGATTGACATAGTTGCCCCCCAGAGCCGCCCCAAGATCGGCCCCCACCTGCCGCTGGGTCAGCCCGAGGACGGCGAGCTTCTGGTAGTCGAGCACAATTTCCGACTGGGGTTGGTCAATCTTGAGATCGATCACCGGCGGAAAATAGAAGAGGCCGCTTTCCATCGCCTTCATCTGCAGCTGTTCGGCATACGCCAGCATCTGTGCCGGCTCGTCGGTAGAAGACAGGATGAATTCGACCGGGAAATTGCTGCCCCCGGGTAGCGCCGCCGGCTGGCTGGCGAACACCTGCAGGCCGGGAATGGCAGACAGCCCGGCCTGCATCTCGGGCACGATTTCGCGGATCGAGCGACTGCGCTGATCCCAGGGCTTGACCACCATGCCACTGAAGCCGCCGATGCCCAGGGCCGCCGAGAACGGATCCGAGGGCGACAGCAAGATCTGGAAGGTCAGCTCCCGCTCGGGCGCCGCCAGAAACACCTGCTCCGCCGCCCGCCCGAAATGAATTTTCTGATCCGCCGAGGCATTGGCCGCATTGTTGATGATGCCGAACATGAACCCCTGATCCTCGAGCGGCGCCAGCTCCTTGGGCGAAAACAGATACATGGGCCCCACCAGCAGGGTCAGCACGGCCCAGAACACATAGACCGCCGGCCGGACCTTGAGCACACGCGCCAGCCCCCGCCCGTAGGCCAGGCGAAAGCGGTCGAATCTGTGGTTAACCCAGCCGGTAAAGCCGCGCTCTTCCCGCTCGGCACTGCGCAGCAGGGTGGCGCTCATCATGGGGGACAGGGTCAGCGCCACGATTCCGGAAATGGTCACGGCTCCGGCCAGGGTGAAGGCAAACTCGCGAAACAGCGAGCCGGTCAGGCCGCCCTGCAGGCCGATGGGGGTATAAACGGCGGCCAGAGTAATGGTCATGGCGATGACCGGGCCAATCAGCTCCCGGGCACCGACCAGCGCCGCCTTCACCGGCGTACGCCCCTCTCGCAGATGCCGTTCGACGTTTTCCACCACCACGATGGCATCGTCCACCACCAGCCCCACCGACAGCACTATGGCCAGCAGGGTCAACAGGTTGAGGGTGAAGCCGAAGGCCTGCATCAGGAAGATGGCGCCGACCAGCGACACCGGAATGGCCACCACCGGCACCAACACCGAGCGCCAGGAGCCGAGAAACAGGAAGATAACCACGATAACGATAAGCAGGGTGTCGAGCAGGGTGCCCACCACCTCATGGATGGCGTTGTCGATGTATTCGGAGGCATCGTAGCCCAGCTTGGCCGCAAGCCCGGCGGGCAGATCCCGATCGAGGACCTCCAGATCCGCCCTAACCCCCTGAATCACCTCGATGACATTGGTGTTGGGCAGCGGAAAAATCCCCATGAACACCGCCGTCTTGCCGTTAAAGCTGACCTCGGTGTCATAGTCCTCGGCGCCCAGCTCCACCTCGGCCACCTCCTGCAGTCGCACCAGGGTATCGCCCTGCCGGCGCACCACCAGTTGTCGGAACTGCTCGGCGGTATGCAGATCGGTATTGGCGGTCAGATACACCTGCACCTGGGCCCCCTTGGTGCTGCCCACCGCCGACAGAAAATTGTTGGCGGCCAGCGCTGCGCTCACCTGGGCCGGGCTGATATTGAGCGCCGCCATCCGCTCCGGCTTGAGCCAGACCCGCATGGCAAAGGTGCGAGCCCCGAAGATCTCGGCCCGCTGCACCCCGGCCAGGGCCGCCAGCCGGGGCTGCACCACCCGCACCAGATAGTCGGTGATCTCGCTCTGGGATAACCGCTCGGACGAAAAGCTCAGATAAGCAGCGGCAAATTCCGAGTCCGCCGACTGCACGCTGATCGCCGGCACCTCCGCCTCCGCCGGCAGCTCGTTGCGCACCTGATTGACCTTGGCGGTAATGTCGGCCAGCGCCCGGGTCGGCTCGTAATTGAGCTTGAGTCGCGCCGTCACCAGCGACAGGCCGAGCAGACTCTTGGACTCCACATAATCGATGCCGTCGGCGGAGGCGATGGCGCCCTCGATGGCGGTGGTGACGAAGCCGCGCACCACCTCGGCACTGGCGCCGATATAGGGGGTGGCGACAATCACGGAGGCGTTCTCGCTCTGGGGATACTGACGCACGCTGAGCGACCACCAGGCCTGCAAACCGGCGATCACGATCACTATGCTGACCACCAGTGCCAGCACCGGGCGACGGATGAAGATATCGGTGAAGGCGCCCATAATCAGCTATTACCGGGCTGGGGGTCGAGTTTGAAGTCCGGCGCCAAACGGTTGTCTATCACCACCGCCATGCCCGGGCGCAACTTGAATACACCGGTCGACACCACCCGCTCGTCCACCGCCAGCCCTTCGGTGACCGCCACGAAATCGCCGCGCCGAACGCCGAGTCGCACCGGTCGCAGCTGAACCACCAGTGACGAGGCTCCATCCGATCCTTGTGCGTCCTCTTCCAGCACGAAGACCGCATCACCACCGGGGCCGTGTACCACCGCCGTCTGGGGAACCAGCAGGACGGACTCCGAACGTGCCAGCTGCATCTCTACCGAAACAAACATGCCGGGCCGCAAGCGGTCGTCCGGGTTGACCAGAGTCGCCTGAGCCCGCGCACTGCGGGTCACGGCGTCTATCTCGGGGTTGAAGGCGGAGACCTTGCCCGCGAAGGGTTGATCGGGGTAGCTATCGGAGCTCACCGTCACCGACAGGCCGGCGCTCAGCTCGGCCAAACGCTGCTGGGGCAGGGAAAAGTCCACATAAACCGGGTCGAGCGACTGCAGCGACACCACGGCGCTGCCCTTGTCGAGAAACTGGCCCCGGCTTATCTGACGAATACCGAGCTGTCCGGTGAAGGGGGCGCGCAGGGTTTTTCTGTTGATCAGGGCGCGGAAAAAATCGACCCGGGCGTCGCTCTGTTTCAGGTTGGCGGCAACCTGATCAAACTCGCTCCGGGAAATACTGCCGCTTTTGCGCAGTTGTTGCCCCCGCCGGAAGGAAAGCCGCGCCAGGGCGGCGACTGACAGGGCCTCACGCAACTGGGCCTGTTCCAGCTCGGCATCGAGCCGCAACAGCACGTTACCGGCCTCGACCCGGGCACCCGACTCGAAGGAGATATCCCGCACTATGCCCTCGGCTTCGATACGCAACAGGGCGCCCTGCACCGCCACCACAGAGCCCACCGCCCTGATCACCGGCTGCCAGCGTTCCTCCCGCACTTCGATCATATTGACCGGCTCCGGCGGCATTTGCTGCTGCTCTCCCGCCTGAGCCATGGCATTGAACTGGGCCAGCTTGATCAACACCAGCACGGCGACGATAGGCAGCACGACAAGCAGACCCACTCCGGCCCATAGCAATTTTTTCGGCATCGATTCCTCTGATCTGTGACTGCAGCTTGATGGCTTGCCTCAGGTTGAAGTCTAGTCGTCCCGGATGCCTGAACGGACATCGGTGTAATAATTCCCCTTCCCCTTGCGACTTTGTGCATAACCTTCATCATGATCATCGGCGCAGACCCCACCTCGTCGCCCTAAAAGGACATTTTCTATGCGCAAACCCCTGCTGCTTACCCTGCTGTTGCTGCTTGTCGCCCTGTTTTTCATTTTCGATCTGAGCGACTGGTTCACGCTGGAGGCCCTGAAACAACAACAGGCACACATTGCGGCGCTGCGGGCCGAGTCGCCCTGGCTGATGGCCAGCGGCTTTTTTGTGCTTTATGTGGTGATGGCGGCACTGTCTTTGCCCGGCGCCGCCATCATGACCCTGGCCGCCGGGGCCTTCTTCGGCGTGTTGCAGGGGCTGGTGTTGGTGTCGTTTGCTTCGAGTATCGGCGCCACCCTGGCCTTTCTGGTGTCCCGCTTTCTGCTGCGAGATCAGGTACAGCTTCGTTTCGGTGACCGGCTCAAGGCCATCGACCGGGGCATCAGCCGAGACGGCGCCTTCTATCTGTTTACCCTGCGGTTGGTGCCGGTGTTTCCGTTCTTCATCATCAACCTGCTGATGGGGCTTACCGCCCTGCCCGCCCGCACCTTCTACTGGGTGAGCCAACTGGGTATGCTGCCCGGCACTCTGGTCTATGTGAACGCCGGTACCCAGCTGGCCGCCATCAATAGCCTGAGCGGCATACTGTCGCCGACCCTACTGGCCTCCTTCGCCCTGCTCGGCCTCTTTCCGCTGCTGGCGCGAGCCGTGCTGCGCCTGGTGCAACGTCGCCGAGTCTATAGCGGCTTCAACAAACCCCGCCATTTCGATCGCAACCTCATCGTGATCGGCGCCGGAGCCGCCGGCCTGGTCAGCGCCTACATAGCGGCGGCGGTCAAGGCGAAAGTCACCCTGATTGAAGCCGACAAGATGGGCGGCGACTGCCTCAACACCGGCTGTGTGCCCAGCAAGGCATTGATCCGCAGCGCCAAACTGGCCCATCAGATGCGCCACGCCGAGCATTACGGCCTGACCCGCACCCAACCGGCATTCAGCTTCAAGCAGGTGATGCAGCGGGTTCAGCAGGTGATCCGCAAGGTAGAGCCTCACGACAGCGTCGAGCGTTACACCCAGCTGGGCGTAGAAGTGCTGCAGGGTTACGGCAAGCTGGTGGATCCCTGGACGGTGGAAGTCAGCCTCAATGACGGCAGCACGCAAAGACTGACCGCCCGCAGCATCATCATCGCCGCCGGTGCCAGCGCCGCCGTGCCGCCGATACCCGGACTGGATGAGGTGAACTACCTGACCAGCGACACCCTGTGGGACGTCATGGCCGAACGGGACACGCCGCCCAAACGGCTGCTGGTAATGGGAGGTGGCCCCATCGGCTGCGAGCTGGCCCAGACCTTCGCCCGGCTGGGATCCGAGGTCACCCTGCTGCAGCGCAATCCGCGTCTGATGCCGAAAGAAGACCCGGAAGTGAGTGAATGGGTCAAAAACGCTCTCACCAATGATGGGGTGCGGGTACTGACCGAACATAGCCCGCTGCGGGTAGAGCGAGGCGCCGCTGGCATCCGGGTCATCGCGACTCATCAGGACCAGGAAATCATACTGGAGTGCGACGATCTGCTGCTGGCGCTCGGCCGCAAAGCTCGGCTACAAGGTTACGGGCTGGAAGCTTTGGGCATCACCACAGAGCGCACCGTCACCACCAACGATTATCTGGAAACCCTGTATCCCAATATTTACGCCGCCGGTGACGTGGCCGGCCCCTATCAGTTTACCCACACCGCCGCCCACATGGCCTGGTACGCCAGCGTGAATGCCTTGTTCGGCCACTTCAAACGCTTTAGGGTCGATTATTCGGTCGTGCCCTGGTGTACCTTCGTCGACCCCGAGGTAGCTCGAGTGGGCCTGAGCGAGCTGGAAGCCAAGGCACAGAACATCGCCTATGAAGTGACCCGGTTTGAGCTGGACGAACTGGACAGGGCCATCACCGATGGCTCGGATCAGGGTTTTATCAAGGTGCTGACCGTACCCGGCAAAGACCGGATACTGGGGGTGACCATCGTCGGCGAGCACGCCGGTGACTTGCTGGCCGAATACGTGCTGGCCATGAAGCACAAGCTCGGTCTGAACAAGATACTGGGCACCATTCATGTCTACCCCACCCTGGCGGAAGCCAACAAATACGTGGCCGGCGAATGGAAGCGCGCCCATGCCCCCGAGCGGGTGCTGGCCTGGCTGGGCCGCTACCACCAATGGCGGCTGGGTAAGGGGTAACCACAAAAACGGGCCGGGATGCGTTTCGCATCCCGGCCCGTTTGATACAGCCTGCCTTTTACCCTTTAGGGTCTGCAATAACCGGGCAATTTTTTACCCTGTTTTTTAGTCAACATACAATGACGATTATCTACCCCGTCACCCATCGACAAGGTCTGGGTGATAATGCCCGTGTTAGCCGACACCGTGGCTGCCTGGGCCGGTAACATCGCTACGGTAAACACCGCCGTCAGCATAAGAGCAATCATGGCTTTCATAATGCTTCCCTCTCGTCAAAATGAATGGCCTTGTGATCATTGCCGTTGCCTGCAAGGCCTGAGTCAATAACAGGGCTAATGCCCTTCCGTCATGGCAACGATGTCTAACAACAACGTCTGACGGTTACTCATTAAGTCGCGACGAAGCGGACGATTATTACAACAAAAAGACCATTTTTTGCACATCACCTCTGCCAGTGGCGGCGGGATGTCAGCCCAGCGACTCGCTCAAAAAGTCCAGCAGCCTGAAACATCACTACCTGTAAAACTCTCGTTGATTACAACGTTGTATTCATGATGGCGATTAGCTGCTCGCGCTTTTTCAATGACGCAATGGCCCTTTCTCCGAGAAGGTTCGCCACCTGAGTCAGTAACCCTTCGGCCAACAACATAAAGGCACACATGCTGTTGCTGAAAAACAGACTTTGGGAAGGCACATAGAAGGAATGGGTAGCAATCTTGGCCAGCGGCGAATTCGGGGTATCCGTAAAAGCAATGATCCTGATGCCTTGTTCCGCTGCCACCCGCGCACTGCCGAGGACCCCATTGGTATAGGGAAAGCAGCTGGTCACCAGTAACACATCGCCGGCTTCCAGCTGAGCCAGGCCATCGGCTGTTCCGTGCAAACCGTTATCCAGCATGGCGACATCGGATCTGAGCATACCCAGGGCATAGCTGATGAAAGAAGCCAGTGAGCCAAACTGCCGCATGCTGTGGATACGTACCTTGGGGGCATTAGCCAGCAACTCGGCGCTCTGTTCAAAAGTGACTGCATCCATGTTTTCCACCAGCGTGAGCAGGTTGGCACTTTCTTGCCGGGCCAGCCGGGTAAGCAGGTTGAGACTGTTGCGTTCGCTGCCGAGCACCAGTCGCGACGCCTGATCGCTGTAGAAGTGCCGTCCCTCGGTCAGTTCACGACGAAACAAATCCTGAAAATCGCTGAACCCCTTGAAACCCAACCGTTGTGCAAGCCGGGATAACGTGGACGGGTTGATTTCCTGAGCCTCGGCCAGCTCGGTAATGGTCATCACCGCCGCCTGCTGGGGGGCCGTCAGCATGGCGGCCAGAGTACGCTTCGCTCGCCCACCCAGGGATATACTGGCTTTTCCCTGCTCGATATCTGCCAGCAGACTGCGGAGTGCCTCCAGAGTTTGTGGTGGCTGCATGTTGTCGGTCATCGGTGTTCGCCTCTTTTCTGTTCATATGTCCCGTCGGTCCGAACCCGGGCGGGCATCAAGCACCTATATTGCCATATTTTTTTGCAAACCCGGCATCCTCCTGAGCCCCATTGTCGCTCGAATACAGTGTGAAAAAGGCCTAATGAAATCAAAATGAAAAAAATATTATGCATAATATTTTTGCGTTGATATATTTATGCAAACAAATACATCATAGAGGTCACCATGAGCCATGTCCTTCACCGCAGTCTGACCCAGTCTTACCCTACCGCAGTGGGTGGAGACGGCGTCTACCTGATCGACGCCGACGGTAAACATTATCTCGATGCCTGTGGTGGGGCCGCCGTGTCCTGCCTGGGACACAGTGATACCGACGTGATTGCCGCAGTAAAACAGCAAATAGCCAGCCTGGCTTATGCCCACAGCTCCTTCTTCACCACAGAGCCCATGGAAGCTCTGGCAGATTTGCTGACGGAGCAAGCCCCGGGAAAACTGGATTATGTCTATTTCGTGTCCGGAGGCTCTGAAGCCGTAGAGGCAGCCCTCAAGCTGGCCCGGCAGTACTTTGTGGAGAAAGGGGAACCGGAGCGCCGCCATGTTATCGCCCGGCGCCAAAGTTATCATGGCAATACCCTGGGTGCGCTGGCTGCCGGCGGTAATGCCTGGCGCCGGCAACAGTTTCAGCCCTTGCTGATCGAAGTCAGTCACGTCAGTCCCTGCTACGCCTATCGCGATCAGCGGATGGATGAAACCCCCGAAGCCTACGGTACCCGCCTGGTAAACGAGCTGGAAACGGAAATCCAGCGTCTGGGACCGGAGCAGGTGATGGCGTTTATCGCCGAGCCCGTGGTGGGCGCCACCCTGGGCGCCGTGCCCGCCGTGCCCGGTTATTTCAAGGGTATTCGCGAACTCTGCGACCGTTACGGCATTCTGCTGATCTGTGACGAAGTGATGTGTGGCATGGGCCGCACCGGAGCCATGTTTGCAAGCGAGCAGGAAGGCATAGAGCCGGATCTGCTATGTATTGCCAAAGGCCTGGGTGCCGGCTATCAACCCATCGGTGCCACCCTGGTCAGCAAGACCATAGTGGACACCATTAAAAATGGCAGCGGCTTTTTCCAGCACGGCCATACCTATATCGGCCATGCCACCGCCTGTGCCGCCGCGCTGGCGGTCCAGAAAACCATTGCCGAGCGTGGCCTGCTGGCCCGGGTCAATACGCTTGGCACCAGCCTGCAGCAGGCGCTGGAAGAACGTTTCCAGAGCCATCCCCATGTGGGAGATATCCGCGGGCGCGGCCTATTTCGGGGCATAGAGCTAGTGCTGGATAAAAAGACCAGGGAACCTTTCGATCCGGCATTGAAGCTGCACGCCAAAGTAAAGGCCGCCGCCATGAACGCCGGGCTGATGTGCTACCCCATGGGCGGCACCCTGGATGGTCGCCGCGGCGATCATATCCTGCTGGCCCCTCCCTTTATCATGGAAGAACAGCACGTGCACGAGCTGGTGGACAAACTGGAGCTGGCGCTGAATACGGTTTTCAACACCTGACGAATTCACGGCAAAAGATGTGGCGGGGCCGATCATCTATGACGGCCCCTGCCCGTTCAACAGAACTTTCCGACACCAAGGAGCCACAATGCAATCAAGACTGACCGAAGTGACCCTCGCATCAGCCAACGGCGAACAAAAGCGCGTGCTGGATTCCATCCTGAATGGCCCTAGGGGTAACCTGGATGGCCCTTTTCTGGCCTGGATCCACAGCCCTGCACTGGCCGACACGGCCCAGGCTCTGGGTGCCTTCTGCCGTTATCATACCGGGCTGCCACTGCGCCTGAGTGAACTGGCCATACTGACGACCGCCGCCCAGTGGCAGTCTCAGGCCGAGTGGCAAATCCACGAGCCGATCGCTCATGAAGCCGGGGTATCCCAAGCCATTACCGAGGCCATCCGTACCGGGCTGGAGCCTAAATTTCAGGCCGAAGATGAACGGCTGATCTATCGGCTCACTACCGAGCTGTATCACACCAAGCGTATTTCCGACGCGCTTTATCACAATGCCAGAGAGCAGTTCGGCGAGCCGGTTCTGGTAGAGCTGATCGGCCTGCTCGGTTATTACGCCTTGGTGGCAATGACCCTTAACGCCTTCTCGGTACGCCGAAATACCGGACAGCCGCTGCCGTTTACAGAACGCTGATAAATGTAACAACCGGCTTTGCTCCCCCAGCTGAACACCGGGCCTGCAGGGTGATGCCAATCACTCGGGAAAGACAGGTCGGTTGCTCTGATCGTCTGCACAGAATAAAAAGCAAATAAATAAGTGCATTTTATAGATTAGGCAAAAAAATAATGCAATAGTATTTGCATGAGCCGTCGGCTCATCTCAAGGACCTTAATCAAAGGAGTACATGGAATGAAAAACCTCCTCAAAACTACCCTCGCCGCCGCCCTGATGAGTTCAGTCTTTATCAGCCCTGCATCGGCCAATACCCTTCTGGTCGCCACCGATACCGCCTTTGTCCCCTTTGAATTCAAACAGGGTGATAAATATGTCGGTTTCGATATCGACCTGTGGGATGCCATTGCCAAGGAGCTCGGCTGGGACTATGAACTGAGACCGATGGATTTCAACGGTATCATTCCTGCGTTGCAGACCCGTAATGTGGATGCCGCCCTGGCCGGCATTACCATCAAGGACGAACGCAAGCAGGTGATCGACTTTTCCGACGGCTACTACGACAGTGGTTTTATGTTGATGGTCAGTGCCGATGAACAGGAGATCCACTCCAGCGCCGATTTGGCCGATAAAAAGCTGGCGGTGAAAACCGGCACCTCCGCCGCCGACTACGCCAAGGCACAACTCCAGACCGAAGAGCTGCGACAGTTTCCCAATATAGACAACGCCTATCTGGAACTACGTACCGGTCGGGTCGATGCCGCCATGCACGATACCCCCAATGTGCTCTACTACATCAAGACCGCCGGTGATGGCCAGGTCAAAGCCATCGGCGAGCGAATGATGGCGCATCAGTATGGTATTGCCTTCCCCAAAGGCAGCGAGCTACGCGAACCGGTTAATGGTGCCCTCAAAACCCTGCGGGAAAACGGGGTCTATGACGACATCTACCAGAAATGGTTTGGTGTAACTTCCCAGTAAAACTTCTCCCAGGGAGGGAATAGAATGAATTTTAATTGGGATGTAATCCTGGATGCTCTGCCCCTGTTGCTGGATGGGGCCAAGATGACGCTGTTGATATCGCTGCTGGGCCTCGTGGGAGGCCTGGTTATCGGCCTGCTCGCCGGCTTTGCCCGTGTTTACGGCGGCTGGTTCAGCAACCGGCTGGCACTGGTGTTTATCGAGATTATTCGAGGCACCCCCATCATGGTGCAGGTGATGTTTGTCTACTTCGCCCTGCCACTGCTGATCCCCATGCGTATCGATCCTGTTAGTGCCGCTGTGGTCACCATCATGGTGAATTCGGGAGCCTATATCGCCGAAATTACCCGTGGTGCCGTGCTGTCCATTCACAAGGGATTCAAGGAAGCAGGTCTGGCGCTGGGGCTCTCGAACTGGGATACCCTGCGTTATGTTGTCGCACCGCTGGCCTTTCGCCGCATGATACCGCCTCTGGGTAACCAGTGGATCGTCAGTATCAAGGATACTTCGCTGTTTATCGTGATTGGTGTGGCCGAGCTGACCCGGCAAGGTCAGGAAATCATTGCCGGCAACTTCCGTGCGCTGGAGATCTGGTCGGCGGTCGCCATCATCTATCTGGTTATCACACTGCTGTTGAGCTACAGCCTGCGCCGTCTGGAAAGGAGAATGAAGATCCTATGAGCATGGTCGAATTCAAAAATGTCTCAAAAAGCTTCGGCAGCATCCAGGTGTTGCACGACATTGACTTGAACATCAACGCGGGTGAAGTGGTGGTTATTATCGGCCCTTCTGGATCGGGCAAGTCCACACTGTTACGCTGTATCAACAAGTTGGAAGAAATCAGCCACGGCGATTTGGTAGTGGATGGCATGAATGTCAACGACCCCAAGGTGGATGACCGCCTGATCCGACTGGAAGCAGGCATGGTGTTCCAGCAGTTTCATTTGTTTCCCCACCTGACCGCCCTGGAAAATGTGGCCTTCGGGCCGACCCGGGCAAGAGGAGCCAGTAAGGAAGAAGCACAGCTACAGGCTACAGAGTTGTTACGCAAGGTCGGACTGGAAGAACGGGCCCACCATTATCCCAATGAGCTCTCTGGCGGTCAGCAACAACGGGTAGCCATCGCCCGGGCATTGGCAGTCAAACCCAAGATGATGCTGTTTGACGAACCCACATCGGCCCTGGATCCCGAGCTGCGCCACGAAGTGTTGACGGTGATGCAACAACTGGCGGAAGAAGGTATGACCATGGTGGTTGTCACCCATGAAATCGACTTTGCCCGCAAGGTGGCTTCGCGGCTGATTTTCGTCGACCAGGGACGGATCAGCGAAGATGGCCCTCCCGCAGATCTGATCACCCGACCGCAAAGCCCACGCCTGCGCGAATTTCTGCAACATGTATCCTGAGAGCAATTTATGTCACTGACTTCACTAAAGATATCTGGTTCTGCCTACGACATTGGCTTCCAACTTGGTTGTTTCGGCAAGAAGGCGGTACATCAGCACCTGAAGCCCATGGCCCTGTGGCAATGGTTGAGCAGCCAGTTCGAGCAGGAAAAAGCCCGCACCATGGCGACATTGGTCGAGCAGCAGTACCCCCTGATTTGGCAGGAGCTGCATGGTCTGGCCGACGGCCTGGAGCTTCCTTTTTCCGAAGTCTTTATGTGGAACTGCCGGGGAGACTATGTGCATACCCAAAGTGTCGATGGCTGCACCACTGTTCTGGGTCACGTCACCGATGGCATCCTTGTCGCCCATAACGAAGACGGTTTTCCCCAGCTTGATGGCCATTGTGGTCTGGCGGACATCAGCCCGGCAGAAGGGCCGGGCTTTATCAGTTTTGTTTATCCCGGCTCCCTTCCCGGCCATACCTTTGCCGTCAACAACAAGGGTATCGTCATTACCATCAACAATATCCGCCCGCAGGAAATACCTGCCGGCCTGCCGCGCATGGTCCTGTGCCGGGCCGCACTCGATGCCCAATCACTGGATGAAGCCATCACCACCCTGAGCCGTATGCCCAGGGCAGGAGCCTTCCACCACAGCCTGGCCCAGGCCGGCGATCATGATTTGTACAGCCTGGAAGCCACCGCTCACGGCCATGCCCTGCTGAACATCAAAACGCACTATGGTCACGCCAATCACCTTATTGCCCCTACGCTAGCGGCAGTAAAACAGCGCGTCACCGCCAGCTCGGGGGCCCGTCAGCAACGCCTGGATCAATTGCTCTCCGGGGAGGAAGGGGTCGATACCCGGCTGGCCCTGCGGCTGCTGCGGGATACCCAGCATCAGGACTTACCCATCTATCGTCGGCACCCTGAAGATCCTGACGATGAAAACACCTTGGCGACCGGAGTATTCCTGATCGGTCACAATAAAGTCGACTGGCAAGTCTATACCCACGCGGAAACCGACACGCCGGATCACAGCGGAACCATCGCCCTCAACTGACCCGCCCCGGCTCCCGGATCACCGCGAGCCGGGTTTTGACACCAGCAACCGGGTGCGAGTCTCCAGGAACCGCACCCGGTAATCAGCCCAGCGACTCGCTCAAAAAGTCCAGCAGCATGCGTACCTTGGGCGACAGATGGCGGTTGTGCGGGTAGAGGGCCCAGATACCGTCGTCCGGCTCCTGATAATGTTCCAGCAGGGAAATCAACTGGCCCGAGTCCAGCGCCGGCTGCACATAGTAATCCGGCAGCTGCACGATGCCGATGCCCTTGAGGGCCGCATCCAGCAGGGCCCAGCCGCTGTCACAACGAATATTGCCTTTTACCCGAACATTGCGTGCCTTGCCCTGCTCCTGAAAACGCCAGTAATCCAGGTTGCCCTGCAGACAGTTATGCTGATCCAGCTCCGATAACGAGTGAGGCACGCCGTAAGTCGACAGATAAAGGGGCGAGGCGCACACATACTGGGTACGGGAAGAGAGTCGCTTGGCCATCATGCTCGAGTCTTCCAGCTTGCCAAGCCGCACCGCCAGATCGTAGCCTTCGGCCACCAGATCCAGCTTCTGGTTGGTCAGGTTCATCTGCACTTCCAGCTCGGGATAGCGCAGCACGAAGTCGTTGACCAGGGGGGCTATGGTTTTTTCGCCGAAGGTCACCGGCGCCGTCAGCCGCAACTTGCCTTTGGGCGCCAACTGCAGATTGGTGATGGTGCGCTCGGCTTCTTCCAGCCCATCGAGCACCTGCCGGCAGTGCTGATAATAAATCTGCCCGGCTTCGGTCACCGACACCTTGCGAGTGGTACGGTAAAACAACTTGGTCGACAGCCGGGTTTCCAGGGCACTGACCTGACGGCTGACCTGAGCGGTAGAAATACCCAGCCTTTTTGCCGCCACGGTAAAGCTTTCTACCTCGGCCACCGCCACAAACTCACTCACTCCTTCCCAGATAAACATGTCTGCATCCTTAGGTCTGGTGCCGAATATTTCGATAGCGCCGATTATATTATTACCTCAGGGTAAAAGTAATGTGAAATATCAGGTTATTATCAATACTCATGGTGAGTTCAGGACCCGGTCGATACCGCAGGCGGATTTGGATCGGTATCGAACATTGGTTTTATCCCCAAAGCCCCTTATCCTGACAACACCACTGTCAGCGACTGTTTTTCATGCGGCTGTCAGCGACCCTGTTTCACACATTTACCGACGGGGACCTTGAAATGGTATTTATCCTGTTTCTCCTGGCCACCATCATAATTGCCATCATTACGCTGCTGCCCCTGTCGCGGCACGAAGTCTGGTGGATTCGGGGGCTCGACTTTCCCCGGATGCAGTTCATCACGCTGATTGTGCTCACCCTGGTGCTCGCATGCTGGCTGCTGGACATGTCTCGCCCTGGCAGCCAGGCTCTGCTGGCCATCAATGCGGCCTGCCTGCTTTATCACTGCTGGTGGGTACTGCCCTATACCCGGCTGCACCCGGTTGAAGTAAAGTCTGTTCCCAGAGGCAAGGCGATCCATTCCTTTAAAATTCTCACCTCCAATGTGCTGGCCAGCAACCGCCATGCCGATTGCCTGATTGACCTCGTCAAACAACACAAGCCCGATATTCTGGTGACGCTGGAGTCCGACAGCTGGTGGCAACAGCAGCTTGAGGCGCTGGAAACGGACTATCCCTATACCATTAAATGCCCGCTGGATAATCTGTATGGCATGCATGTCTATTCTCGTCTGCCGCTGGAAAACAGCACCATCGAATACCTGGTCGAGCCCGATGTTCCCTCCATGCACACGCAAATTCGGCTGCCCTGCGGTGCCAGGGTGCGCGCGCATTTTGTCCATCCGGCCCCGCCCAGCCCCACCGAAAATGAAGAGTCCGTCGAGCGGGACGCCGAATTGCTGGCCGTAGCCAGGAGTGTGGCCGATGCCACCTTTCCGGTGGTAGTGACCGGCGACCTGAACGATGTCGCCTGGTCCACCACCACCCGTCTGTTCAGAAAGATAAGCGGCCTGCTCGACCCGCGCATCGGCCGGGGCATGTTCAACACCTTTCATGCCGAACACTGGTTTATCCGCTGGCCGCTGGATCACCTGTTTCACAGCCATCATTTTCGGGTTATCGAGCTGCAACGATTGACCCTGACCGGCTCGGATCACTTCGCCCTGCTCACCAGCCTCGACTTTCGGGCCGGCCACAATAACGGCCAGCGCATGCTGCACGCAGATGCCGAAGACAAACAACTGGCCGATGACAAGATAGCGTCCCAAGACGTCAAAAAAAGCGATGTGCCCGTACCGGTGAAATAAGTCAGGAGCACCCCCCAATAATTACCACATGGTAACTATATTTTGTAAATAGGCATGATTATCTTGTGTCAGTAACTATATATAATTCACTCATCAACACGGCAGCAGTCTGCGTCGTGTCATATTTGAGGAATTATCATGACCCATACCACCAACCTGAAGCGACTGTTCACCACCCTGCTGGTCTCTGCCACCATCGGCATGGCCGCCTTGCCTGCTCAAGCCCAGACTCAGAACCAGCAAGTGAGCCCGGCCACACTGGCGTCCAAAGGTGACGGCGTCGATCATCGCCAATGCAAAGAATTCCGCCGCGCCGACGCCTCGCTGCCCGGTTACTGCTTCTCTTCTATCTAATTGAAGGGGCGGGCCCCTGTGGCCCGCCCTCTTCAACTACACTCGATTATTGGTAAGCATTTTTGGCAAACATCAGGCATCCAGGCTCGGCAAGACTGTCGAGCTTGCTTGGCCTGTGCCTGACCACCGTTCTGGAGACCATTATGACTCAGATTATCAAATCCAAAGCCGCCATCGCCTGGGGCCCGAACCAGCCACTGTCCATCGAAGAAGTGGATGTGATGCCGCCCCAGGCCGGTGAGGTACGGGTGCGCATTGTCGCCAGCGGCGTCTGCCATACCGATGCCTTTACCCTGTCCGGTGATGATCCGGAAGGCATATTCCCGGTGATCCTCGGCCACGAAGGCGGCGGCATTGTCGAATCGATCGGCGAAGGCGTCACCAGCGTGCAGGTGGGCGACCACGTGATCCCGCTCTACACTCCCGAGTGTGGCGAGTGCAAATTCTGCAAATCCGGCAAGACCAACCTGTGCCAGAAGATTCGCGAAACCCAGGGCAAGGGCCTGATGCCGGACGGCACCAGTCGTTTCTTTAAAGACGGTCAGCCCATTTTTCACTACATGGGGTGTTCTACCTTCTCCGAATACACGGTATTGCCGGAAATTGCGCTGGCCAAGGTCAATAAGGAAGCGCCGCTGGAAGAAGTGTGCCTGCTCGGTTGTGGCGTCACCACCGGCATGGGCGCTGTGATGAACACCGCCAAGGTAGAAGCAGGCGCCACCGTGGCCATCTTCGGCATGGGCGGCATCGGCCTCTCGGCCATTATCGGTGCCACCATGGCCAAGGCCAGCCGCATCATCGCCATCGACATCAACGAGAGCAAGTTCGATTTGGCCCGCAAGCTGGGCGCCACCGACTGCATCAACCCGAAAGACTACAACAAGCCGATTCAGGATGTGATTGTCGAGCTGACCGACGGCGGTGTGGATTACTCCTTCGAGTGTATCGGCAACGTCAACGTGATGCGCTCCGCCCTGGAATGCTGCCACAAAGGCTGGGGCGAGTCGGTCATCATCGGTGTTGCCGGTGCCGGTCAGGAGATTTCTACCCGTCCGTTCCAGCTGGTCACCGGCCGGGTCTGGAAAGGCTCCGCCTTCGGCGGCGTCAAGGGTCGCTCCGAGCTACCGGGCTATGTTGACCGTTATATGAAGGGCGAATTCAAGCTCAGTGACTTCATTACCCATACCATGGGACTGGAAGATCTGAATAAGGCCTTCGAGTTGCTGCATCAGGGTAAGAGTATTCGTACCGTGATCCATTTCGACAAATAACATCAACAAGCTCGCCGTCTATTGCTTCAAGCCTGCATAACCCTATGATGCGAGGCCTTGACCTCGCATCATAATAAACGCAGCCAGAAAGCCCTCGGGTTTTCTGGCTGCCGCTTCACGTTCGATCTCTTCGCTATCCCCCTCTCATTGAACCACTACACACCTTCCCCACCACTATTACTATTCGGTAAAGGTTATTTATATATCTGGACATTATCATCAGCACGAAAGCGAATATAATATCGCCATTGCCACCAGGGCCCCTCTTTTTCTGGAAGATACCATGAGCATTGAAAACCTGAGCTGTAACAAGAGCTTCGATGGCTGGCACAAACAGTACAGCCATTATTCTGAAACACTGAATTGCACCATGCGCTTTGCCATTTACCTGCCGCCACAGGCCATGAGCGGTGACAAGGTGCCGGCGCTGTACTGGTTGTCCGGCCTGACCTGCACCGATGATAATTTCATGCAGAAAGCCGGTGCCCAGCGCATCGCCGCCGAACTCGGCATGGCCATTATTGCGCCGGACACCAGCCCCCGCGGCGATGAGGTGGCGGATGACGACGGCTACGATCTGGGCAAGGGTGCGGGCTTCTATGTCAACGCCACCCAGGCGCCCTGGAACCGACATTATCGCATGTACGACTATGTGCTGAACGAGCTTCCGGCGCTTATCGAGTCCATGTTCCCGGTCAGCGATCAGCGCTCCATCGCCGGTCATTCCATGGGTGGCCACGGCGCCCTGGTGCTGGCTATGCGCAACCCTCAACGTTATCGCTCGGTGTCGGCCTTCAGCCCCATCAGCAACCCGGTCAATTGCCCCTGGGGCAAGAAAGCCTTCAATGCTTATCTGGGCAAAGACACCGCAGCATGGGCCGATTATGATGCCAGCCTGCTGATGCGCCAGGCCAGCCGGTTTGTGCCAGCATTGGTGGATCAGGGCGAGGCGGATGACTTTCTCACCGAGCAGCTCAAGCCGGAAGCACTGGAAGCCGCCGCCAGCCACAGCGGTTATCCGCTGGAACTGAATCGGCGAGAAGGCTTTGATCACAGCTATTACTTTATCGCCAGCTTCATAGAGCAGCATCTGCGCTTTCATGCCGGGCACCTGGCTCGCTAATGCATACCCGCTAGTGCATAGGCCCCGAAGAACTCCTCTTCGGGGCTATTAGCCTGCCGGCCTTCGTATGCCGCCGACTACACTTGAATGATTTCCTGTACCTGTCTTACCACACCCGCTTTACGGAGGCTGGCATGATCGTTCGGCAAAAAACGCATGCGTTCAGGCTGTTCTTTACCCTGCGCGGCTCCGTCATCCCGCAGATTTACCCCCAGATTTTGCTGATCACCCTGCTCAGTATTTTAATAGCCGCCATTCAGCACAGCTATCCCGGTTTTTTCTCCTCTTACGGCACGGCCCCCTTCACCCTGCTCGGGGTCGCCCTGTCGTTGTTTCTCGGCTTTCGTAACAACGCCAGCTACGAGCGCTGGTGGGAGGCACGGGAGCAATGGGGCCAGTTGATAATTGATGCCCGCAGCCTGGCCCGCCAGGTGATCTCCTTTATGGATCAGGAAACCGAGACCGGACGGCATACCCAAAGACGCATGATCCACCTGACCATCGCCTTTACCCACGCCTTGCGCCATCGGCTGCGTGACACCTCGCCCTGGCAGGACGTCGACCGTTTTGTCGAGCCGGAGCATCATGCCAGCCTGCGCCAGGCGCAAAACCTGCCCGAGTGCCTGCTGCGGCTGATGGGAAAGAAAATCGGTTACAGTCGGCGCGAGCGACTGTTATCGGAGTTTCTGGTGCAGAGCATGGACGAGCGGCTTACCTCCATGACCGGCGTGCTGGCCGCCTGCGAGCGCATTCAAAATACGCCGCTGCCGTTTGCCTATACCCTGCTGGTGCACCGCACCACCTACCTGTATTGCTTTATGTTGCCCTTTGGCCTGGTTTCTTCTTTGGGCTGGGTCACCCCCCTGGTGTGTGCCGTGATCGCCTATACCTTTTTCGGCCTGGATGCCCTCAGTGAAGAGCTGGAAGAGCCCTTTGGTCTGGCTGCCAACGATCTGCCGCTCAGCGCCCTGTCGCGTACCATCGAAATCAACCTGCTGGAAGCGCTGGAAGAAACCGAGCTTCCGCCCGCCCTCACCCCCAAAGACGGCTGTTTGTCATAATCACACCCAGCCACGTCCTGCATTGTTACTGACAATCAAAAGTCATTTGCACCGTTGGGTCATTATCTCTGAACGCAGAGGAAATATAATGCCGGCTGGCGATACCGGATTCGCAAAACGGCTTCGCAAAAAGAGTAAGGCCGACTGGCCTGATTGATTGACTTGATACATGAGGTTCTTATGACGCCATCCCTTACTCCGCGCCTGTCACAGCTGGCCGATGCCGATCTTGTCCGGCCGCTGGCCCATATTCGCCGCGGCATCGAAAAGGAAGCCCTGCGGGTAACCCCCCAGGGCCGGCTGGCACAAGGGCCTCATCCGACCACCCTGGGGTCGGCGCTGACGCACCCGCATATCACCACCGACTATTCCGAGTCGCTGCTGGAATTTATTACCCCTGCCGGCGAGCACATTGGCGAGACCCTCGGCTTTCTGGAGCAGCTGCACCGTTATACCGCCACCCAGCTGGCGGACGAACGCTTGTGGCCCGCCAGCATGCCCTGCGCCCTGCAGGGTAACGACAGCGTGCCCATCGCCGAATACGGCACTTCCCGTTCGGGCCGGATGAAGCACACCTATCGCCGGGGTCTGGATGTACGCTATGGCCGCATCATGCAAAGCATTGCCGGCATCCACTTCAACTTCTCTTTGCCCGACAGCTTCTGGCAGGGTTACCGGCAGTTGCTGGGCAGCCAGGACTCGCTGGCCGATTTTCGCTCGGCACAGTATTTTGCGCTGATCCGCAACTTCCGCCGCTACGGCTGGCTGCTGCTCTATCTGTTTGGCGCCTCGCCCGCGCTCAGCCGCTCCTTTATGGACGGCCGCCCGCACCAGCTGGCAAGCCTTGGCAGCGACACCCTCTATATGCCCCACGCTACCTCGTTGCGCATGAGCGGTCTCGGTTATCAGAACGACGCCCAGGCCAGCCTGCACATCAGCACCAACAGCCTGACGGAATACAGCCGGGATCTGACCCGGGCCCTGAATACCCCTCATGCACCCTATACCCGCATCGGGGTCGAGGTAAACGGCGAAGCCCGCCAGCTGAACGACAATATCCTGCAGATAGAAAACGAGTATTACAGCGATATTCGCCCCAAGCGGGTGACTCATGCCGGAGAAACACCGCTGCAGGCCATGGCAGACCGGGGCGTGGAATACATAGAAGTGCGCAACCTGGACATCAACCCCCTGCTGCCGCTGGGCATCGATGACACCCAGGTCCGTTTTCTGGATACCTTTCTGCTGTTCTGCCTGCTGCAGGACAGCCCGGAAATCGGAGAGCAGGAGCAACTGCGGCTGGCCCGCAACCAGACCCTCATGACCGAGCAGGGCCGCCGGCCCGATCTGCGGCTCGAAACCGCCAGCGGCGAACTCGGCCGCACCGCCTGGGGCGAGCAACTCTTTGCCGAGCTGGACGCCATCGCCCAACTGCTGGACCAGGCCGGTAGCGGCTACCGTGATGCGGTACAGCACTATAAGCCGCTGCTGCAAGAGCCCGAGTTAACGCCCTCGGCCCGCATTCTGCAGCAGATGACGGCCACGAATCAGGATTACACCCACTGGATGCAGAGCCGGGCCACCGAGCTGGCACGCCACTGGCAACAGACCCCGCTCAGCCCGGAGCAAAGCCGCTATTTCAGCCAGCTGGCTCGCTCGTCACTGGCGGCACAACAGCGGCAGGAAGAGGAAGAAGCGGCCACACCGTCAATCGCGGTGTAACTCCCGCAGGACTAAACGGGGGAGCGGTTTGATCTCCCCTCACGCATCAACTCTGTGGGCCGACCGACAGCAGATGGCTCAGGTAGTCCACCATCTTCGACAAACGGGTGATGTTGGCAAAGTCGACCTCGGGGATATTCACGCCCAGCTCCCGGCTCAGCGCCTCGATCAACCGTAGGAAGTCCATCGAGTCCAAATCCAGCTCGTCTCGCATGTCTTCGTCCGGATTCAGCTGCTCGGTGTCGGCATCCGGTGCTATCTCCCGGATCTGGCGACAGATCAGCTCGGTCAGCGCTTTCTTGTCTTTCATTCCAATGTCTCCGGCTGTTGTAACAGCTTGTCTATCCGGTTGAGCAGGCGGGCGCCGTCATGGCCGTCACTCACCCTGTGATCGGCAGCCAGACTAAAACTGGCCAGGGTCATGGGCACTACTTTCTGCTCCTGCACCCAGGGGGCGCTGCGTATCCGACCTATCCCCAGCAAGGCGACCTGCGGCGGAAAGATCACCCCCTGAATACGATCCGAACCCCGCTCCCCCAGGTTGGACACGGTCACAGTAGCCTCCTGAATTTCGGAGCTGCGCAGTCCCCCCTCCCGGGCCCGAGTCACCTGATCCCGCAAGCTGGCCATCATGGCTGCCGCCCCCAATAGAGGCGCGTCATGAATGGCCGCCACCACCATGCCGCCCTGGCGCAGACTGATGACATTGCCCAGGTGCACCCGGGACTCACTCTGATAGTTGCCCTCCTGGTAAAAGCCGTTGAACTGGGGGAATTCGGCCAGCGCCCTGGCCAGGGCTGACCAGCACCAGCTGCTCGGCAGGCTTGCCCTGATTGAAGGCCGAGCACCAGTCCT
>NZ_MPZM01000031.1 GCF_002936955.1 Oceanisphaera arctica | reverse complement strand
AGTAATCGATGCAGCGGCGCCGGGGCGAAAGCCGGGATCCAGCCGGTTCAGCACATGGGGCCAGACTTTCGAGCGTCGACAACGCCTGACCGCCCGGGCCCCTTGCGGATGGCGTAGTCGCTGGCCGGCGCCAGGCTGAAGCTCAGGGCCGGCAGCAGCCTCAGCCAGGGGTTGAGGTGCAGCAAGCGGCGGGTCTTGCGCCAGGTGCCGTCCAGCACCACCAGGCCGCCGATGTCGGCTATCGGCAGCGCCATATTCTCCGCATCCACGTCCAGCGCCTGCTCCGCCGGGTACAGCAGCCACCAGCGACCACTGGCGGGTTGTGGCAAGGGAGCCAGATGTTCGGTGACTTCCACCCGAATGTCGGGTAACGCCAGGCGCAGCAGCGGTACCGTGCTCTTGGCATGTTTTGCCTCCAGCGGATGCTGCAGTATCAGCACCGGAAAGGGGCAGTCCTGGGGCGAAACATGGGCGCACAGGCAGGCGCTTTGGGGAAGGTGGCAGGCGTGGCAGTAAGTTCGAGACATGATACGGCGGGCTTCATGAGTACAAAAGAGCATGATAACGGCAAGCCGCCCCGGGATGAAGACCGGTGAAAAAATCAACTTTTCAGGTAGGCTGAACGCAACTGCCGATTGAGGATCCGGCGCGGATCGGGGACAATGGCTGCCGTTTTATCTGTCGTTCCCCGAGTGAAGCGCCGACCGTTGCCCTTTGCTCCTTCATCAAAGTAGAAGAAAGCCGACCATGTCATCACCGCAATTCCAGCAGGAAGTCGCCAAGCGCCGCACTTTCGCCATTATTTCGCACCCGGATGCGGGTAAGACCACCATCACCGAAAAGGTACTGTTGCACGGGCATGCCATTCAGACCGCCGGCACCGTCAAGGGCCGGGGTTCCAACCAGCATGCCAAGTCCGACTGGATGGAAATGGAAAAGGAGCGGGGCATCTCGGTCACCACGTCGGTGATGCAGTTCCCTTATAACGGCTGCCTGATCAACCTGCTCGATACTCCGGGTCACGAAGACTTCTCGGAAGATACCTACCGTACCCTGACGGCGGTGGACTCCTGCCTGATGGTCATTGACGGCGGTAAGGGCGTAGAAGACAGAACGCGCAAGCTGATGGAAGTGACCCGACTGCGCGATACCCCCATCGTCACCTTCGTTAACAAGCTCGATCGGGATATTCGCGATCCAATGGAGCTGCTCGACGAAGTTGAAACTGAACTGAACATGATGTGCGCGCCCATTACCTGGCCCATCGGCAGCGGCAAGTGGTTCAAGGGTGTGTATCACCTGCATCGCGACGAAGTTATTCTCTACCAGCCGGGGCAGGGCCATACCATCCAGGATGTGAAGATCATCAAGGGGCTGGACAATCCGGCGCTGGATGAGGTGATGGACGAAAAAGAAGTCGCCGACTTGCGTGAAGAGCTGGAGCTGGTGCTAGGCGCCGCCACCGAATTCGACCACGACCTGTTTCTCAGTGGTGAGCTGACGCCGGTATATTTCGGTACCGCTCTGGGCAACTTCGGCGTGGATCATGTTCTGGACGGCCTGAGCACCTGGGCGCCGGCGCCGATGCCGCGCCCCACTCAGGAGCGTGAAGTAGAAGCCAGCGAAGACAAGTTCACCGGTTTCGTTTTCAAGATCCAGGCCAACATGGACCCCCGCCATCGGGACCGTATCGCCTTCATGCGTATCGTGTCCGGCAAATACAGCCAGGGCATGAAGATGAAGCACGTGCGTCTGGGCAAGACCGTCAATATTTCCGATGCGGTGACCTTCATGGCTGGCGATCGGGAGCGGGCAGAAGAAGCCTTCGCCGGCGATATCATCGGCCTGCACAACCACGGCACCATCCAGATTGGTGACACCTTCACCCAGGGTGAAGACATCAAGTTTTCTGGCATTCCCAACTTTGCGCCCGAGCTGTTCCGTCGCATTCGGCTGCGCGACCCGCTCAAACAGAAGCAGTTGCTCAAGGGCCTGATCCAGCTGTCGGAAGAAGGTGCGGTGCAGCTGTTCCGCCCGCTCGACAATAACGATCTGATCGTCGGCGCGGTGGGAGTGCTGCAGTTTGAGGTGGTAGTAGCGCGACTGAAGTCTGAGTACAACGTGGACGCTCTGTACGAGGCGGTTAACGTTTCTACTGCCCGTTGGGTGTACTGTGATGACGCCAGGAAGCTGGACGAATTTCAGCGCAAGGTGTCGATAAACCTGGCACTGGACGGCGGTGATAACCTCAGTTACATAGCGCCCACCATGGTCAACCTGAACCTGACCCAGGAGCGTTACCCGGATATTCAGTTCAGCAAGACCCGCGAACACTGATCTCGCTACACCGATAACAGCCCCGGCCTTTGTGCCGGGGCTTTTTTATATCTGCACGCTACAAAAAAACGCACGCCTGCCCCTTGTCGGGTCCATTTCAATGGACCTGGCGTACCATCATGTAATACCAACTCCATTAAGTATCTGACTAGGCCCCAGGCCCTTTGTTCGGGATTGATATGACAGTCAAACAGAACGGTGTTTAATGGGATAAATATAACCAGACTCAGGAATTGATCCATGCATCTCACCGACAGCCACTGCCATTTCGACTTTGCCGACTTCGATGACGACCGGCCCGGCCACTGGCATCGGGCGCAGGCACTGGGCGTGCGCCGGCTGGTGATACCGGGGGTGGAAGAAGACAAGTGGCTGGCGCTGCCGGGGATCTGTGCCTCGTTGCCCGGTGTTTACTATGCGTTGGGGCTGCATCCCTGGTGGGTTGCCGATGCCTCCGCCGGCTGGCAGAAAAAACTGGAGCAGGCGTTGGACCAGGCCGACGAGCGCTGTGTGGCCCTGGGAGAAATGGGGCTGGATGCCAACATCGCGCTGGCGCCGGCCGAGCAGCAGGCGGCGTTGAACACCCAGCTCCGGCTGGCCCGGGAGCGGGCGCTGCCGGTGATACTGCACAGCCATAAAACCCACGATCAACTGCTGAAGTGGCTACGCCGCACCCCGCCGGTGGGGGGCGTGCTGCACGGTTTTTCCGGCTCATTGCAGCAGGCTGAGGCGTTCTGGAAGCTCGGCATTCACCTCGGCGTCGGCGGCACCATCACCTACCCAAGGGCCAATAAAACCCGCCAGGCCATCGCCGCCATGCCGGTAGAGGCTCTGGTGCTGGAAACCGATGCCCCGGACATGCCCTTGTGCGGCTTTCAGGGCCAACCCAATCATCCGGCGCAGTTGCCGCGGGTATTGAGCGCCCTGGCCGAGTTGCGCGGGCAGGATCCAGCCAGCCTGGCCGAACGGCTCGAACACAACGTATCCCGACTGTTCGGCTGGTCCTGAACCTCGTTCAAAATCAGCTTTATTCCGAACATCATCATTTAATTGACTTTTTCCTCGATTATTACCGCCGGTTACCTATTCTATGAGCAATGAACACGTATAAGCTGACTCGAATGAAAACGACTGTCGGATTAAGGCCATCGCATTGGCTGCCACGGAAAGGATAGAGATATGACCTTGATCATGAGTATGGTAGGGATGGTGGTTCTGGTGCTTATCGCCATCCTGTTTTCGAACAACAGGTCGGCCATTCGAATCAGAACCGTGGGTGGCGCCTTCGCCCTTCAGGCAGGGCTGGGTGCCTTGGTGCTGTACATGCCGATAGGCAAAGAGATGCTGCAGTCTCTGTCGGCCGGGGTAAGTCAGGTGATTTCGTACGCCAACGACGGCATGGACTTTCTGTTCGGTGGCCTGGTGGGAGAGGCGGCTTTCAGCAGTGGCCTGGGCTTTATCTTCGCGCTGCGGGTGCTGCCGGTCATTATCTTCTTTTCTTCGCTGATCGCCGTGCTCTACCATCTCGGTATCATGCAATGGGTGATCCGGATTCTGGGCGGAGCCTTGCAGTACCTGCTTGGCACCTCGCGCACCGAATCGCTGTCGGCTACCGCCAATATCTTCGTGGGCCATACCGAGGCGCCGCTGGTGGTGCGCCCCTTTATTGCCAACATGACCAACTCCGAGCTGTTTGCGGTGATGTGCGGCGGCCTGGCTTCGGTGGCCGGTTCGGTGCTGGCCGGTTATGCGGCCATCGGGGTGCCGATGGAATACCTGATTGCCGCTTCCTTCATGGCGGCGCCGGGTGGCCTGTTGTTTGCCAAGCTGATCATGCCCGAAACCGAAAGGGTCGAAACCGATGAACTCGAGACCCATGACGAAGCTCTGAAAGCAGACAGGCCCGCCAATATCATCGATGCCGCCGCCACCGGCGCCAGCTCCGGCATGATGCTGGCGATGAATGTGGGCGCCATGTTGCTCGCCTTTATCGGGCTGATTGCGCTGCTCAACGGCATGCTGGGTGGTATCGGCAGTTGGGTGGGCATGGAGAGCCTGAGTCTGGAACTGCTGCTCGGCTGGCTGTTCTCGCCGCTGGCCTTTCTGCTCGGCGTCCCCTGGGAAGAAGCCATTATTGCCGGCTCTTTCCTCGGTCAGAAGCTGGTGCTCAACGAGTTCGTCGCCTATATCAACTTTGCCCCCTACCTTGCCAACGAACTGCTGGTGGAAGGCACCGGCCAGGCCATGTCTGAACACACCAAGGCCATCATCTCTTTCGCCCTGTGCGGCTTTGCCAACCTGGCCTCGGTCGCCATTCTGCTGGGAGGGCTGGGCGGCATGGCGCCGAGTCGCCGACACGACATCGCCCGCTTCGGCCTCAAGGCGGTGCTGGCCGGCACCCTGTCCAACCTGATGTCCGCCACCATCGCCGGTTTTTTCCTTTCGCTGGCGGGAATGTAACGGGTTAACGGTGCAAACAGACCGTCCTCGGATGACGGCAGGAGTGAACATGACTGACACAGCCTTGAAAGCGGCCGCCCGTCAGGCCCTGAGCCTGATGGATCTGACCAGCCTCAACGATGACGACACCGATGAAAAGGTGGTCGCCCTGTGCAGGCAGGCGATGACGCCCTTCGGCACCGTTGCTGCCGTCTGTATCTATCCGCGCTTTATTGCTGCGGCCCGCCGGACCCTGCGTGAACAGGGGGCCGAGGAGCGGATCAAGGTCGCCACCGTCATCAACTTTCCCCACGGTGATGACGATATCGAACGTGCCGTGCGGGAAACCCGCGCGGCGGTGGTCGCCGGGGCCGACGAGGTGGATCTGGTGTTTCCCTGGCGTGCCCTGCTGGCCGGTAACGAACAGGCTGGCCTGGCGCTGGTACGCGCCTGCAAGGCCGCCGGTGGCGAGACCACACTCAAGGTGATTATCGAAAGCGGGGAGCTGAAAACCTCCGCCTTGATCCGGCGCGCCGCCACGCTTGCCATCGAGGGGGGCGCCGACTTTATCAAGACCTCCACCGGCAAGGTAGCGGTCAATGCGACCCTGGCGGCCGCCGAGGTGTTGCTGGAAACCATCCGCGATTCAGGCAAGGATGTCGGCTTCAAGGCCGCCGGCGGAGTGCGCACCGCCGAAGAGGCGCAATACTATTTACAGCTGGCCGCTCATATCATAGGGTCCGACTGGATCAGCCCCCGGCACTTTCGCTTCGGCGCCTCCAGCCTGCTGAATAACCTGCTGCAGACCCTGGGCGCCGGTGATGCGACGGTGCAATCGACCGGCTACTGAGCCGGTCTTGATGACGGAGGGGCCGGGTTTGAAGCCAGGCCTACGCAGACGTTTGATGACGACATGTCACCAGGAGACAGAATGAAACGTGCAATAGTGCTGGTACTCGACTCCTTCGGCATCGGCGCGTCCGCCGATGCCGCCGTGTTCGGTGACGAAGGCGCCGATACCCTGGGCCATATCGCCGCTGCCTGTCACCGGGGCGAGGCCAATCAGAGCCGGCAGGGATCGCTCAGCCTGCCCAATCTGGCATGGTTGGGTCTTTTTCATGCTCATGCGGACAGCACCGGCCGGGTGGCCGAGGGCGTAAGCCTGCCGACCGAGCTGGTTGGCAGCTACGGTTACGCGCAGGAGCTGTCTTCCGGCAAGGACACCCCGTCCGGCCACTGGGAAATGGCCGGGGTGCCGGTGCTGTTCGACTGGGGCTACTTCCTCGATACCGAAAACAGTTTTCCCCCGTCCTTGATCGAAGCGCTGGTCGAGCAGGCGCAGTTGCCCGGCATGCTGGGTAACTGCCATGCCTCGGGTACCACCATTCTCGAACTGCTGGGCGAAGAGCACATCGGCAGCGGCAAGCCCATCTGCTATACCTCGGCCGACTCCGTGTTTCAGATTGCCGCCCATGAAGAACACTTCGGCCTGGAGCGGCTCTATCAGGTATGCGACATCGCCCGCGAGCTGCTGATGCCCTACAACATCGGCCGGGTCATCGCCCGGCCTTTCATCGGTAAAAGCGCCACCGACTTTGCCCGCACCGGAAACCGGCGGGATTACAGCATAGCGCCGCCGGCGCCGACGGTGCTGCAGAAGCTGGTAGAGGAAAAACACGGCGAGGTGGTGTCCATCGGCAAGATAGCCGACATCTACGCTCATTGTGGCATCACCCAGAAGATCAAGGCTACCGGCCTGGATGCTTTGTTCGACGCCACCCTGGACGCGCTGGAAGGGGCCGGAGATCAGACCCTGATCATGACCAACTTCGTCGACTTTGACTCCAGCTTCGGTCATCGCCGCAACGTCGCCGGTTACGCCGCCGAGCTGGAAGCCTTCGATCGCCGTTTGCCCGAGCTGCTGGCGCGACTGCAGCCGGATGATCTGCTGATCATGACTGCGGATCACGGCTGTGACCCCACCTGGCCCGGCACCGAACATACCCGTGAGTATGTGCCGGTGATCTGCCTCGGCGGTGGGCTCAGGCCGGGAACGCTCGGCAGGCGAGACACCTTCGCCGACATCGGCCAGAGTCTGGCTCGGTACTTTGGCACCAGCCCGATGGACTACGGCACCTCGTTTTTGTAATGCCCATAGAATTAAACCTGTGGGCTGTTCACACATCGGACCAAGGGATATGACAATCTGCCCGCATGCCTGGGTGCTGTTTTCCGTAGGGTCGAATTCATTCGACCGAATGGTGACACTATGGCGCGCGGGCCCATTGAAATGGCCCTTGAAATGAGCAGGCGGTGGCCCGCATTACATATCGAACTGGTTTGAGCGTTGGGATTCGCTTCGCTCATCGCCAACCTACGGCCCTGCAGACGGCACCAACAGGCGACTCTGCAGCGTTAAGGAGGACACTGCTCCGCCGACCTTCTGTTTCAGGGATGAAACAGGGAGCGTACAGGGAGGTATTGACAGCGAGTCGGCGGAGCGGGCCCTTTGTCCGATTGCTGAAACCCTAACGCCGTTAATTACGTAGAAACAGAAAAGGCGCCCTAGGGCGCCCTTGTCATTTCATGGCAGAAACGCTTAAGCGTTGTCGTCCAGACCGACGATCAACCAGGGCGCATTGTCCTTGGTCAGATCGCGCTCCAGGTGCCATACCTCGCGGATGTCCTGCTCAACGCCTTCCTGGCTGTCGCGGTAGCGACCGCTGAACTGGACGCTGACCTGAGCCTGATAAGAGGTGTGGTCGGCGCGTACCAGTTCGGCATCCACAAACATCACCTCGGTGTACTGGTCGCCGGTCAGCTTGGCGCGTTCCTGGCTCAGCTCGGCAAACAGCTCGGGGGTAACGTATTCGCGGATCTTCTCCAGATCGTTCTGGTTCCAGGCCTGCTGCAGAGTGCGGTAATGCTCGCGAGAGCCTTGCAGAAACGCCTGCATGTCGAAGCCCTGGGGCAGATCGAAGGGCACGTCGCTCGGAGCGAAGCCAGAAGCAGCGTTGTTACTTGTTGTAGCAGACTGATCGGCAGCAGACTGGCCGGGAGCGTTAAACGGCTTGGGCGCTTCAAACTGCTGAGGACCATTGTAGGCGGCTCTGGGCGAGGGCGCCTTGCCCTTGCGCAGGGCTTTGAACACCATGAAGCCGGCAAAGGCCAGACCCGCTATCATCAGGAAGTCCATGATCTGGAAACCTTCGAAGGCGCCAGAGCCCATTAGCCAGGCCAGCATGCCACCAGCCAGCAGGCCGCCGAGCAGGCCGCCCATCAGACCGGATTTTTTCGGCTGCTGGGTCTGGCCGGCGGCGGGTTTACCGGCGGTTTGTTGCTGGGCTGCCGGCTGGCTGGGGGCGGTTTTGTAGGATTTGCCGACAGAACGGCTGCCGCCGCCCATTTTACGGGCCTCGACATCAAAGGCGGTAGCGGTGATGCCGACCGCGAAAATCAGGGTAAACAGGGTAAGAAGTTTACGCATTATGGCTTCCTTGAGTGACAGACAAGCAACATCCTAAAGCAGCGACATGTTATGTCAACTGGTGATTAAGAAAGCCACAGCCAGCCTGACGTGGGCGAACCGAAACGGCGGTGATCGCGCCGGTCATTTCGGTGTCGTGGAGCAGTACGGCAGCCAGATGACATCTATCTGCATCAACATTGTACAGGGCTGAGACAAGAATGGGCCTTTCAGAGCCGATGAAAAATCCTGATAATAGTCGTTTGCTAAACCAGAGAGAGAACCGATGAGCGAGAAAACCGTCACCAAAGCCGATCAGGCCGTTGCCCAGCTGAAGATGGCGCCTCATTCATTTGAGGCGGAACAGTCCGTATTGGGCGGACTGCTGCTGGATAACAACGCCTGGGATCGGGTGGCGGAAAAGGTCTCGGAGCCGGACTTCTACAGTCGGCCGCACCGGCTCATTTTTCAGGCGATGCAGCGGCTGAGTCAGCTCAGTAACCCCATCGATCTGATCACGGTGCAGGAAGAACTGGAACGGCACGAGTCGCTGGATACGGTGGGCGGCTTCTCTTATCTGGTGGAAATTGCCAAGAATACGCCCAGCGCCGCCAACATCGGCGCCTATGCAGACATAGTGCGCGAGCGGGCCGTGGTGCGGGAAATGATCTCGGTGGCCAACGAGATTGCCGAGGCCGGCTTCGATCCGCAGGGGCGCAATTCCACCGCGCTGCTGGATCTGGCCGAAACCAAGGTGTTCAAGATTGCCGAAAGCCGGACCAACGCCAACGAGGGCCCCCAGCCGCTGCGGGTGTTGCTGGAAAAGACCATAGATCGCATCGAAGAGCTGTATAAAAATCCCCATCAGGGGATTACCGGCGTGTCTTCCGGCTACTCGGATTTGGATAAAAAAACTGCGGGCTTCCAGTCTTCGGACCTGATTATAGTGGCAGCTCGACCTTCTATGGGTAAAACGACTTTTGCAATGAACCTTTGCGAGCACGCTGCACTGACAAGTGACAAACCGGTGCTCATATTCTCCTTGGAAATGCCATCTGAGCAGATTATTATGCGGATGCTTGCTTCCCTGGGACGTATCGATCAAACCCGCATACGTACCGGGCAGCTGGATGATGAAGACTGGGCCCGGCTGTCCTCGACCATGGGCATGCTGCTGGAAAAAGGTCAGCTCTATATCGACGACTCTTCCGGCCTGACGCCCACCGAAGTTCGTTCCCGCGCCCGGCGCGTGGCGCGAGAACACGGAGGCATCAGCATGATCATGATCGATTATCTGCAATTGATGACGGTGCCCAGCCTGTCCGATAACCGGACCCTGGAAATTGCCGAGATCTCCCGCTCGCTCAAGGCGCTGGCCAAAGAGCTGAAGGTGCCGGTGATTGCGCTGTCCCAGCTTAACCGAAGCCTGGAACAGCGGGCCGACAAGCGGCCGGTCAACTCGGATCTGCGGGAGTCAGGCTCTATCGAGCAGGACGCCGACTTGATCATGTTTATCTACCGGGACGAGGTCTATCACGACGACAGTCCGGAGAAAGGCATCGCCGAAATCATCATCGGCAAGCAACGGAACGGACCCATAGGCAAGGTTCGGCTGACGTTTCAGGGGCAGTTTTCCCGCTTCGATAACTATGCCGGGCCGGATTTCGATGATGACTATTAAGGAGCAGAGATGGATGCACATGGGGCGGTGGCCCGCATCAGTCTGGAAGCAGTTCGGCATAACCTGCAGGTAGCCAGGCAGCTGGCCCCCACGGCCAAAGCGGTGGCGGTGGTGAAAGCCAATGCCTATGGCCACGGTGATCTGACGGTGGCGGCGGCACTCAAGGACGACGCAGACCTGTTTGCGGTGGCCCGTTTTGAAGAGGCACAAAAACTGCGTGCCGGCGGCATTCGTCAGCCGATTCTGCTGCTGGAAGGGTTTTTCAACCGGGCCCAGCTCGAGTTCTCCGCGCTTAACGACTTCCATCTCTGTATTCACACCTTTGCCCAGCTCGACACGCTGGAGCTGACCCCGCTGGCGGCGCCGGTGACCGTATGGGTGAAAATAGACTCGGGTATGCACAGGGTCGGTTTCTCTCCCGAGCAGGCCGATGAGGTCTTTGCCCGGCTGGCGGCCATCGCTCAGGTAGTGCAACCGGTGAATGCCATGACCCACTTCGCCCGGGCCGACGAGCCCGAGCAGCAGGCGGTGACCGAGGCGCAGATTGCCCGTTTCAAGCAGGTGACTGCCGGCAAGGTCAAGCACACAGCTTTGTGTAATTCCGCCGGGGTTATCGCCTTTCCCGACGCCCACGCCGACTATATTCGCCCCGGTATCATGCTGTATGGCATCACCCCGTTCGGCGATCAGCAGGGCACCGACTTCGGCCTGCGTCCGGCGATGAATTTCACCACCAGCCTGATTGCGGTGCGCGAGCACAAGGCCGGCGAGCCGGTCGGTTATGCCGGCTCCTGGGTGAGCCCGCGGGATACTCGCATCGGCGTGATTGCCGTTGGTTACGGCGACGGCTATCCGCGCACGGCGCCTCCCGGCACCCCGGTGCTGCTCAACGGCCGACGGGTCACTCTGGCGGGTCGGGTGTCGATGGACATGGCTACCGTCGATCTGGGCCCGGACGCCACCGACCAGGTGGGTGACGAGGTGCTGCTGTGGGGTGAAGGCCTGGCGGCAGAAGAAGTGGCCCGGCATGTAGGCACCATCGCCTACGAGCTGGTTACCCGCATGACGGCGCGGCCCCGACTCGAATACATCGACTGATAGACGCCAGACGTAAAAAGGCCGGGCCCCGGGAGTGACAGTACTCAGGGGCCCGGCTTTTTTTGTATCTATCCGGTTGCTCTGTTGAGGTCGGACAAAGGGCCCGCTCAACCGACTCGCTGTGAATACCAAACTGATTAAATAACTGATCTATTTGGTTACTCTGCAAAGGTCGGACAAAGGGCTAGCTCCGCCGACACGCCGTGAATACCTCCATGTAGGCTCAGCCGCACCATCCGTGGTGCGGATGGTCGGCTGAGCAGATCCCTTTGTCCTCCTTAGATGCCACAGAGTCATCTGTTGGCACTGTCTGCAGGCAACTCGAAGCTCAGGAAGAGGCAACAGAGACGACCTCCCACGACCGTGAAATGCCATGGCCGGAAAATGCTCCTGCCGTTCCGGCATTCCCGCCCTCCCTGGCGGTCAGACGGCATTCCCGCCCTCCCTGGCGGTCAGACGGCATTTCCCGAGCCCTCAGGGGGCGAGCTTGTCTCGCCGTGACGAACGGTTGCAGCCTGACCGAACATCCAGTGAATGTTCGCAGTAGGCTGCAATTGTGAGTGTCATTTACCAGTGGCGTGTCGTGGGAGGCGGCTGTGTTGCCTCTGAGTTCGGACTTAAGAAAGATCAGATCTTTATTCAAACTGGTATTACTTTGAGGCTTTGGCGCCGCGGTGATGAATAAACTCGTCCTTGGCCGGGTTCCACTTTATGTAATACCAGGGTGTATCGGTCTGCCAGACCGGAAAGGTAACTTCAACCTGGTTGTCTTCGTAGCGATATAGCGAGGTACTCAGGTTGACCTCGCTCGCCAGCAAAAAGGCGACCAGCAAAAATAAAAACCATTTTATCAGTGTGCCCATCGTGCATCCTTGTCGAGATGGAGTTTAGGGTCTGTTGACCTTTCGCGGTGACATTTTGTTCGAGTTAAACGCGTTTAGCCGAACCCGCAGGGCAGCGCTTGTGGGGTCTTGCTACTGCGTTATCGCTTATTTATGTAGAGTGACTACATGGCATAAGCTCTGCCTTGTATCAAGACCCCACAAACTGCTGCAAAAATCACCGAGAAAGGTCAACAGACCCTAGTAACTATATCAGCAGTTTGCAGGTTTTTCCGCCTGACATTGACGGCAACGGCCATGGGCTTCGATAGACTGGCTGGTGATGGCAAAGCCGTGTAGCTGTGCCTGGTGTTCGAACGCATTATTGATGGCCTCGTCGTGCAGCTCGATAACCTGGCCGCATTGGGTGCAGATCAGCAACTGCATGGGGTGGTGCTCGGCAAAATGATCACAGAACAAAAAGGCGTTGAGCGACTCTACCTTGTGTACGAAACCCTGGGTCAGCAGAAAATCCAGCGCCCGGTACACGGTGGGCGGCTTGGCGTTGGGTTCCAGCTCCTTGAGCCGGTCCAGCAGATCGTAGGCGCTGACCGCGCCTTTTTGCCCGGCCATCAGGGTAAATACATGGCGGCGGGTGGGCGTAAAACGCACGCCGCGCTGCTGACATAATTGCTCGGCACGCTCAAGCTGATGTTCAATGGACATGAATGACGATGATCCTCAATGGCTTCTGGCCGCATATTAACACAGCCAGATCTTCCTTCATCCGATCAAGGTTGGGTCTGTGAACCACCTTGGGTATAATGCGCGGCCCTGTGTTCAAAAAGCCGTCACTTACATGAGTCATTATCCCAGCGCCCGCTTTTCCGTCGCCCCCATGTTGGATTGGACAGGGCTGTGAAAAACCTCTTTATAAACAGATGCTTAAAGTGAAAATAAAAAGCAGGGGACAATTAAGGGACATTTCTGAGCTGTAATCACAGTCAACAACCTCACTCCCAATGGTACGTGGTCCCTAAATTTAGAGCTAGTTCCTCTGACTACTGATTTTTAGCTTCAAGGCGTCAGTTTGCTCTTTCTGCTCGGTGGTAAGAGAGCAGGAAGACAGTTCATCAAAGGTCTTTAGTAGCCTGTTTAACTGGCGTTTTTGTTGCTTAGAGTCATGCTCTGCGACTGCTTTGAACCACTTGTCAGCTTGCTCCTGTAGTTTTTTTATCACTTTCATAGTGTGTTGTGCTTCCCCCACCTTCTGCTGCTGGTATTTCCAAGTTTCTAGACGCTTCCCCCGGTTTAGTTCATGGGGCTTATACTCTTTGTGGTCTAAGCCTACATGCTTCAGAGCAGCTGCATTAAAAGCTTGTTTTATCAACTGTGTGGCTTTTTTTTGTTGAAGCTCCTTAAGTACTCGGTTGCCGACTACTTTGCCAATGATCAGGTGGACATGATCCCCAGCTCCTTTATGCCCAATTTGAGGCTGCTGGTGTAGTACGGCACGGATTTGAGATTTATATTGTGTTAACTCATCTTTATTCAGCTTTGTTAGCTTTGCTAATGCATAACAACAGTCTGCAACAATAGATCGCCATTGCTGTGAGGTAGGGCGATGTCCTTTTGGAAGTGTTAGGCAATATTCGACCGCATAGCTCGAAAGTGGTCTTCCGCCTTTTTTGTTGTTCAGTTTTTGATCTAGCTTAAATTTCTCACCAATGATTGCGATTGTCTTTGATGTGTTTTTATCTCCTGCAATAGGAATAATTTTCTCGGTGGTTTTATGATTAGTGTGTGTCGTTGATAGTAAGTATCGCTCTCTTATCATCACTCCATCCGTTCCATTTTTCACCGCTTGAGTTGTTACAATCCAATTCTTTAACATGTTTATTATAATGTTAATAATTGGATTGCTATATTGCAAACAACCAACTTTAAACCTTATTGTTTGTTGGTATTCCAGATAGGACAACCTTGCTTCGCTGGTTGTCCACTGGTGAGAGGGTTCCCCTCTCAACTCCCTTTTAAACTTGACAAATAAAAAATAAAAATTATATATTTCAAATAAATGCTTATGGATAAATATGTTGAAAAACTAGAGTTGGATGTGGCCTCCAAGTTTGAGCAGTCAGTGGTATCTGTTCTTATGAAAGATGATTATGAAAGTAAATATATTAAAGCTAGAGTGTTGGATGCTTGTTTTAAGGCTGAATTAATTGAAGTTATAGATCGAGATGTTTATAGTGAAAGGTTTGATTGGGTTGAAAAAGTAATTGAAATGAACCTTGCATCTTTTAAGTTGCTAGATATAGCTGAAAAGAAACAGATTAAAGCTATGTCGTTGAGAGAGGTTAGAGAGGTTGCAGATGCTAAGGTTGAAGCTATTATAAAAAATATTGTGAAGAGAGTTCTAAATGCTCCACAGGAATTCCCTATGGGGAGTAATATTTAGGATGGCTAAATAACTAAATTTACAGTCTGAAAACTTAAGTGATATGTGGCTGTCATGTGTATGGTGACAGCATTTTTAACTCTATCATTTCTATTTGTTTTTGGATGATTGTTTGGTAGTATACGTATAACTAGGCATTGTTTGTAAGTTAACAACCTTAATCACATTCTAATTTTAGGTTTAAGTCCTACACGAAAATAATACAGTGTAACATTCTAAGTGAAACTTCTAGGCGAACATGTCAATGATAAAAGAAACTATCTATTCAAATATTGAAACTACTAATAGTAAGCAAGTTGCTCTATTAAAAAAACACTTCCCTCAGTTTTTTGATAAGAAAGGGAATCTTATTCAAGAAAAAATTATTGAAGTAGTTCAGGGTGATGAGGTTGAACTTTCTAATGAGTCGTATTCACTTAACTGGCTTGGTAAGTCTTATGCCAGATTGCTTACTAACTTACCTCCAAAGACATTGATTAATGAAGATGACAATCATAATCAACTCGAGGAAAATAGACATAGTAAAAACTTGCTAATCAAGGGCGATAATCTTGAAGTGTTAAAGCATATGGTTAATGCTTACAGTGAAAAGGTGAAGGTGATATACATTGATCCACCTTATAACACAGGAAAAGATGGATTTACCTATCAGGATGATCGTAAGTTTACTAAAGAGCAATTAAGTGAACTTGCGGGTATCGAACTCGATGAAGCAAAGCGTATTCTAGAGTTTACAGATAAAGGCTCTAGTAGTCATAGCGCATGGCTAACTTTTATTTACCCTCGGTTATACGTAGCTAGAGAGTTTTTGCAAGAAGATGGTGTGATTTTCGTATCTATAGATGATAATGAGTTGTCTCAACTTAAAGTAATATGTGATGAGATATTTGGAGAGCAAAATCACTTGGGGAATGTGATTTGGAAAAACGTAACAGATAATAACCCTACAAATATAGCTGTCGAACACGAATACATTGTTGCATTTGCTAAAGATAAGACAAAGCTTGACTCGAAGTGGAAAAGTAATGTTTCTGAGATAAAAGATAGTCTAGTCGAATTAGGCAATGAGCTAGCCTCAAAGTATTCTGATCCCAAAGAACTTCAATCTGTTTATACAGCTTGGTTTAAAGAGAATAAATTTCAATTGGGTCCACTTGATCGTTATAAATTTATTGATGAAGGCGGTATTTATACTGGTAGTCAGAGTGTGCATAACCCCGGGAAAGATGGTTATAGGTATGATGTTATTCATCCTAAAACATTAAAGCCTTGTAAGTTACCACTAATGGGGTACCGGTTTAAAGAGTCTACAATGCAAGCTCTCATTGATAGTGACAAAATAATATATGGTAAAGATCATAACAAAATTATTGAATTGAAATTATATGCTGAAGAGTTCGAAGAAAAGTTTTCAAGTATATTGGATTTAGATGGAAGATTGGGAGCTAATGAGCTTAGAGATATTTTTCCTGAAATGAAAAAAGTATTTACCAATCCAAAACCAACGCAGTTAATTGAGAAGTTGATTTCTTATGTTTGTAATGGGGATGGTGTTATACTTGACTTCTTTGCTGGCTCTGGCACAACGGCACATGCTGTATTTAACCTAAATAATAATGAAAAAACGTCGTATCAATTTATTACTGTCCAGCTAGATGAGCCTACTAAGAAAGACTCTGAACCATATAAAAATGGATATGATACAGTCTTTGATGTCACCAAAGAACGCCTTATCCGAGCAGGTAGAGCATGTGGTAATTCAGGATTTAAAGTTTTTGAAGTAGTTGAAGATTTTAGAGCACAAGATGATGCCGAATTGACACTATCTAACTTTTCGTTCTTCGATGATGCCGTTCTGACAAAGGAGCAGTATGATACTACTCTTACAACGTGGTGTTTATATGACGGAAGCCTGTTAACCACACCAATTCAAGATGTTGATCTAAATGGCTATAGAGCACACCTATGTGATGGTCGCCTATACTTGATTGCTCCCGACTTTTCTAGTAACTCTCTAAAGGAATTGCTAAAAAAGCTTGACTTAAATAAAGAGTTCGCACCAAATAAAGTGATTATATATAGTCGTAATTTTGAAAGTGCAAAGCAAATGGAACTTAACGAAGCATTGAATAGTTATGCAAACAAGAAGTCTCTAGAGCTTGAATTGGTGGTACGCAACTAATGTCTAAAGGTTTTACTTTTGAAAAAAACTTGCCTCATCAACAGGCTGGTATAGATGCTGTAATGAGTATGTTTGTTGGGGCTGAACCTGTTCAGTCTGAAGATTCAACTACTCGCATGTTGGCAAACCCTGTACTCGAAATTTCACCTCAGCAATATTATTTAAATATTAAAGCAGTACAAGATTTAAATAGAATTGAGCATTCTAGAGAGTACTATGATAGCAGTAATATCATTGATGTTTCGATGGAAACAGGAACAGGTAAGACGTATACCTATACAAAAACCATGTTCGATTTGAATAAATCATTTGGTATTAATAAGTTCATAATAGTAGTACCTACTCTTTCTATTAAAGCTGGTACGGTTAACTTCCTAAAAAGTGACGCATTAAAGGAGCACTTCCGAGATCCTTATGATCGTGAAATAAAATCTTACGTAGTCGAGAGCCAAAAAAAATCAAAGAAAAATACAAAAGCATATATACCTCAAGCCATACATGATTTTGTTGAAGCTAGTAGTATCAGCAAAAAATATATATATGTATTAATTATCAACTCTGGAATGATTAACTCCAAATCACTATCTGATAAATATGACGTTGGTTTGTTAGGGAATCAACATTATACGCCATTTGATGCTATTCAAGCTGTAAAGCCTTTCATCATAATTGATGAACCTCATAAGTTTCCTACTAGGGAAAGTGCTAAAACATGGAAAAATATCGAAAAGTTTGAAGCTCAGTATATCATTCGATACGGTGCAACATTTAATAATGAATTTAGAAACCTAGTCTATCGCCTTACTGCGGTTGATGCGTTTAATGATGATTTAGTAAAAGGTATTGATGCCCACATCGAAAACCTAGTAGGAGATGATTCCGCTAGTCTTAAGTTTAAAAGCTCTAATGGTTCTGAAGCAAATTTTGAACTTAACGAAAATGATAGAAAAATCAACTTTAAACTAACAAAAGGCGACTCTCTTTCTAAGGTTCATAGTGAAATTCATGATCTATTCGTTGACGCTCTGAACAAAAATACTGTTGTTTTAAGTAATGGTGTAGAGCTTAAAATAGGTGAATCGATCAATCCATACTCTTACTCTCAAACGCTTGAAGATAATATGATGCAAAAAGCAATAAGAGAGCACTTTAAGATTGAACGAGAGTTTTTGACACAAAAGCCTAGAATCAAGCCATTAACACTCTTTTTTATTGATGATATTGAAGGATACCGCGATGGTAATAAACTGTCAGGTAGCTTGAAAAGCAAGTTCGAAAGCTGGGTACTCGCAGAGGTAAAGTGTTTATTAGAAACTGAAACTGAACCGTTCTATAAATGCTATCTAGAGAAAACACTCAAAGATGTATCAAGTGTTCACGGTGGTTATTTTTCGAAAGATAATAGCGATAAAGATGAAAAAATAGAACAAGAGATTAATGAGATACTACACGACAAAGAGTTACTACTATCTTTGGATAATCCTAGGCGCTTCATCTTCTCAAAATGGACATTGAGAGAAGGTTGGGATAACCCTAACGTTTTTCAAATATGTAAGTTGCGATCTAGTGGTAGTACAACATCTAAATTACAAGAGGTTGGTCGTGGTTTACGATTACCTGTAAATGAGTATATGTGCCGTGTGAAAGACCGTACATTTACTCTTAATTACTATGTCGATTTTACTGAAAAAGACTTTGTTGATTCACTTATTAAAGAAGTGAATGATAGCTCATTCAAAGAAACAGTACCAAGTAAGCTTACTCAGGAAATAAAAGATAAAATAATTGCACAATATCCCAGTCTGTCTTTATTTAAACTTATGACCGACTTAATAGATAAGGGGATTATTGATGACAATGAAAATTTCATCGGAAGTGATAGCTATGCTCAACTAAAAGGTGAATTTCCAAGAGCATTCCCAACTGGCATTAAGCCTAATAAGATTAAGAAGGCTGATGATGGTAAAAAACGAACTAAAATGCGAGTTGGTAAGTACGATGAGCTAAAAAAGCTATGGGAAATTATTAATCAAAAAGCTATTCTTGAATATAAAATAGCTAATGAGGATGAATTTTTAGAGCTATTTAAAAGCTATCTTATTGAAGAATCAAGCAAGTTCAAAAAGACTGGCGTTAAGACTCGTATAGAAAAGATATACATACATAACGATACCGCCATGTCAAAAACAATGTTTGGTGATGATGATGATTTTGCAAAGTTTAGCACAATGACTTACCGAGAGTTCTTGGAGCGGTTGTCTCAAGATGCATTTATTAAAATTTCTACTCTGCATAAAGCATTTTCTTCTATTAAAGTTGAAATAGATATCACGGAATATCTCAACATTCAGACGATCCATAAGATAAAATCAGGGTTCAGTAAGTTTCTTTTAAATAACTCATTTAATAAGTTTGGACTTGGTTACAACGTTATTTCAAACGCTATTCATCCAACTAAATTTACTGATAAACAAGGCGAACCACTTGAAGAAGTTATGGCAAGTGATCTCGGTGTTCATAGTGATGGATCTACCACACCACTTGATTCTTATTTGTTCGAGAAAGTCTTTTATGATTCTGAGCTTGAAAAGCTTAACATTACAGATGGAGAGATTCAGTCAGTTTCTGTTTTTACTAAGATACCTAAAAATTCGATTAAAATACCTGTTTCAGGGGGGTACTCGTATTCGCCAGATTTTGCATATGTTGTTAAAACAACAAAAGGTGAATACCTAAATTTCATAATTGAGACGAAGAATGTAGAAGGTAAGGATAGTTTACGTAAAGAAGAGGAGCGTAAGATTGAACATGCTCAAGAGCTATTTAAGCAGATTAGTAAAGATATAACTGTAAATTTCAAGACCCAGTTCGCAGACGATTTGATAGTTGATATTATTCGCTCTCATTCATAAATATTTCATAATCACAATTTGAAAAATTAGTATGTGCCAAGTGACACACCTTAAGAGTGTGTCACTTAGTCAAATTGTGATACTAATAATAGCATCAACCTTTGAGTGTGGAGATATATATTATCAATGATGATGTAGCTCTTGCTCTTCTTTTGAGTCTAAGCTTCTCTCCTTAAATTCAGCTTTCAATAACATCTCATTATATTTATCCTCATTGCTTTCAAGGATGAATTCAATAAGATTAACTAGCTTTGCTAGAAATATCCATCTCCTGATTTTCTTCTAAATCTAGATCTTTGCCATTTAATCTATAGATACTATCAAAATCGTCGATCTCTATGCATAACCCACTTTTATCAAAAATTGAAATACGATCGTAGCTATAGTCACAAGATCGCTCAAAGTGTATGAATTTACCTTCTATTATGTCATTTAGATGAGCGCTTAGTTGAAGTTCAGCATGGATAGTAACGTCATCAATCAATGCAGATATATGCAGTTCATAACTTACTGCTTCAAAAGCCTTGTAAGTACTCTGGTCTATGTAAAAGTGAATATGATCCAACTGAATTTTTTCTATTTTTTACTCATGTTTGTTACTAATAAAAGCCGAAATTTTATTAATCATAATAATCCATTTACACTTGGTTTAAATTTGATGGTTATTTAGGTTGTGACGGAGTGACACACCCTAAAGGTGTGTCACATGTCACAGCTTAAACAATAGTAATAATATCATCATCTGATGAACGAGTTAAAGATAATTTATTTATGTTAATCACTCCTGAGTCTTGCAAGCTATTTAAAGAGCGGCTAAGTTGCTTTCGTTGAGCATCTGTTAGTTTGGTATCGTTGGGATACAAAGCTTGGCGCAACTGACCGCGAGTTGTTTTCCCACCAAGTACATCGTGTATCAGCTTTACTATAGGGCTTTCTGAATTTACTTGCTCTTGAGTATCTTTATACGCTTCACTTGTTTTTGCTAAAGAGGTTATGGGTTGATCCTGATCACATTTAATCCCTAACTCAATAGAGTCAAACTCAAGCTCTATACTTGGAGCCTCATCATCTTCCTTTTGCTTTGTATTGATAAAGTTAATTTTTTTTGCGTTGCCATTCCTCTTCACCTGAAATTCAAAGTCACAAGCTGCTCTTAATGCCGAGCTGCCACGAGCACCTTTATTTTCATCTCGGCCAGAGTGATGAATACACATCATTGCTACATTTGTTTTTGATTTTATATTGTCACACCCTCTTACAAATGCTGACATATCACGGGAAGTATTTTCATCGCCTGAATAGCAACGAGCTAGTGTATCTAAAACCACCAATTGTATTTTTACATTATCTTCTTGTTCAATGTCCTTAATCGATGAAATAAGTGATTCTTGTGTTTCTTCATCAGAGATAACTAAGCTATGCCCTAATACATATAAATTTCTAGCCGTTGTGTTGTTTTTTATTTCCCATGCTTTTATGCGTTTAGATACACCGCTTTGTCCTTCAGCTGCAATGTATACGACAGCACCTTTCTTAACGGTTTTACCGCACCAGTTTTCTCCAGTCGCAATGGAACAACAAAGATCAATCGCAAGAAATGACTTTAATGAACCACTTGCGCCATAAATGACACCAAATGAGGACGATGGGATGAAGCTTTTTATTAACCATTCTGGCTGTGCATCAAAGCCGGATGAACCTCTTAAGAAATTTAAATTACCATACCTTTTCATATTTTTTTCTTTATTTGTATTGGGTTTGATTTGCACTTCAGCTTCTAATGTTATATTCATTCCGTACTCCAAGAGTTGTTAGCATAGCTGGCAACTAGGTTTGTTATTAAGGAAAAACCTAGTCGCCAAATTAATTACTACTGTTTTATAGATTAGGGTAGTTTGAAGTAGGTACTACTCTTAATCTAAGGTAGTGGTTATTCAAAACATCAAGGTTGCGGTGGCCCGTTACTTTTGATACTTCAACAGCACTAAATCCATATTCGAAAAATCGACAAGCGGCTTCAGCTCGAATATCATGAAATCTAAGGTCGATGATATTTAGTTGCTCTCTAGCTTTTTTCCATTCATTACTGATTGCATCAGCTTTATATGGGAATATGAAGTCATTATCATTCCCTAATGGCTGGTTAGATATTATTTTTAATGCATCTTCATTTAAGTATATAGTGTCAGTATGTCTCAAGTGATTTTGGGGGTGCTTTCTACTCCTCACTTTAAGAGATTTCTCTGTCCAATTAACATCACACCAGCGTATATTGACAAGCTCAGAGCGACGTAATGCTGTTAATAATGCTAGATTTAATATGTCTAACATTGGAATACCACCTTTGTTGTTGTGGTATTGCTCTATAAAGACACTGCTAATGTTTATCAGCTCTAGCTGTGTGGGTCTACGACTCCGCTCACTGGAGCGAGCTATAATATTATGCCTCTGCAATGACGAACGTAAATCTGAGAAAAAGCTACAGTCCACCATATACCCATAAAACGCCTTAGCATCTTTTAATGCTGTAAAAAGGTAAGACACGTCATGAGATAATGTCTGGGGCTTTAGGTTCTCATTTATAGAAAGACGTAGCTCACAGTGCGCAACTACATGTTCAGAGCTAAGTTGTGATAAAGGAACTTGAGCTATTGGCAGCTTTAGAAAGCTTTTCAACCCAGCCTTTTTTGACCTTCCTAATTTTTCACTCGTTGGACTATTTTCAAGAACGCAGCGGATCAGATCTCCGACAGTTGGTTCTGCCTGCCGGCTCGCTCTTCTAAGCCCTTCAATACCGTCCCGTAAGGTAGCTTCATAGACTCTTTTAGCCCAACGCTGTGCCTCTCTCAGTGTTGAATATGTTTTACAACATTCTTGGCGTTTCATCCCTGCTAACTTAAGGCGCACTCTTGCTTTGTAGCGGGTTCCTGAACGAGTCTCTACAGATTCTATTATTTGTGTGGCCAACGTGGCATTTCCTTTCTTTTGACTGTATGTATGTACAGTTGTGGTGACTTGGAAATGATACTAAGAGCCATCTGAGGGCAGTGCAAATCAGGGGAGACCGTCAGAAATAGGCTTAATTTGGCGTTTATTGGGGGGGTATTAGCAGGGAAGGGGTTTTTGACCTCCGGAGCCAAAGTGGCGTAGTAAACAGGCCAAAAAAGCGCTTTTTTGAGTATCCAAAGGTGAGATTTGAAAATGGTGCGTGTAACCAAAAGATAAAAGCGTGATGTAGATCACGCTTACTTTGTTTGATTGAGTGTTTTTTAGTCGATGATGGGGGGTTGATGCAGACTTTGAACACCGACACGGAGATAGACGTTATTCAATACGTTGATGTCTTTGTGACCAGTTATCTTGGATACCTCCACTATGTTTAAGCCCCTTTCAAACAGCTGGCATGCTCCTTCGGCGCGCAGGTCATGGTAGTGGAGGTCTTGGATCCCCTCTTCTTTACAAACTCTCTGCCACGCGGCACTGATTGACTGTGAGTTGTAGGGGAAAATTCGGTTTTCCTCATCGGTTTTTGGTTGACGTAACATGATCTCCAGCGCATCAGGAAGCAACGGTATGGTGCAGTGATTCCCGATTCTGTTGCGTGGGTCTTTGCGATTTCGAATCGTTATGGTTCGATCGTTTTCGTTGAGGTCATCCCATGTGATGCGGGTGATTTCTCCTAGCCGCATACAGGTCAGAATAGAGATGTGAAAAATGTCGACAAGAGGGATATGTGCAGCTCTGTGAGACTGTCTTCGTTGCAAGCCCTGCTCCATGATGTTCAGCTCATCCGGTGTCGGACGGCGTTCTCTACGCTGGCTTCTACCTATCAAGCCATACTTTACTAGCGCAGGAATTGCATCATCATGTGCCCTAGTATTTGCCTCGTAGCCGAAGATAGGCTGAGCCACATCAATTACACTTCTTATATAGGTAATGTCTTGGTAGATAGTTTGTGGCAGGGGGCGGGTTGGCTCAGCTTGACGGATGCGGCAGTGATTAACTAGGTCATGCGCTGTTAGTTTATCAGCTCGGATCAACGCTATGTCATAGGCCCTGAGTCGACTCAGTACGGCGTACTTAGACCGCCCTAGTGTTACAGATGTCACATCATCGGTTAGATACAAAGTGATGAGATCCCCGATTAAGATCGTCCGTGCTTCTACCTCTGGTTGCGGTAAACCTTCTGTTTCTAGCTGGTGAGCAAGCGCCCTTGCCCAAGCTTTGGCCCCCTTTTCAGTTGCTACAGTTTTCGATTGCTCGAACAACTTTTGTCCACGGCTCATCACCCTTACTCTTGCTTTATACTTAACGGCCTTTTTACCAGTAACCTTTTCGATAGAAATAGTAGCCATAACCAACCTCTCTAAATTAGTGAAAAGAGGTTGCTGAACTGTGATCAACTGCTCAAATTTGAGGCGATAGTATGCGCCATGTATAATCCCACTCCCTTGGCTCGCTCTGTCCGTGAACATGTCCCCAGATTTGCCCCTTAGGGGACATTTAGGGGACATGAAGCAAGCTAAACCTTCATTACACCCAAGCTTTGCCGTAGTCGTTTTTCAGCTAAGGCACTGAAAAATAAAGAGATTTAAACAATGTATCCTAGTGCCCGCTTCTCTGTCGCTCCGATGTTGGATGGGGCAGACTTTTAACTAAGTGTCTGTTTTTGCTGGTGTTGATTTTTTCGTGGGATACTTATGGATCACCTTCGATCTCGACACGCATAAAAAAGCCCACTCATCGGTGGGCTTTTTAGTGGGCGATTGCCGGCGTCAGCCTGTTATCGCCATCAGGCTGGTTCTGTCTCTGGCTTCGGTGCGCTTGTTGTCGATGTAGTTGGCCAGGTCGGCCAGGTGCACCTGGTAGGGTGACTTTTGCGAGGCCCGGAAGGCGGGCACGGGCAGGCGGCCGGCGGTGGCTTTGGCCTGGGCCGTGCGGCACGACATGCCGAAATACTGTTCGCTGATGCTGTCGAGCGATACGGTAGGCCCGCCGTAGCTGGCCATCAGCATGAACAGGGTAGGTGAGTGCATCATTGTTTTTATCTCCTTGTGACCGGTCACAGCTCTAGCGCTTTTGCTTCGGTGGTGTGCCAGCAGGTGCCGGCACCCTTGAATAATCCCTTGCAGCCTTCGGGCAGTGGGTCGCCACAGTGGTTGCAGGTGCCCAGTTCGGCCAGTTGGCTTTGCAGCTTTTGCCAGTCGCGGTGGATGAGCAGGGTCAGGTATTCGTCGGCGGAGTAGGGGCCGCGCACGCCGCCCCGTGTTTTGCATAACTCGTCCAGCCGGTTGGATTCGTTAATGCCCAGGCTCACTTCGACCCGGACAATACCGGCCGCCTTGGCGGCGGCGCGGCTTTTCTGTTTGCGCTCGGCGGGGGTCAAAACCTTCCCTCCATGTATGCTTCCATGATTTCCTCGACCTTCTGCTGGATATAACAAACGACCAGACCGCCCAGTACCGAGGCGAAGAACGGGGGCCACCCCGTTGCTATCAGGCAGAACAGCTGGCTACCGGTCACGGCAAGGTAAGTCCACATCTCGCGGCTCATGCTTGAGCCCTTACCGGCCACAGTTGGCGGAAGCGGGCAGCTCTGGCCAGGTGCGGCACCTCGTCGGGCCAGTGACGCGCTGGTGTTGCTCCCTCGCCGGGGCGACGGCGGGATGATGCCTGCTTGTCTTTTGGTGCTTTGCGCTTGCAGGTGCCGGCCAGTTCGCGGCGGATGTTATGCACCAAACCATCGGAGCAACCGAAGCGGCTGACCAGGGCGGCGGTTTTTACCCTGGGGTCTTCCGTCATGATTGCGCGGATCTGGTCGCTGACCGTTTGCTCCGGGCCGACCAGTTTCAGGTCGATCAGGTAGCGACGCTCCCGGCGCTCTACTGTCGCCAGCCATCTGTTGCAGCCCTTCGACTCCAAATAGGTAATGAGGTTAGCTGCGGCAGCAGGGCTGATATCGAACATGGCGGCAATCTCGACGTGGCTCAGCGCGCAGCCGCCGGCGGCAAAGTGCCTTCTCAGGCGTTCGTTCTTTGTCAGTTTCATGCTGCCTCCCGAATTAGACACGCCAGCCCCAAAAGGCAGGATGCCCATACCAACGCCAGCACCAGCAAGGCATTGCGGGTCGCGCGGCGGCCCAATGGCCTATTGACGTGGCCACACATGGCGCAGCGCACTTCACCGCTGGCGGCCAGGTGGTGTTCGTGCGGGCAAAGCATTTGTTCCAGTTTGGTGATGATGCTCATCAGTCTTGCTCTCTCATTCTGTTCAGGGTGGCCCGGCACTGCTGTTGGTATTCGGGCGGTAAGGTGTTCAGCCATCGGGTGATGCGGTCCCGGTCACGGGTGTCGAGCCAGCGCTTGCATTCGTGATAGCGAGCCAGACATTCGGCCCTCTTATTGGCTTCTGCCGCTTCCCACTCGGGGGTGGTCTGTCCCATGTTCAGCTCCCCAATGAAAAGCAGGTGATGATCACGGCGCCGGCGGTCACAAAGGCGAAGTTGTCCGGCGTTATCAGCAGCCGCTGACCACTGCGGGGCCAGCGGCCTGCTTTGCGCAGGCGGCCTTTGGTGGCGGGCCGGGCGCGGCAAATGTCGGCGGTCATGTGAAACGGGTGCCGGCAACGGCGTTGCTGATAGCGCTGCACCGCGTGCTGGGTAATTCGATACTGGTTTGATTTAGCCAAGGTATGTCTCCCTGAACTCGTGATCGTCGATAAGGTCATCAATCATTTGCTGCAGCATCATCAGCAGCGGCTCAGACTTGAAGGATTCGGGGCGCTCGCGGCGTTCTTTCTGCAGGGCGGTGTCGGTTTGGCGTATCACCAGGCCCATATCCTCATCCGGTACCGCATCAAAAAACTCATCCACCGGCGTCTGGCCGCCGAGCAGTTCACCCACTATGCGGCGGCGCCACTGGCTGGCGACTGACTCGCCGGGTTCAAAGGCCATATCAGAGGCCTTTTCTTTATGCAGGCCGGGGCGTTCGGTGCTGGTGATCAGCTGGCCATCGCGCAAGCGCACATACAGGCCGTCTATCACCACAGTGGCCCCGGCTTCCAACCGGCCACGGTCGAAGTCGCTGAGTCCGAGCATTGCCATTTCGTGACCCAGTGGATCCTTTTCTGCCAAAACTGATCGTTCCGTACAGTTATTGTCAGAACTCCAAGGAGAGCGGCTGCCGCCACTCAAACCCAACTCGCTGCGCTCGCTCAAACCAACCCGAGACAACTCCCAACCCGGGTGTCGAGTGGTGGCTTCGGTGATGCCGAACATGACGCCGGAGACCACACCGTTGACGCTGGTGGTAATGTCGGCGGTGCGCAGGCCGGTGAGCTTTTTGACGTCTTCGCCGTATTTGCTGGCTGCTTCGTTGATCAGGTGCTGCAGCTTGATGCAGTGGTCTTTGCGCTGCAGGTGAATGCCGCCCATGGCGTTGGCGAAGTCGGCCCACTTGCCCTGGTCGGCGGCGCGGCGAGCGCCTTCCAATATCGGGTTTTGGGTCGCTTCGCGCAGGCGGCGCAGCTCGCGCCACACGCTGACAGACGGGCCGCCCACCTGCTGAAACTGACGAATACCCCACAGGCTTGACCAGGCGGCCACGGCGGGGGCCGAGCTTTCGGCGTTTTCGCCGGTCTCTTCATCGATACCCACCTTGTGGCCGTCGATGTTCTTGGCGATGTACTTGGCGATGTAACCGGTGGCGCTGCCCTTGCTCGGATCTATGGTCTGCCAGTCGAAGCGGGCGCGGTACCCTTTGCGGCCCAGCTCTTCGCGGTGGTGCTCGATGGCGTATTTGCGCAGGGTAGAGCGCAGCAGGCGCAACTGGCTGGGGTGAGCAAACAACAACAGGTGCCAGTGCGGGGTGGCGTCGTGGTGCGGCTCTACCACTCTGAATCCAAACACCTGCACGCCCAGGCGGGCCAGCTTGGCGCGAGCCTTGGCCCACTGGCCACAGAGGTATTGCTGGGTATCGCGTGGGGTGCAGCCCTGATAACGGGGGTTTTGCACCGCCTTTTTGTTGCGGCCGATGGTCCAGGCGTGGTGCTTGCTGGGCGCAGTCCAGGTGTAGAACTCACCCACAAAGCCCTGCTCTTCGGCCAGGTCTTCAAAGCCGCGCATGCGCACCATGAGTTCGTGACGGCGGATCTCGGGGTTAGAGATACTGGACGCCACCGCCTCGGCCAGGGGGATCTCCAGCTCCAGCTCGGGGTTGATGGCATACATGGTTTGCAGCCACAGGGCGGCGGCATCCTTGCGGGCGCGATAGTCCTGCAGGGCAGAGTGAGACACATAAGCGCTAACGCCCTTGCGTACCCGGCCCACCAGAATGGCCACATGCTCGGCATAACGGCGCCATGCCTTGGTGATTTGGCGCAGCCACCATTCTGCATCCTGCAGGCGTGCCACAGCGGCCACCGCCATATCGATGTGCTTATCGGTAATCTCTTTGGTCAGGTCAGGCAACTTGGGAGAAAAGCCCCACTTGTTGGCGGGCTCCATGGCCTGGTGCAAAATCCGCGTGGCCGGTGCGGGCGTGGTCAGCCCATTGGTCAGCTCGTTAACGATGGCCACCACATGATCGGCCCACTCGCGGGCGATATTGGCGCGGCCCAACTCATTGGACACCTGGCGCAGCGGCAGCGGAAAGCGGGCGGCGTGCAGCTGAATTTGCTCTACCGATTTGCGCAGCCAAATATTGGCACTGCGATGCTGACCACCTTTGCTCAGGCGGCGCTGATACTGGTAGAACAGGGCGCTGGCGGCATGATCTTCAATACCGGCCAGCAGCTCAGCGGCCCAGCGCAAGCTTTCGCGCTGGTACGGTTCGGCAAACAGCTGCTCTTTAACCCGGGTACCGGCGACTTTTTTACCGGCTTCTTTTTCTGGCGGGGCGAAGAACGCCGCCGCATCTTGCTGTAGTTCTGGATAGTTCATAGCACCACCTCGCCCAGGCAGTGCAGCGGGGCGGTTTTACGCCACCAGTTGCCGATGGTGCGGGCGATGGCCAGCATTCCCTGACCGAGCGACTGCCAGTAGAGGCTGCGAATGGTACCGAGGGTGATCATTAGGCGGGTGTGGTCTTCGCCTTGCTCAAAGCAGGGCTGCCACTGCCGCCAGAAGTCGGCCTTGGCCTGACGCCAGTGCAGGCGCAGGTGATCACGGGGGTGGAGGATGTCAGACATCAGAAAGACCTCCGCACACGGCCATGGGTAAACATCAGCATTTGAATCACCACCGAGTGGCGGGACGGTTCGGCGTGTTGCCTGCGGCGGTCTGCCAGCGCCATGTCGGCGGCCCACTCGGCGTGCATGATGGTGAAATCATCAAACCCGGCCAGCAGGGCGGCGCGGTCTATCTGGTATTTCTGTTCCTGGGCATCGGGGGTGCTATCCATAAGGTGCACAGGGAAGCCGCTTTCGTTCAGGCGAGCGGCGCGATAAAACCCGTAAAACATCTCACGCTGATTCATGCCTCACCCCCGTTGGCGGTGATGTAGGGCAGGGGCTGACCCAGCTCCAACAGGTGCTGACGGTCGGTAATTTGCTGATAGAGGTCGTCGGCACCGAGCTGCTCGGCCACGCGGGCGAGGGCTTCGAGGGCGCATTCGAACGGCACTTCGGCGTTTTGGGCGCGACGAACGCGGGCCAGGCGGTTGAACTGGGTCAGGTGCTCGTTGGCAACTTTGCGTATAGCGGCATAATGCGGCATAATTCTTTTGCTCCTTTGCGTAAAGAAGTGATGTTTTGAAAAGCCCTGTCAGTTGCTGCTGACGGGGCTTTTTGCGTTTACGGCGTTCAATTTGTCGCTCAGCTGGCGGATCTGGCGGTCCAGCCTGAGGCGGCCCTGCTGTTCGGTGCGCGCCTGCTCTTTTTTGGTTTTCTGGTGGTGCTGGCAGTTGCCGGCCACTTGGCGCCATTCGGTGCGGTCGGTGGTGGTCAGGCTGTGCAGGCCGCGCTTCATCTCGACCAGGGCGAGGCGAATGTGCTCGCGTTCGTCGTCGGTCATCTCTTCCAGTGCCAGTTCGGCATAGCTGCTGGGGCGCAGCTTGGCGCCGTAGCACAGCATGGCGCGCTGCTGGGTACTGAGGCGGCTCCACTCGGCGGCGACCCGGCTGCGTTGCAGGCGGGCGCGCATCTCGGCCAGCGCCTGCTCGCCGGCAGTGGTAGCGGTAGCGGCCTGCTGGTTGGCATCGAACGGTACTACCTGTGCCAGGTTGTGGTGATGAATGGTCATGCGGTCGCTCCTTGCGTGATCAGGCTGTTCAGCCAGTGCCACAAGCGGCGGCGGGCCTTGGGCCTGTTTGCCTTACCTGTCTTGTGGCTGCGGGCGCTGCGGGCGCTGCGGGTCTGAACGGGCAGGGTGATCCAGCTGCCGTCCTGGCGTTCGATAAAGCCGGGGCGGTGGCGGTGGGTGATCACCTCGGGTCGCAGCGGGTTATGCCGCACCAGCGCCGGGGCGCGCAGCAGTCTGGTGAGTTCGATCATTAGTTTCTCTCCTTGTATCTAACGGGTATTTTTACGGTGGGGTTGGGGCTGGCCGAGGGCACTATGCTGTAGAGCACTTCGCTGCCTTCGACCCAGACGTGACAGCAGTCGATGTTGCTGCACTGGTATTTGGTGATGCGGCTCAGGGCAGACTGGGCCTCGCTGGTGCGGATGCGGGCGGGCGCTTCGCAATGCGGGCAACTGCGGCGTATGGCTGAATACTTGGGCGCGGTAAACCGCTTGCGCTGACTCATCTTTATCCCCTGCAAAGTGTCGTACTGGTCTTTTTTTGTTTTTTTCTTGCGCACTCAGGTTTACTTACCTTTACTTTCCGTCAGCGCCTTCAGCTTTCCGTTGGTGATGCGCTCGATTTCGTAGGCGCGACGCATGGGGATTTTTTCGCCCCACTGGGATACAGCCTGCGGCCTTATCCCTAGCGCCTCGGCCAGCTTTACAACGCTTCCAAAATGGCCAATGGCCTCATTTTTTTTCATGTCGCTTACGGCCTCTTACGGTGATGCCTATGAATGTAAGACTTCTTTCGGTGTTATGCAAGGGAATCTTTCGTTGTGTGTATGTAAGCTCTCTTACATGACAATGAGCAGCAGAATCCTGCAGCGCCGAAACGCGCTTCAACTAACCCAAGACGGGCTAGCCAAAAAAGTTGGCGTTAGCCGGGTCTCCATTAGCCAATGGGAACGTGGCGACACGTCCCCAAAAGGCGAAAACTTCCTCGCCCTGGCAAAAGCATTGAGCTGCAGCCCCGACTGGTTGGTTACCGGCAAGAACGAACCCGAACCCCCTGCCTTCCAGAACGTGGCGCATGCGCCGATGGGCGGGCACCAGGTGCCGGTGTTGAGTTATGTGCAGGCCGGGCAGTTGACGGCGGTGCGGGAAATTCGGGAAGTGGATGGCGGCATTGAATATGTGCAGGCCGATGATGATATAGGCGAGCGCGCCTTTGGTATGCGCATCAGCGGCGACTCTATGACGCCGGAGTTTAGTGATGGCGACCTGGTGATCATCGACCCGGACATAGAGCCGGTGCCCGGCGACTATGTGGCGGCCAAGAACGGCAGCCGGGAGGCCACTTTCAAGAAATACCGCCCGCGCGGCTTTAATGCGGGCGGGGTGGAATACTTCGAACTGATCCCGCTGAACGAGGATTACGCCCCCATTCGTTCGGACATGTGTGAGGTGATGATCATCGGCACCATGGTCGAGCACAGGAAGTACCGACGAAGAAGATAATAAAACAATAAAATCAGGAGCAAGGGATGCTTAAAGTTTTTACCTACTGTGATGCCAAGGGCCGCCTTGGCGCCTTTGAGATAGCCAACTTCTCTGAGTCTGCCGAGCACTATCAGGGCTTTCTGACCGACGGTGGCGGCATTCGCACCTTTCGCAAAGACAGGGTGATTGAATATCACGAATCGCTGGAGCAGGCCGAAGCCGCTATTCCCGCCGATTATGTTCCGCCAGAAATACCCGCACCGAAACCCAGAAGCAAGGACCCCGCCATCTGCTTTACCGGTTTCAAGAAAGATATTAAATCGCAACTCAGCCAACGGGCAGAAGCCGCCAGCCTTGGCGTGAGAACGGGTGTATCTGGCAGCCTGTCCTATTTATGCTGCGGGCCTAACGCGGGGCCGGTAAAGATTGAGAAGTCGCGCAAGAACGGCGTCACCATTTTAAGTGAAGCTCAGTTTTTGAATATGCTGGAGACCGGCGAAATCCCGGAGTTTGATGAAACCTTTCATTACACCTTTGAAGCCACCCAGGACAAGAACGCCGAAACAGAAGAAGCCAAGTCAGTCACCGAAAAGGTGGCAAACGAAATTCAAGAAAGTTTTGTCGGGCTCAGGGCTGTTCCTCGTCGCGAGGTGCTGATTGCACAGTTTGAAGATGGCTTTGCTGCCGGGTGGAAGTTTGCCGTTCCCGAAAACTTTAAAGCGATGCTCGATATTAAATGGACGCCAACAGTGGTGCATGGGCATCAATTTCATGGCTGGACGCAGGGGCACGCCTTCGAGTTCTCCAGGGGCACCATGATACACAGCAACCGCTCGGGATATGTGCACGGCGTTACCTTGCAGGTCTTCTCCACCTCACCAGCCGGTTTTGAAACTAAAAACGCATTAATTGGCGACTTCACCGGCAGCTATATCAATCAGAATGTTTCCATCACCGAACTCGATCAACATAGGCTGGAAGTAAGCCGCCAAATGTATGACCCCGGCGCTGTGGTATTTGATATTTATGACTCGGCATCTAGCTCTGGCTCAGGCCCGAAGCGAGTTACGCTGTCACAGGTTGAGTTTGTCGCCTTATTACAGCACGGCTTTTACTGGGAGAAACCGACAAGCAAAGATGAACGCCCCAAGAAAGTGGTACTGGTTAAATAAAAAAAGGCCGCCAATTGGCGGCCTTTTTATGCCTGCTATTCCGGTAGCTGGTCGGTTTTGACTTCCAGCTCCAGGCCGGTGGTGTAGCCGCTGGCACTGAGGCTGTGGGTGACGCGGGTCAGGATCCACGGCAGGGCGTCGACTTGCGGCTTGAAGCCCTGCACCGCGACCGGCAGTTCCGGGAACAGTTCGGGCCTGCCTGGCGTTGAACGATATTGCAATTCTTCATTTCAGCGATCCTAGTCGTAGCAAGGCTTGCGGCGCTCGGCTTGATGTTCCGTTTCGCCGCTTTATCCACGTAAACGGCGCGACCCTCAAGCCAGCTGCGGCTTTGCTTGTTTTGGCTCTGGTCTGCTGACACCCTGATTCCTTCATTTCTGTGCAATTCCCTTCAATTTTTGTAGATCGTCAGATCGTCCCGTGATCCTTGCCAACGCTGGCCTCGGGCTATGGTTTTGCACACCCGCAGAATTTCCAAAATTTTAAAACACAAAGCGCGAAGGCGGGCGCGGAGGAGCGCGGTTTCCGTGGGGTGATGGCGTGCGTGTACGGATTACGTGGCGGCGCTCTGGTGGGTGACGTGGGCCAGCGCAGGCGCCGTCAGTCAGCCGCTGACGGCGTTGGTTGTATCTGTGTTGGTGGTTGCTAGGGTAAGGCAAGGCGGCCGCTGTGGGCCGCCTGTGGTGGTGCTGGGTGGGGTTAGCCGGTGAAGCTTTGCAGGTTGCTCTTGGTGGTGCCGATGGCGGTGGCGTGGCTGGCCACCTGGCCCTGTACGCTGGGCGGGGTGTTGTGGTCGGGGTGGGTGTGTCCGTCCAGCTTCTGCAAAGCGTCCTGCACGTCGGCCATCATGCCGATCATCAGGGTCAGCATGTTGTGGGTGCCGTTGCCCAGCACGATGCTGTTGCCGAGGATGGTCTGGGTTTGGGCCTGGCTGCTCTTGTTGCCGGTGATCTGCTCTGTGGTATTGCCCTGGGTGGTGCGCTGTTCGTCGCCGGTGATGGTGGTGGCGGCATTGCCTTGTACTGTAGCAGTGCTGTCGCCGCCGATGCTGTGCTGATAGTTGGCTCCGGTGACGTCGACCCGTTCGCCGGCGGTGACCAGGTGCAGGTTGCCGAGGGTGGCCAGTTCCAGGTCGTCACCGGCCAGCAGCTCGATGGCTCCCAGTGCCTCAATCAGTTTTCGACCGGCGACTTCTTCGGTGCTGTGCTGGGCCACCGTGAGGTGATGGCTGCCGAACTGGCCCTGGTAGTCGTCGGCCTCTTGCTGCAGCTGGGCGGCGATGTGGCGAAGCAGTTGATCGGTGGCCGCGGTATGGTTGCCGGCCGGATCGGTGCGCCGGTACACCTCGGCCCGCTGCTGGGTGAGCTGCTCGCCGGGCTGGATATCGGGCAGCGGCCAGCCGGATCCGAGCACGGTACGGATAAAGGGCTGATCGGCGCGGCCAAAGGCAAAACCCAGTTCGACCAGGGTACCCGGGTGCGGGTACTGGTATTGCCCCTGTTCTGGGCCGCCAAACAGCACGGGTACCGGTACGGCCATGAATACCGGTACTTCGGTATCCGGCTTGCCGTTTTCATTCAGCTGCTGCACGTCCACGGCGTAGCGGGGGCGGTAGGGATCGTTGAGCTGGCCGGCACTGGCTTGGTCGGCGGTGGCGGTGACGATGCCGAGCTGGGGCAGATGAAAGCCGGCGGCCAGTTCGGGGAACTGCTGTTCTATCTGGCGTTGCTGGGCGGCTTTCTGCTTGCCCGCCCAGGTCAGGACCATGCTGGTACCGTCGAATTCAACCCGGGTGATCTGGTTGCCGTTAACCAGGGCGCCGGGGCGGATGAGCGGCGAGGCGGGAATGGTCAGGTTGTTGCCGGCGGCCTGGGCGCTGGTGATGTCCTGCTCTATGGTGACGGACCTGCCTGCCCAGCGTGAGTGCTGATAGCTACCGGCGTAGATGTGGCCGTCAGGTTGCTGGTACCAGCAGAAGCCGGGGATGCCGAAGGCGCGACCGGCGCTTTCGAGCAACTGGGCGCCGGTACCGGCGGTGGTGAAGTTGGGGATGGGCCTGTCGGTATAGTCGGCGGCGGCCGGCAGCACGAAGTTAAGCCCTGTTTCGTCGGCCAGCCGGGTGATCACCTGGCGAAAGGTGGCGTGCTGAATGCTGATACTGACGCGGGTACCCAGCACGAAAGCCAACTCCTTGACCAACAACCGGACGTGACCGTTTTCGGCGGGGATGGCCTTGGCAACCACGCCGGTGAAGTAGCGGTGCAGCTCCTGGCCATAGCCGATATCGAGGCGCACGATATCACGCGGGCTGGCGGTGCCTTTGACGGTGATAAAGCCACGACCGGCGCCGGATAGTTCCAACACCAGTTTATCGGCGGCGATATGGGCCTCTTGGCCGTTAAGCGTCAGTCGCTTGTTGAGTTTCATCTTTTTTCTCGCCCATGGCATCGTCGATGCGTTTGAAGAATCTTCCTACGCGGCCCAGTTCTGGCTGCTGATCTTGACCGTCGCCGCTGATTGCCCCGGCTGGGGCCACGGGCTGGGTACCTTCGGTGGCCTGCCCGATAATGGCGTCCGGCTTGATGCGGCGCTGTTCGCGCTTTTCCGGTACCGACAGGTGTTCACGCAGGGTGAAGGACACTCGCCAGGCTAACAGGCCTTCCTGCTCGGGGGCCATGATGCGCCCGGCAAACTTTACCTGGTAGATCTTGACGGCTTCGGCCAGTTCGCAGCCGATGCGGTAGATTTTGCGTTCGTTGCCGTCGCCTTTGTCCTGGGCCAGCTCGAACAGGCGGGCGAGGGCCATTTGGTCGACAAAGGGGATCAGGCCGGTTACCTGCAGTTCTTTGCCCTTTTCGCCCTGCTCGGCGCCACTGGTACCGGAGGTCTGGCCGGAGGTGTCCTTTTCCTTGAATTCCATGCTCAGGGTAAGGCGGGGCGATTTGAGGCGGATTATTTCGCCGTCGAGCGCGATCATGGTAGTAGCTCCTCAAAAAAGGTCAGCGGCTGGTCGGATACCAACAGCACGGCGGCGCTGTGGGGCTGCTCGTAGCTGGGCAGCCCCGATAGCAGGGCGGCGGCGATATCAGACGGCGTGCCGGTTGCCGACACCCGATACAGGGCGCCGGATAGTCCGGCTTTCAGGTTGGTTAGCGCCTGTGACTGGGCAGTTAGCCAGGCGGCTCGCTTGGCGGCGAGGGCGGTCAGCTTTGCAACGGGCGATTGAGCATCTGCCGCCAGTGACTCCAGCTGCGCGAGCTGGGCTCCGAGGGCGGCCGAGGCGGCCCGCTGGGGGCTGGCATTGTGCTGTCCGGGTACCCAGCCGGGGGTGATGGCCTTGGCGGCAATCTGCATGCGGTCTTGCTCGTGACTCAGCTCGGCGCTCACCCTGCGAGCACAGGCAGCCAACTCTGGCAGCGGTATGGCACTGGTGATGCTATTTAATGCCTGAGCGAACTGGGGCAGGGTGCCGGCAGCAACCAGCAGTCCGACGGCATACAGGCTGCCGGAGGGCCGGCCGGGGGTCGGCGCTGTCGTTGAGCTTGGCAGCCAGTCGCTCGGCGGCGTTCTGGGGTGCCAGATAGTGCCCGGTCTGCTCGATTTTTCCCACGCCGTAATCGTAGGGGGTCACGGTAATGCGCTGGCCGGTGGCCAGCAGGGCATTGAGCTGGTCGCGC
>NZ_MPZM01000030.1 GCF_002936955.1 Oceanisphaera arctica | reverse complement strand
GTGTCACTGCAGACCAAGACACATAGCCTGCGAAATATGCGAGTATCGTGCAGCAACCCCTCCCTAACCCTCCCCTTGCGTTGCACCCCGCTGTTATTCTGCTGGTTCCGGGGGAAAGGGGAGGGGACCGTATGGTGCCTCACATGGCAGTAGCACGCACAAAATTTAATAATAAATAACGGGATTGGGATGACGTCTTTACATCAGCAGCCACGCTTTGTGGCGTTACAGGAGTTTAAACGGCGGGAGCAGGCGATGAGTTTGGCCGCACGTTTTGCCGAGGATCCGGAGCGGTTTTCGCGTTTTTGTTTTGCCTTTGGCAGCCACCTGCGGGTGGACCTGTCTCGTCAGCACTGGTCGAGTGAGGTGCAGGTCTTGCTGTGCGAACTGGCGCGCGACATGAAGCTGGGGCCGGCCATAGCGGCCTTGTTTGGTGACAATCTCTTTAACCATACCGAAGGCCGGGCGGCGCTGCACACGGCGTTGCGTATGCCGGTGGGTGCCAGCGCCGTGCTGGATGGGGTGAATGTGGTGCCTCAGGTGCACGTGGAGCTGGCACGGCTGCGGGCCTTTTGCGATCGGGTGCATACGGGTGAATGGCGCGGCTTTGGTGGCCAGTCCATTACGGATGTGGTCAATATCGGCATCGGTGGCTCCGATCTGGGGCCGGCCATGGTGGTGGAGGCGCTGGCGCCTTATCAGGACAAGGGCATTCGGGCGCATTTTGTGTCGAATATGGACGGCGCCCAACTGGCCTCTGTGCTGGCGGTGGTGGATCCGGCCCGCACCCTGTTTGTGATTTCTTCCAAAACCTTTACCACAGACGAAACCATGACCAACGCCCGTGCCGCCCGCGCCTGGCTGTTGGCTGCCTGTAATGATCCGGCCCAGGTTAAAAAGCATTTTGTGGCGGTGTCGACCAATGCCGCTGCGGTGCAGGCGTTCGGCATCAGTCCCGAGCATATGTTCGAGTTCTGGAGCTGGGTGGGGGGGCGTTTTTCACTGTGGTCTGCCATTGGTTTGCCCATCGCACTGGCGCTGGGGTTCGAGCGCTTCGAGCAATTGCTGGCGGGCGCCCACGAGATGGATGAACACCTGCGCCATACGCCTTTTGAGCAGAACATTCCGGTGTTGCTGGCGCTGCTGAGCATCTGGAACATCAATGTGCTGGGGCTGCAGAGCGAAGGCATTTTCCCCTACAGCCATCATCTGAAGCGTTTTCCGGCCTATTTGCAGCAGCTGAACATGGAGTCCAACGGCAAGGGCGTAAACAACACCGGCGAGAAGATTACCCACAACACCGGCCCCATAGTGTGGGGCGAGGTGGGCACCAATGGCCAGCATGCGTTTTTTCAGCTGTTGCACCAGGGCAGCCAGGTGGTACCGGCGGAGTTTATCGGTTTTGCCCGATCCTGTTATGACTACCCCGAGCATCATCGCAAGCTGCTGGCCAATATGCTGGCCCAGGCCCAGGCGCTGGCCTTCGGTAAAGACAGGCAGCAGGTAGAAGCCGAGCTGGCGGCCGAGGGGCAGAGTGCCGAGGCCATCGCCAAATTGGCCCCCTACAAGGTGATGGACGGCAACCGCCCCAGCACCACCATTTTGTGCGATGAGTTTAATCCCCATAACCTGGGCGCCCTGATTGCGCTGTATGAGCACAAGACCTTTGTGCAGGGCATGTTGTGGAACATCAACAGCTTCGATCAATGGGGTGTGGAGCTGGGTAAAAAACTCGCCGCCCGTTTGATTGATGATTTGGCGGATGATGGCGTGACCACAAGTCACGACAGCGCCACCAATGGGTTATTGGCGCAGATAAAAGCGTGGCGGTAAGGGCGTTTTGGTCGAATGAGGGGGGGGAACTCAGGGGAGGGGCAGTCCGGAGCCGATGGTAAGATTGGCGCCGATCTGCTCCCTCCCCTTGAATCCGGGATGAGCAGAACCACAGCGGGGTGCAACGCAAGGGGAGGGTTGGGGAGGGGTTACTACAGGATATTCGCATGTTCCGCAGGCTCGATGTGTTGGGATTCGTGCCTCATCCCAACCTACGCACTACAGGGTTTCGTGGTTTTTTTTGCGTACCGCTTACGCGCTACCAGCCAGCTGAAGCAGGCTTCTACAAATGACTCCGGCGATCGTAGGGTCGATTTCAATCGACCAAGGGGCCCGGCTCGGGACCAAAACCGGTCGAATACTCTTACCTAAAATAAGTCGACCCTACGGAAAGCGACCCTTGTAGGCGCTGCTTTAGCTGCGCGGTTTGTTTTTTTGCGTACCGCTTGCGCGCTACCAGCCAGCTGAAGCAGGCTTCTACAGGGTTTCGTGGTTTTTGTAGGCGCTGCTTTAGCCGGCGCGAATCTGCAGGCGGGTAGGGGTTAGCAGGCACGGTGCCGGATCTGCGGGTTCGGCGCCGTTTGTGATTGCCCAGCGGTGCTGGGCCCGCCGACTAAAGTGGCAGCTACAAAACACCAATCCCCAATCCCCAATCACCATTCCCCATTCCCCATTCTCCATTCTCCATTCCCCATTCCCCAGTCCCCATTCCCCATTCCCCAGTCCCCAGTCCCCAGTCCCCAATCCCCAATCCCCAATCCCCAATCCCCAATCCCTATTCCCCAATCCCTATTCCCCAATCCCTACCCCCGCCGCTTCTTGCGTTCTTTCTCATGCTGCCCCGCCAGCACGGCGATGGCGCAGAGCACGACAAAGGTGGCGGCGTTGGCGGGTATCTGCAGGTTGAAGTCGGTAAACGAATGGATCATCAGCGCCAACATGCCCATGGCGGAGGCAAAGCCGATCCCGCTGCGATACCAGGACTCGGTGCGCCACAGGGCACGCAGGGCATGCCAGAATGCCAGCAATACAAAGGCAGCCAGGGGCAGGGTACCGATCAGGCCGTATTCGATGGCAAACTGGATAAAGTCGTTGTGGGCATGATCGAAGTGCATTACAGCAATATCTGGCCCCATATATTGCGGAAAAATGGCCTCAAAGCTGCCGGCACCGCTTCCGGTCAGCCAATGCTGCTCAAGGGCGGGTAGCGCCTGCAGATATACGTCATCACGTACTTCATTCTGGCGGGCCACCACCACTTCATTAACTACCTCGTCTGAAAAACGGGTATTGATCAGCCGGTCTTTCAGTTTATCCAGACCAAAATACTGACTTATCACCAGAATATCTATCAACACAAAGCTGGCCAGCAAAATAACATTTCTGCCTCTGTTCTCTTTATTCAACAGAATAAAGATGCCGCCAATTACCACCAGGCTCACAAAAAAGGCGGTGTTGCCCATGCGTGAGCGACTCATTACCAGGCCGATAACCATGATCACCAGGCCGATGCGCAGGCGGGCCTTGGGGCCCATGATCAATTCCAGCATCGCCTTCCAGCTGAATGAACCGCCATCGCGCAGGGCCATCATCAGGCCGATGCCGCAGGCCATGGTCATTTCCAGATAACCGGCCAGATGGTTACGGTTAACGAAGGTGCCGCTGGCCACACTCTGGTAACTGGTTTTTTCGGTAAAAAAGGTCCATTCCAGGCCGGAAAGCGTCATCAGGGTGCCGTAAAATGCCTGAAGAGTACCGCTGACGACCAATACCGCCAACAGCACGGTTAACCGGCGCCGGGTATGGAACACGCTCAATACCATGACAAACAGCAACGAATAGGCCAGGCCCAGCATCAAATACTGAAAGCTGGCGCCCACATCCAGGCTGATGCCGAGCAGCAGCTGCAACGCCACCCAGCCCTGAGCCACCAGCAGCAGAGCCAGCATGGGCCAGGCCGCGCGCAACGCCCGGCTGTCCGGTTTATTCTGTTTAAAACGAGCAGCCGCCCACAGCATGGCCAGCACCCCCACCAGCAACACCAGCAGCCCCATGGACCAGTCCCGGTTGCTGCCCAGCGGCAACGGCAGCCAGAGCAGCAGCCCCAAGAGGCCAAGGTAGACAGAGGTATCAAGCAGAGAAGGTTTTTCCATGGTATTTCCGTAAATCAAAGTCAATATTGTGAGCAGGGATTGGGGAATAGGGAATAGGGAATAGGGATTGGGTAAAGCCTAGGGGAATAGGGAATGGGTGAAGCTTAGGGGACTAGTGATTGGGGAATAGGGAATGGGCCAATATCAACAAAAACGCGCCCGCAGGCGCGTTTGACTCAATCCATTCCCTAATCCCTAATCCCTAATCCCTATTCCCTATTCCCCATTCCCAGGTCCCTAGTCCCTAATCCCTGATATTCACTCTCTATCAGCTGGGGCTGGCAGAAGAACCGCCGCCACCACCGCCGCCACCGGCGGAGGGAGTGGAGCCAGTATTGGTGGTGGTGGTAGAAGCACCACCGGTAGAGGTGCTGGAAGTACTGGTCTTGCTGGCAGCGGCAGTTACGCCGGCAGCTACCGCAGTTTTCACGGCGGCGGCGGCAGCAGGGGCAGCCTTGGTGGCGGCGGCGCTGATGCTGGCGGCAGCGGCAGGGGCGGACTGAGCGGCACCCTGGGCAACGGCAGCAGCCAGAGCCGGCTGGCTGGCCACTTTAGTGGCAGCGGCAGTGGTAATGCTCACGGCGGCAGCCGGGTTGGCGGCAACAACAGCGGCAACGGCAGCCTGAACGGCGGCGGCAGCCTGGGCAGCCGGCATGGTGGTGCTAATGGCAGAAACCACATTGGCTACGGCTGCGGCAATGGCGGCTTCGCCTTCGGCGGCCAGTACTTCGGCAGACAGCTCGGGGGTTAATTCAACACCGGCACCTTGCAGCGCATCCAGCGCGGCCTGGTCGGCAAAGGCAGGGCCGGCGGCCAGGGCCGCGGCCAAAGAGAGAGCAGTAAGCGTTTTACGCATTGATAAACGTCCTCGTTTTAATATGTGGCCTGTGTCCCGTTGACCCGATGGTCACATCAGGAGGTAACCAAGCTCAAAAAATAATCAATACAACTGAACTGATTAAAAACAGCTTCGATTGTATATCCCTCCACCACAGTGGGCAATGTGCATTACATACATTTCATAAAAGTAAAATGGAACCAGCAGTCAAAAATACGGGAGACCCGCCAGGTAAAATAAATCGCGGATATTAAATTTTCATTTCAGGAACCGAATCTTTAGGCCGAATGCCTGCTGTGATACCAGACAGGCGGGAAATGAATTGTCGGCAGCGTATCAATTTGTGACAAGCCCTTTATTCATTAGGTGCTGTTGGTGTAGAATCTTGGCCGTGTTGGCTTTAAAAGATCATATTAATTGTAAGTCATTGAATTTAAATTGATTCTGTAAGCCCCTCGGTTTTGTCATTGAATTGTCATCGTTATGCGGTAGGCTCGCGTGCGACAGGCAGAACTCGCCGCAATACGCAACAAAAAAAGTCGTGTTGAGCGCGGAGAAATCTTGAGAATCGAACAAAAAGCGGACAGCTAGCGAGGCGGAAAATCAGCGCGGATGGCAGTGGCAGCATAATTGCTCCCCAGACAGATAGCTTAATTAAGAAAAAGATAAATTAATAAAAACGCGTTCAATATCCTTGACAGGTTGAAACCATAAAGGGATTGCACATTTTCAAGTGGAATTGTACAGGTGAAGGAATTCTGATTTATGAGCAAACAAAATATCCTGTTTACTCTGTCGGCAGTAGCAACCGGCATTATCTTTGTGGGCCAGGCGAACGCCATCGAGCCACAACCCATAGATCTTGGCGGTGTTGGCCTGGTGCCCACCCTTAAAATCAGTGAAACCTACGATGACAACATCTGGGAAGCCGCCGATGGTGATGAAAAGCCCTCGTCCTGGGTGACCGTGGTCGAGCCCAGCCTGACCCTGGCGGCCCGTGACCGTCTGAACACCTATCAGCTCAACTACCGCCTGAGCAACTCCACCTTTCACTCCAGCCATGAAGATGATCACACCGATCACTTTCTACGTGCCGACAGCCACATGGAATTCAGCGCTCGCAGCCGTCTGGATCTGAATGCCGGTTACAGCAAGCAGCAGGACACCCGCGACAGCACCAACCGCGATTTTGATGAAATCGGCAACAAGTACCACAGCACCAATGTGGGTGGCCTGTACGGCTTTGGCGCCGAAACCGCCAAAATGCAGCTGGAGCTGGGTGCCAACCAGGAATGGCGCAAGTACGACAACAACCGCGACAGCGGCTCTTTCACTCGTGAAAAAGACCGCGATACCCTGAGCCTGGTCACCACCGGCTATTATCGTGTGGCGCCCAAGACCCGCCTGCTGGCCGAAATTCAGTACAACGACTACGACTACGACACCAATACCCTGGACAGCGAAGGCTACCGTTACCTGGTGGGTGCCACCTGGGACGCCACCGCCAAGACCACGGGTACCGTCAAGGTGGGTTTTGAAAACAAAGACTTCGCCGACTCTACCAAGAACGACCCGGACAACAGCACCTGGGAACTGGGCGTAACCTGGTCACCGCTGACCTATTCCCGTGTGATGCTCAACACCAGCAGCCGCGCCGAAGAGGGCAGCTCCACCGAGAACTATGTGGACACCACCAGCTACGGCATCAGCTGGGAGCATGACTGGACCGACCGCATTACCTCCAATCTGGGTTACAGCTTTACCGATAAAGAGTATGAAGGTGTATCTAAAAGCATCGATTCTAGCAGCAACGACGGCCGTAACGACGAGCTGGACAGCTACAACGCAGGATTAAACTACAAGATGCGCCGCTGGCTGGATCTGGGTGTAGGCTACAGCTACAAAGACAACAGCTCCACCGACTCTGAGAGCGCCTTTGATCGCAACCAGGTGTTCTTTAACGTCACCGCCAGCCTGTAATTCAGGTTAATTACCCTGCCCGGCCAGTGCCGGGCAGGGATTTGTCAGTTGTATTCAAGTCAATAAACAGGAAGTCGTAATCGATGAAAGTGATCCATACACTATGCATCTTGCTGGTGTGGGCCCTGGGCGCAGGCACAGTTCAGGCACAAGGCAGTGATTCTCAATATGCTTTGGGCTCGGGTGACCTGATCCGGGTGAGTGTATTTGGTGAACAGGATCTGAGTATCGAGCAGATCCGGCTGAACGACGCCGGTACCTTTTCTTACCCGTTTCTTGGCACTATCAATGCCAAGGGCAAAACCGCCAAGCAGGTAGAAAGCCAGATTGCCAGCGGATTGCGCGGTGATTACCTGATAGACCCCAAGGTGTCTGTCAGTATCCTCGAGTACCGTGAGTTTTATGTTAACGGTGAAGTCGGCAACCCCGGCGGCTACCCGTTTCAGCCCGGCATGACATTGCGCAAGGCGGTGGCCCTGGCCGGTGGCTTCAGCGAGCGAGCCTCACGCAGTGCCTATTACATTATTCGTGATGCAGACCTGGGCCGTACCCCGCAAAAAGCCTTTTTGGATACTCCCGTCATGCCTGGCGACATTATCACCATTGAACAGAGCTTCTTTTAAGCATGGACATGAGCAAATTCCCCGGATTTAACCAACACGACCAGGGCGCGGATGACGAAATAGATTTGCGTCAGCTATGGTTGGCCATCTACCGTCGCAAGTGGAGCATCATTACCCTGACCCTGGTGGTAGCCATGCTCAGCGTGCTGGTGGTGTTCAATATCACCCCCATCTACAAGGCCAACGCCACCCTGCTGATAGAAAACAAGTCGGCCAATGTGGTGTCTATCGAGCAGGTATACGGCCTCGACGGTGCCGGCAGCGAATATCTGCAGACCCAGTTCGAGCTGCTCAAGTCCCGGGCCATGGCCGAGCGGGTGGTACGCGAGCTAAACCTGGATACCCATCCGGAATTCGACCCGCGTCAGCAGCCCGCCCCGCTGGTGGACTGGCGCGGCATGATCAAGAGTGTGCTGCCAACCCTGCCTGGCGATTTGGAAGCAAAAGCGCCGCCGACCGAGGCCCAGATCTTTGATGGGGTGGTACGTGCCTTCCGTGAACGCATCAGCGTCTCCCCTCAGGGCAAGACCCAGCTGGTGGAAGTGAGCGTGGAGATGGCCGATGCCGCCACCGCCGCCCTGGCCGCCAATGCCCTGGCCGATGGCTATATCGAAAGCCAGCTGGAAGCCAAGCTGGACATGACCCAAACCGCCACCAGCTGGATGAACGAGCGCCTGGGCGGCCTGAAAAACAGCCTGGATGACTCAGAGCGCCGCTTGCAGGCCTTTATGGAGCAGGAAAACCTGCTCAACCTGGATGGCATTACCAGCGTTAGCGCCAGCGAACTCAGCAACACCGGTGACCGGCTGACCGACGCCCGCCGCGAGCGCAACGCGGCCGAGAGCATGTATCGGCAGGTGTCGGCCATCCAGAGCTCCGACTATCGTCGCCTGTCCAGCGTGCCGGCGGTGATTTCCGATCCGGTGGTGGCTCAGTTCAAGGCGGCGGAAGCCACCGCCAGCGCCAAGGTACAGGAGCTGAGCCGTCGTTATGGGGCCAAGCATCCGGCCATGGTAGCGGCCCAGAGCGACCTGAACTCCGCGCGAGAAAGCCTCAAGGCCCAGGTAGAGCAGGTGGTGGGTTCTATTGAAAACAACTACCGGCTGGCCGTGGCCAACGAAAAGGGTCTGCAGAGTTCCTTTGAACAGAACAAGGAAGAGATCCAGAACATCAGCCGTAACGAGTTCCGGCTGCGTGAACTGCAGCGCGAGGTGGATACCAACCGCTCCCTGTACGACACCTTCATGACCCGGTTGAAGGAAACCAGCGCCACCCAGGATCTGCAAACCGTCAATGCCAGGGTGGTCGACCGCGCCGTGGTGCCGGAATTCCCGGTCAAGCCGAAGAAGAGCCTGATAGTGGTGCTGGCCACCATGCTGGCACTGATGCTGGGTATGGGCCTGGCGCTGCTGCTGGACATGCTCAACAACACCTTCAAGGGCACCGCCGACATAGAAAACAAGCTGAACCTGCCGGTGCTGGGTATTCTTCCACTGCTCAAGGGCAAGGTCGGCAACGTGGCGCGCCAGTTCAAGCTGGGCAAAGACAAGGCCTTTGCCGAGTCGGTGCGCACCATTCGTACCGGTCTGGTACTGTCTGGCATGGATAACCCCTACAAGGTGACGGTAGTGACCTCGTCGGTGCCCGGCGAGGGCAAGAGTTCGGTGTCCAGCAACCTGGCCCAGGCCCTGGGGCAGATGGAGAAGGTACTGCTGATGGACGCCGACATGCGCCGCCCGACCGTGGCCAAAAACTACGAGTTTGCGGTGGGTACCCCCGGCCTGGCCAACCTGATTGCCGGCACCGCTGCGCTTAAAGACTGCATCCAGCAGGTGGACGGCATAGACGTGATGCCCGCCGGCATGGTGCCGCCCAATCCGCTGGAGCTGCTGTCTTCCGATCGCTTCACCACCGCATTGGCGCAACTGAGCGAGCAATATGACCGCATTATCATCGACTCGGCACCCACCCAGGCGGTGAGCGATGCGCTGGTGCTGGCCCAGCATGCCAATGCCGTTATCTATGTGGTGAAGAGCGAGTCGACCGCCATTCCCCATGTGAAGGCGGGTATAGGCAAGCTGCTGCAGCTGGGCGCGCCGGTCAAGGGCGTGGTACTCAACCAGCTGGATGTGAAAAAAGCGGCCAAATACGGCTACAGCTACGGTGGTTACTACGACTACTACGGCTACAGCAAGAACGCGGCCGAGGCATAAAACATGACTGCACGGCTTGTTGACATCCATAACCACCTGCTGCCCGGCATCGACGATGGCGCCGCCGAGTTGGCGGACGCCCTGGCGCTGGCCCGGGCCGCGGTGGATAATGGCATCACCCACTGCGTGTGCACCCCGCACATGCAGCCGGGCAAGTTCGACAATGACCGTGCCTCTATCAGTGCCGCCTTTCATCCGTTAAAGGCGGCACTCACAGAGCACAGCATTCCCCTGCACATCGCGATGGCCGCCGAAGTACGCTTTGGCCTGGAAGTGATGCAGCAGGTGACCAATAACGAGATCCCGTTTTTAGGGCAGTGGCAGGGCAAACCGGTACTGCTGCTGGAATTACCCCATAACGAAGTCCCCTTTGCGGCCGACAAGCTTACCGAATGGCTGCTGAAGCAGGGTGTAGTGCCGATGATCGCCCACCCGGAACGTAACCGGGGCGTGCAGCAGAGCCCGCGCAAGCTGGCCCCCTTCATCAACCAGGGTTGCCTGTTTCAGGTAACCGCCGGCTCGGTAACCGGCTACTTCGGCAAACCCAGCCAGCAGCTGGCAGAGCAGTTACTGAAAGAGGGCATAGTGACGGTGCTGGCCTCCGACGCCCACAACCTGCAGTACAGACCGCCGATGCTGAAACAGGGCCGGCTGGCCGCCGAAGCCATAGTAGGGGAGGTAGCCGCCATGCAGCTGACCAGCATCAACCCCTGGCTCATCACCGAATCCCTGTTCGCGGAGTCGCCTATAACTCCTTCCCATAATCAAGGAGAGGGCCTTAACACGAACTCTCCCTCCCCTTACCAAGGGGAGGGCCGGGGAGGGGTGTTGCCGGTAGCAGAGGACAATAACCGTGCGCCATAAACTGGCTTTAATCGCCCTCATCACGCTCGCCCTCGGGCTTACCTACGGCGGCGGCCGCATGCTGCTGGCCGGCACCTATCAGTATCAGACCGATCTGTTTCTGGATGACTGGGCCGCCAAAAACCAGCAGCCCGAAGCCCTGGCCTGGATGGTGGCGGAAGAAGCCGCCCGCAAGGCCAACACCTATTACCCGGTGGCCAACGCCGATTACCTGGACAGGCTGGGCCGCATCCATGACTGGCAGCAAATCAACGAGCCCATCGGCAGCGAACAGGCCAACGCCAGCCGCGAGCGGGCGATCAACGCCTACCGGGATGCCATAGCTGTTCGCCCCAACTGGCCCTTCAGCCACAACAACCTGGCTACCGCCAAACTGCGCCAGGGCGAACTGGACGACGAATTCAAACAGGCGATGGAAAACGGCTTTACCCTGGGCCCCTGGCGAGCAATAGCCTATCAACAAACCGTCTACCTCGGCCTGATAAGCTGGCACACATTAAACGAACAAGAACGCAAAACGGTAACCAGCGCCATCCAACATGGCCTGACGCACACCGGCAGCAGCCAGCGGTATATGCAGCAACTACTGAGCCAATTGCAACGACAAGATCTGATGGCGGGAATAGGGAATAGGGAATAGGGACTGGTTAGAGATTAGGGAATAGATAGGGACTGGGGATTGGTTAGGGAATAGGGATCGGGGAGTAGGGTCTGGCTTTTACCATTCCCCATTCCCAAGGGGTTTACCAATCCCAATTCCCCAATCCCAATTCCCTAGGTTTTTGACCATTCCCTAGTCCCCAATCACAATCAGTCAATCCGGCAATGGGAGAAACGCCAAATAACTCCACGGGCGGTAGCGTACCTTTTTAGCGCCTGACGCATACGCCTATCTTTTGTAGCCGCCGCTTCAGCTGCGAAGGCGCATAGGTTTATCTTTTGTAGCCGCCGCTTCAGCTGCGAAGGCGCATAGGTCTATCTTTTGTAGTCGCTGCTTCAGCTGCGAAATTGCGCAGCAAAATGTTTAAAGCCCAAAAGCCCAAAAGCCCAAAAGCCCTCTTGGCCGCCACGGAATACACGGAAGCCACGGAAAGTAGCATAAGGGCGACAGCGATTTTAAACCGTCATCCAGATGAACATTAGAGTCTCGCGTTTGGTGTTTTGTAGAAGCAACTAATTACAACTCGTGTATCGGCAATGGAAGCTACGCCAAACCACTTCACGGGCGGTAGCGTACCAGAACCTGTCGGAACACCGCAGACAGCGGCATTGTGGTTTTGTAGCCGCCGCTTCAGCTGGCGGATCAGACTGCGCCGAATCATCAGGCACACACCGCCTTGCCCCTCCCCCTAAACAGCGGCGCCACAGAATAACAGCGGCTTCTCTTCAAGGAAAAGTCGCCAGGAGGAGGCAGGGTGGGGGCAGGGCAATATCATGAAAAACCCTTATTTGGCGCGGTTCTTCGTAATCTTGCCCTGGCAATAACGTCTACCTTTCGAAAGTCTTGTCAGGCCTGGGGGTTTCGTAATCTTGCCCTGGCGCAGCTTTGTAGACAGATGATGAAAGCTTCGTCAATAAATTAATTTCTAATAAATATCTCAGTAACACACTTGTTATGAAAATCTATTTATAAATATTAATTTTAACTCTATTAATAATAAGATGCACAAATGATATTTAAGATGTCACTAAAGTGAGTAATTTGAAAGGAAACAATTTTATTAACGGTGCCGGAATATATCTGTTTTCTAATGTTTTAAATGCCGTTATCCCTTTCATTATGTTGCCAATATTAACACGACACCTAAGTCCTGCAGAGTATGGCGAGGTAGCTATGTTTCAAACTTTGCTTGGAGCGTTAGGTGCTTTTGTTGGAATAACTTTTGTCGGTGCGGCAGGTAGAAAGTACTATGACGATAATCTGAGTGAGAATGAGCTAGCTGAATTTATTGGATCTTGCATCCAGTTAGTGTTAATTTCATCAGTAATAGTGTTTTCTTTATTTTTTATTTTTAAGTCTAACTTGTCTGAATGGTTGGCTTTGAAAGCTAGTTATATTCTGTTTGCTGTACTTGTTGCTTCCTGCTCAGTAATAATAACTTTACGTTTAGGACAGTGGCAGGTAAAAAAGCAAGCTGTTAAATATGGAATGCTACAAATATCGCAAAGCTTATTTAATATGCTGCTTTCACTATTTTTAGTAGTAGTGCTACTAAAGGGAGCAGAGGGCCGTATCAATGCTCAAATAGTCATGAGTTTAGTATTTGTAATTTTAGCTCTAATGCTGTTGAAAAAAGATAGTTTGCTAATGATTTTTATTTGGCGAAAAGATTACTTAGCTGAAATTCTTCGCTTTGGTGTTCCGCTTGTGCCACATATTGCAGGTGGTTTTTTATTAAGCTCAGTGGACCGATTTGTAATTAATCAAGAAATAGGCCTTGCTGAAGCAGGGACTTATATGGTGGCAGTGCAGTTAACTGCCGCTATCGGTATTGTATTTGATGCGATTAATAAAGCATATGTGCCATGGCTGTTTGAAAAGCTAAAGAATGATAAATATAAAGATAAACAAAGAATAGTTAAGTTAACATACCTGTGGTTTATAGTAATAATGTTGGGCGTAGTGTTGGCATTTTTTATTGGTCCTTGGCTAGTTGTGCTCATAGCCGGTGAGGAATATGCTCAAGCAGGAGAAGTTGTGGGTTGGTTAGCCTTGGGGCAAGGTTTTCAGGGGATGTATCTTATGGTAACTAATTACATATTTTTCTCCAAAAGAACAGGGATGCTTTCTGTCGCTTCCATGGGCTCTGGAGTGTTAAATCTAGTCTTACTCATTGTATTAGTCCGAAATTTTGATCTGCAAGGTGCAGCGATCGCATTTGCATTATCAATGGGTGTTCGCTTTATGTTAACATGGCTGATAGCCCACAAGCGTCACCCTATGCCTTGGTTTAGTTTTGTTTAATAGTTAGGTCTTATTATGAACTCTGTTTTAAGTTTAATAGGTAGAGAAAAAGAGTTGTTTTCCACAGATGTTAATAATAATGAGGGCGAGCTTGAACATAAAGTTAGCTCTTCCCGTTTTTTGGTTCTCGGCGGCGCCGGCTCCATCGGCCAAGCTGTTGTTAAAGAAATTTTCAAGCGCAATCCCCAGAAGTTGCACGTAGTCGACATCAGTGAAAATAACCTGGTTGAACTGGTTCGCGACATTCGAAGCTCTTTTGGCTACATCAACGGCGATTTTCAGACTTTTGCTTTGGATATCGGATCCACCGAGTATGATGCCTTTTTCAAGGCCGATGGCCAGTTCGACTATGTGCTGAACTTGTCCGCTCTCAAGCACGTGCGAAGTGAAAAAGATCCTTACACCCTGATGCGAATGATCGATGTCAACGTATTCAATACCGACAAAACGTTGCAACAGGCCATTGATGCCGGTGTGAAGAAATATTTCTGTGTGTCTACCGACAAGGCGGCCAATCCGGTCAACATGATGGGCGCATCCAAGCGGATCATGGAAATGTTCCTGATGCGTCGTAGTCTGGATATCAATATCTCCACTGCCCGTTTTGCCAATGTGGCTTTCTCTGACGGCTCCTTACTGCACGGTTTCAATCAGCGTCTGGAAAAGCGTCAGCCTATCGTGGCGCCCAACGACATCAAGCGTTATTTCGTCACTCCCCAGGAGTCGGGCGAGCTGTGTTTGATGTCCTGTATTTTCGGGGAAAACCGCGACATCTTCTTTCCCAAACTTAGTGAGAACCTGCATCTTATCTCCTTCGCCGATATTGCAGTCAAATATCTGAAGCAGAAGGGCTTGGAGCCAGTGCTGTGCAGCAGTGAAGAAGAAGCCCGTGAGCTGGCCAAAACGCTACCGGAGCAAGGCAAGTGGCCCTGTCTGTTCACCGGCAGCGATACCACTGGCGAAAAGGACTTCGAGGAGTTCTTCACCGAGACGGAGACGCTGGATATGGAGCGATTTACCAACCTGGGTATCATCAAGAATGAGCCCGAGTTTGATTCCGTGTTGTTGGCCGAGTTTGAAGCTCGCATTGACGCCATGAAATCTGATTTGGTCTGGGACAAGCAGACCATAGTAGAACTCTTCTTCAAGATGATCCCCGATTTCGGTCATAAAGAGACCGGAAAATATCTCGACAGCAAGATGTGAGGCCAGGGTGAACCAGCAGCTGATTGATTTAATAAGAGACATGTATGCTACGGACGATTTTATCCCGCTGCATGCACCTACATTTGCAGGCAACGAGAAAGCCTACCTGACCCAAACCATAGATAGCACCTTTGTCTCCAGCGTGGGTAAGTTTGTCGAAGAGTTCGAGCAGAAGATTCAAGCTTATACCGGTATAGGCCGGGCGGTGGCTACGGTCAATGGTACTGCGGCGCTGCATGCTGCCTTGCACTTGGCCGGGGTTCGGGCCGGGGATCTGGTGATTACCCAGGCGTTGACCTTTGTGGCCACTTGTAACGCCCTGTACCATATGGGTGCCAAGCCAGTGTTTCTCGATATTGAACCCAACGCCTTTGGCTTGTGCCCTGAGGCAACGGCAGCCTGGCTGGTAGATCATGCCGAGCTGGACGATAGCGGCCAGTGTCGCCATAAGGCCAGCGGCGCCGCTATCAAGGCGGTGATGCCCATGCACACCTTCGGGCATCCGGCCAAACTGGATGAACTGTTGGCCATCTGCGAACAATGGAACCTGTGCCTGATTGAAGATGCCGCCGAGAGCCTGGGCTCTTACTACAAGGGGCAGCATACCGGTACCTTGGGACGTTACGGCGCACTTAGTTTCAACGGCAATAAGGTGATCACCACCGGCGGCGGCGGTATGCTGCTATGCCGGGATCAGGAAGACGGAGCCAGGGCCAAACACGTGACTACTACGGCCAAGGTGCCACATCCCTACGAGTTCTATCATGACGAGCCCGGCTTCAACTACCGCATGCCTAACCTCAATGCCGCGCTGGGCTGTGCCCAGATGGAGCTGCTTGAAGAGATGCTGGCGAGCAAACGTAAACTGGCCGCTCGCTATGATGCTTTCTTTCAGGGGAGCGAGTTTCGCTTTGTGAAGGAGCCAGATTACGCCCACTCCAATTACTGGCTCAACGCCGTGCTCTGCCCCGATATTGAAAGCCGCAATGCCCTACTTGAAACTAGTAACGCTAAGGGAGTGATGACCCGGCCCGTGTGGCAGCTGATGCACAGACTACCGATGTTTGCCAATGCTCTGCGGGGAGCCTTGACCCATTCGGAATGGGCCGAAGCTCGCTTGGTTAACCTGCCCAGCTCGCCGACGGAGGCTTAAGATGCGAAAAATTGCAGTTTTTACCGGCACTCGCGCCGAGTATGGTCTCTTATATTGGCTACTGAAAGATATTCAAAGCGATCCTGAACTGGAACTGCAGTTGCTTGTCGCGGGTATGCACTTGTCCCCCGAATTTGGCATGACCTATCAAAACATTGAGGCAGATGGCTTTCGAATAGATGAGAAAGTGGAGATGCTGCTGTCTTCCGATTCAGCGGTAGGCACGGCGAAAAGTATAGGTCTGGGCGTTATCGGTTTTGCCGATGCTCTATCTCGAATGAACCCTGATGTGATCGTGATTCTGGGTGACAGATTTGAGGCGCTGGCCGCCGCTCAGGCGGCCATGATCTTGAGGATCCCGATTGCCCATATCCATGGTGGTGAAATCACCGAAGGGGCTTACGATGACGCTATTCGCCACGCCATTACTAAACTGAGCCTGCTGCATTTCACCTCAACACAAGAACATCGACAGAGGGTCATTCAGCTAGGTGAAGCACCTAATAGAGTAAGTAATGTGGGCGCTGTGGGTCTCGACCACCTGCGTCGCAGCAACATGATGTCGGTAGATGAATTATCGGCCTCGTTGCAGTTTACTATTAACCACCCTTATTTTTTGGTCACTTACCATCCGGTCACATTGGCTTCCGAGCCAGCTAAAGCGTCATTCGAACAGCAGCTCAGTGCTCTGGATCAATTTCCCTTACATCAAGTGATATTGACATACCCAAATGCTGACGATGGTGGGCGCGAAATAATTCCGTTACTGGAAGCCTATGCCAAGGAACGCCCTGATCGCGTATTAGCGATCCCCTCATTGGGTCATCTGCGTTATTTAAGTGCAGTTAAGCACGCCGCTGCTGTGGTGGGTAATTCATCCAGTGGAATAATCGAAGTTCCCTCTTTTGGTGTACCGACTGTAAATGTTGGTGCTCGTCAGCGTGGCCGTCTGGCGGCAACGAGTGTACTTAATTGTGATCCTGATGCGGATGCCATTACAGAAGCACTCGAAACCGCACTAGAGGCTGATTATAGTCGGGTGATTAATCCATATGGTCAGGGAAATGCCAGCGAAGCAATCCTGAAAATAATCAAGGCAGCTGACCTATCAGAAATAAAGACGTTTTATGACATTGAGAAGGTAGTCTAATCATGGTGAAAATCATTGCCGAAGCCGGTGTTAACCATAATGGCAGTGCCGAGCTGGCGTTCAAATTGGTGGACGCGGCCCATGCTGCCGGTGTTGATATAGTCAAGTTTCAAACCTTCAAGGCTAAAAGTCTGGTCACTAAAACAGCCAGGCAGGCGGAGTATCAGACCCGTAACACCGGAGTAGCTGAATCCCAATTCGATATGCTCAGCCGTCTGGAGCTAGACCATGATATCCATAAAGAACTTATAGAATATTGTAAGCAACTAGGTATTGAGTTTCTTTCTACGGCGTTTGATGCCGAAAGCCTGAGTTTTCTGGTTAACGATCTTGGGTTAAAGACCCTGAAAATTCCTTCCGGAGAACTGACCAACGCGCCTTTTGTACTGGAGCATGCGCGAACCGGCTGCGATCTTATCGTCTCGACCGGTATGGCTACCTTGGCGGAGGTAGAAACTGCGTTGGGGGTGATCGCGTTTGGTCTCATTAATGAGACTGGTGTGGTACCCGGTGAAATGGCGTTTGCCGAAGCTTACGCCAGCGAGGCTGGTCGTGAAGCCTTGAAGAGCAAGGTGACCCTGCTGCATTGCACCACCGAGTATCCGGCACCCATGAATGAAATCAACCTGAGAGCGATGCAAACCATGGTTACCGCCTTTGGGCTGATGCCTGGTTATTCGGATCACAGCGCCGGGATCACCATTCCGGTGGCCGCAGCCGCCATGGGAGCACAACTGATTGAGAAGCACTTCACGTTAGACAAAACCATGGAGGGACCGGACCATAAGGCTTCGCTTGAGCCTGATGAGTTGATTGCCATGGTACGTGGTATTCGTGATGTGGAACAAGCTTTGGGAAATGGCATTAAAGGCCCTCAGCTTTCTGAGATAAAAAACAAACCAATCGCGCGGAAGAGCCTTGTGGCGGCAAAACCAATTAAGAAAGGTGAGTGTTTTAGCGTGGCCAACCTAACAACTAAAAGGCCAGGTGAGGGAATAGAACCTATTAAATATTGGAGCATGATAGGAAATGCTGCTTCTTGTGACTATGAAGAAGATCAAATTATTTAGTAGTCGGTAATTTTTCACGAAGCCATCACCGGTTGTTATGAAATTTAGAGTTTTTAATGTTTGATGTTTTTATCATCAATCTTATTTTTCAGTTTATTGAAGGTCAGCTTTATGAAGGTTGGTTACTTTGCCGATGGTCCTTGGTCACATAAGGCTTTAGAGTTATTAGTAAATGAAGTAGAGATAGCTTTCATTGTCCCTCGATTTGATACACAAGATCCTGTTTTAAAGCAATGGGCTGAAAAGTTAAAAGTGCCGTACTTCCCTGTTGAGGATGTGAACTCGAAAGACTTTATCGATTGGGCTAAAGAAACTGAGGCTGACTTATTTGTCTCGATGTCGTTCAACCAGATATTAAAGAAAGAAATCATTAATTTACCTAAGTATGGGTTTATTAATTGTCATGCAGGAGCGTTGCCATTTTATAGAGGAAGGAATCCTCTTAATTGGGTCTTGATAAATGGCGAAAGTCATTTTGGTATAACTGTTCATTATGTAGATGAAGGTATTGATACGGGTGATATTATCTCACAGAAGCTTTATGAAATAACTAATGTAGATGATTATGCTAGTTTACTGGAAAAAGCAGTTATTGAGTGCGCTAGCCTCCTCTTAAATGCAGTAAGTTTGATCAAAGCATCTAGTGTTAGTGCAATAGTTCAGTCATCTATCCATCCAGTTGGAACTTATTTTGGAAGAAGAATAAATGGTGACGAATTAGTTGACTTTTCTTGGGGTGCTCAAAGGTTCTTTAATTTTGTTAGGGCAATAACATCACCAGGGCCTGGGGCTAGATGTAAAGGACCAAATGGTGAACTCGCACTTTTGGAGTGCCGATTAATTGACTCTGCCTCATCATATATAGCAACAGAAGGTGAAGTGGTAGGGAAGAATGATGATGGTGTAGTAATAAAAGTTGGTGATAGTACAGTTTTACTAACTAAAATTGCTGATGTTAGACAACAAGGGTTAGGTGAGATAAAAAAGCCGACGTTCGGAATTGGAACTCGGCTTAAAGGAAGGTGAAGAGATGTTTTCTTGACAGTTTTTTGTAATTTTCTAAATTAGAATACATCTGTTTTAAAAAAATAGCTCGCGGTCTAGTTATTTATGAAGGTTCTTTAATGTCAGAATGGAAAAGTGTCGTCCTTACGACGAGTGCTACAATTCGAGAAACCATGCGCGTTATTGACCAGGCCGCACTGCGTATCGCCTTGGTCTGTGATGAGCAAGGGAGTTTACAGGGGACCGTAACCGACGGTGATATTCGCCGCGGCCTGCTGGTCGACTGCAATATGGAAGAGCCAGTTGTCAGGGTGATGAACAGTAAACCCAAAACGGCTAAAGCAAGCGATTCACGTGAGCAGCGGCTCAAGATTATGGATAAACATGATCTGCTGTCATTGCCCATTGTCGACGAACAGGGCCTGTTACTGGGTTTGGAAACCTTACATCATGCCCTACAGCCAAAGAAACGGGATAATCCAGTTTTCATCATGGCTGGTGGTTTTGGTACCCGTCTGCGGCCTTTGACCGATCACTGCCCTAAGCCCATGCTGCGGGTAGGCGAAAAACCCATGTTGGCGCACTTAATAGATAGATTTGTCGCATTGGGCTTCCATCATTTTTATATCTCCACCCACTATATGCCGGAGCAGATCCGTGACTACTTTGGTGATGGCAGTGATTGGGATGTGTCCATTACCTATGTTCACGAAGAAACTCCATTAGGTACCGGTGGTGCCCTGGGTCTGCTGCCAGCCGATTTACCCAAGTTACCCTTGATCATGATGAACGGAGATGTTCTGACCAAGGCCGACTTTATCCGTCTGCTGGAACACCATGAGCAGCAAACATTTGATGCCACTATGTGTGTACGTGAGCTGGAACATCAGGTACCGTTTGGCGTCATTGAAAGTAAAAATGAACTGATCACGGATATGGTAGAAAAACCCACCTACCGCTATCGTATCAATACCGGTATTTATGTTCTCAGCCCGGAGTGTGTCGCTTCGGTAAAACCTGATACCAAAATCGATCTGCCAACATTATTAGAGCAACGGATGTCTCAGCAAGAAAAAGTCGGGATCTATACCAGCCATGACTACTGGCTGGATATTGGACGGATGGATGACTATCAAAAAGCGCAGAACGATATCAAGGGGCTCTTCAAGTGAATATCGCTATTATCCCTGCCAGAGGGGGCAGCAAGCGCTTGCCAGGCAAAAACATAAAATTGTTGGCAGGCAAGCCGATGATTACCTGGACTATTGAGGCTGCACTTGAAAGTGGCGTGTTTGATCATGTATTTGTCAGTACTGAAAGTGAGTCTATTGCTGATGTATCACGCCAAGCTGGGGCTACAGTTCCTGGCTTGCGGCCTGACGAGCTGAGCAAGGATACAGCCACGAGCAATGATGTGATTACTCATATGGTTGAACTGGTTGAGAACCAGTGGGGTACCGTTACTGCTGTAACACTATTGCAACCAACCTCACCATTACGTAATGCTCAAAATATTCGTGAGGCATACCAGATATATATTGATAAACAAGCGAAATCTGTAGTCTCAGTTTGCCAACTAGAGCATCCTATTCAATTTTGTAACCGATTACCAGCGGATCTTTGTCTACATAACTTTATTAGGACGGAAAATAATAAGCGAGTGCAGGACTTGGAACCTTATTATCTTATTAACGGTGCCATTTACATTTTTGAGAGGCAGTTAGTAGGGCGGTTGAAGGATATTTATTGTAAACGTTCTTTTGCTTATGTCATGAACGCATATGAATCTGTGGATATTGATGTACAGTTTGACTTTGATTTTGCTGAGTTTATCTTTAGGAAGTACTCATGAATAAAACTGTACATTTTTGCATTACTTACAGGCAGGTTCTTATGGCTGTTTGTGACGCTCTGCTTACAAAGCGAAATACAACAATAGTTGTTGATTTGGATTATCAATATATACCGGTTGATGTACAGTATAGGTTAAAAAAAGAATTTGGAGATGTTGTATTTTTTTTTGTTCGAGAGAATGCTTTGTTTGTGGATTATACAAGGCTTCCAAATATCATACCCAATGTCATTAGAAGGAATATTTCTTTTAATGAAAATTTTTCTATATGTTTTCCTCATTGTTGGACTCCAAGCTTCCTTGATGGTAAGTTTTTTGATGTTGGATATATTTATCATTCCGGACCATTTTTTTCGAAAGTCCTACGAGGGTTTTGTCATTCTATAGCTTTAAGGGAGGATGGACTTTCAAACTATGTTGTTCATCCTGTTTCACCCCTTAAAGGGATTGTTAGGTTTTGTTTTGGTTTGCCTATGAAAGGGCAAGTTTGGGGAGAGGAGTCTTGGATTCAATCAATTGAGGTTGAGTATCCCGACAAGCTCCCTGAAAGAATAAAAAAAAAGGCTGTTGAACTTAAATTTTCCACATTGCTGAGCGGGCTGAATAATAAGGCTAGATCTTCATTTGTGAAAGTGTTTGAACTTGAGAGTTTTTATCGAATGAGTTCTGAAAAGTCTTGTCTTGTTCTTACTCAGCCAGTTGATCAGGTAGGGATTTGTAGTGCGGAATTTAAAATAAACCTATATAGAATAATTGTCGAAAAACTTACTGAAAAAGGGTACCGTGTATTTATAAAACAACATCCTAAAGAGTTAGATTATATACTCGACAACACAACAAAACTACCGACATTATTTCCTGTTGAATTGTGGTTTTACTTAACTTCCCATCGGTTTGACTATTGCGTTGCACTTTGTTCTAGCGGGATTCATGCAAATGGAGAGCCGATTGCAAGAAAATCTGAGCAGCTTATCCCGCTTAAATTTTTTAATGCTAACTATGTATCTGATTGGGAGTCGATTATTGACGAACATGAGTTCGGTTAATGTTTTTTATAATGTGAAATCATCACATAAATTTTTAGTTGTTAAGGTTCTGAGCTACTGACATAGATCTCAGGGCAAGATCATGAAAAACCCTTATGTGGCAAGGCTTCCAGCGAGGTTTGATTTTGAAAATAACAGCCACTTTGTACCTTAAGCGGCGTCTTTTTTAAAGAAAAACCGATTGGTTGAAGGATCGCTTTGACGATCAGATCTGGCTGTGATCATATACTGTCTTTTCAACGCCAGATTATCATCATGAACGGACTCAGCCTTTTGGATCATCTCTCCATCATCAGTGACCCTCGCCAACAGTGGAAAATCGAGCATAAGCTCTCTGATATCTTGTTTCTTACCATCGTGGCCGTCATCGGTGGCGCCGAGGGTTGGGAGGAGATCGAGGATTTCGGGCTCGATCACCTCGATTGGTTACGCCAGTACGGCGATTTTGAAAATGGTGTGCCGGTACACGATACCATTGCTCGTGTGATGGGGATGATTTCGGGTAAACAGCTGCAAAAAAGCTTCTCAGCCTGGATGAGAAATTGCCATGAAGCGACCGCAGGCGAGGTGGTGGCCATTGATGGCAAAACCTTGCGTGGTACTTATGACAAGGGCCGTCGGCAAGGAGCCATTCACATGGTGAGTGCCTTCAGTGCCGCCAATCAGGTGGTACTGGGACAGGTGAAAACGGCGGAGAAAAGCAACGAGAGTGTGCCGTGGGCACTGAAGCTGGCTTGTTAGGATAACAGTCAGTGAATGAGCATAAGCTCATGAAGAGATGGAGGAAGGCCCTCCAGAGTCTGCTGTCGGAAGCCGGCTCTAAACCACCTTCAAGCGGCTGTTATTAAGAGTGATGGTCGGAAGCGTTGAAGGAAAATCAGAAGAAAATTCTGGCGAGGTAGGGTGTAAGGAGATGAGTAACCCCGAACCTATGTGGACGCGTCGTAAACTTCCAAACAACATCAAAACCGGGGTCGTTTCGTTACCTCGGGACAAGCACACTGGCGTATTCCGAATGCTGAGTGTGCGGTGTTCGGCGTAAAGTAGGCATGACCTTACACCAGGCTCTTTATGGGAACCACGGGAACCAGTCATCATGATGTTAAGGGAGAATGGCAAATCACAGAAATGATAAGCCTGAGAGTACCGATGCATGATACTGGGGCGGAGCAACTCGTAGTAGTGAGGAAGCGCTTGTAATGAGTGTGGAGCGAAGGGGTTGCGTCAAGCAGCCTGAGCAGGCATCTCAACTGTCACACAGTGGCAGGAGGAAGGTGCATGCGCAGGCAAAACCATTTGCAATCTCAAAATGGGATGTGTACGCCGCCTTCGAAAAAGTGAAAGCGAATCGAGGCGGTGCGGGTATTGATGGTGTAACACTTGAGGACTTCGAGAAAGATCTCAAGAACAACCTGTACAAGATATGGAACAGACTGTCATCGGGTACCTATTTTCCCCCACCAGTAAAAGCGGTCAACATACCGAAGAAATCAGGTGGCGTGAGAACATTGGGCATTCCCACCGTCGGTGATCGGGTCGCACAAATGGTGATCAAAGAACGACTTGAGCAAATGATAGAACCGAGTTTTCTTGAGGACTCCTATGGATACAGACCGGCTAAGTCAGCGATCCAGGCCATAGGCGTAACACGAAAGCGCTGCTGGAAATACGACTGGGTGCTGGAATTTGACATCAAGGGGCTCTTTGACAACATACGACATGACCTGCTGATGAAAGCCGTTGAGAAACACGTTGCCATTGGTGAACGGACTCAGGGGCAGAATTTCAGCTGGATCATCTTCTATATCGAACGGTGGTTAGTCGCACCATTACAGCAAGATGATGGCAACATCATCGAGCGCAATCAGGGAACACCGCAGGGCGGTGTCGTCAGTCCGTTGCTGGCAAATTTGTTCTTGCATTATGTATTTGATAAGTGGATGCAAAAGCAATTCCCTGATAACCCGTGGTGTCGATATGCGGATGATGGTCTGGTACATGCCATCACCAAAAGCAGAGCGGAATTACTGCATAGAGCAATAAAGCAGCGGTTTGAAGACTGTGGCCTTGAACTGCATCCAGAGAAAACGAAGTTGGTATACTGCAAAGATGGCAGACGAAAAGGAAACCATCCTTGCACAAGCTTCGACTTTCTGGGGTACACCTTCAGACAGAGACGGTGTCAAAGACGTTCAGACAACAGTTTATTCAGCAGCTTTACTCCGGCAGTCAGCCTGTCTGCGATGAAGGCCATGAGACGGACCATCAGAGAGCTGAAAGTAAGACAGAAAAGTCACTATAGCCTGGAAGAGCTGGCTCGATGGTTAAACCCGATCGTGCAGGGTTGGATAAGCTATTACGGGCAATATCGTCGTTCAGCACTCGATCCGGTATTTCGACACCTGAATAAAACTCTGGTGCGTTGGGCAAGAAGGAAATTCAAGACGCTCAAGAGGCACAAACGTCGAACGATAGGGTTATTTGATCAACTATCAGTGAGATGTCCCGGTTTATTCGCCCATTGGCGATTTGGATCTGCAAGAGGGTTTGCTTGATGGAAGCGGAATGAATCGAGAGGTTCACGTTCCGTTTTGCGAGAGGCTGAGGGGGAGGTTCCCTCGGTCTACTCACCTCACCGCCATCCCTGAGTTGTTGGAGCTGCTGAGTATCAGAGGTTGCCTGGTCACCATCGATGCCATGGGCTGTCAGCGAGCGATTGCCAAAAAGGTGATAGATAAAGACGCAGACTACCTGCTGTCGGTCAAAAGCAACCAGCCAAGCCTGGAGGCCGCATTTGATAATTACTTCCGGCTGGACATGCTGCAAAGCGACGAAGGCGATACCTACAGCACGCAGGATAAAGGGCATGGACGACGGGAAACCAGATTATGTCTGGTCAATGACGATCTCTCCGTGCTGGGTGATCTTGCCTTTGAATGGCCGGAGCTGAAGACCATGGGTATCGTCGCGAGCATACGCCAAGAAGGCGATAAACCAGCAACCGACATCACCCTTCGCTATTACATCAGCTCGGCTAAGTTAAACGCCCAAGCGTTGTTGGAAGCAAGCAGAGCCCATTGGTCTATCGAATCTCAGCTACACTGGCGGCTGGATGTGGGCATGCGGGAAGACGAATGCCGTATTCGACGGGAGCAGGCGGGAGAAAACATCGCTGCTATTCGGCACATGGCCTTCAATGCGCTGAACGGCGAGCCGCAACAACGCCTACCTTTCGAAAGTCTTGTCAGGCCTGGGGGTTTCGTAATCTTGCCCTGACCACTACAGCTTCCCTTAGGATGAATTCACCAGGCTAGCCAAGGTTTATAGCTTTATAATCTTTCCGCGTATGTTTGATCTTTTCTTGTATTTTAAAGTTGAATTGTTGTTATGCTTCAGCTTTTATATTTAACTTGTAAGTTCTTTGTTGAGATAAAAATGTATAAAAATTTTACTATGTCAAAAAAATATGAAAGATTTACTGTTGTTTTGTTTTCTTTTTTTTTCTTGTCTCAATTTTTATATGTGAGAGATGGTAATATTTATTTTCAGTTATTCAATATGCTTGTTGGGGTTTTTTCATTTTTTTTGTTTTTAAATATATGAGTGTAAAGTTTTATTTTTACATATTTACACTTGTCTTTTTTGCTGTAATTACCACAATTATAAGTGAGAAGTATAAATTTGGCGATATAGCCTTTTCTATCTCAATGCCTTTTTTTGGTGCTATGATGTCTTTGTATAGGCATCAGCTAAGGTTACCTTCATTGTTGTTTTTTTTTGGTGTTGTTATTTATTGTGGGCGTGCAATGTTCCTAGGGTTGGATTTAAATACGCAACTGTTTAATTTTTCCAGTCGGAATTATATTTCAGTATTAATAATTTTTTCATTTTTTTCTCTTTATATCTCCACCCTTAGTAATAGATTGAAGTATGTTGGAGTTTTTATTTCTTTTGTTGTTGTTGTTTTAAGTGATAGCCGTTCAGGAGTGATTTCATTTTCTATTGTTACTCTAGGGGTTATTTCTTTGTTTTTTTATAATAGCAAGATGGTAGGGAGGTTTTTTATATTCTTCCTTTTGTTTTTTGTCACGTTCTTTATAATGATTTTTAGTAGTGAAATATATTTCTATATGTATGAATCCTTTGGGGTTGTAAAAAGGCTTGCAGTTGGCAGTCTTACCGATAGCGGTAGAGAAAATGTAATAAATTGTTATTCCGATATATTTGATGTGAAGCATCTTGTTTTTGGTTTGGATGCGTTTAACAGTAATCATTGTAGCTATTTAGCCAACGGAACTGATAATCCTCATAATAGCTATATTAAAATGTACGGTAATCTTGCTCTTTTTTCATTTGTCATTGTCTTTACATTACTCTGGTCTATTGTAAGTTTATTGAAAAGAAAAGATATTGTTCTTCTTTCTATATTGTTTTGCTTTTTAGTTCGGGCATCAACTGATATTGTTTTTTTCTTTCAATCTTGGGATTCATATCTATGGGCTTTAATAATTATATCCTTGCCTTCATTTGTTTTTAACAGGTATGGGATTTCTCGTGTAAATGAATTTGATGTTTATAAAGGAGGTTGATGTTGAAATCATTTCAAATCTTGATGGCAACAATGTTTAAAGAGTCTATATCGGATATAGATTGGGCTTATAAAAATACAGCTTCGTCTGTTCTATTAATTAATCAGGGTGATCGTGAATGTGTTGAAGAGATAAATAATGTAAAGATGATTTCTTGTGTCGAACGCGGCTCATCAAATAGTAGAAATATGGCATTGAGTAATTCTGTTGGGGATATATGTCTAATTTCTGATGATGATGTTGGTTATGTCGATAATGTGGAAGATATAGTTGTCAATGCATTTATAGAGCACCCTGATGCTGATATTATTACGTTTCAGATAGTCACGACAGAAGGGAAACCTTTTAACTCTGGCTACCCACAGAAAAAGAAATGGCATAATTGGCGTTCAATACTCCGTTGTGCTTCTATTGAAATTGCATTTAGACGGCGCCGAATTGTTGATGTTGGGTTATCATTAGATACAAATTTTGGTCTGGGAAGTAAATATCGTGTTCATGATGAAATTATTTTTTTACACGATGCGATGAAAAAAGGCCTTAAAATCTTATATCTTCCTATTCCAGTAGTTATTCACCCCCCTGAGAGTTCCGGTACAGATTTTAATGACCATCTAATAACATCAAAAGGGGCTGCTTTTGTTCGTATTTTTGGGTTTAAGGGGATGGTTTTAAATGTATTTTTCGCATGTAAGAAATACCGCGAATACTCTTGTAGATACTCTTTCCCATCATTCTTGAAAACTATGTTTAAAGGCTCGTTTAAATTTATTAAAGAGGATTATTATAGATGAATACTGTTCGCTGTAAACACCTGATTATTGGTGGCGGTGTTTCTGGTCTTATGTTTGCAAATGAGAACAAGGAAAAGGATATCCTCCTTGTAGAAAAAGAAAAAGAGTTAGGTGGGTATTGTAGAACAATACATCAAGATGGTTTTATATGGGATTATGCTGGGCATTTCTTCCATTTCTCAAACGATGAGATTAAAAAATTTTTCCAAGGTAAAATATCAAATGACTCATTAGTTTACAAAAAAAAGGTCACTAATATTTTTTATAAAGATAATGTGATTGATTTCCCATTCCAAACTAACATCCATCAGTTAGATAAGTCGGACTTTATTGATTGTTTGTACGATCTGTTTTTTAAAGAAGAAAAGGAAGATTACGAATCATTTCTCGATATGTTATACGGTAAGTTTGGCCGTTCAATAACGGAGATGTTTCTAAAGCCATACAATGAGAAGTTGTATGCCTGTGATCTAAATAAACTAGATCAAGATGCTATGGGTCGCTTCTTCCCCTATGCAAACCTGGAACAAATAATAAAAAGCTTTAAGAAAGAATATCAAGGTAGTTATAATGCTACTTTTTTATATCCCAAAAATGGTGCAAAGGTTTTCGTTGACGCATTGGCAGAAGATATTCCTTCTTCCAAAATCCTTATGAATGAAAAAGTTATCTCTGTTGATGTGGAGAGGAAATGTGTTGTTACTGATAAGAGAGAGATTTTTTATGAATTTTTAATAAACACAATGCCCCTCAATTTACTTCTTGAATCAATAGATAAAAAATCTCACCAGAATTTCACTTCTAAACTTTCTTGGAATAAAGTGTTAGTTTTCAATCTTGGCTTTAACAAGTCATCCAAGTTTGATGATGTTCATTGGGCTTACTTCCCTGAAGGTAAATACAATTTTTATCGTGTTGGTTTCTATAATAATATATTGGACCATGAACGCCTAAGTCTTTATGTGGAAATTGGGTGTTCACCCGAGAGTACTGTTGATGAACAGAGTGCGTTAGATAAAGTTTTACAAGGATTACGGCAGGCTGGAATTATAGACGAAACTCATCAGTTACAATCTTATTGCTCTATAGTGATGAATCCTGCTTATGTTCATGTTGATAGCCAGCTGCATATAAGGAAAGAGGAAATAAAATCACAGCTAGAGTCTGTAGGGGTTTATACAGTTGGTCGATACGGTGATTGGAAATATTGTTCTATAGAAGATTCAATGTTGGATGCTATTTCTGTTTCTAAAAAGCTAGAGTTTTTATGATTTCTCATGTTGGTTTATTAGAAAAAATTTCAATCATTATGCCTGCATATAATTCAGCCGAAACCATTAGAGATTCTATTGCATCTGTTATATATCAATCCTATCCTCATTGGCGCTTGTATATTATTGATGATGCATCCAGTGATAACACTGCCGAGATTGTTCATTCTTTCTGTGAACCTCGATTGGAATATATTCGTCAAGAAAGAAATGGTGGCGTAGCTAAGGCGAGAAATGTAGGAATAAAACGGGCAAATGGGATTTATATAGCTTTTCTGGATAGTGATGACATTTGGGAGTTAGATAAGTTACAGCAGCAGCTTGTATGGTTGGAAAATGGATTTGATATAGTTTGTTCTAATTACGGTGTTTTCGATACTGATCCAAAAAAATTATTTACTGTCCGGACTTATCCCGAGAAGTTAGATTTTTCTACCATGCTTCGAGGGAATTGCGTTGGAAATCTAACTGGCATCTACAATCAGCAACGATTGGGCAAGATTTTTCAGAAGAGCTGTGGCCATGAGGATTATATTATGTGGTTGGAGCTGATCAGGCGAACGGACAAGGTGTGCTGCGTACAGAGGCTGTTGGCTCGTTATCGACGAGGTGGAAACTCTCTGTCATCCAATAAGGTTAAGGCCGCCATTTGGCAGTGGAAAATATATCGCCAGCATCTTAAGATTGGCATTTTTTCTAGTTTATATTATTGGCTGTATTACGTAGTGACCGCTATTCGTCGGTCATTGATTTTTCGTTTTGAGAAGTAATACGGCATAACCTAAGTCATCCCTTTACCCATAAATTCTTGAATGAGTATCATCAACACCACTGAACAACAGACGTAGCGAAGGGTGACATGACGAAGTGGGTTGAGCCTTAGCCATCCCCTCATATGAGCTAGAGCTGACGCGGCTTGGCGGGTAAACTACCCGCTTTGAACCAAACTCGGCGACACGGCAGCTCATGATCACCCGCGATACTATATCTGAACACCTACATGACATCTTCGGCCAGGATATGCATGCCAAGCGGATACTTTCATTGGCCTATGCCACTCAGGGTGTCATTGAATCCAGCTCGCTGGCCATTCATGCCATTGGAAATGGTTCAGGGCAAAATCATGAAAAACCCTTATTTGGCGCGGTTTTTCGTAATCTTGCCCTGGGCATCAAGCGGAAACAGAAATGGGCGAGCCGCAACAACGCCTACCTTTCGCAAGTTTTGGCAGGACTGGGGATTTAGTAGTCTTTCCCTGGTTGCGTAGTGCATCTGATATCTTAAAGTTTTAATAGTGAACAGGAATAAACAGATTATGGACGCAATAATAACGAAGAGACACTATCGCTGGCACGAGCGATTGCTGGTTGGTTGGCCAAGCCGTTTTCTGATCGGTTTTTTACTGGTCGTTATACTGCCAGGGCTGTTGGTATGGGAAGTTGAAGGATACATTCGTCCAGATTTATCCAAGGTGAACAGTCTACTGGGTGTGGCCCTGGCATTTATGGGGTCATTTTTCACCCTGCGCCAGTTAATGAGCTATCCGGGCTGCCAGTCTGCCAATTATATTCTACCTACAGTGTTGGTCTGGTATGGATTTCTGGGTGGGGTGTTTTTTGTATTCCGGATGAATTATTCGGTGTATTACATTTTTTACACCGCCGTGGCTAATGTCTTTTTTTGCTTTTCAAGTTACTTTTTTATTGTGCGCCATATGCGCAAAAAAGTAGCATTTCTGCCGCTGGGCAAGGCTAGTACTATGAATGAAGCAGAGGGGGTGGAGTGGTTCAAGTTAAGTTCACCAACCTTGAATGGTGCGCGGGTAGATGCCATCGCCGCCGATCTGCATGCGGAGATCCCGGAAGAGTGGCAGCGCTTTCTGGCTCGCTGCACCTTGGCCGGGGTGCCAGTTTATCACTACAAGCAGCTGATGGAGTCACTGACCGGGCGGGTAAAAATTAATCACCTGTCGGAGAACGAGTTTGGTTCTTTGCAGCCGCCGGTACTGTATTCTGCCTTCAAGCGTTTGCTTGATATTTCGGCGGTAGTGATCACTGCACCTGTTACCTTACCTGTTATGTTGCTGACTGCCATTGCGGTTAAGCTGGATAGCCCTGGTCCGGCTTTGTTTATACAGAATCGTGTAGGGCAGGGTAATCGGGACTTCAAAATCTACAAATTCCGCAGCATGTGTAAAGACTCGGAGGTTGCCGGTGCTCAGTTGGCCCAATCTAACGACATGCGGATAACCCGGGTTGGTAAAATTATTCGAAAAACTCGGCTGGATGAGTTTCCTCAGTTTTTTAATGTGTTACTGGGGGACATGAGCCTGATAGGCCCCCGACCTGAGCAGCGTACTTTTGTAGAAAAGTTTGATCAGGAAATTCCGTTCTATATTTATCGCCATGTGGTCAAGCCGGGCATTACCGGTTGGGCACAGGTGGTGCAGGGTTATGCCAGCGATGCCGATGACACTAGAGTGAAAATTCAGCATGATTTTTATTACATCAAGCATTTTTCGTTGTGGCTGGATGTGTTGATTGTGTTGAAGACCATCAGGACCATTTTTACCGGGTTTGGGGCCAAGTAAAAGAGGGAATGGGGATTGGGGAATTGGGATTGGTAACCCCCGGCCGGTTCTGTTGCTGCGAGGTTAAAGGGGAGGGGACTGCATGGCGCCATGCCTGCTGATTTCGATTCGCCTGTGGGTTTGCGCCGCATAAATGGGCGCCTGCAAAATCATTCCCCATTCCCCATTCCCCATTCCCCATTCCCCATTCCCCATTCCCCATTTTTTAAGGTGCTTATGCGTGTGTTAGCGGTTGATCCTGCTCGCTGGGTGTTGGTCTTGTTTGGCCTGCTGTGCCTGTTTGGCCAGCATGTTTTTATTCATCATCTGGGCGGGGCCGGGCTGGACTTGCCCTTTAATGCCATTACCTGGTTGTTTATCGGGGCCATGCTGGCGGCCGGTGCCTTTGCGCTGCAGCCGGTGCTGGTGACGTCCGGTTTTTGGTGGTATCTGTTGCTGGGGGCAGCCATGTTATGGCTGCCTTTTTTTTATGCTCACGCCGAGCCAACCCGGATGCAGGCCTTGCCACGCCTGCTGGGCCTGAGCGGTGGCGTGCTGTTTTATCTGGTACTGCAGCAGTGCCGGTTTAATGCCTCGCAGCGGCGCCGGTTGCTGTGCCTGTTGCTGGGGCTGGCGACTGTGCAGATGCTGTTCGGTTTGGTGCAGTTTTTTGCACTGCCGGCGGACAACTGGTTTCGGTTTAATACCCGGGTACGGCTGCCTTACGGTATTTTCATGCAGCGTAATGTGATGTCGAGTTTTGCCGGCTCTGGAGTATTGCTGGCCTTGTATCTGCTGGTGGTGGTACGGGCAGGGCGGGCCAGGTGGCTGATGTGGCTGTGGTGCGTGTCGGTGGCCGTAATGGGCATAGTGCTGGTGCTGTTACTGCAAAGCCGGGCCGGGTTATTTAGCCTGCTGGCAGGCTTGTTGCTGCTTTTTCCCGTGTGCTGGCTGAGGCTGATCACCCGGCCGCAGCGTTGGTTGCTGCTGGCGATGGTGATCTTCGGGCTGAGTATCGGACTGGTGGTGTTGCTGCAGTCGGATCTGCCCCGGCGGATGCTGGAGGTCTATGGCGAGCTGGGCGTTCGTTACGAGATCTGGGCTACTACCCTGGGGGTGATTGTTAATCATTTTTGGCTGGGCGTGGGCTACGGTGGCTTTGAACCGGCCTATTATGCCGAGGCGGCCCGTTTACTTATCACTACCGGGACTGTGCCACAGATGCCCGACGGTTTGCATCACCCCCATAACGAAGTGTTGCTGTGGCTGGCAGAAGGCGGGGCGGTGACCTTGCTGGCCTGGCTGTTTTGGGCCTGGGGGCTGTATTTTTTGCTTCGCCATTTGCCCTGGAGTGAGCGGCTGGCGCTGGTGGCCCTGTGTTTGCCCTTGCTGGGCCATTTGATGTCGGAATATCCGTTTGGTCATTCCAGCGTGCACTGGCTATGGCTGCTGGTGGTGCTGTGGTTTTTCGACAGCGAACATGGTCGGGGTCGAATACGCTATCGTTTTCCGGTCTGGCCCGGGCGATCTTTATTGTTGCTGGCGGGGTTTGGGACCATGTTATATATGGCCAGCGGGCTGCAAACCGGCTATCAACTGACCCATTTTGAACGTGAGCGGTTTAGTGACAACACCCGGTTAACGGCGGTGTGGAACCCTTGGTTTTGGCAAGACAGACGTGAACTGTATCAGCACAGTGCCGTGCTGGCCGCAGCACTGGCGGCAGGAGACGAGGAAAGGCTGAAGGCCTATCTGGCCTGGTCGACGCCGGTGATTGCCCGTTTGCCGAGGGGGAGCTTGCTGCACAATCATCTGGTCGCCTTGTTGGCCCTGGGCCGGGAGCAAGACGCGCAAGCCCTGGCCGGGCGGCTGCGGCTGGAATATCCGCATGACCGGCAGTTTTCTGTTGAGGCATTGGAGAACGTCAAAACAAAGCTGGCGGCAGGGGAGGCACCCAGGGTATACCGGCAGCTGACCCAGCCGGTGGGCAGTGCGACCTATTACCAGAATTGGTATTTTGATTGAGCGAATGTTTTTGTGTGAAGGAAACATCTTGATGATCGACAAGCCTTTTTCTCTGGCCTGCGAAAACAACAAGCGGCCGATTCTGGCGGTGCTGGCGCGGGTGTTTGACCGGCCGGGCACAGTGCTGGAGATCGGCAGCGGCACCGGCCAGCACGGTGTGTTTTTTGCCGAAGGCCTGCCCCATCTGCAGTGGCAGCCGAGTGACAGGGCCGAGAATATTCCCGGTATGTCGCTTTGGTTTGCCGAGGCCGCGTTGCCCAACCTGCTGCCGCCGCTGGTGCTGGAGGTTACCCAGCCGCGCTGGCCGGTCGGGCAGTATCGGGGGGTATTTACCGCCAACACCCTGCATATCATGGCCTGGCCCGAGGTTAAGGCCATGTTCGCCGGCTTGGAAAGGGTGCTGGCGCCGGGGGCGGCGGTTTGTATCTATGGCCCCTTCAACTATGAAGGTCGTTTTACCAGCTCGAGCAACCGAGCCTTTGACGCCATGCTGCAGAGCCAGAATCCCCATATGGGGATACGGAATATTGAGGATGTTACCGCGCTGGCCGGGCAGCATGGGCTGACCTTGCAGGCGGATCATGCCATGCCCGCGAACAACCGGCTGCTGGTGTTTAACTCTGTGTAAACGTCGGACAAAGGGCCCGCTCCTCCGACTCGCTTCAAGCACTTCCTTGTGACGCTCAGCACATGACGTTCTGTCATGTGATGGTCGGTGGAGCAGATCCCTTTATCCTCCTGATACTGCAGAGTCGCCTGTAAAATACTGGATCCCCGCCTTCGCGAGGGGGACGAGAAAGGTAAACCAGCTCCAGATTCCACATCAGGTATGGGGTGTTACTTATCATCCCCGATTCCCCGTATTCGGCGGATCCAGGCATAGAGCACCAAACCGTGCGAACAAGTATGCGCTTACAACACCGCACTCTGTAGAAGCCTGCTTTAGCTGGCTGGTTTTCCGCAGTAAAACTGCAATGATGACCAAATATCAGAATGCTGCTACGCGACATTGCACAGCTAAAGCAGTGCCTACAAAAAACCACGGCACTCTGTAGAAGCCTGCTTTAGCTGGCTGGTAGTGCGCAAGCGGTACGTCAAAAAACGCGCAGCTGAAGCAGTGCCTACAAAAAACCACGGAACCCTGTAGAAGTTGTGATCCTGTGCCGGGCCCCTTGGTCGATTGAAATCGACCCTACAAGGTCCAAGTCACTTGTAGCTGCCGCTTTAGCTGGCAGGTCCTGCTATTCCCCATTCCCCATTCCCCATTCCCTATCCCTCATTCTTGAACGGCAACTGTTGCCGGCATTGTGCCTGATAATGGTGCATCTGCTCTTCTTCTCGCCGGCAGTAGTCGGCAATGGCGTCATTGAAGCCCCGCTCGAACAGCTTGAAGTAGCCGTAGCAGAGGCGGGGCTCAAAGCCGCGTTGCAGCTTGTGCTCGCCCTGGGCCCCGGCGTCGAAGCGGGCCAGCCCATGCTCAATACAGTATTCAATGCCCTGGTAATAGCAGGCTTCGAAGTGCAGAAACTCCAGTTCCTGTTCGCAGCCCCAGTAACGGCCATAGAGGGTGTTATGTGAGCGAAAGCACAGGGCACCGGCCACCATGGTCTGATCTTGCCAGGCGGCAAACAGCACGCATTGATCCCGGCAGTATTGGCCCCACAACAGCAGGGTTTTCTGGGTCAGGTAGCCGTTGTGACCGGCCCGTTTCTGGTAGGTGCGCCGGTAGAAGCGGTAGAACTGTTGCCAGACTTCCGGGGTGATTGCATCGCCGCTCAGGGTGGTAAAACGGATGCCGCTGTTTTGCACCCGGGCCCGCTCCTTCAGCAGGTTCTTGCGCTTGCGGGAGCTGAAGCGGGCGAGAAAATCGTCCATATGGCGATAGCCCCGGTTCAGCCAGTGAAACTGCACATTGACCCGCGGTTGCCAACCCTGGCTTTGTAATGCCTCTCCCAGCCCGGACTCGCAGAACAGGCACTGGTAGCCGCTGGCGCCGATTTTTTCGCTCAGGGCAAGCAGGCCCTGCTCAAACCAGGGCATGACCTGTGCCGGCTGATAACCGGGTACCAGCCCCAGCCTGGGACCGGTGGCGGGGGTAAAGGGGATGGCGCAGACCAGTTTGGGGTAGTAGGCCAGCTGGTGGCGCTGGTAGGCCTCGGCAAAGGCCCAGTCGAACAGGTATTCGCCATAGGAGTGGGTCTTGATGTAGCAGGGCATGGCGGCTATCAGCCGTTCTTCCTGATACAGGCAGGCATGCTGCACCAGCCAGCCGGTGTCTTTGCCCAGGCTTCCGCCTTGCTCCAGCGCCCGCAAAAAGCCGTGGCGGGTAAAGGGGTAGCCGTCGGTAAACAGCGCATCCCAGTGGTTGGCATCAATTTGGGTGATGGCGGGGATAAAGACCAGTTCGGGAGAGGGCATGGCGACCTGTTTTATGTCTGGTATGGCTGTCGCCGAGTATACCAAAGAACCACGAAACCCTGTAGAAGCCTGCTTCAGCTGGCTGGTAGCGCGCAAGCGGGACGCCAAAAAACAAGCCGCGGAGCTGAAGCAGTGCGTAGGTTGGGATGAGGCACGAATCCCAACATATCGAGCCAGCGGAGCATGTGAATATTCTGCAGTAACCCCTCCCTAACCCTCCCCTTGCGTTGCACCCCGCTGTTATTCTGCTGGTGCGGGGTTAAGGGGAGGGAACCGGTATGGCGCTATGCCTACCGATTTCGATTCGTCTGTGGATTTGCGCCACATAAATGGGTGCCTGCAAAAAGCGCCCTCTGTAGGCCCGGTGTCAGTCGGGAGGGTTTGCTGATTGCTGTACGATCGCCCCACTGAAGTGGTGCCTACAAAGGGCGTGTAGGTTTGTGTTTTTTGTAGCTGCCGCTTTAGCTGGCAGGCTCTGCGTAGCAGGGTAATACCGGCGAATAACGCAGGGCTGTTGGAACTGGCGCAGAACTGCTCCTCCCCCTGACAGCGGGGCTGCAGGCATGTCGGCGGCTTAGCCCCTGGGGGAGGCTGGGAGGGGGTGTCACTGCAGGCCAAGGATGGATCCCGAGGAACATGGGGATGCTCTGCAGTACCAC
>NZ_MPZM01000029.1 GCF_002936955.1 Oceanisphaera arctica | reverse complement strand
AGGGACGGCTGAAACCGGCGGCCCGGCGTTGGTTCAAACGGCTGAAACAGGACGAAAGTGCGCCGGCGGGCCAGTATCTGGGGCCCTTGCTGGCCAACGCCAGATCCGAATGGGTTGGCCTGCTGCGTCAGCAGAGCCGCTATGGTCTGGCCGGTGGCCTGAGTGCAGACCTGCCTCAGGGCAGCCCGCTGCTCGGCAAGCCGATGCTGGCGATGGCGGCGCTGGGGCGGGGCGATCGCGGTGTCTTTATCCAGGCGGCGGAGCCGGTCAGCCTGGAGCAATTGCAGCAGTTTGTGCCCGAACGGTTCGGTGAGCGGGAGCAGCTGGAGTGGGATAACGACGCCAACCGGGTGCGGGCCGAACGTCAGTGGTGCTTCGGCGGCCTGATATTGCAGCGCTCGCCGTTGAGCAAGATAAGCCCCGAGCAGCGGGCACGTTGTCTGCTGGAGGAGCTGGTACGACGCGGCTGGTCGGCCTTACCACTGGATGAGGCAAGCCAGCAATATTGGCTCAGATTGAAGCTGGCCGGACAAAAACTGGCCGATTGCGGCTTCGAACCCTGTGACGAAAGTCGCTGGCTGGCCGAGGCAGAATACTGGCTACTGCCTTATCTGACGGGGCTGGGACGATGGGAAGAACTGTCCAGGCTCGATTGGGTCGGTATTTTCAAGAGCCGGCTGGACTGGTCACAACGGCAATTGCTGGATACCCTGCTACCAGCGGCTATCGAGCTGGCCACAGGTACCCGGGTCAGTCTTCGCTATCGGGAAGACGAGGATCCCGTGCTGCCGGTACGACTGCAGGAAATGTTCGGCCAGTCTGCTACGCCAGAGCTGGCGCGCGGCCGGGTTGCGCTGGTGCTGGAGCTATTGTCTCCGGCCCGGCGACCGTTACAGATTACCCGGGATCTGGCCGCCTTCTGGGCCGGCTCCTATCTGGATGTAAAGAAAGAGATGAAGGGACGTTATCCCAAACACGTGTGGCCGGATGATCCCGCGAATACGGCGCCGACCCGGCACACCAAGAGGCATATGAAGCACTGATTATGGCAAAAAAACAGACCCGAAAATCGAGAAAAAAGCCCGTGAAACAGCGTCGTTCATGGTGGGGCCTGCTGTTCAAGCTGGCGCTGGTGGGTGCCGTGCTGATGGGCATCTTCGGCATCTATCTGGACGGCCAGGTAAAGGAGCGTTTCGAGGGCCAGAAGTGGGCGCTGCCGGCGCTGGTCTATAGCCGGCCGCTGGAGCTGTTTCCGGGACAGAAGCTGTCCCATGCACAGATGCTGCGGGAGCTGCAGCTACTCAACTACCGCAAGGTAGCCAGCCCCGGTCGGCCCGGTGAATATTCGGTGACCAACAGCCGCATCGAAATTCATCGCCGGGCCTTCAATTTTTCCGACGGTGCCGAGGCGGCCCGTTCCATCCTGCTGACCTTCGAAGGGCTGCGGCTGAAGCGGATGCAGAATCCGAGCAACGGCCGGGAACTGGGGTATGCCCGCATGGATCCTGTGTTGCTCGATCGGCTCAACGTAGAAAAGCGGGAAGATCGCTTGCTGGTGCGGCTGGATCAGGTGCCCCCCTTGCTGGTCACCGCCTTGCTGACGGTCGAAGATCGTGATTTCTATCAGCACGACGGCGTCTCGCCGCTGGCGATACTGCGTGCCCTGGTGGTCAACATCAAGGCCGGGCGTACCGTGCAGGGCGGCAGTACCCTGACCCAGCAGCTGGCCAAGAACTTCTTCCTGACCCAGGATCGCAGCCTGTGGCGCAAGATCCAGGAAGCCTACATGGCGTTGATCATCGACTTTCGCTATGAAAAGGACGAGATCCTCGAAGCCTACCTCAACGAGGTTTATCTCGGACAGAACGGTGCCCAAGGTGTCTATGGCTTTGGTCTGGCCAGCTATTTCTATTTCGGCCTGCCGCTGAGCGAGCTGAATCCGGATCAGATTGCGCTGATGGTGGCGTTGGTGAAAGGACCCTCCTATTACGATCCCTGGCGTAATGCCGAACGGGCACAGGAGCGGCGCGATCTGGTACTGCGGTTACTGGCCAACGAAGGCCATATCGATCGGCAGACCTATGAGCGGGCCAGCAGCACGCCGCTGCAGCTGATTGAGCGGGGCCGCATGGGCTACGGTCGGACGCCTGGCTTCATGGGCCTGCTGCGTCAGGAACTGAAGGAGCGGTTCGGCGCCGATTTTCTGCGTCAGAACGGCCTCAAGATTTTCAGCAGCCTGGATCCCATTGCCCAGCACAGCGCCGAGCAGGCGGTGGTAGAGCAGCTGAAGCAGCTGCGGGCCAATACCAAAAAGTCGGATCTGGAAGCGGCTATGGTGGTGACCAACTGGCGTAAGGGAGAAGTCAGTGCCGTGGTCGGTGGCGCGGATCCCAGCTTTGCCGGCTTCAACCGGGCGCTGTCGGCACGTCGGCCCATCGGCTCGCTGATCAAGCCGCCCGTGTATGCAGAAGCCCTGGCCAACGGTTATACCCTGGGCAGTGCGATCAAGGATGAGCCGATCAGCCTGCGCAGTGATTCGGGCCAGGTGTGGCGCCCCAACAACTACGATCGCCAGTTCCGGGGTCAGGTAATGCTGGTCGATGCCCTGGCCAAGTCGTTGAACGTGCCGACGGTGAATCTCGGCATGGCCATTGGACTGGACAAGGTGATCGACGGCCTTAAGCGGATGGGGGTGCAGCAGCCGATCCCCGCCTATCCGTCGCTGATGCTCGGTACCCTGGAGTTGACCCCGTTCGAGGTCAATCAGATGTACCTGACCCTGGCCAATCAGGGGCTCTATCAGCAGCTGACGTCGATTCGCGCCATTCAGGATGAGCAGGGTGAGCTGCTGTATCAACACGGCGCCAAGGCGGTGCGAGTACTGGAGCCGGAAGCCGGTTATCTGGCGCTCTATGGCATGACCAAGGTGGTGGGCGGTGGTACTGCCGCCCATCTGGCGGCGCGATTCCCCAACCGGGTGATGGCGGGCAAGACCGGTACCACCAACGATCTGCGGGATACCTGGTATGCGGGTCTGGATAACGAAGAGCTGGTCAGTGTCTGGGTGGGCCGTGACGACAACGGCGTGACCGGTCTGACCGGATCCAGCGGTGCCCTTCGGGTATACAGTCGTTATCTGGATGGGCGGGGTGTCGACTCGCTGGAGCTGACGGCGCCTGCCGGCATCGATCAGGTCAACTTCGCAGTCAGCGATGGCATGCCGGCCGATCCCCGCTGTGAGCAGACCCGATTGTTGCCGGCCAAGGCCGCCGATTTGCCGGGGATCCGGGGTTGTCGACCGAGCTCGCCGACGCTGCCTGCTGCCGGTGAGCAGATTGGTGACTGGCTGAAGGATATCTTCAACTTCGCCCGCTGACAGATCACGTAAGGGGTGAGGCGTGAAGGGGGAGGTGCATCCCACGCCTCACGTACTTCCCGTTACTTCGGTCATAGAAAGGTGAAAGCCTCCATCTCCGTATATGCTCAATAGTATGTAGATGGAGGAACTGCTCATGTTTTCTTTTCATCATGTCACCCTGAGTGTGCATGACCTGTCTGTTTCTGAAGGCTTCTACAAGGGGTTGGGGTTCGAGTCGGTTTATCGTTGGCAGGATGATGCAGGCCAGCTGCAGATTTGCCATCTACGACTGGGCCAGGCCTTGCTTGAGCTTTACTGTTTTCGTCCCGATGATGAAGATGAGCTGTCTTCCTTGCCGCCCTGGGCCACAGGTTATCGGCTGGGGCTGCGTCATTTTGCCTTGCAGGTCGATGACCTTGATCAGGCGCTGAGTGCCCTGCACGGTGCCGGCGTACTGGCGGAAAAACCGTCGCCGGTAACGGGACAGACCTGTTTGCGTTATGTCTTTATTGTGGATCCGGATGGTAACAGCGTGGAGTTGCTGGAAGGGCCGCTGGTGGAGATCCAGCGGCCGGAGTAGGCTGTTTAGCCTTTCATGATGGCGAAGGCCTTGTCGGCGGCAGCCAGAGTATGGGCGATTTCCTGCTCACCGTGGGCCAGAGACATGAAGCCCGCTTCGAAGGCGCTGGGCGCCAGGTAGACACCTTCTTCCAGCATCAGATGGAAGAAGCGCTTGAAAGCCTCGAGGTCACAGCGAGTCACCTGCTCATAGCTGCTGATGTTCTTTTCTTCGGTGAAGAAGAAACCGAACATGGCGCCTACCTGGGTGGTAGTGAAGGGAATACCGTGCTTGTCGGCGGCGGCCTGCAGGCCGTCTACCAGGGCTTTGGTGGTCTGTTCCAGCTGTTCGTAGACACCCGGCGCACTGATGGCATTCAGGGTCGCAAGACCGGCGGCCATGGCCACCGGGTTACCTGAGAGAGTACCCGCCTGATAAACCGGACCGGTCGGGGCCAGATGTTCCATCACGTCGCGGCGACCGCCGAAGGCGCCCACCGGCATGCCGCCACCGATGATTTTGCCGAGAGTGGTCAGATCCGGCTTGACGCCGAAACGCAGCTGAGCGCCGCCAAGGGAAGCGCGGAAACCGCACATCACTTCATCGAAAATCAGCAGGGCGCCGTACTGGTCACAAATGGTACGCAGGCCTTCGAGGAAGCCGGGTACAGGGGGAATGCAGTTCATGTTGCCGGCGATAGGCTCGACGATGATACAGGCGATGTCGGCGGGGGCCGCTTCGAAGGCCGCCTTGACCGAGTCCAGATCGTTGAAGGTGGCGGTCAGGGTATGCTTGGCAAAGTCGGCAGGCACGCCCGGCGAGTTGGGTTGTCCCAGGGTGAGGGCGCCGGATCCGGCCTTGACCAGCAGGCAGTCGGCGTGACCATGGTAGCAGCCTTCAAACTTCAGGATCTTGTCGCGACCGGTAAAGCCACGGGCCAGACGGATGGCGCTCATGGTGGCTTCGGTGCCGGAGTTGACCATGCGTACCTGCTCCATAGAGGGTACCAGTTGGTTGACCTTTTCTGCCATGGTCACTTCCACCCCGGTGGGGGCTCCGTAGCTCAGTCCCCGCTCTACCGCTTCCAGTACTGCCTCACGTACCACTTTGGCGTTGTGGCCCAGGATCATCGGGCCCCAGGATCCGATGTAATCCACATAGGACTGGCCGTCCACATCGAAGATATAGGCGCCGTCGGCGCGCTCGATAAAGCGCGGCGTGCCACCTACGCCGTTAAAGGCGCGTACCGGAGAGTTCACGCCACCGGGAATAAAGCGGCGGGCCTGGGAAAATAAATCGTCAGACTTGGACATATCAGTATCCTTTGAATAGGGTCATAGGCGGCGCTTGCGGCCAAGGTGGCCAGACTATAGCAAAAAGCAGACTGACCTTGAATGGGGCTTTGCTGCTGGCGCCGGACTCATGGCTTTGGCACAATTCGCCGCTATTGTCGGCACACCAGCCGCTATCGTTATCAGGAGTCTATTGTGCACCAGTCGCTCGGTCGTCGTTTAATGGTGGTATCCTTGATAGCCAGCCTGCTGCTGGCCGTTGCCGGTTATCTTGGGCTGCGTTATCAGGAGCAGGCTCGCCTGCTCGAGCAGCATCGGCAACAGGCGGAGCGCAGTCGGCAGGAACTGCTGGCGCTGCGGGTCGATCTGCAGACTCTGTTAAGCGCCGAGAGCAGTCAGTTGGCCCAGCTGGAGCAGCAGTCGCGACAACTGGCGGAGCAGGCGCAGCAGCTGGCGCTTTACCGGCAGGTGCTGGCGCCGGATGGTGGGGCCGAGTTGCTGCTGGCCCAGGAAGATATCACCACGCTGGCGGAGCCGGGGCTCTTTTCTTACCGCTTGGTGTTGCTCCAACCCACCAACACAGGTAACAGAGTCACCGGTCAGGCTCGGTTGAAAATCCGAGCCCTGCAGGATGGTCAGCCGGTGGTATTTAATGAAGAAATCCTGGGTGTGGCGCCGGTTACCCTGGATTTTCGCCATTTTCAGGTGCTGACCGGCCAGTTGCAGTTACCGGTCGGTAGCCGGGCGCAGACCCTGGAACTACAGCTGGAGCTGGACCGCAGGCCTGCGCGAACCCTGAGTCTCAACTGGCCCACCCCGGACAATACTTGAACTGTTTACTCGGGTATTAGATAATTTTGGTTGATAACTAATCCAAGAGGTAGTGATGAGCGATGCAATCCCTTTGCCGATCCAGATGAGCGATGCGGCAGCCAATAAAATTCAGGCCTTAATCAGCGAAGAAGAAAATCCCGATCTGCGCCTGCGAGTCTATATCACCGGTGGTGGTTGCTCCGGCTTTCAGTACGGCTTTACCTTCGATGAAAAAACCAACGACGGCGACACTGTGATCGAAAAGAACGGCGTCATCATGGTGGTGGACGGTATGAGCCTGCAGTACCTGATTGGCGGTACCGTCGATTATATCGACGGCCTGGAAGGTTCCCGTTTTCTGGTGACCAACCCCAATGCTACCAGTACCTGTGGCTGCGGCTCATCTTTCAGCGTTTAACCGAGAATAAGGTGGCTTATGTCCCTGTTTGACTGGCTCAAGGGAGCCGAAAACGAACCTGCACCTGTGGTGGATTCCGTCGACAAGCTGGCGTTTTATCAGCGAGCCTGGTGCCCTTATTGCGAGCGGGTCAAGATGGTGATCGGCGAGCTGGAGCTCGACATCCGTGAATGCGACACCAATGAACCGGAGCACCTGCAGGCGCTGATGGCCGGTGGTGGTCAGCGCATGGTGCCTTGCCTGCGCATCGAACCGGAGCCGGGCCAGTATTTCTGGCTGTATGAATCCGCCGATATTATCGCCTACCTGCGTCGTCATTTCGGGGCGGACAAGTGAGCCAATTTCAGCTACACCCTCGGCTGTTGGCAGATACCATCATTCTGGGAGAGCTGCCGCTGAGCCTGGTGTTACTGGCCAGAGACAGCCAATATCCCTGGTTGATACTGGTGCCGAAGCGAGCCGATATTCGTGAGACCCACTGGTTGAACGAAGAAGAGCAGCAGCAGCTGATGCGTGAGTCCTGCGCCCTGGCTCGCCTGATGGAAACCGAGTTGGCGGCAGACAAAATCAATGTGGCCGCCCTCGGCAACATGGTGCCTCAGTTGCACCTGCATCATGTGGCCCGTTTTACCAGCGACGCCGCCTGGCCGGATCCCATATGGGGCAAGCATCCGGCACAAGCTTACGAGGAGCCCGAGTCGGTTGCCGATGAGTGGCGGCAACGACTGGCCATACTGACGGGGTTTAGCGCCCGCTAAGTGCTGGCGGAGCCTGCTCCCGGCTTCAGTTATTGGCCAGCATCACCTCACTGACCTTGCTCAGCTGCGCCAGCAGCTTGTCTGCCTTGGGGCGAAATCTGGCCAGCTCGCTCCGAGACAGAAAGGCGGCTTGGGGCAAATCCACGCTCTTGGGATCCTTGTGTACCCCGTTGACCAGAAACTCGTAATGCAGATGAGGGCCGGTGACCCGGCCGGTGGCGCCCACGGTGCCGATCTGCTGTTCCTGCTTGACCTTTTCCCCTTTCTTCACCATGCGCTGATGTAGGTGCAGGTATTTGGTGAGGTAGGTGCGGTCGTGGCGGATCACCACGTAATTGCCATTGAACCGACTGTAGCCGGATTCCACCACCACGCCGCTACCGGCGGCGACCACTGGGGTGCCAGTGCGGGCCGCGTAGTCGATGCCGCGGTGCGGCTTGACCTGGCCGGTAACCGGGTGCAAACGGCGAGGGTTGAAGTTGGAGCTGATGTGGGAGAAGTTGACCGGTGCGCGCAGAAAGCTTTTGCGCATGGCCCGGCCCTCGGGCGAATAGTAATTGCCATCATCGTGCCGTACCGCCCGGTATACCTTGCCCTGATTGATAAACTCGGCAGCCAGTATGTGGCCGGTGTCGACCAGAATACCGTCCTTGTAGCGCTGGTCGTACAGCACGGCAAAGTGATCGCCGGCACGAATGTCGAGGCCAAAGTCCAGATCCCAGGCGAACATGGCGGCCAGGCTCATGATTTTCCCCGGACTCAAACCGGCACTGACGCCAGCCCCCCAGAAGTTGGAGCTGATCGAGGCCTGAGCGTACTGGGTGCGATGCTCCAGTTTGACGCTGATGATACGGCTGCGAAGCTCGGTTCCGCTCTGGCGGATGTCGAGGGTGCGCGCTGCATCCAGCGGATAACTGAGGCCGGCAAAATGTCCTTTCCTGTCGAAGGAAAAGGTCAGGCGCTCTTCGGGATGGATTTTTCGCAGTAACTCGGCGTGGGCGCCCAGCTGGCTGATATCGTGCAACAGGGCGGAAGACAGTCCCTGACGGGCAAAGATCGATGACAGGGTATCGCCCCGACTGACCTTGACCATCTGCTCTCGTACGGGCAGATGATCGTCGACCACCGGCAGGTCTTCCACCTCCATCTCGAGTGGCTGACGTTTGTCCTGCAATGCATTAGATAGAGGAATATCGGACCGATCGCGGCTGGCCACAGCCGGCTCTGTTGGCATCATGATCAGCACCACCATGGCGGCGCTCAACAGTCCGAGGGCAACTTTATGACCACGGGGTAATGACTTGAGTCTGTAAATAACGGGCATGCGATACTCTTCCCTGAATCAAGTCCGGATTTTACAGCCTTTCCAATTTATCCGCCATTCCAGTAATATGCTTCCCTTATTTTGTTTGGGTCATCCAAATCGTTGTTCCGAGTAGCAGGCAGTATTCGGAACAGCCATTCAGGTGCACAGCACAGGAGTAGAGTCGTCATGTCCCAGCTGGAAGCGGCGTTAGCGGAAATAAAGCGTGGTGCCGAAGAGATACTGGTTGAAGAAGAGCTGGTTGCCAAATTAAAGGAAGGCCGCCCCCTGCGGGTGAAGCTGGGCATGGATCCCACCGCGCCAGATATTCATCTGGGACACACGGTGATCCTCAACAAGCTGCGCCAGTTTCAGGATCTGGGCCACGAGGTTCTGCTGCTGATCGGTGATTTTACCGCCCAGGTGGGCGACCCGAGCGGCAAGAACAGTACCCGTCCGCCGCTGACCCCCGAGCAGGTTGCCGACAACGCCAAAACCTACGCGGAGCAGGCGTTCAAGGTACTGGACGCGGAAAAAACCCGGATAGTCTATAACTCCAGCTGGCTCGGCGAGCTGGGTGCGACCGGCATGATCAAGCTGGCATCCAAGCTGACCGTGGCCCGCATGCTGGAACGGGACGACTTCAAGAAGCGTTATGGTTCCGGTCAGTCCATCGCCATCCATGAATTCATGTATCCGCTGCTGCAGGGTTACGACTCGGTAGCACTCAAGGCCGATATCGAGCTGGGCGGCACCGATCAGAAGTTCAACCTGCTGATGGGCCGCGAGCTGCAGAAAGACGCCGGCCAGTCACCCCAGGTGGTGCTGACCATGCCGTTGCTGGAAGGCCTGGACGGCGTCAAGAAGATGTCCAAGTCGGCCGGTAACTATATCGGTGTAGATGAGGCACCAGGCGAGATGTTCGGCAAGATTATGTCCCTGTCCGACGAGCTGATGTGGCGTTATTTCGAGCTGCTGTCCAGTCGCAGCCTGGATGAGCTGGCCGGCCTCAAGCAAGAGGTTCTTGAGGGCGCCAACCCGCGCGACATCAAGATCTTGCTGGCCAAGGAGATCATCAGTCGCTATCACAATGAAGCGGCGGCCGAGCAGGCCCATCAGGACTTCGTGCAGCGTTTCCAGAAAAACGCTATTCCCGATGACCTGCCGGAAGTGACCCTGAACGCCGGTGCCGAGGGCATCGCCATCGCCAACCTGCTGAAAGACGCCGGCCTGGTGGGTTCGACCTCGGAAGCGCTGCGCATGATCAAGCAGGGCGCGGTCAAGATTGACGGCGACAAGCTGGAAGACGGCAAGCTGGTGGTACCGGCCGGCGAAGCGGTCTACCAGGTCGGCAAGCGTAAATTTGCCAAGGTCACCGTAGCCTGAATCTGACGGTTATCGACCATGTAAAAAGGCCTCGTTAGAGGCCTTTTTTTAACACCATCTTTAGGCTGTTTTTCTGGTCACGGTACAGTTCCATAGCCGCTTACTACTTGGATTTCTTATTTGGTGCCGGAAGCTCAACAATGCGCTGATCACTGAAGGTTTTCAGGTAGGCGACGATCGTCTCCTCGTCACAGGTGCTGAGCCCCAGGTTACCCGTCAGCCCGCCAATAGATACCGCATTGGTATTACCGGGAGCAGGCCAGCAGGCAGGAAGACCATCCTCCTCACCCATCGCTTGCGCTTCGGTTACAACCTCATCATCACAGAGTGGAACACCACTACTGCCAACATCCGACGTATTATAGAAATGCACTAGGCTCTCCAGACTCTTGAACCAGCCGTTGCTGGGGTAGGCCTTTACAAAACCGGACTCGTTGTCAGGGAGCTTGGCCACATTGCGAAGGGTGGGTGTTTTAACCAGCCCGACATCCTCCTCCTCTCCGGTATGTCCAGCCAGACCAAGGGCCGCTTCAACAACTCCGGGAATCTCATAATTCACCGGCGTACCGATATTGTGATAGGAATGATCAGCATAGGTCTGTAATGGCTCGCTACCATCATCCCCCCGATTATTAGTATGACAGGCAACGCATCGGGCGCCCGATTTGGGATTATCTGCGGTGATTACTGTCTTATTACAGGTGTCAAAAGCCCCAACGGGTACTCTTCTGAATGAATAGAACAAGTCGTGCCCCCAGTTTTCCTGCTCACTCAGCCTCACCAGCGGGAACTGCCCTAACGGCCCTTGCTTTTCATCGATATCAGACTGGTCACAGGATCCGTTTAACTTATCGGGTACAAGTCCGAATCTAGACAAGATATTTTTAACTTCAACCTCCTCCAAACCATCAGCCCAGGGTAACTCCTGTATCTCAGCTAAAGGCATACAAGCCAGCTCGGCCCGCAGCGCATTATCGCGTTTGGAACTGAATGAGTTGACCTCGGAAGAGTCCTGATAGGCCGCGAGCGCCACCGCGATACGCTTGAAGCTGGTACGGTAGATATCATCGTTACACTTGATACGCTCACCCCAGGCGTCCGCAAACAAATTGGCATAACCTGCCTTCTCGACATGGTGGCAGACCGCCTCTTCGCGGATATTCTGCTCGACCGGGTTGGGAAAGGGGTTCAGCGCCTGATCGGCCACCGGCCCCAGGTAATCTTTCACCGCCTGCTCAAATAGGGTCAGGGGAGAGGCATCTTCGGTTACCCCCATTATCACATCGGCCAGATAGACATGATCGGTGGCGCCACCCGGATACATGGGCTCGTCACCCTCGGCACGGCCATCCCAGAAGGCCCCGCCAACTGCGACGGAGTCCCCGGTGAACGGATTAACAACCTCTTGAAACGGGGGGATCAGGGTAGCATAGGCATTGGTTGGTGGCCTCAAGCCCCCCCTGGCCTCCGGATTCTTGTGGAAGGCTGCGCCCGGTTGAGCTACCTCAAGCTTGTTGATGTCCGATGAGGGCCCGGTCCACCCGGTCGCGGGATCGTGGCAACTGGAACAGGATTGCTCGCCCTTGGGCTTGGAAATGGGGTCAAAGAATATCCTCTTACCCAATTTGGTCAGGGCTTCAATTCGCTCGCTGTCATCTAAAACAACGACCTTCTTGGCCTCTGCCTGACTGGCTATCAGACTCAAGCCACTCGCAAGCACGGCGAGCGTCACTGCTCCCGCAATCGCGGATGTCCGAAATGTTGTTGTGGCCATCACTGTTGCTCCTTAAAAAGTAATATTTACAACACCCTCTCTAGTTACGGCTGTAACGATATTTCATGATTATGCCCGCCTACGGCTATTCCATATGAATGACAGTTATGCCACCAAGTAAAACATTTCCTTTTCATTGAGTTAAAAAGTAAATAACCCATAACCCATTCAATAAAAATACACGAAATCATCCACGCTGGTGATTCATTATTTTCTTGAGTATTAATATTTTATTGAATCAATGATGGTATAAAACTCATGCACCTCCATCAGTCCAGCAGTTTGTTAAGTGTTGATTGAAAATCAGGAATTTTCAAGAAAACATCAGCACTGCGCGAGCCAGGAGTATATGAAGTCGATGCTGTGTAAAGGTATTGATATGATTGAAAATGCATTAAAAAACAGATTCTTAAAGCCCAATGCGCATCATCTTTAATTAACCATGTAGCAAAAAGGATACAACTGAAGAAAAATAAATAAAATTAGATATCAGAAGGTTACACCCTCACCATTAATTTGGTGTTTCATATAGATTACACATTCATCCAACATGTATTTTTATCATCCTGAGAGACTTTATTTCCGTACCTGATTTCTGATGTTTGATACCAATCAGATTAAGTGTCTGTCAAATATTCGGGCGGAGCGCCAGAGGCAACACAGCCGCCTCTCTCGACACTCCACTGGAAAATGATACTCACCGCTTCAGCCTGACCGGATATCCAGTGAATATTCGCAGTAGGCTGAAACGGTGAGTATGTAGTGGTCAACAAAAAGTGGGTCGTCGGAGCGGGCCCTTTGTCTGATGGACGGAGTCTGTGTCAGCGGTTCAGCGAAAAGGCCGGTAGTGACAGGTGCCAGCGAATGGCGGCGACGCGCAGTATGAAGGTGCCCAGCATGCCGAACAGGGTGGCGAGCAAAGGCGTGATGCCCAGTGCCAGAGAGCCGGTGTAGAGAACGCCGCCGAAGATACAGGCGGTGGCGTAGATTTCCCGCTGCAGCACCATGGGCACTTCCCGTGCCAGCACGTCTCGGATCATGCCGCCGGCCACGCCGGTGATCACACCCATCACCACCGCCACCATGCCGGACGTCCCGTAGCTGAGCGCTTTTTCGGTGCCGATAATGGTGAATATGGCCAGACCGAAGGCATCGGCCAGCGGCAGAATATACCAGGGCAGCCGACGGGGCAGTTGGGCAATATATTGCCCGAGCAGGGCCGTGGCCAGTATCACCCACAGATAGACGCTATCGGCGGTCCAGAACACCTGCTCGGCACCGATGATCAGGTCGCGGATGGTGCCGCCGCCGATGGCGGTGACCGCCGCCAGCACGATGACGCCGAAGCCGTCCATGCGCAGTCGGCCCGCCACCAGCACGCCGGAAAAGGCGAATACAGCCGTGCCGAAAAGATCACTCCAGTAGAACACCGACTCAACCAGGGGCTGCATTTTTTCGCCTCACATAAAAAGGGCGCCATTGTATAGAGGCGCCCAGACGAACACAATTGCGACTATTCTGCGGCCCTGACTTTATCCAATTGCAGGCATAGCTGACGAATACCGGCAGGCGTACGGGGTGTAAAACGGTGCAGGCGATTGGCGTCGATAGTCAGCAAATGGTCTAGTGATACCGCCTGCAATGCGGGCCATTGCCGCCAATGCTGCAGCTCTGCGTCCTTGTCTGCCAGTATCACCTGCGGGTCTTGCGCCAGTACCTGCTCGGCGTTCACCTGCGGATAGGGCGCGGGGCTGTCGGCCATGATATTGACCCCGCCACACAGCGTCACCGCCTGGCCCATCCAGGTGCCGCCGTTAGCCGACATCAAGGGGATGCTGGCAATCTGATAAAACACCGTCACCGGGCCGGCATCGCGATAGTCTCGTTCAAGCTCGTGTAATTGCCGTTGATAGTCGGAGACCACCTCAGCTGCCTGTCGCTGATGGCCGGTCAGCTCACCCAGTTGCTGCAATTCATCGCCAAGCTCGAGGAAGGTTTGGGGCGCGGAATAAAACACGGCCACCCCCAGTTGTTCCAGTGGCTGCACCATTTGTTGCTGCGCCGTGCCCCAGGCCACAATCAGGTCCGGCTGCAGCGCCAATATCTGCTCCATATTGAGCGAGCGATAGTTGGCGACTCTGGGCAATGAATGGGCCGCCTTCGGGTAGTCACTGGCGTCATCCACCGCAATCACCTGAGCACCGGCGCCGATGGCGAACAGCATCTCGGTGATATGGGGAGCCAGGCTGATGATACGGCGGGCCTCGTCGGCACGGGGCTGGCCGGGGCTGAACATGGCCCCGAACAACAGGGGAAGCAGCAATAAAACTCTGAATTTAACCATTCAGCACTTAACCATGAAACAGGGGCACCAGTACCAGGGTCCAGGCCAGGGACAGCCAGAACAGCAGGACGATCACCAGGCGCCATAACAGCGCTCGGGTCGAGAGGGCATTCAGGTAATTCTTGCAGCCGAGCTTGGGGTAGTAGTCGGTGGCATCGATGTAACGCCGGGGGCCACCGAGGCCTGCATCCACACCGGCTGCCGCCACCGCCAGCAGGCGACCGCTGGCCGGGTAGGCCCACAGGCGACCCTGAGGCAAGGCCTTGATGGCGCGTATCGACCCCGGATAGATAAGCAGAGTCAGAGCCAACAATTGGAACGGCAACCAGGCCATGGCGCGATACAGCACCGACGACAGCAGACCGAAGGCACGCCAGTGCACCAGCTTGCGCGGCCAGGCTTGCACTGCATAGCGCAGCAGGGCGAACACTAAGGCGGCATAGATGCCGCCGGCCAGATACCAGCACAACAGGGCGGCATCGCCTGCCAGCCGCAGTACAGCCACTTCCGCCAGCGTCTTGTGCAGCCCCAGCGGTGAGAGTGGATCGGTCTGGCGCAGACACAGAGGAGCCAGCGTCAGGCGGGCCTGCGACTGTTGTTCGTGGCTTTGCTGTAGGCACAGGGGCAGGGCGCGGCTGAGCCGACCCAGATCCAGACAACACCACAGTAGCAGCGGCTCCAGCAGTGCCGGCCAGGGCGATAGTACCGTCAGCGGCCGGTAGGTGGCCGTCAAGGGTAGCAGCAGGCAGAGCAGCAGTGCCCCGCCAGCCAGCTGCAGATAGCGGGCACTATAGCGTTCGCTATTGAGGCGGCCCCCCAGCTGCATCAGGCCCTGAGTCAGGCCCTGCTGCAGCCGTGTTGCCGGCAGCAGCAGGCTCAGCAGTATGGCGATGCTCAGCAGGGTGAGCGGCTGATCGAGCAGTGAGAGGGTGGTCATCGTATTCAGCCGGGCATGCGCTCGACCATGGCCAGCACCATGGCGGAGGAATGGCGAGCCGCCACTTCCAGGAAGGCCTCGAAGGACTCGGCCTGTTCTTTGCCGGCGATGTCGGACAGGGCACGGACAACCACAAAAGGCACCTGGAACTGATGGCACACCTGGCCCACGGCCCCGGCTTCCATTTCACAGGCCTTCATGGTCGGGAACTGGGTGATGGCCTTCTGCAGCTGATCTTCCCGGTGCATGAACTGATCGCCGGTACAGATAAGTCCCACCGCCGAATTGATCTCGTCCTGTTCGGCCAGGCAGTCTTGCGCCAGCGCAATCAGCCCGGCATCGGCGATAAAGGCGGCAGGCTGCTGGGCCATCTGTCCCATTTCGTAACCGAAGGCGGTCACATCCACGTCGTGAAAACGGACTTCGCTGGATACCACCACATCACCCACATGCAGCGCCGGATCGAAACCGCCGGCGGAGCCGGTGTTGATTACCGTCCTGGGAGAGAAGCGTTCCAGCAGCAGGGTGGTGGCGATGCTGGCGGCGACCTTGCCGATGCCGGAGCGGGTAATGACTACATCCTTGCCCGCCAGGGTGCCCTGGTAGAACTCACAGCCCGCCACCGTAATGGTCTGGGCGTTTTCCAGCTGAGCGCGCAGCTCGGCGACTTCCTGCTCCATGGCGCCAATAATACCGATAGTCATAAGGGGTTCTCTCGCAACGAAAATAATGAGGGAGTTTATCATCATCAACCCAAAAGGCCGACTGGGGATCCGTGTCTCAGGTTGTGTCTGTTCTTCTTTGGTTTCTATCTCGTTGGTCAAGGGATCTGGCTTCACTGAAAGATGAATGTAATCTGGGCAGAGCTTACAGGTCGGACAAAGGGCCTGCTCCCCCGACCTGCTTCAAGCACATCCATGTGACGCTCAGCACATGACATCCCTGTCATGTGATGGTCGGTGCACCAGATCCCTTTGTCCTCTTTGGTACTGCGGAGTCACCTGTTGGTGATGTCTGCGGACAACTCGGTGTTGCCTCTGGAGCTGGATCGGGCCCTTTGTCCGGCTGCCCTGCTGTGGGATGGGTGGACTCGTATTGCTGCAAAAATAAAAAAGGCCGCTCGATGAGCGGCCTCTGCAGCGGAGTGAAGCTGGCTTACACCCCGATGTAATCCATGATGCCTTCGGCGGCCTTGCGGCCTTCGGCGATGGCGGTCACCACCAGATCCGAGCCGCGTACGGCGTCGCCGCCGGCGAAGATCTTGGCGTTAGAGGTCTGGAAGGCGAAGTCAGACTGCTCGGGAGCTATGATGCGGCCCCACTGATCGGCTTCGATACCGTACTCTTTCAGCCAGGGCTGATCATGCGGCTGGAAGCCGAACGCCATGATAACCACGTCGGCGGGCAGCACCTGCTCGGAGCCGGAGACCGGCTCCGGGCGACGACGACCGTTGGCATCGGGCTCGCCCAGTTGGGTGGTGACCACTTCCACGCCACTCACCTTGCCGCTGGCATCGATCTGCACACCGGTAGGTTGCAGGTTGAACATGAAGTTCACCCCTTCTTCCTTGGCGTTCTGCACCTCGCGGCGAGAGCCCGGCATGTTGGCTTCGTCCCGACGATAGGCGCAGACCACGTTGTCGGCACCCTGACGGATAGAGGTCCGTACACAGTCCATGGCGGTATCACCACCACCCAGTACCACCACCTTCTTGCCGGCCATGTCGATGTAGTCGGACGCCTGCTTCTCGAAACCCAGCACCCGGTTGGCGTTGGAGATCAGGAAGGGCAGGGCGTCGTAGACACCCTCGGCGTCTTCGTTGGTCAGGCCGCCACGCAGATACTTGTAGGTACCCACGGCGAGGAAGACCGCATCGTAGTCGTCGAGCAGGGTCTGGAAGCCGATGTCCTTGCCCACTTCGGTATTCAGGCGAAATTCGATGCCCATGTCGGAGAAAATTTCCCGGCGATTACTCATCACCGACTTCTCCAGCTTGAAGGAGGGAATACCGAAGGTCAGCAGGCCACCGATTTCCGGGTAACGGTCAAATACCACCGGGGTGACGCCATTGCGCGCCAGCACGTCGGCACAGGCCAGACCGGCAGGGCCGGCGCCGATGACGGCAACCTTGCGGTCGGTTTTCACCACATTGGACATATCTGGACGCCAGCCCATTTCGAAGGCCTTGTCGGTAATGTATTTCTCGATGTTACCTATGGTGACGGCACCGAACTCGTCGTTGAGGGTACAGGAACCCTCACACAGTCTGTCCTGCGGGCAAACCCGACCACAGACTTCGGGCAGGCTGTTGGTCTCGTGACACAAGTCCGCCGCCTCGAAGATGCGACCCTCGTTGGCCAGTTTCAGCCAGTTGGGAATGTAGTTGTGTACCGGACACTTCCACTCGCAGTAAGGGTTACCGCAGTCCAGGCAGCGGTCGGCCTGCATCTCGACCTGATTCTCGGAAAAGGGCTCGTAGATCTCCACGAACTCGATTTTACGGGTGCCGATCGGCTTCTTGGGCGGATCGACACGTTGTACGTCTATAAACTGAAATACGTTCTGGCTCATCACAATCTTCCTTTACTGCGCATGGACCCGCAGCTCTGCGGTGGAACGGCTCTGGTGGCCCAGCAGGGATTTCACATCACTGGATTTGGGTTTGACCAGTTTGAATTTGGGCAGGTACTGGTCGAAGTTGGCCAGAATTTCCTGCGCTCGGTTACTGCCGGTTTCCTGCAAATGTTGCGTGATGATGCCGCGCAGATGTTCCTGATGGATCATCAGCTCGTCCAGCCCCAGCAATTCGACCAGCTCGTGGTTGGTCTTGAGTTCGAAATCATCGTCTTCATCCAGCACGTAGGCAAAGCCCCCGGTCATACCGGCGGCAAAGTTGACCCCGGTGCGACCCAGCACGGTAACGATACCGCTGGTCATGTATTCACAGCCGTTGTCACCCACGCCTTCGACCACGGCGATGGTGCCGGAGTTGCGCACCGCGAACCGCTCACCGGCACGGCCGGCCACGTACAGGTAACCCCCGGTGGCGCCGTACAGACAGGTGTTGCCCACCAGAGTCGCCTCGTGCGAGGCGAAGGCCACGCCGATGTGGGACTTGATCACCAGCTTGCCGCCGGTCATGCCCTTGCCCACATAGTCGTTGGCATCACCGGTCAGGATCATTTCCAGACCACCCGCGTTCCAGACTCCGAAGCTCTGGCCGGCGGTGCCGTCCAGGTGGATGCGAACCGGATCCGCCGCCATGCCCTGGTTGCCGTGGCGTTGGGCGATTTCGCCGGACAGGCGCGCGCCCACCGAACGGTCGGTATTGCGAATGTTGTAATAGAAGTCGCCACCGCTGCTGTTTTCCACAGCGCTCAGGGCATCTTCGGTGATTTTCAGGTTGAGCACACCCTTGTCGAAGTTGGGGTTGCCCTGCTGACAGAACACGCCGAGACCCGGCTTGGGCTCGGGCTTGGCAATGATGCCGGACAAGTCCAGCTTCTGCTGTTTGGCGGTCAGGCCTGGCAGTGCTTCCAGCAGGTCGGTACGGCCAATCAGGTCGGTCAGCTGGGTCACGCCCAGTTGTGCCATCAGCTCGCGGGTTTCTTCGGCGATAAACCTGAAGTAGTTCTCCACCATCTCGGGCAGACCGTGGAAGTGGTCCTTGCGCAGCTTTTCGTCCTGAGTGGCCACGCCGGTGGCGCAGTTGTTCAGGTGGCAGATACGCAGGTACTTACAGCCAAGGGCCACCATGGGGCCGGTACCGAAGCCGAAGCTTTCGGCGCCAAGAATGGCCGCCTTGACGATGTCCAGACCGGTCTTGAGACCGCCGTCCACCTGCAGTCGTACTTTGTGACGCAGACCGTTGGCCACCAACGCCTGCTGGGTTTCGGCCAGACCCAGTTCCCAGGGGGAGCCGGCATACTTGACCGAAGACAGGGGGCTGGCGCCAGTGCCGCCATCGTAACCGGAGACGGTGATCAGATCCGCATAGGCTTTGGCTACGCCAGTGGCGATGGTGCCGACACCGGGCTCGGACACCAGCTTGACCGACACCAGACAGCTCGGGTTGATCTGCTTGATGTCGAAGATCAGCTGGGCCAGATCCTCGATGGAATAGATGTCGTGGTGCGGTGGCGGTGAAATCAGGGTCACGCCCGGTACCGCATAACGCAGCTTGGCGATTTCTGCCGTCACCTTATGGCCGGGCAGCTGACCGCCTTCACCGGGCTTGGCGCCCTGGGCCACCTTGATCTGAATGACTTCGGCGTTCATCAGGTAGTGCGGGGTCACGCCGAAGCGACCGGAAGCCACCTGCTTGATCTTGGAGTTCTTCAGGCTGTTGAAGCGACGGGCGTCTTCACCACCCTCGCCGGAGTTGCTCTTGCCGCCGAGGCGGTTCATGGCGATGGCCAGTGCCTCATGCGCTTCGGGGCCCAGGGCGCCGATAGACATGGCGGCGCTGTCGAAACGGGTGAACAGCTCGGTCGCTGGCTCTACCTGTTCCAGCGATATGCCCTGGCCGTTTTCCTTGAGGGTGAGCAAGTCACGCAGCATGGCGACCGGGCGTTCGTTGACCAGTTTGGCGTAAACCTTGTAGTCCTCGTAGTTGCCGGAGCGCACCGCGGTTTGCAGGCTGTTGACCACATCCGGGTTGTAGCTGTGGTATTCGCCGTCGTGCACATACTTGAGCAGACCACCCTGGTTGAGGGGCTTACGGGCAATCCAGGCCAGGCGGCTCAGGTTGAACAGGTCCTGCTGGAAGTCTTCGAAAGAGGCACCCTGCACGCGGCTGGATACGCCCTGGAAGCACATGTCGACTACGTCCTGATGCAAACCGATGGCTTCGAACAGCTGAGAGCAGCGGTAGGAAGCGATGGTGCTGATGCCCATCTTGGACATGACCTTGTACAGGCCCTTGTTGATGCTGTTGCGGAAGTTGAGCAGTGCCTCGCGCAGGGGCATCTTGAGTACGCCGTCTTCCACCATGCGGCCCAGGGTTTCATAGGCCAGGTAGGGGTAGATGGCGGTCACGCCGAAGCCGAGCAGGACGGCAAACTGATGCGGGTCCCGGGTGCTGGCGGTTTCGACGATGATGTTGGAGTCGCAGCGCAGGTTGTGTTCGACCAGGGTGCGCTGTATGGCACCGGCGGCCATGGCGGCCGGGATCGGCAACTTGTCCTTGCTGATATAACGGTCGGTCAGTACCAGCAGTACTGTGCCGGTCTCTACCGCCGTTTTGGCCTCTTTACACAGGCGCTCAATGGCGGCCTGCAGGCCTTCTTCCGGTGCGAAGTTCAGATCCAGCACGGTATTCTTGTGGTGGGTCTGCTCCAGACTCATCAGCTGATGAAAATCGGAATACAGCAAAATGGGCGACTCGAACTGAACCCGATGGGCGTGGCCGTGGGTTTCGTTGAAGACGTTCTGCTCCCGGCCGATCAGGGTGGCCAGCGACATGACGTGATTTTCCCGCAGCGGATCGATGGGCGGGTTGGTCACCTGGGCAAACATCTGGCGGAAGTAGTCATACACGGAACGGGACTTGCTGGACAGCACTGCCATGGGAGCATCGTCACCCATGGAGCCGACCGCTTCCTGGCCGTTCTCGCCCATGACCCGGATCACCTGGTCCAGCTCTTCCATGGAGTAGCCGAACAGTTTCTGATAGGTACGCAGCGAGCTGGCGTCCAGTTCGCACTGACCGGCCTGGTCTTCGGGCAGGTCTTCGAAGCGAGTCAGTCGGCGCTTGTGTCTGGTCATCCACTCTTTGTAGGGATGGCGAGACTTGAGATCGTCATCGATTTCGAAGCTGGTCCAGATCTTGCCTTTGGCGGTATCCACCACGAACAGCTCGCCCGGGCCGACACGGCCTTTTTCGACCACTTCGTCCGGGGTGTAGTCCCAGATGCCGATTTCGGAGGCCAGGGTGATAAAGCCGTCCTTGGTGCGAACGAAACGCGCCGGGCGCAGACCGTTACGATCCAGGGCGCAGGCGGCGAAGCGACCATCGGACATCACGATACCGGCGGGGCCATCCCAGGGCTCCATGTGCATGGAGTTGAAGTCGTAGAAGGCGCGCAGGTCTTCGTCCATCGCCGGGTTTTTCTGCCAGGCTGGCGGGATAAGCATGCGCATGGCACGGAACAAGTCCATGCCGCCGGCGAGAAACAGCTCCAGCATGTTGTCCAGGCTGGAGGAATCTGAGCCGTCGGTGTTGACGTAGGGGGCGGCGTCTTGCAGATCCGGCAGCAGCGGCGAGCCAAACTTGTAGGCACGGGCCTGAGCCCAGCGGCGGTTACCGCCGATGGTGTTGATCTCGCCGTTGTGGGCTAGAAAACGGAACGGCTGCGCCAGCGGCCAGCGTGGCTGAGTATTGGTGGAAAAGCGCTGGTGGAACACGCAGATGGCCGATTGCAGGCGGATATCCGCCAGATCCAGGTAGAATCGTGGCAAATCGGCAGGCATGCACAGGCCCTTGTAGGTCATCACCAGGTTGGACAGGCTGACTACGTAGAAGTATTCGTCACTGATGCGCTTTTCGATACGACGACGCACTATATAAAGGCGACGTTCAATGTCATTTTCGACCCAGCCGGCGGGGGCGTTGACGAAAATCTGTTCGATGCGGGGCAGGGACGCCTTGGCGATGTCACCCAGCACTTGGGTATTCACCGGCACGTCGCGCCAGCCAACCAGGCTCAGGGTTTCCTTTTCCAGCTCTTCGTTGACTATTTTACGGCACTGTTCGGCCAGTACCGGATCCGGATTGAGGAACATCATGCCAACGGCATATTTGCGACCCAGGTTCCATCCCTTGTCTTGAGCGACAGCGCGAAAGAAGCTATCGGGTTTTTGCATTAACAGACCGCAACCGTCGCCGGTTTTGCCGTCGGCGGCGATACCGCCACGGTGTTGCATGCGATCCAATGCCGAAATTGCGAGTCGGACAAGCTTGTGGCTGGCTTCGCCTTCTGTATGGGCGATCAGGCCGAAACCACAGTTATCTTTCTCCAGCTTTGGGTCATAAAGAGACATTGCATTCCTCCATTGCTCAAGCCATTGGGCCGAGCGACTACTCTTGTCAGCACGACATGCTCTGAAGCGTCCGTTGCCATTGGTGGCTAATTTACCAAAATATATGGATTTTTTTGTGAGGTCAATTAAAGCAATAAAGAGAGAAGTCGCTGTTTATCTCGGGGTAAAGTAGGATATTTCAACGTAAAACCCAGATGTTTGGCTATAAATCTTAATTTTTGATTTTTAGTTGGTTCTTTATGCTTCCATTTTGATGCTTGCAGCATAATGTAAAGTTGAATGTTTTTTGTTGTTTTTTTACTACATTGCAAGGGGAAACTTTGAGGTAGATCTCATTTTTATCTGTCTTGAAAATGACCATGACGGCAGTTTTTGCGAAATTCCTTTATTATTATGGGATTATAAATTCATTTTTATCGCATAAGGTTTCAGTTTTGATGTTTTGCCAAACGAGGCAGAGTCCATTTGATGTAAAATTACGCACGAATAGAAGGTTCCGTAAGTATCTGTTCTGGCGCCGACAAGGACGCTTTATCATCGGCATGACAGCCCGCGACTAAGCCGGTATCCTGCTTTTATACTGTTGTTGACGGGAATAACCGATGAAACCCATAAAAACATGGGCTCAGTACTATGTTGATCTGATGACCAAGCTGGGCATAGTGCGTTTCAGCATGTTGCTGGCCGCCTGTATCATATTGCTGGCCATCTTTATTCAGGTGGGAGTGACGCTGTTTCTCAGAGGAACGGTCGAATCCATTGATATGGTTCGATCCGTCTTTTTCGGACTGTTGGTCACACCCTGGGCGGTGTACTTTCTGTCGGTGGTGGTGGATCAGCTGGAAGATTCCCGCCAGCGCCTCAGCCGACTGGTGCAGCGGCTGCAGCAGATGCGCGAGCGGGATCTGGAGCTCAACAGCGAGTTGCAGGAAAAAATAGAGCTGCTCAATCGCCAGATAGAAGAAACCCACAAGGCGGAAACCGCGCGCCAGCAAGCCATTGAGGATCTGGAAGCGGAAGTCTACCAGCGGGAGAAGGCACAGATGGAATCTCAGGAACGCTCCGCCCTGTTGCGTTCCTTTATCGATACCTCGCCGGATCTGGTGTATTACCGCAACGAGCTGGAAGAGTTCTCCGGCTGTAACCGAGCCATGGAAAACCTGATCGGCCGCCAGGAAAAAGAACTGATCGGACTGACCCCCTTCGATGTGTATCCGGCAGACGTGGCCGAGAAGGTGGTGGAAACCGACAAGGAAGTGTTCTCCCGCAATGAAACCCAGACTTACGAGCAGTGGCTGCAATATCCGGATGGCCGCCGGGCCTGCTTCGAGCTGCGTAAGGTGCCCTTCTTCGATCGCAACGGCAAGCGTCTGGGACTGCTGGGCTTCGGCCGGGACATTACCGAGCGCAAGCGCTATCAGGAGGAGCTGGAAAAAGCCAGCCGTGACAAGACCACCTTTATCTCCACTATCAGCCATGAATTGCGCACGCCGCTGAACGGCATCGTCGGCCTGAGTCGCATTCTGCTGGCCACCAGGCTGGATCAGGAACAGCGACAGCACCTCAAGACCATTCACTTCAGCGCTGTGACCCTGGGTAATATCTTCAACGACATCATCGATCTGGACAAGGTGGACCGCAGTCGACTGGAGCTGGCCCCCGAGCCGATGGACTTCCCCGGGTTTCTGGATGATCTGGAAAGCCTGGCCCGGCTGCAGGCCGAGCAGAAAGGGCTTTATCTGCACTTCGATCGGGATGGCGACATCCCCGACTGGATTATGGCCGACGGCACCCGTTTGCGGCAGGTGCTGTGGAACCTGGTCGGCAACGCGGTCAAGTTCACCGATGACGGCGGCGTCACCATCCGCTGCATGGCCGACGAACTGACCCCGGGCGAAGTGACCTTGCGTTTCGATATCGAAGACACAGGCATCGGCATTCCGACCGAGCTGCAGCAGAAAATTTTTGCGCTCTATTTCCAGATTGAAGGCAACAAGCACGCCACCGGAACCGGCATCGGCCTGGCGGTGTCGCAGCAGCTAGTGGATGCCATGCACGGCACCATAGAGCTGGACAGCGAACCCGAAGAGGGCTCCTGCTTCAGCATTACCATCAAGGTGCCGAGAACTCAGGCGCCGGTAGACGACCCTGTGGTGGCGCATCTGCCGCCGCTGTCGGTGTTGCTGGTCGAGGATGTGGAGCTCAACGTCACCGTTGCCTGTGCCCTGCTGGAAAAGCTGGGCCACAAGGTGACCGTGGCCCGGGATGGAGGCGAGGCGTTTGCCTGGTTGGCGCAGATGCCCTTCGATCTGGTGTTCCTCGATATCCAGCTGCCGGACATGACCGGCTTCGATATTGCCTCCCGGCTGCGGGAAGAGGCGCGAGAGCAGTCGAAGAGCCTGCCACCACTGGTGGCCCTGACCGCCAATGTGATCAGCGACAAGGAGGAATATCTGGCCAAGGGCATGGACGATGCCATCAGCAAGCCCTTGTCTTCCAAGGCCATCAAGGGCGTACTGGCCCGGTTCTTCGCTCACAGACCCCAGCCCCAGGCAAAATCCCGGGCGGTGGCCGCTCCCGTGATAGCCAGTCTCGCCATTGCAACCGGCACCGAGGCTCACGCCGATGAGCAGCAAGTATTGGATACGCTGTTCCTGACCGACTATGTGGACACGGTAGGCGCCGCCATCCTGTTATCTAGCGTCGATATGCTCGACGAGATGGCGGGGGATTACCTGAGCAAGCTGAATGGCTTTATGACGGAGAAGGACAAGGACGGCATCGTCGAGGAAGCCCACAAGATCAAGGGCGCAGCCGGCTCGGTCGGGTTGAAGCGGGTGCAGCTGCTGGCACAGCAGATCCAGAGTCCGGAGCTGCCCGACTGGTGGCAACAGCTGGATGCCTGGGTGAATGAACTAAACGCCTTGTTACCTGCGGATCTGGTGATACTGCGCCGGTGGCTGGAGAGCCGGGTATGAGCGATTATAAGGCTCTTATCCTGAGCGAGCGTCAGCTTCCGGGGCCTGATGATGCGGAGCCGGAAACGGCGCTGGCCGCGATAGAGGCGGATCGCAGCCGCATCGTCCAGTGTTCGCCGGTGCGGCGGCTGCAGCAAAAAACCCAGGTATTCCCGCTGGACGTCAAGGCCTCGGTGCGCAGCCGGCTGACTCATTCGCTGGAGGTGAAGGAAACCGGCCGCCAGCTGGCGTTGAGGGTGCTGACCAGCATGGGGCAGGAGGTCGACAAGGAGGCTTTCGTTAGTCTGGTGGAGATGGCCTGCCTGCTGCACGACGTCGGCAATCCGCCGTTCGGGCACTTTGGCGAAGTGGTGATGATCGACTGGCTCGGTACCCGGTTGCCGTCGCTGTTCAAGCAGGCGGTGGGCAAGAGCTCCCGGCAGTGGCCCATGCTGATGGCGGATCTGCAGCAATTCGAAGGCAACGCCCAGAGTCTACGGCTGTTGCACAGCCTGCAGGGATTGAACCTGACCCTGAGCCAGCTGGCGGCCCTACAAAAGTACGTGCGCGGTGCCTACCAGCGCAAGACCGGCGGGCGCTGGCAACAGAAGCCGGGGCATTTTTTCAGCGAACGTTCTCTGGTGCAACAGATAAGGGCACGCTTTCCGACCACCACTCGGGGACGTTATCCGCTGGCCTTTCTGATGGAGGCGGCCGACGACATGGCTTATGGGGTGGCGGATCTGGAAGACGCCGTCGACCGGGGCGTGCTGAGCCTGGCGGAGCTGGAGCTGGCGCTGCTGAGCGAAGCGAATGATTACCTGAAAAACTGCTGGCAGCAGGCAAAGGTGGGCGAGCCCGGCTTTTTCAGTCGTTTTCGCCAGGCGATTAACGATGATTTGCTCATTCTGGTCAGCGAGCAGTACCTGCTTCATCATAAGGCCATTCTCGAGGGCAGTCATGACGGCGCCCTGCTGGCGGTAGAGCAGGAGCCGGCTCAGGCCCTGCAATGGCTGAAAGACTTCGCCCACCGGCGGGTATTCAACCGTCGCGAGGTAGAGGCGCTGGAGCTGTCGGGTTTTGCCGCACTCAAGGGCGTACTGGAAGCCTTTGCTCCACTGCTGGCGCTGCCGGAGCGGGAGTTCACCAGCCTCGAAAGCCGGCAGGATGCCAAGGGCCTGGTGTTGCGCAGGCTCTATCATCGCCTGCCGCCGCGCCATCTGGCGGCATATCGGCGGGACAGTCGCAATGCCGCTTTCTTCGAAAGCGAGCGGGAGCGGGAATGGTACTTCCGGGTCCGGCTGCTGCTGGATTTTGTCAGTGGCATGACGGACACTTATGTATTGGAAGAGTATCGCCTCTTGTGTGGCTTTCAGGGCTGAGATCCGATAGCCCTTGGTTTTATAGCCAAAGTTCGATAACCAAGGTTGATATTGTCGCTATCCCGCTTGCTGCAGAGAGGTGGCCTCTTTGCTCTGTCAGGTGTAGCCGGAGCCGTCTGCATGCGTTATTTCCTATTATTGATGTCGCTCTGCTTCAGCATGCTGGCGCGGGCCTCAGGCTCCTTGATGGTGATGCACCAGGTGTTGCCCGGTGAAAACAGGCTCTCACTGGCGGCACGTTTTCAGCTGACCGAACGCCAGTTACGGCTGAACTTCAATAACGAACGCTTCATGGCGCCACTGGCTACCGGTGACTGGATTTGGGTGCCGGACCGGCCGCCCTTGCCCCCGACCCTGACCGCTAAAAAACCAGCGGCCCAACCCAAGATGCCGGTGGCCAGCCGCACCGCGACCACATCATCTCGGCCGAGCATGCCGGTGGTCATCAACACCCCGGTCGAGCTACCTCGGCTGGGGCCACCCGATCCCGACCTGGCACCAAAAACTGACCGCATACTGCTTACCATTGCCACGGCCGCCAGGGCGGCGGCGACCGATCAGCTGGATCAATTCGTGGAGCAGCAAGGCACCTCCCTGGCCGATGATACTCTGCTGTTTGGCTCCCGCCAGTTAAGCGAGCTGCCCTGGCTCAATCCCGAGCAATGGAACTGGGATTATCAGCTGCCATTATTCGATAAAGAACCCCTGCTCAGCAGCCGTATGGCGCTGCCGGTCATGCCTCATTGGCAGGGAGAGCTGGGGCTGGATTACAGAGACGAACGACTGACCTATCAGGCCGGGCTGCATTTCGAACAAGCCTTTACCGACGAGATCAGCGGCCATCTCGAGCCGGTGATGGATTATCAGGCCACCTGGGAGCATCGCCGTGGCGGCCTGTTGATGTTTTTGAACCATAGAGACTGGACCTTTGGGGCGGGGCAATATCGAGCCCTGTCCGGCTGGCAGCAGCAAGCAGGTCGGCTGGAACGTCCGGCATCCGGACGACTGTGGTTTGGTGAAGGGCGACTGGGGTTTGTGCCGGGTTTGAGTGTGTCGGGGCGGTATTATCAATGGCAGGGGCGACAACTCAGCCTGTACGGCAGTGGGGATAAATACAAGGCAGCCTTGTCCCGGCAGTGGTCCCTCAATTACTCGCCCTGGCGGATATTTCGCTTGCAGAGCTCGCTGTTGAGCAACAGCCAAGACAAATTCGAGTCCAGGTTTCGGTTAGGGATAGACCTGCCGCTGGGGATGGCGCCGGGGCAGTGGTGGGAAAGCCTGATGGAGAAACCGCGCTATGACCGTTATCGGCCGCTGCAGCATCACAAGGTGATGGTGCTGGAACACCGGTAATCAAATCGAGAAGAGTGAGGGGTAAAGAGTGAGGAGTAATACCAATTTGAATAAATATCTGATCATTTTTAAACCCGAGATCAGAGGCAACACAGCCGCCTCCCACGACACGCCATAAACTCATCCCTGAGGGCTCGGGCAATGCCGTCCATGGCATTTCACGGTCGTGGTAGTCGATCTCTGTTGCCTCTTCTTGAACACCGAGTTATCTGTAGACGATGCCAACAGGCAACTCCTTGGCATCAGGGAGGATAGAGGGATCTGCTCCGCCGACCCTCCGCGCCAAGGATGGTGCGGTGGAGCCTACATGGAGGTATTCACGGCGTGTCGGAGGAGCTGGCCATTTGTCCGACCTTTGTAGAGCAACCAAATAGATCAGCTATTTAATCTGTTTGGTATCACTCCTCACTTTTTACATGAGTGGGTTTCGAAGCTGGATTCTAGAGTCCTGTTTGGTATCACTCCTCACTTTTTACAGCCGGGTAAATTCGTCGTTGGCGAAGCTGGTCGGAATCGCCTTCTGCAGCATTGTCAGCAGCAGTATGCCGCGGGTCTCGCCGTCGGCTTCCTGATAAATCGCTTCCAGCCCGGCGAAGGGGCCTTCCGTGATACGAACCTTGTCACCGCTGCGGGGAACGTCGCTCAGTTTTTCTCTGAGCTCATCGCTGTCGCAGTGACACATGAGGTCATAGACCACCTCTGCGGGTACTTCGCAGGGGCCACCGCCAAAGCGCACCAGGTTGCGCACGCCTCGGGTAGAACTGATGGTGACAGAGCTGGTCACGGTCAGATCGGCACGCACGAAGATATAACCGGGAAACAGGGCTTCGGTCAGAACCACGACTTTGCGCCGGCGGAGCTTCTTGACCTCGGCGTAAGGGTAAAAAGCCTCTATATCCTGATTGTTCAGGTTTAGCAGCGCCCTCTCTTCTTCCCGGGGACGGCAATGCGCCAGATACCATCTCTGCATACAATATCCCTAAAGCTCGGTTTGATTCGTTATTATGACAGCACAACGAAAAAAGGCCACGGCAAGCCGTGACCTTAAACTGTTTGTGATCCGGGTTTACCAGCCTTTGACGACGCCGCCCTTGAACAGCTCAAGCGCGGCCTGATAGACCTCTTCGCTCTGATAGGCCTTGACGAAGGTCTGCACTCGTTCGTCGTCCTGGTTGTCTTTGCGGGCGACAATCAGGTTCACGTAAGGAGATTCCTTGTCTTCCACGAACAGGCTGTCCCGACCGGGCAGCAGATCGATTTGAGAGGCGTAGGTGGTGTTGATCACTGAAAAGGCCACATCGTCCAGCGAGCGGGGCAGCTGAGGCGCTTCCAGCTCGATGATTTTCAGCTCTTTCGGGTTGGCGGTGATGTTCAGGGTAGTGGCTTCCAGACCCACTGCATCATCGACTTCGATCAGGCCCTGTTGCTCCAGCAGTAGCAGGGTACGGCCCAGGTTGGTCGGATCGTTCGGTACCGCAACCTTGGCACCATCGGCCAGCTCGTCCAGTGACTTGATGACCTTGGAGTAGGCGGCGATGGGGTAGACGAAGGTACTGCCCACGGCCACCAGATCATAGCCGCGATCTTCAATCTGCTTGTCGAGATAAGGCTGGTGCTGGAAGGCGTTGATGTCCAGGCTGCCATCGTTCAGAGCCACGTTGGGCGTCACGTAGTCGCTGAATGACACCAGCTCTACATCCAGGTTGTATTGCTCTTTGGCCACCTTGACGGCGACTTCTGCCACTTGCTCTTCGGCACCGGCAATCACACCCAGACGCAGGGGCTTGGCGGCGGCTTCTTCGGCGGTGTCTTTGGCTTGTTCACCACAGCCGGCCAGGGCCAGAGCAGAGGCCAGTACACTCAGGGTCGCAAAAGATTTAAAACCTAACTTCATCGGGTAACTCCTTTTTAATCAACGATGATCTACACGAGCGACCAGACGTTCGCCGGCGCTTTGAATGATTTGTACCAGTACCACCAGCATCACCACGGTAATCAGCATGATCTGAGGATCGAAGCGCTGATAACCGTAACGAATTCCCACATCACCCAGGCCGCCTCCACCGATGGCACCGGCCATGGCGGAATAGTTCACCAGCGTCACCAGGGTGATGATAATGCCATTGAGCATGCCGGGCAGGGCCTCGGGCAGCAATACTTTCGTTACTATTTGCAGACGGCGGGCACCCATGGCCTGAGCCGCTTCCACCAGGCCTGCCGGGATTTCCATCAGGGCGCCTTCCATCAGCCGCGCCACGAAGGGAATGGCGGCCACGGTCAGGGGGACCACGGCGGCGACGGTGCCGATACTGGTGCCGACCACCATACGGGTAAAGGGAATAATGGCCACCAGCAGTATGATAAAGGGAATGGAGCGGCCGATGTTGACGACGGTACCCAGTATCTTGTTGAAGGAGCTGTTTTCCCAGATTTGACCGGGCTTGCTGACGTGCAGCGCTATCCCCAGCGGAATACCCAAGGCACAGGCGATGATGCCCGAGCCAAAGGTCATGATCAGGGTTTCCCACAGGGCGGATAACAGCAGATTAATCATGGCGTCGGACATAACCGAGTAACTCCACCTGAATTTTATGGTCCTGAAGATAAGCCAGTGCGGCCTGAGTCTGTGCTGGTTGTCCGTCCAGCTCGGCCAGCATGAAGCCGAATTTGACGCCGCCCGCATATTCGATATCGGCGCTGAGAATGGTCACGTCGACGCCGAGATCCCGGCTTAGAATAGAGATCAGCGGGGTGTCCACGGTTTCGCCGGTAAAGCCGAGTCGGACCAGTGGCAGGGCGCCGGTGAGCGGCTCGGCCGACAGCCGTTGCTGATATTCCTCCGGAATGTCCAGGTTAATGGTGGAGGAAATGAAGCGCCGGGCCAGTTCGGTTTTGGCGTTGGCGAAAAACCAGGCGACGTCGCCCTGCTCGACAAGCTCGCCATCATTGATAATGGCGACCCGGTCGCAGATACTCTTGACCACATGCATCTCGTGGGTGATCAGCAGTATGGTCAGACCCAGGGTGCGGTTGATGTCTTTCAGCAGGCCGAGAATGGACTGGGTGGTTTGCGGATCCAGCGCCGAGGTGGCTTCGTCACACAGCAGTACCTTGGGCTTTGGCGCCAGGGCACGCGCTATGGCGACCCTTTGCTTCTGGCCGCCAGACAACTCTTTCGGATAAGCGTTGGCTCTGTGTGACAGCCCCACCAGCTCCAGCAGCTCATTCACGCGCTGCTTGATGGCGGCCTTGTCCATGCCCGCCAGCTCCAGCGGCAGGGCCACGTTGGCGAATACGGTACGGGAGGACAGCAGGTTGAAATGCTGAAAAATCATGCCGATGTTACGACGGGCGCGGGGCAGTTCGCCGTTGTTGAGCCGGGTCAGGTCCTGGCCGTCGACGAAGACGCCACCTTCGGTTGGGCGTTCCAGCATGTTGACGCAGCGGATCAGGGTGCTCTTGCCGGCACCGGATTCACCGATGACGCCCATGATCTGGCCGGCGGCAACTTCCAGGTCGATGTTTCTGACGGCGTGGACGGCGGCGTCACCTTCACCGTAGCGTTTACTGATATTGGTTAGCTTTATCATCGGAGGATGAGCCTTTCCGGTATGGTTATTCACTGCTTTAACAGATGAGTGTAGATACAAGTCATGCAAGCATGGCTAATAGCAGTGGATGCTAGGCCGTCTGGACGTCCAAGTCAACGTAAATTTCCCCCAAGGACAGGAGGGGCGGGGCCGGTATCTTTCTTGCTAAGTCGTCGGTTCATGGGATAGGGTGATAATTAGACTCGGCCGGGCCGTGTTCAGGGAACGAACTTAAGGGAAAACCATGGGCCAGTATTTTCTGCGTCGGTTATTGTTGCTGTTACCCACTTTCCTGGGCATCACCCTGGTGGTGTTCGCCATCACCCGTTTCGTGCCGGGTGGACCGGTGGAGCGCATGCTGATGGAAAGTCAGCTCGCAAGCAGTGAATTCAGCCAGAGCTCTCGCGGCAGTCAGATGTTGTCGTCCGAGCAAATTGAAGAGCTGAAGGCCTTCTACGGTCTCGACAAACCTGTATTCGAAGCCTACCGGGATTGGCTGGGCAAGCTGGTACGGCTGGATCTGGGCGAGTCGACCCGTTACTACCTGCCGGTGTGGGAGCTTATTCAGGAGCGACTCCCTATCTCCGCCTTCTTCGGCATCTGTACCTTCTTGCTCAGTTATCTGGTGTCCATTCCGCTCGGCATTCTCAAGGCACTGAAACACAACAGCCGCTTCGACAGTATCAGCTCCATGTTGATTTACGCCGGTTATGCGTTGCCGGCCTATGTGGTCGGTATCTTCCTGCTCACCGTGTTCTCCTTTCAACTCGGCTGGTTTCCGATGGGGGGCTTCGTCGGCGACGACTTCTATTACCTCGAGGGCTTCTGGCCCAAAGTCTTCAACCTGTTTCACCATGCGCTGTTGCCGCTGATTGCCTATGCCATCGGCGATTTTGCGGTCTTGACCATGACCATGAAAAACAGCCTGATGGAAAACCTGTCGGCGGATTACGTGCGTACCGCCGTGGCCAAAGGGCTGCCGTTTCACAAGGCGGTGACCGGCCATGCCTTGCGCAACAGCATGATCCCCATCGCCAGCCACTTCGGTAACGTGATCTCGGTGTTTTTTGCCGGCTCCTTCCTGATCGAGGTAATTTTCAATATCGACGGCCTGGGGCTGCTCGGTTACGAGGCCATCGTTGAGCGGGATTATCCGGTGGTGATGGGGATACTGGCGGTGACCTCGCTGCTGATGCTGGTGGGCAATATACTGTCGGATATCTGCGTGGCGATGGTGGATCCGAGGGTGCGCTTCGATGGTTAGACTGTTCTCCGATCTTACTCACAAGAAGCTGCGTCGCTTTCGCAGCATACGCCGCGGCTACTACGCTTTTTGTCTGTTTATGCTGATGGTGCTGCTGGCGCTGGCCGCCGAGCTTTGGGCCAGCAACCGGGCGCTGTTGGTCAAATACGAAGGCCAACTCTATTTTCCCACCTATGGCGCCGTGATCACCGGCGACACCTTCGGTCTCGGCTATCAGTACGAAACCAATTACCGGGAGCTGAAAACCCTGCTTGCCGAACAAGCCGGAGCCGAACAGCCCGATAACTGGGTACTGTTGCCGCTTGTGCCCTGGAGTCCTTATGAGCAGGACTACAGCAGCGGCAGTTATCCGCCCAACGCCCCCAGTCTGGAGCACCGGCATTATCTCGGTACCGACAATTCGGGCCGGGATATTCTGGCCCGGCTGGTATACGGCTTTCGTACCGCCGTGGGGTTTGCCTTTATCGCGCTGACCGCCAGTTATGCCATCGGCGTCTTGCTGGGCTGCGTGATGGGCTTCGTCGGCGGCAAGTTCGATCTGCTGTTTCAGCGTTTTATCGAGATCTGGTCTCAGGTGCCCTTTCTCTACGTCATCATGATACTGGTGTCGTTGACCCAACCGAATTTCATGCTGTTTGTGGGCATCAACGTGCTGTTCGGCTGGATGGGCATCACCTGGTATATGCGCACCCTGACCTATCGGGAGAAGGTGAGGGATTACGTGCTGGCGGCCCGGGCGCAGGGTGCCGGACTGGGGCGCATTATCGTGCACCATATTCTGCCCAATACCCTGGTGATGATAGTGACGCTGGCTCCTTTTACCGTGGTGGCCAATATTTCCTTACTGACGGCGCTGGACTACCTCGGTTTCGGCCTGCCACCACCGACCCCCAGCTGGGGCGAGCTGCTGCGCCAGGGGGTTAATCATCTGGATGCGCCCTGGATAGTGGCATCGGTAGTGACGGCGGTGTCGCTGGTGTTGATCACCGTGTCTTTTATTGGTGAGGCGATTCGAGAAGCCTTCGACCCCAAACATTTCTCTCGTTATGAATAGGCAGGGAATGCGATGAAAAAATGGATAACGATACTGAGTACCTGGATGCTGGCCCTCACGCTGCACGCCGCCGAGCTACCGAACGAGCTGGAATGGCTGACCAATAATGAGGATCCGATATTCGCCTCACCCGAGGCAAAACGGGGCGGGGTCTTCAACAGCAGCCTGCAGAGCTTTCCGTTGACCTTCCGTACTGTGGGGCCGGACTCCAACACGGCATTTCGCTCTTTTATTCTGGAAAATCAGCTCGGTCTCTATTCCCTGCACCCACAAACCGAGCAGCCGATACCGGCGCTGGCGACCCACTGGGCCTTCGGTAACGATAATAAAACCATGTATTTCAAGCTTAACCCCGCCGCCCGCTGGTCCGATGGCGAGCCGGTGACAGCCGACGACTTTCTGTTTGCGCTGGAGATGATGCGCTCCGAAGTGATCCGAGCCCCCTGGTACAACAATTACTATACCGAGGAAATTGTCGACATCACCCAATACGACGAGCACACCATTTCGGTAACCGCCGGCAGCCCCAAGAGCCGGCGCGAATTACTCAATACTGTAGGGCTTACTCCCCAACCTCGACATTTCTATGAACTGACCGAGGACTGGGTGCGCCGCTATAACTGGGCCAAGGCGCCCGTCACCGGCGCTTACGAGATCGATGACGTCAAGCGGGGTCGCTCCATTACCTTCAAGCGACTGGATGACTGGTGGGGCAACGAGCTCACTTATTACCGGCATCGTTTTAACGTGGACAGGATCCGCCTGAATGTGGTGCGGGACATGAATATCGCCTATCGACACTTTCTTCGTGGCGACATCGACACCTTTGGCCTGATCCTGCCGGAGTGGTGGCACGACAAGACGGATACTCCGGAATATCGCAAGGGGCTGATTAATCGCATCTGGTTCTACAACGACATTCCGCACGGCGCTCAGGGTTTTCATCTCAATACCGCTCACCCCAGGCTCGGTGATGTGCGGGTGCGTCGGGGTATTGCCCATGCCATCAACATGCAGCGCATGCTGGACACCATATTGCGCGGCGACTACGAGCGAATGAACACCTTCGGCACCGGCTATGGCGACTTCATAGATCCCGATATCCGGGCCCGGGAGTTTGATATCGAACGGGCACGGACGCTGTTTGCCGAGGCGGGCTATGACCGTCAGGGGCCGGGCGGAATCCTGCTCAACGCGGCCGGCGATACGCTCAGCCTGGCGGTCACCTATACAACGCCCGAGCATACCGCCCGGCTGGCTATTCTGCGGGAAGAGGCGCGCAAGGCGGGGCTGGATCTGCAACTGAACCTGGTGGACGGTGCCAGTGGCTTCAAGGTGATGCTGGAGAAAAAACACGAAGCCGCCTGGCTGGGTTGGGGCGGCAGCGGCCTCTATCCCCAGTACTGGGAGTTCTTCCACTCGGTGAACGCGGATCAACCTCAGACCAATAACCTGTTCAACATCAGCGATGCGGAACTGGATACCCTGATAGAGCAATACCGGGTGACCATGGATCTGGATGCCAAGGCCGGTATTTCCCGCCAGATACAGCAACGAGTGCACGAGTTGACGATCTTTATTCCCGGTTACCAGGTGCCCTATACCCGAGAGGCCTACTGGCGTTATGTGCGCCTGCCCGAGAACAAGGGGACGCGCCATTCACCTTCGCTGTTCTGGCCGATGGAAGGGGCCCCTCATACTACCGGCGGCATGTTCTGGATTGATGAGGCGCTGAAGGCGGAAGTTAACGCGGGCAAGCGCAGTTTCGAACCGGTATTGGAGATAGATGAAACCTGGCGGCAGAAGGAGCACTGATGGAGCGGCTGCTGGAAGTAGAGAACCTGGCCGTCAGCTTTACCACCGAGGCTGGCCGGTTTCGGGTGGTGGACGATGTCAGTTTTTCGCTGATGTCGGGCCAGACCCTGGGCCTGGTCGGTGAGTCCGGTTGTGGCAAGAGCGTGACGGCGTTGAGTCTGCTGGGGCTGCTGCCCAGGCCAGCCGGCGAGGTGGTCGGCGGCCGGGCGTTGTTTCAGGGGCTGGACTTACTCACGCTGACGGCCGAGCAACGCTATCGGGTACGTGGCAACAAGATAGCCATGATCTTTCAGGAGCCCATGACGGCTCTGAATCCGGTGCATACGGTCGGGCGACAGTTGATGGAAGTCTATCGACTGCACAGACCCGAGCTTGGCAAGCGAGAGCAAAAACAGGCGGCGGCGCAGATGCTGCGCCAGGTGGGCATACCGGAAGCGGAAGCGAGGCTGAAAGCCTATCCGCATCAGCTTTCCGGCGGCATGCGACAAAGAGTGATGATCGCCATGGCCCTGGCCTGCGAACCGGACTTGCTGATCTGTGACGAGCCTACCACGGCGCTGGATGTGACCATACAGGCGCAAATTCTGCACCTGATCCGCGAGCTACAGAAGAGAACCGGCATGGCGGTGCTCTTTATTACCCACGATCTGGGCGTGGTGGCTCAGGTCTGCGATCAGGTGCTGGTGATGTATGCGGGCCGCAGTGCCGAGCAGGCCGATGTATTTACCCTGTTCGAGCGGCCGGTGCACCCTTATACCAAGGGACTGCTGTCGGCCATTCCTCGCCTTGATCAACCCGGCAAGACGGAGTTGGCCACCATCAGGGGCCAGGTGCCGTCTCTTGAAGAGCAGCAGGCCGGCTGTCGTTTCGCCAATCGCTGCCCCTATATGACCGAACGCTGCCAGCGGCAACCGGCCATGGAGCGGGTAGAGGAAGCGCATCATGTCTGGTGTCATCACTGGCGGGAGTTACGTCGATGAGTGAACTACCGAAAGCAGTCATGAGCCCGCGATCGAACGTAACTTCGAGCCCACTGTTAAAAATAGAGCAGTTGCAACAGCACTTTACCCTGGGCGGCGGCCTGTTGCGCCGAGGTAAAACCCTGTATGCAGTCGATGGGGTCAGCTTCGAACTAGAAGCGGGCAAAACCCTGGGGTTGGTGGGGGAGTCTGGTTGCGGCAAGTCGACCCTGGCCCGTACCCTGCTCAAGCTGCATGAGCCCAGTGGTGGACGCATCCTGTTTGAAGGGCGGGATATCACCGATTACTCCCGCTCCCGGATGCGCCCCCTGCGGCAACGGATGCAATTGGTGTTTCAGGATCCCCAAGAGTCGCTCAATGGGCGTCATACCATAGGCACCATACTGCAGGAGCCTTTCATTATTCACGGGCTGGGCACGGCCGTAGAACGCAAGCAATGGGCAGCCGAGCTGCTGGAGCGGGTCGGCTTGTCGGCCTCGGCGCTGGACCGTTACCCTCACGAGTTCTCCGGCGGTCAGCGGCAACGCATCGGCATTGCCCGCGCCATGGCGCTCAAACCACGGCTGCTGGTCTGCGATGAGGCGGTGTCGGCGCTGGATGTTTCGGTGCAATCCCAGATCCTCAACCTGTTGCTGTCGTTGCAGCAGGAATACCAACTGGCCATGCTGTTTATCGCCCATGATCTGTCGGTGGTAAAACATATCTCGGATCATATCGCGGTCATGTATCTGGGGCGAATCGTCGAGTTGGCGCCTGCCGAAGAGTTATACCGTCGGCCCCTGCATCCCTACACTCGCGCCTTGCTCGCCGCCATTCCCGAACCGAACCCCCGCCATCGCAAGGTGCCGACGGTGTTGCATGGCGAGCCACCCTCTCCGGCCAGTCCGCCGTCCGGCTGTCACTTTCGTACCCGCTGTCCTTATGTGGGAGAACGCTGCATTACCGATGTTCCGGCCCTTATCGGTGAAGAGCACAGCGTCGCCTGTCATTTTCAGCAGGAGATCGAACGCGGGCAACGGCTGCCTCAACCGCCCCCGGGCTGTGATATTATTGCGACTGTAACTGCGTCTTAAACCATAGGAACTTCTAGTGACTACAGCGGCAATTTTTCTGGACCGGGATGGTGTCATCAATCAGGACACCGGCTATGTGTCCCATAGTGACGACTTTATCTTTATAGATGGCGTGATCGGCGCCATGAAACAACTGAAGCAGAAAGGCTATCAACTGGTGGTGGTCACCAACCAGTCGGGCATCGCCCGTGGCCTGTTCAGCGAAGATGACTTTATCCGCCTGACCGAATGGATGGACTGGTCTCTGGCCGACCGGGGAGTGGATCTGGATGGCATCTATTTCTGCCCGCATCATCCTACCGAAGGCTCAGGCCCCGAAACTCAGGTATGCGACTGTCGCAAGCCGGCGCCGGGCATGTTTCTGGAGGCCGCTCAGGAGCTGAATATCAACCTGGCCGACTCTTATATGGTTGGTGACAAGGTATCGGACATGAAGGCCGCCGAGGCGGCGGGCGTCGGACACAAGATCCTGGTGCGTACCGGCAAGGATATTACTGCTGAAGGGGAAGCGCTGGCGGAAGCCGTCTACCCGTCACTGGTCGAATTTGCACAGAATGCCGCCGATTTGACGTGATATCTAGCATGTCGAATAAAAACCAACCTGTCGGTTGGTTTTTATTAAAAAAG
>NZ_MPZM01000028.1 GCF_002936955.1 Oceanisphaera arctica | reverse complement strand
CCCTTAGCTTCGGGATGGCAGAATGACAGCGGGGTGCAACGCAAGGGGAGGGCTGGGGAGGGGTTACTGCACAGCACTTTCAGCTTATTCTTTATTTACCGCTTTCTTCAGAGCCTGAACTTGGACTTATACACCGAATTTTGCCGACACACCGCCGAGCTGACGCCTGAAACCGGCCTGCTGGTGGCTTTTAGCGGTGGGCTGGACTCGACCGTGCTGCTGGCGCTGGCCGCGCGTCTGGCCCGGGAGCAGGGCTGCGCGGTGCGGGCGGTACATATCGGCCACGGTCTTCAGGCGGCGGCAGAAGACTGGCCGGCCCACTGTGCCCGGGTGGCAGAGTCGTTGGGCGTTACATGTCAGACCATAAGAGTACAGGTAGAGCAGGGGCCCAGAGTCAGCCTGGAGGCGGCGGCGCGCGAAGCTCGCTATAAAGCGCTGGCCGAGGTAATGCAGCCCGACGAGATACTGCTGACCGGCCATCATCTGGATGATCAGTCCGAAACCCTGTTGCTGGCACTGAAACGTGGAGCCGGGGTAGCGGGGTTGGCGGCCATGCCCGTGCGTAAGCCTTTCGGCCCGGGCCAGCAGTGGCGGCCCTTGCTGGCTTGTTCTCGCAAACAGCTGGAAACCTTCGCCCGTGAGCAGGGCTTGAGCTGGGTGGAGGATCCCAGCAACGCCGATGACGACTTTGACCGCAATTTTTTGCGCAATCGCATCTTGCCGCCGTTGCTGCAGCAATGGCCTTCCTTCAACCGCACCCTGGCCCGCAGCGCCGAGCTGTGCGCCGAGCAGATGGAGCTGGCGCTGGAGCTGGCCGAACAAGACTTGCCCGCCTTGCTGAACCAGGCCGGTGGTTTGTCTGTTAATGGTCTGCAGGCATTGAGCCTGGCCCGACGCCATAACGTGCTGCGCCACTGGTTGCAGCAGCATGGCATGTACTGCAGTCGCAGTCAGCTGCAGGCCATCTGGCAAGAGCTGGCGCTGGCCCGCGTGGATGCCGAGCCGGAAGTACGCTTAGGACGGCGTAGCATCCGCCGTTATCAGGGCTTCCTCTATCTGCCGACCGACGGCGCCACACCCCACCCTCTGACCAGCCTGAGCTCCGGTGAATGGCTGCATTGCGGCGTGGGCCAGTTACGACTCAGCCCGGTAACCCAAGGCGCCGACCTGGTGGTAGGGCTGGAACCGACCCGGCTGCACATCGCCTTTCAGGTTTCCGGCCTTCGCGCTCGGCCTGCTGGCCGGTCCGGATCTCGCCCGCTGAAAAAACTGTGGCAGGAATACGGCATCCCTCCCTGGCAAAGACCCCATATTCCGTTGCTGATGCAGGGCTCAGAGCTGGTCGCCGCCCTCGGCCTGTTCGTGTGCAAAGACTACACACCTGAATCTGATCAACCTGGCTGGAAGTTGGAGTGGGAACCGGAGTAAAAACGTATGGGCCGCATATTTAATCGTTCCGGCCAAAAGGCATTCAGACGCCGGCTTCGCCATGAGCTTACCGCGCCTGAACAACGGCTCTGGCGGCGCCTACGGGCCGGACAGCTTGGCATCAAATTTCGCCGACAGCATGGCATAGGGCCCTTCATTGCAGATTTTTATTGCGCCCGGCTGAAGCTGGTAATCGAAATAGACGGTGACAGCCACTTTGTTGACGGTGAAGCCCTCAGACACGATAAGCAGCGTGATGACTATTTTTACTCGCTGAACATCCGCGTTTTACGCTTTACCAACCGGGAAGTCATGGCCAATATCGACGGTGTATTGGCGGTGATTCTTTCTCATATCAGCGACACTCCCTGACCGGGGCCGGTTTACTCCTTCCCTTTAGCCTCAAATCTAGCAGAACAAAGTGACACCCCTCCCAACCTCCCCCTGGCGATAACCCGCTGTTAAGCCTGTAATATTGTTGTCAGGGGGAGGGGCCGTCCGGCGCTGTTCTTCGAATACGGCGCCGGTTTGCTCCCTCCCCTTGAACTCCGGATTAACAGAACGCCAGCGAGGTGCAACGCAAGGGGAGGGTTGGGGAGGGGTTACTGTAGATTTCACCCGGTCTTCTTCAACCTCGGCTCTACCGCCAGAAAATGGCAGATCTCTTCCAGGCGGGGTTGGGTGTCCTGGTAGCCGAGATCGATCAGCTCGCGGCAATAATCCTGATCGAACAGCAGGAAGCTGGCCAGACCGGTGGCGTCACCGGCGTTAACGCCGAACAGCCGCAGCAGGGCGCGAATATTGAACGGCAGTTTGTGAAAGTGCTTGTGGGTGAGATCATCCAGATTGTGGCTGGGCTTGAGCACCAGGTTGTCGATATGGCGTAGCGACAGTTGGGCCCGTTTTCGCTCCGGCACCAGCCGTATGGTGCTGTTAATGCGCTGCAGCCGTTCTATGTCTGAGGTGAGGGCGTCGGTGAAAATGGTATCCAGCAGATGACCGGCAATGTCTGAGCTGCTGGGGTCGCTGGGTAGGGTACCGGAGTCGGCTTCGTCCGATGCCAGGCTGACGATCAGAATGCGGTTGGCGCCCAGGTGAATAGCCGGGCTCAGCGGGTTGAGCTGGTGAATGGAGCCGTCGCCATAGTGGTGGTTCTGCAGCTGGCTGGGTTGAAATATAAAGGGTAGGGCGCTGCTGGCCAGCAGATGTGGCGGTGTAATAATGGCAGAGCGACCGGAACGGCCGGCCCGGGCCCAGGGCTGATGATAGGGCCGGCCTTGAAAAAAGGTGGTGGAGTCACCGGTGTTGTAGTTGGAGGCGGTGACGGCCAGTACTTCCAGGGCGCCATAGAGCAGGTTGTTGTCGATGCGCTGAAAGTCGATCAGCTTTTCCAGCAAGCGCTCCAGCGGGCTGTTGTCGAACAGCGGCAGGGCCATCTGGGTGGGGCGGCCCAGCAGTCCGGAGACCAGGCTCTTGAGCGAATGGCTGATGAGCTTGCCTGCCTGTAACCGCAACACGTTTTCGGTATGCAAATGGCGCCAAACGTATTCCAGCTTGCGCACCCCAAGATGAAAGCAGGAGGCATAACAGGCCAGGGCGGTGGCGTTGATGGCCCCGGCCGAGGTACCGCATAGAATGGGGAAGGGAATGGGCTGGCCACGGGGATAGCACTCGGAAATGGCCTTGAGTACTCCTACCTGATACGCCGCCCGGGCACCGCCCCCGGTCAGTACCATGGCGCAGGCGTTGCTTTCTTCTTGCTCCATAAATGCCCCTCCCTTTTGGCTCAGTATAAGTGCTTGGTTCCCGGGCAGAAAGGCCAGTATCGCAGTTTAAATGCCAGAGCCAAAGTAACACCCCCACCCAGCCTCCCCCTGGCGATGACCCCCTGTTGTGCCTGTAACCCCGCTGCCAAGGGGGAGGGGCAGATCGGCGCCGATCTTTGAATATGGCACCGGTTTGCTCCCTCCCCTTGGCTCGGAATTGTCAGAACAACAGCGGGGTGCAACGCAAGGGGAGGGTTGGGGAGGGGTTACGGCAGAATATCTGCATGTTCCGCAGCTTCGGCAGTCAGGTCACAAGCGACACCCCCACCCAGCCTCCCCCTGGCGATGACCCCCTGTTATGCCTGTAACCCCGCTGCCAAGGGGGAGGGGCTGAACAAAAAACGGCGCCGTATCAAACGGCGCCGCACTTTGCTTCCAGCTTGTGACTTCCAGCTTATCCCTTAATGGTTTTGATCAGCTGGACGACGATGTCGTCGATGGCCACTTCGGACTTTTCGCCACCGCGGCGGGTCTTGTATTCCACTACCTTGTTGTCCAGACTGCGATCGCCGATGACGATGCTGTGGGGCACGCCCAGCAGCTCCATGTCGGCAAACATCACGCCCGGGCGTTCTTTACGGTCGTCGAACAGCACTTCGATACCTGCGGCGGTCAGCTCGTTATACAGCTGTTCAGCTACTTCCTTCACCCGGTAAGACTTGTGCATGTTCATCGGAATAATGCCGACCTGGAAGGGCGCTAGGGCCTCCGGCCAGATGATGCCGCGATCATCAAAGTTCTGCTCGATGGCTGCGGCCACGATACGAGATACACCGATGCCGTAGCAGCCCATTTCCAGTACTGTCGACTTGCCTTCTTCGTTCAGCACGGTGGCGTTCATCTTGCTGGAGTAATTGTTGCCCAGCTGGAAGATGTGGCCCACTTCGATGCCGCGTTTGATTTGCAGCACGCCCTTGCCACAGGGGCTGGGGTCACCTTCTTTGACGTTGCGCAGGTCGGCCACTTGCGGCAGCGGCAGATCTCGGCCCCAGTTGATACCGAAGTAATGCTTGTCTTCTATGTTGGCACCGGCGCCAAAGTCGTTCATGACCGCTACGGCGCGGTCTACTACCACCGGCAGCGGCATGTTCAGCGGGCCCAGAGAGCCGGGGCCGGCACCGACGATGGCGCGAATTTCTTCTTCGGTGGCGAAGGTCAGCGGGGTGGCTATCTGCGGCAGCTTCTCGGCCTTGATCTCGTTCAGCTCGTGATCGCCTCGCACCATTAATGCTACCAGCGGGGCTTCCTGATCGTCGGCGGCCTTCACCAGCAGGGTCTTGACGGTTTTCTCGATATCCAGCCCGAATTGCTCCACCAGCTCGGCGATGGTCTTGGCGTTGGGGGTATCGACCAGGCTCAGCTCCTGGGTGGCGGCATCGGCGGTGGCCTTGGGCGCAACGGCCTCGGCCATTTCGATGTTGGCGGCGTAATCGGACTCGGTAGAGAAGGCGATGTCGTCTTCACCGCTCTGGGCCAGCACGTGGAACTCGTGAGAGGCACTGCCGCCGATGGCGCCGGTGTCGGCCAGCACGGCGCGGAAGTCCAGCCCCATGCGTTCGAAGATCCGGCTATAGGCCTGATACATGTCGTCGTAGGTCTGCTCGAGACTCTGCAGACTGGTGTGGAAGGAGTAGGCATCCTTCATGATGAATTCGCGCGAGCGCATCACGCCGAAACGGGGGCGGACTTCGTCACGGAACTTGGTCTGGATCTGATACAGGTTCAGCGGCAGCTGCTTGTAAGAGGATACCTCGTTACGCACCATGGACGTGATCACTTCCTCGTGGGTCGGGCCCAGTACAAAGGCACGGTCGTGGCGATCCTTGATGCGCAGCAGTTCGGGACCGAATTTGTCCCAGCGGCCGGTTTCGTGCCACAGCTCGGCGGGTTGCACCACCGGCATCAGCATTTCTACCGCGCCGGCGCGGTTCATTTCTTCCCGCACTATGGCGGCCACCTTGTTCAATACCCGCAAGCCACTGGGCAACCAGGTATACAGGCCAGACGCCAGCCGGCGGATCATGCCCGCGCGCAGCATAAGCTGGTGGCTGATCACCTCGGCATCGCTCGGGGTCTCTTTGAGGGTGGAAAGCAAGTATTGAGTGGTACGCATGCGCTTAAACCTTGTTGATTTTTAAAATCCATTAAAGAAAATGATTGTAGCAGGGGGGGGCGTCAGGCAGAAGGGTTTAGACACAGGGGGAGGCGCCGGTTTGCTCCCTCCCCTTGACCTCGAGGTAACCGAATACCCGCGGGGTGCAACGCAAGGGGAGGGTTGGGGAGGGGTTACTGCTGGTTTGACTCTCAGCTCACCCCTCACCCCTCACGATTTCAAGAACCCGAGTCAGTTTCCCCAGCACCTCGTATCGCACATTGTAGTGATAAAGCCGCACCCCATACTGCTGCCAGTGCTCGTCTTTGTGTTTGTAGGCCGGACGCGGGTCCTGTACCAGTACCTCGGTAATGAATTGCTGCAGATCGGGAATGTCGGAGTGGATGCATGCCTGCTCGGCAGCGGGGCTGAAGTGCACCTCCATGCTGATGTCCGGCGGTGCCGGCGCAAAGCCGCCGTGGGCATCGGGTACTCCGTCGGCCCAGGGCAGATAGGGCTTGATGTCGACGATGGGAGTGCCGTCCACCAGATCTACGCCGCCCAGCTCCAGCCAAACCTTGTTGCCTTCTTTGCACATGTCGTGCAGCCGCACCACAGAGAGCCCCAGCGGGTTGGGCCGAAAGGTGGAGCGGGTGGCAAATACGCCAACTCGCTCGTTACCGCCCAGGCGCGGCGGGCGAACAGTGGGATTCCAGCCTTTATCCTGAGTCTGATGAAACACGAACACCAGCCACAGGTGGCTGAATTCGGCCAGACCACGAAAGGCGCTGGGCTCGTTATAGGGCGGCAGCATCTCCAGCCGCGCCCGGGCGCTGGTAACCAATCCCGGTTGGCGCGGAACAGCAAACTTCTCTTTATAGGGCGAGCGAATAATGCCGATGGGATCCAGCGTCACGGGCTGAATAAGTGATGACATTAGTTAGCGACCTTCAGCGCCTGACCGCTGCACAGCACCTGCTCGATACAACCGGGCATGTCATCGAAGCGGATGCAGCGATCCAGCAAGAGTCCGTTGGCGCCCATGTCCGCCGCCCGACGACGCACGCTGGCGCGGGCATCCGCCTCTTTCGGTGGTGCTTCAGCGGTTTCTATCTGACAGGCTTCGCCTTCTACCGAGCCCAGGGTGACGTAATTCACGTCTTCCAGGTCAGCCTTGCTGTACAGCCGCACCCCGTCGCCCTTGTAATAATCCTTTATTCCATCCGGCGACACATTGCTGTTGAAACCCCAGCCCGCACAACCGGACAACGCAACCGCCAGCAGAGAAACCCCGAGAAGACGCATAAGATAAGTCCTTAATCCAATAAAAGAAGCTGACCTTATTTTGCACAAGGCGCAGCAGAAGGTCGAATGAATTTGCCAGCAAAGGACCAGAGAATGTAAGGGTCGAATTCATTCGACCAAAGGAATGCTCAGGACAGCGCCAAGCCGGCAAAGTGACGCCATATTACTCATCCCCTTGGCAGTGGAGTCACAGGTACTATCGCAGATTATCGTCAGAGGGAGGTGGGTGTGTAGCTGGCGCGCTACGAACAGCTTATTCCTTGACCAATCAAGCACCCGAGCATTGCCGCCAGCGCAAAAAGGTCTATAGTGAAGCTTCCTCAAAGCGGGCGTAGTTCAATGGTAGAACGGCAGCTTCCCAAGCTGCATACGTGGGTTCGATTCCCATCGCCCGCTCCAGATTCCTTTTTTATCATGCTTGTAAATCCAATGCCGCTGGATTCTCGGCTGAAGCTGCAGAGCCTTGCCAAGACCCTAATGACGGCCAGAATGTAGAAACCCCGCCGAAGCGGGGTTTTTTGTCAGCCTTCCAGGTCGCCGCAGAAGCGGTAGCCTTCGCCGTGAATGGTGGCGATGATTTCCGGCGTGTCGGGAATGGACTCGAAGTGCTTGCGAATGCGACGGATGGTTACGTCCACGGTGCGATCGTGAGGCTTGAGTTCGCGACCGGTCATTTTTTTCAGCAGTTCGGCACGGCTCTGGATCTGGCCCGGGTTTTCGCAGAAGTGCACCATGGCGCGGAATTCGCTGCGCGGCAGCTTGAACATTTCGCCGTTGGGGCTGATCAGGGCGCGACTGTTGATGTCCAGGGTCCAGCCGTTGAAACGGTAAGCTTCTACCTGCTTTTCTTCTTCCTGAGTTTCCGGGGTCTGCATGGTGCGGCTCAGCAGGTTGCGGGCCCGGATGGTCAGTTCACGCGGGTTGAACGGCTTGGTGATGTAATCGTCGGCACCGATTTCCAGGCCCAGGATCTTATCGACTTCGTTGTCGCGACCGGTCAGGAACATCAATGCCAGGTTGTGTTGTTCGCGCAGTTCACGTGCCAGCAGCAGACCGTTTTTGCCGGGCAGGTTGATGTCCATGATCACCAGATTGATCTTGTTGCTGGACAACGCCTTGTACATTTCTTCACCGTCAGTGGCTTCGAGTACGGCGTAGCCTTCGGCCTCGAAAATGCCTTTCAGGGTATTGCGGGTAACTAATTCGTCTTCGACGATCAGAATGTGAGGAGTCTGCATGAGCCTACCTGTTTTGTAGATGTAAATAGAATTCAGTATCAACAGTTACCGGTGCCGGAAGGGAGGTGTTGCTTGTGCACTCTACCGCATCATTTCTTTGCATTACGCCCCGCCAGGGGAGGTAAGGCATAGGCCCGGTGGCCCTGTCTCTTTGAGCCGTTTTTATTTGCATCCCATGCAGTTACTGCTTCACGTCCAAAAAATAGACAGACGGGACAAACAGAGGTCCATTACCTAACGTTGCCTTATTTTAACAGTTAACAGGGGCATAACAACAGCCCGCAACCGATAATGTTAAATAGTTTTAGGGGCCAGCCTGATACAGGTCAAGCGAAAATTTAACAAAATTCGTCAAATGTTATACAAAAGCAGGTAAAGCAGCTGTCTTTCGGCTACCCGGAGGGTTGGATGGTCTGAAGCTGAGACTCAGCTTTTGGACTTGTCTGCGGTATGGTGCAGAATTGGATCGAGTGGACGATATTACAGCCATAAGGAGCGCAAGATGTTGGATTTACTACCGGATTTGTGTGACGAGCACGGCGACAAGGTAAATATACTGGCCCCCTTGTTCAAGGATTATGGTGCAGAGGATGTGTTCTGGGGCGAGGTGGTCACGGTGCGTTGTTACGAGGATAACTCCCGGGTGCGGGAGCTGGTGGCCACGCCGGGTACTGGCAAGGTTCTGGTGGTGGATGGCGGTGGTATGCTGCGCCGCGCGCTGATGGGCGACCAACTGGCCGAGCAGGCGGTGGAAAACGGCTGGGAAGGGGTCGTGATTAACGGCGCCATTCGCGACGCCGGTGCCATCGGCAACATGGCACTGGGGGTTAAGGCGCTGGCTACCTGCCCGATGAAAACCGAAAAACGCGGCCTGGGCGATGTGGATGTGCCGGTCACCTTTGCCGGCGTTACCATTTACCCCGGTGATTACCTCTATGCCGATATCAACGGCATCCTTGTGGCCCGGGAACCCCTGAGTCACCCGCAGTTATAAGGGCTGGGGAATAGGGAATAGGGATTGTCCCATTCCCCATTCCCGAGTCACTATTCCCCAGATATCTCCCCACAAATAACTGATGTGGGACTTACCAATCCCCTCATTTTTATTGTTCAAATAATCCCGAAGATCCGCTTATATAAACGATGTTGAGAAAGGTAGTAAGAAAACTTTTCCATCAGCTTGATGGCATTCTCTTCCTTCATCTTCGGTAACATTTGATAATAGATGCAGCCTTGCCGGAAGAAGGAATAGGTACGTGTTTTACTGGTATTAACCTTTATCGTCTTCTCCAGTCCCGCAGCATCACCGGCCTTACCCAGCAAGGTCAGCAGCACGATGGCCAAGGCGCTGAACAGGAACAGACGGTCGCGGCGCTTGGTGGAACTGATATGCGTATCCGCCATGCCCATGCCGAACTTGTAGTCCTTGATGTCACGAAAACTGCACTCGATTCCCCAGCGCTTGCCATACAGTTTTAGGGCATCGGCGGCTCCCAAGTCCCGTCGATTACTGGCCAGAAACCAGGCTTCTTTCATATCGACTTTCTTGCAGCAGAAAACCCGGGCTACGGGCTGTCGCTGAGCCGTCAACTCGACATCTTTCAGAGTGCGGGTACGACCGCTGGGCGTCAGCCATTGTTTGGCTTTCTTGAGCTCTTCGCCGACCGGACAGAGTAGAATATTGTCTTTAAAACGAATGAGATAGTTGAACTCCAGCGCATCTTCCAGCAAGGCGAACAAGGCCGTATCACCGAAGCCACGGTCGGCTACTACAGTCACTGTCACATCGTCTGGCAAGCTGGTTTTCAACTTCCACAACAGTTCGTCTTCATGAGCATTACGCTGACCCTTTAGCTGCGATTTCTGGTGGGTTTTCCAGAGCAGTGGCGTGTTGCGCCCATGGCTGGTCTGCATACTCAGAACGATGCTGCTATGGTCATCGGCGTCGAACTCGGTCCAGTCCATCGAGACCACGATTTCCTTGTGTTCAGCCACCACGTAAGGCACCCAGTCATCGAACAGTGACCAGACATTTAGCTTGATGTTACTCAGCAAACGATCCACTTGCTTGATGGCATATTTACGCTCCAAGCCATTTGCCTGAGCGAGGCCATTGCCAATGGCATGAATGGCCAGCGAGCTGGATTCGATAACGCCCTGAGTGGCATTGGCCAATGAAAGTACCCGCTTGGCATGCATATCCTGGCCGAAGATGTCATGGAGGTGTTCAGATATAGTATCGCGGGTGATCATGGGTTCCGTGTCGTCAAGTTTGGTTCAAAGACGGGTAGTCTACCCACAAGGCCGCGCCAGCTCTAGCTCATATGAGGGGATGGCTAAGGATGTGGGACACCCATCTTTCAAAGATGGGTGTCCTTTTTCATGACGAGTACAAATACCGGAAGCGGCGCTTTCGTCGGTAGGGGTAAACGTCGCCGAATATTCCGGCGTGGATGTTCTGCTGCAGCTGGCGCCAGTAGTCGGCGGTGAACAGGTCGTTGTGCTGCTGCTTGAAGGCTTCGCGAATGCGGGGGCTACTAAGCAGAAAGGTGGCAAACTCTTCGGGGAAAATGTCGTTGGGCGCCACGGAATACCAGGGTTCGGCGCTGAGCTCGTCTTCCGGGTAGCGGGCCTTGGGGATGTCACGAAAGTTACATTCGGTCATGTAGGCTATTTCGTCGTAGTCGTAAAAAATCACCCGGCCGTGGCGGGTCACGCCGAAGTTCTTGAACAGCATGTCGCCGGGAAAGATGTTGGCGGTGGCCAACTGCTTGATGGCGTTGGCGTATTCATCAATGGCATCAATTACCTGCTGATCCGAGGCGTGCTCCAGGTAAATGTTCAGCGGGGTCATGCGCCGTTCCGTGTACAGATGGCGGATCAGCAGGGTGTCGCCGGTGATGGTAAGTAGTGAAGGAGCGACCTGCTGCAGCTCGGCCAGTAATTCGGGGCTGATACGGTGCAGCGGCAGCTCGAAGTTGGTGAACTCCATGGTATCGGCCATGCGCCCCACCCGGTCGTGCTGTTTGACCAACCGGTACTTGGCGCGCACCGTGTCATGGCTGACCTCCTTCGGGGGGGTGAATTTGTCCTTGATGATTTTGAACACCACATCATAAGAGGGCAGGGTGAACACGCTCATCACCATGCCCTTGATGCCCGGAGCCAGTACAAACTTGTCCCGCGAGCTGTGCAGGTGCTGTAGAAAATCCCGATAAAACTCGGTTTTTCCGTGTTTCTGGCAGCCGATGGCGCTGTAGATTTCGTAATCGGCCTTGTTGGGCAGCAGCGGTCGTAAAAAGTGTACCAGCAGCGCCGGTACCGGACACCAGACCATGAAGTAAGCGCGGGCGAAGCCGAATAGTATGGAGGCATCGTCGTGGGAGAGGATCAGGGTGTCGAGATACAGGCCGCCCTGTTCATGATGCAGAATGGGTAGGATGAAGGGCAGGCAGGTGTTGCCGCATTCCAGCCGGCCGATGAGGTAGGCGCCCTTGTTTCGAAAGAACAGGTGGTTGATAAAAGTAAGGCTGACGTCTCTGAGAGTTAAGTCGGTCGGTCCGAACTCTTGCAGGTAGCAGCTGACATATTGCAGATCCTGCTCCAGATCCCGGAACGGGACGGCGAGCTGCAATCCTTGCAGTACCTGGCGCAGGGTGCTGGTCACATCCCCGGCTTCGATGTGATATTGCCGGCAGTGAGGAGCAAGATCCGGCGAGGGCAGTCGATGAACAAAGCCGTGCACATACAGGTTTTCTGCCCGGATGTTCTGATGGCGAAAGGAGCGATGATAGACCGAGTTGTAGAAGGACTCGGCAACTTCCGGGTTGGTATGATCGATCAGCAGATCGTTAAAAGCCTGTTTGATGGCTTTGAGCTGGTGCTGGCTCAAGGGACCACCGCTGTTATTATGGCGGATGGCCTGCACCGCTTCATTCACATGATGGTCATACAGGCGAATACGCTGACGCCCGGCCTGCTGAACTCCCAACCAGTCTTTGGCCTCGAACCTGGCCTGTGCTCCTTGAGTGATATCGAGAAAGCAGCGATAAAAGTCATCAAACCGGGTCATGGTGATCCGGGCCCCATCCCTGGCGATGTTGTTCATGCGTACTCCTGTATCGAGAGAAGAATGAAAAGGACAAAGTGAAAAAAGACAGCCATTTCAAAAAAGTGAAAAAGGACAGCCATTTCAAACGTTACAACAAGTAACCCGGTGAGTCGTTGGGGATGGCTGTATTTTGAGCGGTGCGTACCGCTTTCAAATGAAACTGCAATGAAAAAGAGAGCAACAAAGGACATCCATCTTTAAAAAGTGGCTGTCCTTTGTTGCTCTTGCTGGCTCACTTTTGACTTCTGTATTGACCTTCTGATGGAAAACTGCGGTTCTGTACCGTCAATCCCGAGCTTTAGTCGGCAAAATGGCGAATGATGGGAAGATGAAGAGTTGGAGAGGAAAAGCAGACACAGTACAGATCGCAAGGCTGTACTTGGCTGCCATCACCGAACAGTAACCTGATAATTCAGGTGGAAATAACGGGGCCGATAACACATCGTCGGTGATGCAGTTGGGCGTAGGCAATTCTGGCCGAGGTATGGCCGATAACGGTGCCGTGAGATAGCTGATGTGGTTTTACAGCGGTCAGAAACTTGTCGGCATCAAGCCCCATTCTGTCCAGTAGGGGAGGTACATCGGAGTGAATGCAGCCTTGTTGTTCCTCGCGGTGAGCCCGACCTACCCAATCAACCATGGCCAGGTAATCGCCGAGAGCGAAAGGAATTCCCTTGCGTTTATCCTCTTTAATATCGCGAACAAATGGGAGTAAATTAGGCTGTGGAGCCGTCTTTTCGGGGGCTGATGTCGAGGAGCTGTTCGCTTTGTATTGTTGTAACCGCTGGTGTAAAGAGACATCGGCGGAAGCTTCTGGCAGCTTGACGATACCTGCGCGTAACGGGTTGAGGTCGACATAGGTCATGCAGGTCAGCAAGCCGGCGTCATCCAGAATAGCCTGCGAATGAAAGCGTCCTTCCCAGAACCGCCCTGTGCATTCGTCTTCGAGGTTGGCCTTACGAGCAATGTGCTCGTTCAGGCATCGCATATACCAGGATAAATCTGCCAGGCGCTCGCGCCACTGCGCGATAATGCCTTTTGCCGCCTCTTGCTCCGCATCTGAATCCGACGTTCCCACCACATAACGTTCAACCAATACTGGCAGACGAAATAACTTGCGCCACCTGCTTACTACCGCAGTCTCATCCAGTGCCATAGCCTCCTGGGTATCTACATGAACAACCAGATGATAGTGATTGGCCATTACCGCATAAGCGCATAGATCGATGGTGAACACGGACTGCAGCTGGCGCAGGCGATCAAGCACCCATTGTTTGCGATGGTTGTAATTCTGGCCGGTCAGCTGGTCTTCACCGAACAGATAGGCGCGTCGTACGCAGCGGCAGATACAGTGGTAGTAAGGTGTTTCATCGGGTGATACCAGCTCGGATCGTGGGCGGGTCATAGTGCGACTATCCATTTCGAGGGCAGAACTTAAATATAGGCGCAGGTTGAAAAGTGATCAATTTGAGATGGGTGTCCCATGGAGGGGGCGGCGGGTCTGAAAGATGGGTGTCCCACCTTGGGGGGATTTGTGGGAGAATATGCCCTGTTTTGTTGGGGGATGGGCATGCAACTTTATTTTGTACTTAAATCGCCGGCGCGGGCCGAAAACGTCGGTGCCGCGGCGCGGGCGATGAAGACCATGGGCTTTGGTCAGATGCGGCTGGTGAACAGCCGGGTGCACGAACAGGACAAGGCGCACTGGGTGGCACACGGGGCGCAGGAGGTGCTGGAGCAGGCCGAATATTTCGACGAGCTGGCGCCGGCGCTGGCGGATATGGATCTTGTTATTGCCACCACGGCCCGCAATCGGGGGCGCTATCGCTATTATCTCACGCCCAAGCAGGCCATCGCCCAGGTTAACAATAAAAGTGTACAAAAAGTGGCGCTATTGTTCGGCTGCGAGGAATCCGGTTTAAGTAACGAGGATCTGGCGCTGGCCGACATCATCAGCTACCTGCCGCTGAAAGTGAGTTATCCTTCGCTGAATCTGGGCCAGGCCATCATGCTTTATGCCTACGAGTTCAGCCAGGGACTGAGTGAGCAAAACGAAGAAAAAACCGACGTTCAGTCGCAAAACACTCAGCTAAGGGTACTACAACAAAAAACAGAACAATTATTCGAGAAGCTCGGTATTTCCCAGCAGGAAAAACTGGCGGAGTGGGCAGGTGACCGTTTGCCTATGCTGGAACAGCGGGATCTCAATCTGCTGCATCTGCTTTACAAAGACCTGGAACGCGCCTTGTCTGCCGGGGATTGAAGTTGACAAGCAGGGACGCCCGGGGTATTGCTATGCTATTCGTTTTCAGAGGTTGTTCGTCATGTTGCCGAGTGCAAGCCGCATCACCACCATTATTATTACCGGTACCACCACTGGTGGCACTGGGGCGGGCTGATGCGCTGACGACAAGTCGATTAGAATTCTGAAGCCCGCGTCCCCATCCGATGCGGGCTTTTTCGTTTTACGCTTTTTAGTTTTATACAGGGAGTAATGAATGCGTGTCTTGAAATTTGGCGGCACCTCTTTGGCCAACAGCGAGCGATTTACCAATGTCGCCGATATCGTGGTCAATAACCAGCAGCAGTCTCAGGTGGCACTGGTTCTGTCCGCCCCCGCCAAGGTCACCAATCATCTGGTGGCGGTTGTCGAGCAGACCATTCGGGGTCTGGATCCGGCACCGGTGCTGAAGGAAATAGAGCAGATTTTCCATTCCATCATCAATGGCCTCAAGGTTAAGTTCGAGCGGCTGGACGATCAGGAACTCAAGGCCCGGGTCGACCGCGAACTAGGTCAGCTGGCGCGTTTGCTGCAGGGCGTGAGCCTGTTGCAACAGTGCCCGGACAACACCCAGGCACACATTCTGAGCCGGGGCGAGGCGCTGTCCATCGCGACCATGGCCGAGCTGCTCAAGGCGCGCGGCGAGCAGGTTGAAGTGATTACCCCCCAGAGCATGCTGCTGGGCGAGGGCAGTTTCCTCGAAGCGCACGTCAATATCGAAGTCTCCCGCCAGCGTTTTATCGATCAGGGCCTGCGCGACGACTGCGTTTACCTGATGCCGGGCTTCACCGCCGGTAACGAAAAAGGCGAAACCGTGATCCTCGGCCGTAACGGCTCCGACTATTCCGCCGCCGTGCTGGCCGCCTGTGTGGGCGCCGAGTGCTGCGAAATCTGGACCGACGTAGACGGCGTTTATAACTGTGACCCGCGTCTGGTACCCGATGCCAAGCTGCTCAAGCAGTTGTCTTATAAAGAAGCGATGGAGCTGTCTTACTTCGGCGCCAAGGTGTTGCACCCCAAGACCATAGCGCCCATCGCCCAGTTCCACATTCCCTGTCTTATCAAGAACACCGGCAACCCCCAGGGCGAAGGCTCGCTGATCGGTCCCGAGTGCAGTGACGATGACCAGCAGGTCAAGGGCATCTCCGATCTGGTCGGCATGACCATGATCAACATCTCGGGCCCGGGCATGAAAGGCATGGTGGGCATGGCCGGCCGTCTGTTCTCTTGCGTGTCCCGCGCCGGGGTCAGCATAGTGCTGATCACCCAGAGCTCGTCGGAATACAGCGTCAGTTTCTGTATTCACAGCTTCGATCAGCTGAAGGCGCAGAAGGCCATCGCCGGCGAATTTGCGCTGGAATTCAAGAACAAGCTGCTGGAGCCGCTGGATATCATCGACGATCTGGCCATCATCTCTCTGGTGGGCGATCGCATGCGCACCGTCAAGGGGGTGTCGGCCCGCTTCTTCAACGCGCTGGCCGAAGCCTCCATCAACATAGTGGCCATCGCCCAGGGCTCCAGCGAGCGTTCTATCTCGGCGGTGATCCAAAAGGCCAAGACCACAGAGGCGATAAAGGCCTGTCATCAGAACTTCTTCTCCAGCCGTCGCTTCATCGATGTGTTCCTGGTGGGTTGTGGCGGCGTGGGCGCGGCGCTTCTGGAGCAAATCCGCCGCCAACAGCCGGTGCTGGATGCGCAAGACATCGGTATTCGGGTGGTGGGCATCGCCAACTCCCGCAAGATGGCGCTGAACCGGGATGGCATCAATCTGGCCGAGTGGCGCGACAGTCTGGAACAGGCTACCGACACCTTCAATCTGCAGCGTTTGCAGCGGATGGTGGAAGACAGCCACCTGATCAACCCTGTGCTGGTGGACTGTACCTCCAGTGACGGCGTTGCCGATCAGTACGCGGACTTTCTGGCCGCCGGTTTCCATGTGGTCACTCCCAACAAGAAGGCCAACACCGCCAGCCTGGATTATTACCGCCAGCTGCGCCGGGCCGCCCAGCGTACCCACCGCAAGTTTTTGTACGAAACCACAGTGGGTGCCGGCCTGCCGGTAATCGAAAACCTGCAGAACCTGCTGCGGGCAGGCGACCAGCTCAAGGCCTTCGGTGGCATACTGTCTGGCTCCATGTCGTATATTTTCGGCAAGCTGGACGAAGGCATGAGCTTTGCCGACGCCACTCGCGTCGCCTGTGAAAACGGATTTACCGAGCCGGATCCGCGTGACGATCTCAGCGGTATGGACGTGGCGCGCAAGCTACTGATCCTGGCCCGAGAAGCCGGCATGCCCCTGAGCCTGGACGACATCGAGGTGGAGCAGGCGCTGCCGCCGGAGTTTGATGCCAGCGGCGATATCGAGCAGTTCATGGCCCGCTTGCCCGAGGCCAACGGTTATTTCGAGGCCCGGGTGGCCCAGGCCGCTGCCGACGGCAAGGTGCTGCGTTATGTAGGCGAGATAGACAATGGCCAGTGCAAGGTTGTCATCAAGGCCGTGGACGGCGATGATCCCCTGTTCAAGGTAAAAGACGGCGAAAACGCCCTGGCATTCTACACCCAGTATTATCAGCCGATTCCGCTGGTACTGCGTGGCTACGGCGCCGGTGCCGATGTGACCGCCGCCGGCGTGTTTGCCGACCTGTTGCGCACCCATAACTGGAAGCAGGAGATTTAAATGAGTGTTGTTGCGTTTGCACCTGCCTCTACCGCCAATGTGAGCGTGGGCTTTGATGTATTGGGGGCCGCCATGGCCCCGCTGGACGGCACCCTGCTGGGTGATCGGGTACTGGTCGCCGACACCGAGGGCGACTTCGCGCTGAGCAAGACCGGCGCCTTCGCCCACAAGCTGCCGGACGACTTCAAACAGAACATCGTCTACGACTGCTACCTGGCCTATGAAAAAGCACTGGAACAGAAGGGTATCAGCCGCAAGCCGCTGGTGATGACGTTGGAAAAAAGCATGCCGGTGGGCTCGGGCCTCGGCTCCAGTGCCACCAGCATAGTGGCCGCCTTTGTGGCCCTGAACGCCTTTTACGACGAGGCGTTGAGCGAGCATGAACTGATGCTGCTGATGGGCGAGCTGGAAGGCCAGATTTCCGGCTCCGTTCATTACGACAACGTGGCGCCCTGCCACTTTGGCGGCATGCAGCTGGTGCTGGACGAAGCCGGCGTGGTCAGCCAGACGCTGCCCAGCTTCGACGACTGGTATTGGGTGCTGTGCTACCCGGGCATCAGCGTCTCTACCTCGGCGGCGCGCAGCATACTGCCGGCGCAATATCGCCGGCAAGACTGCCTTACCTACGGTCGTCGTCTGGCGGGCTTTGTGCATGCCAGCCACACCGGTCAGGAGCCGGTAGCCGCCGCCATGCTCAAAGACGTGATTGCCGAGCCCTACCGGGCTCAGCTCATCCCCGGCTTCGTCGAGGTGCGGGAGCAGGCCGCCGCCATGGGCGCGCTGGCCACCGGTATTTCCGGCAGCGGCCCCACCGTATTCTGCGTGCTTAAAGACTTAAGCCAGGCAGAAAAACTGAAAGCCTGGCTGGCCGAACACTTTATTCAGAATCAGGATGGCTTCTGCCATATTTGTAAAATCGATGCCGAAGGCGCTCGGGTAACAGGAACAGAATTATGAAGTTGTACAACATCAAGGATAATGCGGAAACCATCGATTTTGCCGGAGCGGTAAAGCAGGGTCTGGGTCGTGGTCAGGGTCTATTTTTTCCGGAAAACCTGACGCCTATCGCCAACATGGACGCGCTGCTGGAGCTGCCGCTGGTGCCGCGCTCAGTCGCCGTTTTGCAGCACCTGATCGGCGATGAAATTCCCGAGTCCACTCTTACCGCCATGGTGGAGCACGCCTTTACCTTCCCGGCGCCGCTGGTCAAGGTAGACGACCATACCTATGCCCTGGAGCTGTTCCATGGCCCCACTCTGGCGTTCAAGGACTTCGGTGGCCGTTTCATGGCCCAGTGCCTGGCGACCCTGAGCAAAGATGGCAAGAAGATCACCATATTGACCGCCACCTCCGGCGACACCGGTGCCGCCGTGGCCCACGCCTTCTACGGTCTGCCCAACATCGAAGTGGTGATCCTGTATCCGGAAGGCAAGATCAGCCCGCTGCAGGAAAAACTGTTCACCACCCTGGGTGACAACATCAGCACTTATGCGGTACAGGGCGACTTCGATGACTGTCAGGCGCTGGTGAAGCAGGCGTTCGACGACGAAGAGCTGAAAGCCGCCGTGGGCCTCAACTCCGCCAACTCCATCAACATCAGCCGCCTGGTGGCTCAGGTCTGCTACTACTTCGAGGCGGTGGCACAGCTGCCCGCCGAGCAGCGTAGCAAGGCGGTAATTGCCGTGCCGTCCGGCAACTTCGGCAACCTGACTGCGGGCCTTATCGCCAAGGCGCTGGGTCTGCCGGTGAAGCGCTTCATGGCCGCCACCAACGCCAACGACACTGTGCCGCGCTATCTGGAAAGCGGTAGCTGGGATCCGAAAAACACAGTGGCGACCCTGTCCAACGCCATGGACGTGAGCCGCCCCAACAACTGGCCGCGGGTGGAAGAGCTGTGCCGGGTCAAGGGCTGGAAACTGTCCGACATCGCCTCCGGTTCGCTGAACGACGAGCAGACCAAAGACGCGCTCAAGCGCCTGTTCGAACAGGGCTATCTGTGCGAGCCTCACGGTGCCATCGGCTGGGATCTGCTGAACAAGGAACGGGGCAAGGACGAAGTGGGCATCTTCCTCTGTACGGCCCATCCGGCCAAGTTCAAGGAAAACGTCGACGAGATCCTGGGTCAGGACATCCCGCTGCCGGGCCCCCTGGCCAAGCACGTGGCCATGGAGTCACTGTCTGGCGTTATTCCCGCCGACTTTGCCGCCCTTAAAGCGAAGATGATGAAGTAAAGCGTCACTCAGTACTCTGTATCTCATGCCGGGCTTGTCCCGGCATGTTTCGTTTTGGCAGTCTGAAAACTGAAAAGGGACACCCATCCCAAATTCGCCCGCTGCAGCCAAATGAAAAGGGACACCCATCCCAAATCTGGTTGTGACAGCCAGTGAAAGATGGGTGTCCCACCAAGCTCCCGTGACAGCTAGTTGAAAGATGGGTGTCCCACCAAGCTCCCGTCCCACCAAACTACCTAGGCTCTTCTGTCGTCATTCTCGCGCAGGCGGGAATCCAGAAACTGAAAAGGGACACCCATCTCAAATTCGCCCCCAGCAGCCAGTTGAAAGATGGGTGTACCACCAAGTTCTCATCAGGCTCTGACAAAGTTTTCGGCTCTTATATCGTCATTCCTGCGCAGGCGGGAATCCAGTGCGATATACCATGGATCTCCGCCTTCGCGGAGATGACGAGCCCGGAGTAGAAGCACCATTAACGATAAATCGAGGGGCTGGTGTTAACAAACGGCAGCCCCTTTTTATGGCCAGCTGCCATTGCCCTTTCCTCTTGTAAGAGATCTCTCAATCGGCGGCGGGATAAGGCGATTTATATCGCCGCCATCTACCAGTGATTAGTTTCAAGTTGTTGATTATATTGTTTTTTAATGTTTAGGTTATTTTATGAACAGCCGGTGTTGCCACAGGATACATAGCGCCGTGCGTTAAAAACCGTATCATTACTACCAACAGCAAGGCAGCTGGCACACAGGAAGTGTACTGGCAGGAAAGCCTCAGGGATCACCGGCAAGGAGTCGGCACAAGGATCAGGGACGTCGTGGTTACAAGGAGTAACACGGCAAAGGTTGGCGAGGAATGCCGACAGCCAGGATGGCAAAGGACATGGCTCGGATGGCTAAAGGGAAAACCGCAGGATGCGGGATAAGGACAGCTCCAGGAAGGAGTGATTGGTAGCAGGATGCGACCATATCAGGATGATGCAGGAACAGCCCGATGGAACGGGAAGGGGAAGGCACAGGAAGAGTCAGGTCAGGGAATGCAGGGAGCAATCAGGTTTAAGGAACAAGCCGACGACACCTTGAAGGGCAGCCAATTATTGGCTGCCCTTTTTCTTGTGCGCCGATTATCTTCTTCTGGTGCATATCCGCTCGTTTGCTAGTGCATATGCACTAGGCTGGCATTATCGGCTTATGTTAACTTGCAGGACCAGTCGAACAAATCAGGTAGCACAAGCCATGAGTCAGGCATTGGATGAGTTATTGAGGCTGCTGGCGCTGGAGCCATTGGACGACGGCCTCTATCGTGGCCAGAGCATGGATCTGGGTTTTGGCGCCGTCTTTGGCGGTCAGGTCATGGGCCAGGCGTTGGCTGCGGCCAAATATACCCTGGAGCCGGAACGCCCGGTGCATTCGTTTCACTCCTACTTTCTGCGCCCCGGTGACGTGAACAAGCCGATTATCTACGACGTGGAAAATATCCGCGACGGAAAAACCACCTCTACCCGCCGGGTGCAGGCGCTGCAATACGGCAAGCCCATCTTCTACATGACCGCCTCGTTCCAGCAACCGGTGGCCGGTTTTGAGCATCAGACCGCCATGCCCGACGTAGCTGGGCCGGAAGGGCTGATACCCGAGAGCGAACGCATCCAGACCCTGGCCCGTTTTATTCCGGAGCGACTCAAAGACAAGCTACTGGCCGAAAAGCCGATAGACATGCGACAGGTCAATTACGTCGATCCGATGAAGCCGGAAAAGGCGGAGCCGGTGCGTTACATCTGGCTCAAGGCCAACGGCCGCCTGCCGGACGATCCCCGCATTCACAAATACCTGTTGGCCTACGCCTCGGACTTCAATTTTCTGCCCACGGCGCTCATGCCTCACGGTCATTCGTTCTGGGAGCGTGAGCTGCAGGTGGCCACCATCGATCACTCCATGTGGTTTCATCAGAACTTCCGCTTCGATGACTGGATCCTCTATGTGATCGAAAGCCCCCGCGCCATCGCCGGCCGCGGCCTGGTGCAGGGCCATTTTTACACCCGGGACGGTACCCTGGTGGCGACGGCGATGCAGGAAGGGATAATCCGGCCGCGCATTGAAGTGTGAGGCACGAGGAGTGAGGGGATGAGGGGATGAGGGGAGGCGAAAAAGGACACCCATCCCAAATCTGGATAAATTGAGATCCATTCGATTCCATTTAGAGGTGGGTGTCCCAGCTCGATTATCATTTGAGACTCACTCGATTCTTCTGAAAGATGGGTGTCCCAGCTCGATTCGCTTGGGCGATTTCAATCGACCAGCCCCGCCTTGATTCTGCCTCTGTGGTCGAATAAATTCGACCCCACAAATTTGTCGTTAACGGAAATTCCCATGCACCAGACTTGGAGCCAGCTCATCGACCATGAGCAACAGCAGCCTTACTTTCGCCAGGCGATGTCTTTTGTCGAACAGGAACGAGAAGCCGGTAAGGCTATCTATCCGTCGCAGCAGAATATTTTTCATGCCTTTCAATATACGGAGCCGGGTAACGTCAAGGTGGTGATGCTGGGGCAGGATCCCTATCACGGGCCCAATCAGGCCCATGGTCTGTGCTTTTCGGTATTGCCCGGCGTGCGGGTGCCGCCGTCGTTGCGCAACATGTATAAAGAACTGGCAAGCGACATTCCCGGCTTTCAGACGCCCGAACACGGTTACCTGGAGTCCTGGGCCGAGCAGGGCGTCTTGATGCTCAATACGGTGTTGACGGTGGAGGCGGGCAAGGCCCATTCCCATGCCAAACTGGGCTGGGAAACCTTTACCGACAAGGTGATCCAGACGGTCAACGAACAGGGTGAGGGCGTGGTGTTTCTGTTGTGGGGCAGTCATGCCCAGAAAAAAGGCGCCATGATCGACCGCAGTCGCCATCATGTGCTGACCGCGGTGCATCCGAGCCCCTTGTCCGCCTATCGGGGCTTTTTCGGCTGCCGGCATTTTTCCCGCACCAACGAGCTGCTGCAACAGCAGGGCAAGGCACCCATCGACTGGCGCTTGCCCGCAACGGTAGCGGATTAAAACATCGATCCCTTTAACTGTTATCTCAATCCCGGACAAAGGGCTCGCTTCTCCGACCCGCTCAAGCACCTCCCTGTGACGCTCAGCACATGACAAAAAGAGGTAACAGAGAACGGTTCCCACGACCGTGAAACGCGGCTGTGTTGCCTCAGGCCTGATGCCTCAATATGATCAGGTTTGCCAAACGTAAAAAGGCGCCCGAGGGCGCCCAATTAACCAATCATATAACTGTGCTCTACAGTTCAAGCTCTGCTGCCATGTCTTCGAGGTCGAAGGTGCAGTCGAGTTGCTGAAGTTCTTCTTGTAAACGCTTTTGGTCCTGTATTGCTTCTATTTCCCGCCACTTGCGCTTTTTGGCGGGCTCACGCGATTTGCTGCGTGGGGACCGTTCAACCACAAATTCCTGATCGAAGCTGCTCCTTTCCATGGGGCTCCCTCCTGTTGGCTATCAGTTGTAGTCACATCTGGATATATCACAACAGGCTATAAAATAGAAGCTTACTGTTACAGTTTGATTAAAAAGAAAAAAATGGGGCCGGCGTCAATTTGCGGTTTATTGGCTCCGGCCCCATACAGGACTCATTGCAGAGGTGAGTTTTTGCTTACAGCATGGCCTTGATCATGGTCTCGAGTTTGCCCTGATCGATGGCAAAGTTGCGGATACCTTCGGCCAGTTTTTCGGTGGCCATGGCGTCCTGGTTTTGTTCCCAGCGGAACTCGGCTTCGGTCATCGGAGTCGGGCGGGGTTGAGTGGCGCCCTTGTCCTGCAGTTTGGCAACGACCTTGCCTTCGGCCTGGCTCAGTTCTTCCAGCAGGTTGGGACCTATGGTCAGACGGTCGCAACCGGCCAGTTCGAGAATTTCGCCGGTATTACGGAAGCTGGCGCCCATCACCACAGTGCTGTAGCCGTGAGCCTTGTAATAGTCATAGATCTGGGTCACAGACAGCACGCCCGGATCCTGCTCGGCGGTGTATTCTTTCTGATCGGTGTTCTGCTTGTACCAGTCGAGGATACGGCCGACGAAAGGCGAGATCAGATAGGCGCCGGCTTCGGCACAGGCGCGGGCCTGGGCAAAGCTGAACAGCAGGGTCAGGTTACAGTTGATGCCTTCCTGCTCCAGTACTTCGGCGGCGCGGATGCCTTCCCAGGTGGATGCCAGCTTGATCAGGATGCGCTCGCGGCCGATGCCGGCCTGCTTGTACAGTTCAATCAGGTGACGGGCCTTCAGAATGCTGGCGTCGGTATCGAACGACAGCCGGGCATCAACCTCGGTGGAGATACGGCCGGGGATCAGCTTGAGAATTTCGCAACCAATGTTCACCGCCAGCATGTCGGAGGCGTCGGTCAGCTGTTGTTCGGCATTCTGGCTCTGGGATTTGGCCCAGTTCACGGCCTCGGTCAGCAGCGATTTGTATTCCGGAATCTGGGCTGCCTTGAGGATCAGTGAAGGATTGGTGGTGGCATCCTGGGGCTGGTACTTGCGGATGGCTTCGATGTCGCCGGTGTCGGCAACGACCGTGGTCAGGGTTCTCAGTTGTGTCAGTTTATCGGCCATGAAGAAAGATCCTATGTCTGGTCGGCTTGCAAAAAGAGTGTCACAGTATCTCTTATTCGGGCCACTGAAATAAAGCAGGGGATCGAGCCGGCCGCGCGGATAGTCAGCCCTTGTTACCTGCAACAGAGTAGTGGCGTCAAAAAAGGGGGTTGTATGAATCTCGTTTCTATGGCTGATTTTCAAACGGACTTATGTTTCAAATAACCACTAAATGTTGGTTTTTTGTTTCTTTAAACTATGTTCGTTGTGTATTTTTTGCTGTTTTAATCGTTTTTTTCCCTTGGTCATGTTTTGGTGTGATCTGGATCACATGGCTATTTTTCCTGCCTGTGCTAGATTCCGTGCGCTGCGGATCCGGGGCCCGGACCAAGTGTCGGGCGGGGTTCATCATTTGAAGCAAGCAGAGATATATTAATGGACGCAATTATCGGTTTTATCAACGACCTGCTCTGGGGCACCATACTGATTTACCTGCTGCTGGGCGCGGGGGTATTTTTTACCCTGCGACTGGGCTTTATTCAGTTTCGCCATTTCGGTCACATGTTTTCCGTGCTCAGGCACAGCCGCAAGTCGGATGCGGCGGGTATTTCCTCCTTTCAGGCGCTCTGTACCAGCCTGGCGGCGCGGGTCGGCACCGGCAACCTGGCCGGTGTGGCTGTCGCCCTGTATCTGGGGGGCCCGGGTGCGATTTTCTGGATGTGGCTGATTGCCCTTATCGGCATGTCCACCGCCTTCGCAGAAAGTGCCCTGGCTCAGCTGTACAAGATCAAGGATGAAGACGGCAACTATCGCGGCGGCCCTGCCTACTATATGGAAAAGGGCTTGGGGATGCGCTGGATGGGAGTGATGTTCGCCATCTTCCTGATCATCGCCTTCGGCCTGGTATTCAATGCGGTGCAGGCCAACTCCATTAGTGCCGCCATGGACGTAGCTTTCGGCATCCCTCACTGGGCTACCGGGGTAGCGCTGGTGCTGATGGCCGGGGTTATCATCTTTGGTGGTTTGCGTTCCATCGCTCGTTTTGCCGAGCTGGTGGTACCGGTCATGGCGCTCGCTTATCTGCTGATTGCCCTGGTGGTCATCGCGATGAACATCACCGAACTGCCGGGCGTGTTTAGTCTTATCGTCAAGTCGGCCTTTGGTCTGGATCAGGCCGGTGGCGGCGCCATAGGCTATGCCATTTCTCAGGCGATGATGAACGGTATCAAGCGCGGTTTGTTCTCGAACGAAGCTGGTATGGGCTCGGCGCCCAACGCGGCGGCCTCGGCCACGCCTTATCCGCCGCATCCGGCGTCTCAGGGCTATGTGCAGATGCTGGGTGTCTTTACCGATACCATCGTCATCTGTACCTGTACCGCGTCCATCATACTGCTGTCCGGTCAGTTTGAGCCCGGCTCCGGCATTACCGGCATCGAGCTGACGCAGCGGGCGCTGGCCCACGAGGTGGGTGACTGGGGCAATACCTTTATCGCCATCGCGATTCTGTTCTTTGCCTTCACCAGTATCGTGGCCAACTATGCCTATGCGGAAAACAACCTGATCTTTCTGGAGCACAACCACAAGGGCGGCCTGCTGATCTTCCGCCTCTTCGTGCTGGGTATGGTGATGTTTGGTTCCATGGGAGAGCTGCCCACCATCTGGGCCATGGCCGATGCGTCCATGGGCTTGATGGCACTGACCAACCTGGTGGCCATTCTGCTGCTGTCGGGCGTGGCGGTGAAGCTGGCGCGGGATTACAACGACCAGCGCAAGCTGGGTAAGATCCCTACCTTCGATGCGGCCAAGTATCCCGAGCTGCATCGCCAGCTGGAAGAAGGGATCTGGGACAAGAAATAACTCTGGGATTGGGGATTGGGGATTAGGCTATTCCCCATTCCCCATTCCCCATTCCCCATTCCCTATTCCCTATTCCCTATTCCCCGCCTTTAAGGCTGTTCGCCTCTTAAAAATTGCTTACTGATGGTTTTGAACGCTTCGGTGCCGGCCTGGTGCATCAGCTCGAAAATCACCATTTCCCGGCTGACTATCTGGGCGCCGGCATCGCGCATGCGGTCCAGTCCCAGCTGGCGGTTTTCTTCGGTACGGCTGCCCACGGCGTCGGCCACCACAAACACCTCTTTACCTTCCTTCAGTAACTCCAGCACCGTTTGCAGCACACAGACATGGGTTTCCATGCCACACACGATCACCTGCTGATACTGCAGCCAGTGCGCGGGCCGGCAGTTGGCGGCCACCACCGAGAAGTGCATCTTGTCCACTATCTCGGGCTGCTTTACCAGAGCGGTGAGGGCGGGCAGGGTGTGTCCCAGGCCACGCGGATACTGCTCGGTAAACAGTATCGGCGTATTCAGGGTATGACAGGCCGAGATCAGCCACTGAATGCGGGCGCAGAGGCGCTCACTTTCATGAATGGCCGGCAGCAATTTTTCCTGCACATCCACCACCATCAGCGCCGCTTTACCAGACTCCATTAACATTTCATGCTCCTTGATGATTACGTCTGGGCCCAGTATGCCGCTTTTGTGGGGTAAAGAAAAAGCGCGGGGCCCGGTTATACAGGCCAGAGTCCGGCATCTAGTGATGTGCGTCGATGACACCGAGTGTAGGTATCTGTCAGAAGGTTTTATTTTATCGGCAGGCCCTCGGGGCGCTTGCTTACCAAGCGCTTTCGATTTATTAATATGCGCCGTTTATCGCCACGATTTATATCATTACGGCGACGGCCATTTTAAGTCACTCTACCGAGGAGAACACATCGACAAGCCGTGTTACAGACCCTCGTCTGTCACGCCCCGCCTTCCTTTTACTGCCTGATCCTGCGGAGCCTGCTCCGCCACCCACATTCCCTGTTTTTTCGTCACTGTTTTTAGTTTTGCCAGGAGGTAAGGCGTTGTGAGTAGTGGCAATCCCTGTTTGACCTGTGGCGCCTGCTGCGCCTTTTTTCGTGTTTCTTTTTACTGGGGCGAGATCCACAGTGATTTTCTGGTGCCCGAATCCCTGACCGAGCCGGTGAGTCCGGCCAAGATGGCGATGCAGGGCACCAATCAGACGCAGCCCCGTTGCATTGCGCTGGAAGGAGAGGTAGGCGGCTGTGTTTCCTGCAGCATCTACCCCAACAGGCCCAGCCCCTGTCGCGAGTTTGAGGCCTTTGATACAGATGGCGCCTGCAATCGGGCCCGGGCCGCCCACGGCCTGCCGCCGCTGGAGGTGCAGCCGATCGCGGCGTGAATTTCGGTATTCGTTGGTGTTTCGGGGTTTGTCCGGTAGGCTGGAACATAAAATAAAGGAGTCTGTTTATGGAAATGCTTTCTCTTCTGGAACAAAGGGTTATCGGCTGCCTGATCGAAAAACAGGTGTCCACGCCCGAAGTGTATCCTCTGACCCTGAACTCGCTGATCAATGCCTGTAACCAGAAAAGCAACCGGGATCCGGTGCTGAGCCTGGACGAGCAGGAAGTGCAGTCGGTGATCAACACCCTGATTGCCCGGCGTCTGGTCAACAACACCGCCGGTTTCAACGCTCGCGCCGCCAAGTATCAGCACCGCTTCTGCAATACCGAGTTTGGCGAGCTGCACTTCAGCCCCGGCGAACTGGCCATCGTCTGCGAGCTGCTGCTGCGTGGGCCCCAGACCCCGGGCGAGTTGCGCAGCCGCACACCTCGTCTGCACCAGTTCGGCGATGTTTCCCAGGTGGATGCCTGCCTGCAAAGCCTGATCGAGAAGGGCCCCTTTGTGGTTAAGCTGCCCCGCCAGCCCGGCAGGCGGGACTCTCGCTATGGTCATCTGTTTTGCGATACCGACTATTCGCTGGAAGTCGCCGCACCGAGCGGTACCGGTTCACATCAGCCGAAGGCAGAGCTGCAGGCGCGGATCACCGAGCTGGAAGTGGAAGTGGCCCGGCTGCAGGCCCGCATTGCCGAGCTGGAAGGATAAAAGAAAGTGCCCCGCGCCCAGCACTAAGCTAAAGACCAAAACCTGTAGCCTGCTGGACTTTCTTTTCGTCGTCATCCTGACGCACGTCAGGATCTTGAACTGATTGCTACCAGCAGAAAGATACCGGAGCAAGTCCGGTATGACGGCAAAATACTAAGCCAACACAAGGTGATGTTTGTCTTTAGCTCGGCGCTTGGTGCTGGACGCTTTGTTTAAAGCCCCAATTTCTCGATAAGCGCTGCGGGCCCGCCGGGCAGTCCGGTTTGCTGAAGTTGCATTCGACCCTGTTCGTCCAGCACAGTGATGGCGTTGGAATGAGCGACTTCACCGTCGGCCAGTCCCATGTAGCGAATGTTCAGCGCCATGGCCAGGGTGCGTACGTCCTCATCGCTGCCGCTGAGCAGGGTCCAGTGTTCATTCAGCCCTCTCTTCTTTGCGAAATGACGCATCACCTTGGGAGTGTCCCGGGCCGGGGTCAGCGACACCAGCACAAAGCCCAGCCGTTGCTGCTGTTCCGGGCTGAGTGCGGCCTGTATCGACTTGATCTCGGACACGATCACCGGGCAGGCGGTGATGCAGTCGGTATAGATCATCGCCACTATCTGCTTCTTGCCCACCAGTTGTTGAATGCTCAGGGAGTCTCCCTGGCGGTTCTGCCAGTCGCTGTTGAGCTGGTAAATAGAGTCGCCGGGCAGGGCGGCCTGAACATTAAAGGCTGCCAGCACCAGTGTTACCATCAACGTCAACAAGGGCATCAGCGTACTCATCGGGTATCTCCTGTGCACAACGAAATCCCAGGTTGCCCAGGGTGTAAGGCGCCTTCAGGCTGGAGCGAAAGCCAAAGCGCATGAAGGCGGCATAGTCGGACGGATCGGCGCTGCCGGCGGCGGCCGAGCCGCAGAACAGTCCCTTGTCCAGGGCGCTGTCACCGCGAGACTCGCCGGTGACCAGGCTGGAGTTGAAATCCCGGGTCCATTCCCACACCAGGCCGTGCAAATCCTGTATGTGCCAGTAGTTGGCCGGGCTCTGGCCCACATTGGGCTGGGTCGCAGTGGCCGGGCGGGCATACCAGGACAGAATGCGTCGGGTATAGCCCGGCTCGGTGCTGCCATTGGCAGCCAGCTCCGAGGCCTGGGCGGCAAACTCCCATTCCGCCACCGTTGGCACTCGCTTGCCCCGGGCCTGGCAGTAGGCGCTGGCCGCATACCAGGACACATACGTCACCGGCTGCTCGAGTTGATCGGATTGGGGGCCGTCCGGCCCCCAATGGTTCAGATACTGTGGTTCTACAAACAGCGCCACCGCCTGACGCCGTTGCCAGCGTGGGTACTGGCGCACGAAGTCGGCAAACTGGCGATTGGTGACCGGAGTGGTATCCAGCCTGAATGGCGCCACCGGAGTGAGCGGGCTGTCTTTGGTGAGATACAGCGGCCGAACCACCCCGCCGGGCAGTTCGACCATCTGCAGTGCTGTTATCGGCCCGGTGGCCATCGAGCTGGCAGCCATCGACCAGGTCGTCATGGACAAGCTAGTCACGGACAAAGCCACCATCGACAGGGCCGGCAGGCCCAACAGCCGGGCCGGGTTCATCAGTGGGCGCTCCCATCCATGATGATGGCCTTGCCTTCGTCGCGGCGTTTGGCCACCTCATCCGGCGTGACGACGCCGCCCTTGTTGTCCCAGCTGTTCAGCACATAGGTCAGCGCGTTGGCGGTGTCTGCGTCGGTGAGGCGCATGGCGGGCATTATGCTGTCGAAGGCCTGACCATTCACCTTGATGGGGCCTTTCAAGCCATGAATCACCACATCAATCGCTCGAGTCGTATCGGCATTCAGGAAGTCCGATTTGGCCAGCGGAGGAAAGGCGCCGGGGATGCCCTTACCATCAGCCTGGTGACAGGCCTGACAGTTGGCCTCGTACACGCGCTTGCCGTACAGCAGCTGGTCGTCCTTGTTGTTGGCGACAGGTTTGGGATGACCGTTGGGAATGCTTTGTACTGCCGAGCCTTCGGGCAGGTAGACGTTCTCGGCCACCTTGCCGGAGTACACAATTTTATCTTCGGGGCCGTCTACCGCCATCATGCCGAGTGCGCCCTTGTTGAAGGCCCGGAAGATGGAGTGATCCACCAGAATGAAGTTGCCGGGTACGTCCAGTTTGAATTCGGCCATGGCGGCGCCACCGGCAGGCACCAGGGTGGTCTGCACGTTTTCATTGTACAGACTGCCGCCTTCCACACTCACCTTGTCGAAAATCTCGCCGATGACATGGAAAGACGACACCAGGTTAGGCCCACCGTTGCCCACAAAAAGCCGCACGGTTTCGCCCACGTTGGCGGTGAGTGCCTTTTCGCCGTTCAGCGCACCCACGGCACCGTTGAACACCACATAGTCCGGCTGCTCCTTGATGGCCTTGTCCATGTCGAACGACTGCAACCCCTGCTCGCCATAGGCGCCCTTGGTATAGAAGTCGCCCTGCATCACGTAATATTCCTTGTCTACCGGCGGCAATCCTTCCTTCGGCTCCACCAGGATCAAGCCATACATGCCGTTAGCGATGTGCATGCCCACCGGCGCGGTGGCGCAGTGGTACACATAAAGTCCTGGGTTGAGTGCCTTGAAGTTGAATACCGAGGTATGACCGGGGGCGGTAAAGGACGAGGCTGCACCGCCACCCGGGCCGGTTACCGCGTGCAAGTCGATGTTGTGGGGCATCTTGGAGCTGGGGTGGTTGGAAAGATGAAACTCAACTTCATCACCTTCGCGCACCCGCAGAAACTGACCCGGCACAGAGCCGCCGAAGGTCCAGAACATGTATTCCACGCCATCGGCGATTTCCATCACCTTTTCCACGGTTTCCATCTTCACCACCAGCTTGGCGGCATGATCCCGCTGAATGGGCGGCGGGACCATGGGCGGTGAGGTGAGTACGGCGTCTATTACCGGCAGGCTGGCGGCCTGGGCGGAAAGGGCGAAGGTAAAACCCAAAGCGGTAACGATGTTGCTTAGTTTCATAGGATGCTCCCTGCGCGAGGCGCTGTGTGTTGTGACCGCAGAAACTTAATGCTGCATTTCATGTATGAGGTTACAGGGTGGTGCGCATTGAGACCTGATGCAGATCAATAAAGCAGCGGTATCCGGAAGGGAGAGGTCAAAAACCACACGGGAAAATACATCGGTGTGAAAATGTTACATGGATCTCACTTTTTTAAACTGCCTGAAATGACGTGAATGTGTATTTATTTTCAATATATTCAGTTGGTTGTGTATTTTCTGGATAGTCTGAGGCAGGGTGAAGAGGGTGATTTTGTTAATTTTATGTTTATATAATTATATATTCATAATAATATCTAGCCGTACCCACACTAACAGCCAAGGGAGTAAGCCATGGATAGCAATATACAACCTTTTGGAAAGCGTTTTCAGAAAAGCCTGCTGGGCATCATGCTGGGCACGACGCTGGTCAGCGGACCGGCTCTCGCCGATACCCTGAGGGTCGCCGGCAACTTCGCCACCGACCATTCCAGCAGCCTGGCGATGGAAGTTTTCAAACAAGAGGTAGAGACCGCGACCGATAACGACATCAAGGTACATCTGTTTCCGGCCATGCAGCTGGGCGGTGCTTCCGAAAACGTCGATCAGGTGCGTTCCGGTGTGCTGAGCATGACCTGGATCGGCGTGTCCTTCCTGTCGCGCACCGTGCCCGAGCTGGAAGCCATCAGCCTGCCCTTTGTGCTCAAGGACAGGGAAACCGCCTTCCGCGTTATCGACGGCAAGGTTGGGGATCTGCTCAATGACAAGCTGGCGGATAAAGGCTTCGTCGCCCTCGGCTTCATGGAGCTGGGCGCGCGTCATATCACCAACAGTGTGCGGCCCATCGAGTCCATCGAAGACTTCGACGGGCTCAAGATCCGCCTGCAGCCGAATGAAACTCACCTGAATAGCTTCCGTGCCCTGGGTGCCAGCCCGGTGTCGATGGGCATCAACGAGGTGTATTCGGCCCTGCAGCAGAAGGTGATCGACGGTCAGGAAAACCCGTTCAGCATCATTCGCAAGAACAACTTCGGCGAAGTGCAGCAGTATCTGACCGATACCAACCATTTCTTCGACTTTATCGTGGTGGTGGCCAACAAGAAAAAGTTCGATCGCATGTCTGACGACGAGCAGCAGGTGCTGCGCGACGCCATGAACAAGGCCGTTGCCTGGCAGCGGGAGAAGGCAGCCGAAGAAGACATCCAGTCCCGGGACGAGCTGATTGCCGCCGGCATGAAGTTCAATGCGGTCACACCCGAGCTGAATCAGGCCATGCAGCAGAAAACTTCCGGTATCGTCGAGGATCTGAAAGAGCGTCTCGGCGCCGACCTGGTTGACGCGGTACTGGAGGGAGCCAAGTCATGAAAACCGGCCACAGTGAGCATGTCGATATGCTTGCCGGGCCGGGAGCAAGCTCATCCCTTGCAGCGCCTGTACGGCGCTGCCTGCTGAAGGTGGACAAGGCCTCCATGGTCATGATCCAGGCCAGCATGGCGGTGATGGTGTTGCTGGTGTCGTCCCAGGTGTTCAGTCGCTATCTGTTGTCGGAGTCCATCGACTGGGCCGATGAAGGATCACGGCTGGCCTTCGTCTGGGCCATCTTTCTGGCCATTCCCCACGGGCTCAAGCAAGGGGTGCATGTGGGTATCGATGTGCTGACCAACCGGCTGCCGCCCCAGTGGCAGGAGCGACTCGCTCGCCTCATGTTGCTGGTAAGCGGTGTACTGATGGTGGTGGTCTGCTATCAGGCGGTGATGGTTTCTATCGACACCTGGGAAGAGCTGATGCCGACCCTGCCGGTGACCGCGTCGGTGTTCTATTTTCCGGTGATGCTCAGCTGCGGCCATGCCTTGCTGCATCTGCTGTTCATGGCCTGGCAGGGTACCGATACCTGGCGTGAGCCGGATAACGAGGAGGAAGTCTCATGACCACACTGGCAATCGTGTTGTTTCTGGTGTTGGCCTTGCTCGGCATGCCGCTGGCCTTCTCCCTCGGTCTGGCGGCCCTGGGTGGCCTGGCCTACAGCGGCATCGAGCTGTCGGTGTTGCCGCAGCGGATGATGCACGCGGTCAACTCCTTTCCGCTGATGGCGATTCCGCTGTTCATGCTGGCGGGTGAGTTGATGGTGGGCGGTCAGGTGATGCAGCGCACCATCGACTTCGCTAACGCCGTGGTCGGCCGGGTCAAGGGCGGACTGGCCCATGTGACCCTGCTGTCCGGCCTGGGCCTGGCCTCGGTGACCGGAGCGGCAGTGGCCGGCGCCAGTGCGCTGGGCACCACCATGATGCCGTCGATGAAAAAGCATTACGACGTGGGCTTCGGCTCGGCGGTGGTGGCCTCGGCCTCCAATCTGGGTCCCATTATTCCGCCCAGCGCGGCCATGATCGTCTATGCGTTGATGGCGGGCTCTTCGGTGTCGGTCGGCGGCCTCTTCATGGCCGGTGTCGTGCCCGGGGTCCTGCTGGTGGTCGGCATGATGGGGCTGGCAAGCTATATCGCGCATCGCAAGGGTTATGCGCCTACCGGTGAACCCTTCAGCTGGAAAAATCTGCTGATCCAGGGCAAGCGGGCAGGGGCCATTATCCTGATGCCGGTAGTGGTGATCGGCGGTATCGTCGGTGGTGTCTTCACCGCCACCGAAGGGGCGGCCATCGCGGTGGTTTATGCCTTTATCGTCGGCAAGTGGGTGACCCGCAAGCTGAGCTGGGACGATCTGCCGGGCTGCATGTTCCGGGCCGCCCTGACCTCGGCGGTGGTAGGTGCGCTGATCGCCTTTGCGACGCCGCTGACCTTCCTGTTCACCATAGAGTTGTTGCCGCTGCGGCTGTCGGAGTTCATCCAGGGCTTTACCAGTAACCCCGAGGTGTTTCTCGCCATGGTGATGGTGATGCTGCTGATTGTCGGCATGTTTCTGGAGTCGAACGCTGCCTACATCATGCTGGTGCCGCTGTTTGCTCCCATCGCTCTGGCCTACGGCATAGACCCGCTGTATTTCGGCTTTCTGTTCGTGTTCAACCTGGTCATCGGCATGATGACACCACCGGTCGGTGTGTTGCTGTTCGTGATGTGCGGCATTGCCAAGATCCCTATGTCCCAACTGTTGCGCTATGTCTGGCCCTTTATTGCCCTGCAATACCTGGTGCTGATGTTGTGCTGGATTTTCCCGGAAATCGTGACGGCCTTGCCGCATGCCCTGGGTTACTGATTGTTAACTGAAAAATCGTGAATTTTCCAAGGAGAAAATAATGACTGATCGTACTTTGTTAGGTGTGTTAACCCCGTCTTCCAACACCACGCTGGAGCCGGTTACCGCCGACATTCTGCATGGCGTCGACAACACCAGCGCCCACTTCGGCCGACTCAAGGTAACCGAGATTTCCCTGACCGAGCAGGCCCTGAGCCAGTTCGACAACGAACCTTTCCTTGAGGCGTCCCGGCTGCTGGCCGATGCCAGAATGCAGTCCATTACCTGGAGCGGTACTTCTTCAGGCTGGCGCGGTTTTCAGGATGACGAAATTCTGTGTGACGCCATCACCAGAGAAACCGGCATTCCCGCCACCACCTCGGTGCTGGCGCTGAACGAGTTGTTCGACTTGACCGGGGTCAAGCGCTTCGGCCTGGTCACGCCCTACCTGCATGACGTGCAGCAGAAAATCGTCGAGAACTATGGCCGCTCCGGCTATGAATGTGTGGCCGAGCGTCACCTCAACGACAAGGGCAACTTCTCCTATTCCGAGGTGAGCGAGCAGACCCTCGCCGACATGGTGCGCGAGGTGGCCAGAACCCAGGACTGCCAGGCCATTACCATCTTCTGTACCAACCTGCGCGGTGCCCGGGTGGCGGCCGAGCTGGAGAAGGAAATCGGTATTCCCATCTATGACACCATTTCTACCGGTATCTGGAAGGGTATGCTGCTGGCGGGTGCCGATCCGAGCAAGATTAAAAACTGGGGCAGTATTTTTTCAATTAAGCCATAATTATATATTATGTAATATTAAGCCCCGGCATGCCGGGGCTTACATGATCGAAAGCCCTACCGGGGCGGGACAGGGATCACGCTTGCCACGCCCGGATATGGCGCTTTCACGCAGCAGACATTATGCTGCCCGGCTTGTAGCCGCATACAAATATAAGAAGGTGAGCACAGTGGTCACACCCATCAATAGTTACGGCAAAAATTCCCTTCGGCGTCGCTCCCTGCATGAGGAAGTGGCCGATTGTGTACGTACCATGATCATCGAAGGTGAGCTGAAAGAAGGTCAGCGCATCAACGAGCCCGAGTTATGCCTGCAGCTCGATATTTCCCGCACCCCCCTGCGCGAGGCGCTGAAAGTACTGCATTCCGAAGGCATGGTCACCATAGAGCCCAACCGGGGCGCCTGGGTAGCCACCATCACGGCCGAAGAAATTCGCGAGCATTTCGAAATCATCAGCACCCTGGAACGGCGAGCCGCCGAGCTGACCGCCATCAAGGCCAGCGAGAGCGATCTTACCCGGCTGAGCCAGTTGCAGGAAAAACTGGAACATCACTACCAGGCCCAGGATCGTCACGAATATTTCGAGATAAACCAGCATATTCACCGCTTGATCATCGAGCTGGCGAACAACGAGAGCCTGACGCATCTGCATCATCAGCTGATGAACAGGGTTAGCCGTGGGCGCTACCTGGCCATCGGCATGCAACATCGCTGGGATGAATCCGTCGATGAGCATAAAGCCCTGCTCGAAGCCCTGCTGGCGCGCGATGGCGACAGAGCCGGCCGTATTCTGGCCGAGCATGTGATGCACACCGGCGAAACCGTGGTCAAAGAGCTGGAACAGCAAAAAAAGGTCGGCTGACCGGTCATCCGGCCAGCCGCCATCCCACCCTAATCCGTCTTCACCGATTTCCCCGAGTCACGGCGGATCACCGCCGGTCCCTAACCCTGCCAATCCGTTTTCTTCTGTTACACCAATTTGAAGAAAGATCTGATCATTACTTTAAATCTGAGCTCAGAGGCAACACCTTGGCATCAGGGAGGATGAAGGGATCTGCTCCGCCGACCATCGGACCGCCGATGGATGGTGGGAATGCCTGGACGGCAGGAGCATTTCCCGGCCGCGCCAAGGATGGCGCGGCGGAGCCTACATGGAGGTATTCACGGCGTGTCGGAGGAGTAGGCCATTTATCCGACCTTTACAGTGCCACCAAATAGATCAGTTGTTTAACCTGTTTGGTATTACCGCCACTCTGCGGTATTGCCTCTGCTGTGTTGTCTACTTCCTTTTTGAACATCCCCGCCTCACTTTGTTTTCAATAAAAACACCAGCTGTTAACCATAAATTCACATTTAAGGTGATGAAGATCACGCTTTTGCCTGTTTTCGGTTGAATAACCACCCCCGCAGTGTTTAATTACTAATATATAATTATATATTCAATTCAACCTGCTCCGGCAGTGGACAGGAAAACGGCAAATGAGGAAGGGACATGTCTGAATTCGATCTGGTAATCCGCAATGGTCGCATCGCGACCGCCGCCGACATCACCGAATGTGATCTGGCCATCAGAGATGGCCGCATCGTGGCCATGGGCGAGAATATCGGCGCGGGCAAACAGGAAATCGATGCCCGGGGCCTGTGGGTGTTGCCGGGCGGGGTAGATGCCCACTGCCATCTGGACCAACCCATGCCGGAAGGGCTGCGCATGGCCGATGACTTTTATACCGGCACCCGATCCGCCGCCTGCGGTGGCACCACCACCGTCATGCCCTTCGCGGCCCAGGAAAAAGGCCAGTCCCTCAAGGCGGCGGTAGAGGATTATCACCGGCGTGCCGAGGGCAAGGCGGTGATCGACTATGCCTTCCACCTGATTGTTACCGACCCCACCGAAACCGTACTCAAGGAAGAGCTGCCGGAACTTATCCGCCAGGGCTGCACCTCCTTCAAAATCTACATGACCTATGACGATCTCAAGCTAAACGACGGCGAAATTATCGACGTGCTGGCGCTGGCTCGTTCCGAAGGCGCCATGGTGATGATTCATGCAGAAAACGCCGATTGTATCGGCTGGCTGACCAAACGCCTGCTCGATGCCGGCCATACGGCGCCAAAATACCATGCAGCCTCTCGGCCCATGCTGGTGGAGCGGGAAGCGACCCACAGGGCCATCGCTCTGTCCGAGCTGGTGGACGTGCCCATTCTGGTGGTGCATGTGTCCGGTGCCGAGGCGGTGGAGCAGATCCGCTGGGCACGCAGCAAAGGCATCAGCATTTATGCGGAAACCTGCCCCCAGTACCTGTTCCTCACCGCCGAAGATTTGGGGCTGGACGGCTACGAAGGCGCCAAGTGCGTATGCAGCCCGCCGCCGCGGGACCAGTCCAACCAGCAGGTGATCTGGGACGGCCTGGACGACGGTCTGTTCACCATCTTCTCCTCGGATCATGCGCCCTTCCGTTACGAAGACCCGCAGGGCAAGAAGCCGAATGGCGAGGAAGTGGACTTTCCCTATATTCCCAACGGCATCCCCGGCCTCGAAACCCGACTGCCGCTGCTGTTCTCGGAAGGGGTCAACAAGGGCCGCATCAGCCTCAACAAGTTTGTCGAGCTGACTTCCACCAACCCGGCCAAGCTCTATGGCCTCTATCCGCGCAAGGGCACCATCGCCATCGGCGCCGATGCGGATATCGCCATTTGGGATCCAAAACGAGAGGTCACCATCCGCAACGAAATGCTGCATCACGATGTGGACTACACCCCCTATGAAGGCCGCACCGTCACCGGCTGGCCGATCATGACCCTGAGCCGCGGCGAGCTGGTCTGGAATGACGGCGATGTGCTGGGCCGGGCCGGGCAGGGCTGCTTTTTGCCTTGCGGCAAGCCGGACATGGCCAAGCCCAAGGTACGAGGCTGAGCCCATGCGATTGCTACTCGTCAACGCCAACACCAGCCAGAGCATCACCGAACAGCTTGCGGCCGAAGCCCGGCTGTCGCTGCCGGCAGACTGGCAACTGAGCACCGCCACCGGCGCCTTTGGCGCGGCGGTAATTCAGACTCGCCGGGACTGCGCCATTGCCGAGCATGCCTGTATCGAGGCGGTCGAAGCCCATCTGGCAGACCAGGCAGAAGGATGTGATGCCGTTGTGGTCGGCGTGTCTCTGGACACTGGCTTGTGGGCCCTGCGCGAGGCACTGAATGTGCCTGTGGTCGGCCTGCTGGAGGCGAGTCTGCTGACTGCCTGCATGGTTGGTGGCCGCTATGGCTTGGTGGTAATGGGGCCGAAGACGGTACCGCTGTATCGGGAACTGGTCGAACGTCATGGTCTGTCGGCCCGCCTGGCCGGAATAGAAGCCCTTGCCGCCGGCGCCCCCGCCGTGCAGGCGGCACCGGAACAGTTTGAATCATCCCTTATCGAGGCCGCCAACCGGCTGGTGGCCGACGGTGCCGAGTGCGT
>NZ_MPZM01000027.1 GCF_002936955.1 Oceanisphaera arctica | reverse complement strand
CCTTTTTGTTGTTATCAGCACCCGATGGCTGCTGATACAGATAACGCCGGCAATGCCGGCGTTATGATTCAGGCGCTTTCTTCTACCTGATCGATTTTACCCAGCAACACCCGCAGGCGCTCTTGCCAGGTATCGTGCTGCTGCTTCAGCTGCTGGTTTTCTTCGCCCAGCTGGCCATTTTGCTCTTTCAGTTCATCGACTTCCATTTGCAGCAGGGAAATGGTGTCCACTGCCGCCTGGATTTTGGATTCCAGTTTTTCCAATACATCAAAAGACATGCACTCACCCCTAAATGACGGTTATTCGGCCCGCAGGCCCCTCAGCGCTCGAGGATACCGCGGCCACTCCAAGACGACAAGCGGCCCCGCTATCTCGACACCCTTTACGGTTAATTAATGTTGGCCGCGTCAACAAAAGTCTCAGATATTCTGACTCATATCCAGTGACGGCTTGTCGGAGCCGGGGCGGCCGACCACGCGGGCAGGCACACCGGCTACTGTGGTGTGCGGCGGCACCGGCTCCAGTACCACACTGCCGGCGCCAATCTTGGCGCCCTTGCCCACTTCGATATTGCCCAGGATTTTGGCGCCGGCGCCGATCATAACGCCTTCCCGGATCTTCGGATGTCGATCGCCACCGGCCTTGCCGGTACCGCCCAGGGTCACGCTTTGCAGTATGGAAACATCGTCTTCGATCACTGCAGTTTCGCCCACTACTATGCCGGTAGCATGGTCGAACATGATGCCCTTGCCGATACGGGCCGCCGGATGTACATCCACCCCGAACACCACCGAAATCTGGTTTTGCAGATAGGTCGCCAGGGCGCGACGGTCATGCCGCCACAGCCAGTTGCCGATCCGATACCCCTGCAGGGCATGAAAGCCTTTCAGGTAGAGAAGCGGGGTGGAAAACAGCTCCACCGCCGGATCCCGCTCCTGTACCGCACAGATGTCCATCGCGGCCATATCCAGAATCGCCGGCTCGGCATCCGCCACCATTTCGATCACTTCCCGCAGGCTGATCGCCGGCATAACCGAACTTTCCAGCTTGTTGGCCAGAATAAAGCTCAGGGCACATTTGAGGGTGTCATGGTTAAGGATCGTCGAATAATAAAAGCTGCCGAGCATCGGCTCTTCTGCAATCATCCGCTGGGCTTCTTCGCGGATGCGCAACCAGGTGCTGGATTGAATGCCGTCTTCCATGGGTTAAACCTTGTCTTCTATGAATTTATGTTCGCTCATATCCTGAGAATGGGCCTCTCGGGGCAGGACCGAAATGGGGTCCATATGAATAATAACGTCGGTGTCGGGAAACAGCGTGTGCAGTTCCCGCTCTGCCTGATCGGCGATACGGTGGGCACGCACCAGGGGCAGCTTGTCGTCCAGCTCCAGGTGCAACTGAATAAATCGGGTCTGGCCCGACTGCCGGGTACGCAACTCATGGAGTCCGTATACCCCTTCCACCGCCAGACAGGTCTCAATAATGCGCTTTTGCTCCGTTTCCGGCAACCGCCGATCGAGTAGCATCTGTACCGCATCATAACCGATCTTCAGCGCGCCCTTGAGGATGTAAACCCCGATCAGCAGCGCAAAAACCGCATCGGCCCAGTGCCATCCCCACCACGCCAGGCCGATGGCCAGCAACACGCCGACGTTGAGCAGAATATCCGAACGATAGTGCAGCTGATCGGCACGAATCGCCACCGAGTCGGTCCGCTTGATCACATACCCCTGAAACAGCACCAGGCCGAAGGTCAGCAGCAGTGAAAACAGCATCACCCAGATACCCAGCGTCGCATGGGTCACTTCCTGGGCGTTAAACAGGCGGGAGATGCCCGTGATAATCAGGAAAATAGCCGAACCGCTGATAAAGGCGGACTGGGCCAGCCCGGCCAGAGATTCCGCCTTGCCGTGACCGAAACGATGATCCTTGTCCGCTGGCACCAGCGCATAACGGATGGCCATCAGGTTAATAAGCGAGGCGCTGATATCGAGCAGGGAGTCGGTCAGCGAGGCCAGCATGCTGGCCGAACCGGTGTAAAACCAGGCCAGCAACTTGGCAAGTATCATCAGGCCGGCCACCACGGTGGCGGCCACCGCCGCCGTGGTAACCAGACGAGAGTAGGAAGTGGGTTCTTTCATGCGTCAGCCGCCAAAGGAAGTTTGTTGCAGTATACCCTCGTCTGCCACCAGGGTGACACCGAGGTCGTATCATCGGGGTTATTTTGCCCCGGCAAAGTCGTGCTGGCGCCAGGCCTCGTAGCTGATGATGGCCACCGCATTGGACAGATTCAGGCTGCGGCTGTCCGGCTGCATAGGAATGCGAATACGCTGTTCCGGCGCCACCGATGCCAGTACCTCGTCCGGCAGCCCCCGGGTTTCTGGCCCGAACAGCAAGACATCGCCCGGCTGATAATCGGGTTCATGATGCGGCCGACTGCCCTTGGTGGTACAGGCAAACAGACGCTGCCCCGCCACCGCCTGCAAAAACGCCGGATAGTCCTTATGCACACTGATGCGGCCAAAGTCCGCATAATCCAGCCCGGCCCGGCGCAGTTTTTTTTCTTCCAAATCGAAACCGAGCGGCTCAATCAGGTGCAGGTGGCAGCCGTTGTTACGCGCCAGCCGCATGATGTTACCGGTATTGGGTGCTATTTCCGGCTCGTAAAGCGCAATATCAAACATCGTTGGTTTCTCTCATCACGTCGTCATGATCCATAAAACCCTGCCGACGGTCCAGTCGCCACCAGGCCCAGCCCAGGGTAAGCCCCCGGGCCAGCATAAAACACAGCATGGCCAGCCAGAGGCCATGATTCCCAAGCTCCTGCGCCAGCCACCACACCGGAAAAAACACGCCGGCGGTAGACAACAACATCATGTCGCGCATCTCTCGCCCCCGGGTGGTGCCGATAAAGATACCATCGAGAATAAAACACCAACAGGCCGCCAGCGGCATCAGCACCAACCAGGGCAGATACTGGAGAGCCTGATTACGCACGGCGGAAATATTGGTGATCAGACCAATCAGGAGGTCACCCGCCAGGGCAAAAACCAGGGTGAACAACACCGCCACCACGCCACCCCAGAACAGATTAAGGCCACAGGCCAGACGAAATCCGACCCGGTCTCGCGCTCCCACCGCCTTGCCCACCATGGCCTCAACCGCATAAGCGAAGCCGTCCAGCCCGAAGGAGATGAACATCAGAAAGTTCATCAGCACCGCATTGGCGGCCAGCACCTCGTCACCTAGTCGCGCGCCCTGAAAGGTCATGAAGGCGAAGCACAGCTGCAGACAAAGTGCGCGAATGAAAATATCCCGGTTCAACCCCAGCAGCCGCTTGAAGGCGGCCAGGTGTAGAGTCCGTTGCCAGAAATCCGCCGCCGGCATGACTCCCCGCGACTGCAGGGTACGCCATACCAGCCAGGCGCCCAGTGCCATGGCCAGATAGTCCGCCAGCACCGAGGCCGCCGCCGCTCCCTTGACCTGCCAGCCCAGTCCCAGCACAAACCAGATATCGAGCAGAATATTGGCCCCGTTACCCAGAATCAACAGCAGCATGGGCGCCCGTGCATTCTGGTTGCCCAGCAGCCAGCCCAGCAGCACCAGATTGGTCAGCGCTGCCGGCGCGCTCCAGATCCTGATCATGACATAATCACGACCGTAGAGCTGTACCTCGCTGCTGCCCCCGACCAGCCAGAATGCCAGATCCATCAACGGTTGCTGCACCAGCAGTATCATCAGCGCCAGCCCCCAGGCCAGCAGCAGGCCGCGCGCCAGCACCTGCAGCAAGCGTTCGCTGTCACCGGCGCCCACCGCCTGGGCCGCCAGGCCGGTGGTCGACATCCGCAGAAAACCGAGCAACCAGAAGATCAGGCTGATGATGGTGGCGCCCACCGCCACCCCGCCCAGGTAATAGGCATGCTCGAGATGGCCGATGACGATGGTGTCCACCAGGCCGAGCAACGGCACGGTAATATTGGACAACACCATGGGCAGGGCCAGCGCAAACACCTGACGGTGACGGGCCCCGTTAAGAAAGGATGACCACATAAAAACTCTTACATTGATGGTGAGGTGTGAAGGGGAAAGAGTGAGGCGAACGGGCACATGATCAGGCCAAGGTTCCGGTCAGCTCGGCGGTGTGTATCACCCCTCATGCTTTATTCGTTTAATCGCCCCAGTGGGCCACTATGCCGGAGAAATTTTTCACCAGCTCGGCACCGTTGACCAGTGGCATCGGGTTCTGTTCGTCGAAGCCGGGCCGGAAGGAGGCATGCAGCTGCCCCCTGGGATTCACCAGGGCGATGGAGGCGGAGTGATCGACCAGATATTCGGTTTCGTCCCGCTCGAAGATGCCGTAAATCAGTCCCAACTGCTGCACCGCCGGCGTCAGCCGTTCATGCTCGGCGGTGACCGCCACGAAGTCGGGGTTGAAATAGGCGGTATAGGCTTTCAGACGTTCGGGGGTATCGCGGGCCGGATCGGCCGAAACGAACACCACCTGTACCTTGTCGCTCAGCCGGGTCAACTCGGGGTAAATCCGTGCCAGATCCGACAGTGTGGTGGGGCAGATATCGGGGCAGTGAGTGTAGCCGACAAAGACCAGGCTCCAGCGCCCGAGCAGGTTCTGCTCGGTAAAGGGCTGGCCGGCTGCGTCCGTCAGGGTGAAAGGCGTCAGGGTGCGGGGCTCGGGGTAGACCACCACTGCCTCGGTCAGGTTATTCTTTCTGTCCGCATACCAGGCGGCCCCACTCAGGGTACCGGCGATGATCAGAACCATCGCCAGTATCCATATCCATCTGCTCGTATTAGCCATAATCTATCCAGTGATCCGCCAGTATAAGGACAAAAAGCCACATTAAATGACTGATTGAAAAGCGGAAACATTGTAATGCGGTTTGCGGCTCAGGTCTAAACTTCAACCGCCAGGCCCACTGAATAAAACGCAGATTCAGCAAGCTGGCCCCCACCAGATAGAGAATGCCGGACATGCCCACGACCCAGGGCAAGAGACAGACCAGGGTCAGCAACAGGGTGTAGAGCAGCACACAGGTCTTGCTGAACTCGATACCGTGGGTCACCGGCAGCATGGGGATTTCCGCCTTGGCGTAATCATCCCGCCGATGAATGGCCAGAGCCCAGAAGTGCGGCGGGGTCCAGGCGAAAATGATCATCACCAGCAGCAGCGCATGGCCGTGAAATTCGCCGGTCACCGCCGTCCAGCCCAGCAGCGGCGGCATGGCCCCGGCCAGACCGCCAATTACGATATTCTGCGGCGTGGCTCGCTTCAGCCATACCGTATACACCACCGCATAGCCCAGCAAGGATGCCAGGGTCAGCCAGGCGGTGAGCGCATTGACCCACAGCAGCAGTATGGCGAGGCCAGCACCAGACAGGGTAAAAGCAAAGGCCAGCGCCGGACCGCCCTGCACCCGCCCCTGAGCCACGGGCCTGTGATAGGTACGCGCCATCTTGATATCGATGCGCCGGTCCAGCACATGGTTGATGGCCGCCGCTCCACCGGCCATCAGACCAATACCGAGAGTGGCCGCCAGCACCCGCCACGGCGTCGGCAAGGTATCGGTCAAAAACATGCCCACCACGGCCGTCAGCAGGATCAGAGCCACCACCTTGGGTTTGGTGAGGGCAAAATAATCCCGCCAGTTTAGTGTCCAGCTTCTGGATAACAGCGCGCTTCTAGCCATACAGCCTCCATCGGGTATTTCCCGTCAGTTTTGATTCATTGCGGCGACAAAGCCATGAACACGCACGGGATTTGCTCTGGCTCGCCAGAGACGTTCACCGGTTCCCGTTAACACCAACAACAAAATGGCGGCACCGGCGTTGTGGGCCACCGCCACCGCCAGCGGCAGGTGCAGCACCACGTTGGCCCCCCCCAGCGCCAGCTGCATCACCACCCCCAGCGCCAGCACAGCCCCCCAAGTGCGCAGCACCGGCTGTTGCCATAATCGCCAGGCCAACATCAGCAACACACAAGCGGTGACCATGGCCCAGAGCCGGTGCGCCGCATGAATGGTGACTCGTTCATCCTGGCTGAGTACCCCGTACTGGTAGCTTGCTGCCGGTACCCCGTGAGGATGAAAGGCGCTCCACTGCCACTGGCTCGGCCAGTCACCCTGACATACCGGCAACTCGAGGCAGGCCATGGCCGCATAGTTGGCCGCAGTCCAGCCGCCCAGCGCAATCTGCAGCAGCAAGGCCCCCAGCGCCAGCAGAAACCAGCCGGCCAGGCCCCGCCCACGATAGGTCTCCCGGGGTGGCCTGGTTTTACAGAGCAAGAGAAACAACAACGCCAGAATGGTGAAGCCACCCAGCAGGTGTCCCATCACCACGAAAGGCAACAGGTTCAGGGTCACCGTCAGCATACCGAGGGTCGCCTGACCACACACCAGCGCCAGCAGCCCCCAGGCAAAGCCGCGATAGGCCCGCAGGGATGCACGCAGAGACCAGAGCGCCATCAGCAATATGGTGCAACCCAAGGTGCCCGCCGCATAGCGATGCACCATCTCGTTGCGGGCCTTGGCCACTTCCAATGGGTTATCGGGAAAACGCAGCGCCGCCGTGGCATGATCCTGTGCCGAGCCGGGCACATAGTTGAAGCCATAACAGCCGGGCCAGTCGGGGCAGCCCAGGCCCGCATCGGTCAGCCGGGTATAGGCACCCAGTACCACCACCACCAGGGTCAGCCCAAAGGCAAAGAGACAAAGTCGGCGCATGGCTTCCTCCTATCCGGCCCGGGAAAATTTGAGCAGGCGCCGCAAGTCACCGAGTAGCGCCTTGCCGGTCAGCCGGTCGCTAACCTCATCACCACTCAGGGGGTAGCGCATGATCAGCAGACCCGGAGGATCGGCAATATAAACAAAACCTGCTTCCAGCCCGTTACCGGCCGGCAGCCGTAGCACCGACACCCGGTTGCTGTCCCGCCCCAGGGCAAGGTCGATGTTATTCAGCAAGGGCTCTGCCATCGCACAGGACTCGCATTCCGGGGTGACCGGCAAGACCAGCCGCCACTGACTATCCTCGGCGATATGCCCCTGCACCCATTCACCGTGGCCGTTTACACCGGGAGTGAACCAGCCTTGGGACAGGGTCAGCCAGGCCAGGGCCACCGGCAGCAGAAAGACACCCAACAAGGCCAGTATCGTTTTATGGGTTTTACGGGTTTTATGCTTCATCTCGCCTCCGATACCACCATGCTGCAGCACCCCAGATTGCCAGCGTCATGACAAACCACTGCACCGCATATCCGATATGCCGCTCCGGCCCCATCACCACCGGCTGCCAGTCATCTTTTTCAGCACCAAGTTTCAGCACGAAGGGCAGCGCCTGCTGACCCCATATTTGCTCTATCCGGGTTTGTTCCAGTCCGGATACACGACGCAGTCGAGGCTCGAAGAGCTCCTCACCCAGAGACAGTGGGGGAACATAGGGACGAATGATGTTGCCGGACAGCTGCACCGGCTCTTCTTGCGGCGGTATCGGTGGCAGCTTGCGCCGATCCGGATCGGCCGGCCACCAGCCCGTATCCACCGCCAGCAGACCATATCGGGTTTGTAGCGGCCGAATCAGCCGATAGCCCGCCCGGCCTGACTCTATCTGGTTATCGAGAAAGAGATCGCCACCGGCCAGATAGACACCGCTCACCTCCAGCCGGTAGCCGAAGGGAATCTGCATGCTTAGGGCTTCATTCAACGCCAGGCTGATATCGCGACGTTGCTGCCATTCCTGCAGCAACAGCCGTTTCTCGTCGGCTCGGGACAGCTGCCATACCCCCATGGTGATCATCAGCAGAGTCATCACCCCGGTCAGCGCCAGCAGCCCCCCACTTTTTCCTATACTCAACATCCAGTCTCTCCAGGAAAACGCTCATGCTGCTCAAACTACTGATTGTATTGCTGCTATTTTGTATGATCGGCAACTTGTTGCTGGGCCTGAAGGCCATGCTCTCGCAGCGGGATCCGCTGCTGATGAGCCGCTACATAGGCCGCCGTCTGTTGTTCGCCGTGTTCATCGTGTTGCTGTTGATAGCGGCGCTGGCTACCGGCCTGCTGGTGCCCAACACCACTCCCGGATAAGGCTCTATTGAAGCCTCTATAGAATATAGACAAAAACGAACAGACAGAGCCAGACCACGTCCACAAAATGCCAGTACCAGCTGCTGGCCTGAAAGCCGAAATGCTGGGCCGGGGTGAAGTGTCCCTTGCGCACCCGCAACCACATGACAAACAGCATCAGGGTACCCAGGGTGACGTGGGCACCATGAAAGCCGGTAAGCAGGAAGAAGGTATTGCCGTAGATACCGGAGTCCAACCGCAGCCCCAACTCCTCATAGGCATGCACATATTCCCACACCTGCAATGTCAGGAAGGTCAGGCCCAGCAGTACGGTAAGGCCCAGCCACTGCTTGATACGAACGCGTCGTTCCTGCAGCAGGGCCAGATGGGCCAGATGCGCAGTCACAGACGACGTCAGCAGAATAACGGTGTTAATCAGCGGTAAACCAAACCAGCCCATGGCGGTGGTTTCGATGCCACCCGGCGTCTGCAACAGCGGCCAGCTGGCACTGAAGTCAGGCCACAAGACGGCGTTGGTCATGGCGTTGTTGCCGGCCCCGCCCAGCCAGGGTACGGACAGTATTCGGGCATAAAACAAGGCGCCGAAGAAAGCCCCGAAGAACATCACTTCGGAGAAGATGAACCAGCTCATTCCCTGACGAAAGGATCTGTCCATCTGGTCACTGTAGAGCCCGGCGTGCGACTCGTTAATCACGTTGCCGAACCAGCCGAACAGCATCACCGTCATCACCAGGGTGCCGGCGGCAAACACCACGGGACCCGTGATTCCGGCAATGCCCGCGGCCCAGAGGCCGGCGCCGGACGCCATCAAAAACAATCCCAGGGCGCCTACTATCGGCCAGGGACTCTGGGCCGGTACATAATATTGCTGAGTCTTGACCGCCATGCTTGCCTCCTTAAGCTCAGCTGCGTGTGGCAACCTGCTCGCTGATGTCGTACAGGGTGTAGGACAGGGTAAATACCTCTATGTCCGTCGGCAGAGCCTGATCCACATAAAAGCGCATCGGCATCACCGCCTCGTCCCCTGCCGCTATGGGTTGCTCCTGAAAACAGAAGCATTCTGTTTTGCGCAGGTAACCTGCCGCCAGCCCCGGTGATACCGAGGGAATGGCCCTCAGCACCTTGGCGTCGGCTCCGGGATTGTTGACGGTAAAGTCCACCTGATGCATCTCGCCCGGTCGCACCTGCAACCGCCGCACCGAGGGAGTGAAGTCTCCCCGCAACCCATTGCTCTGATAGGTGACGAACTCCACCGTCACCAGCCGCTGTTCGTCCACCACCCGGGATTCGGCCACCGCACTGGTAGCGGTTTTACCGTTCAGCCCGGTGATATCGCAGAAGACGTCATACAGCGGTACCAGCACAAAACCGAACCCGAACATGGCCACCGCCAGCAGGCCGAGCCTGACCGCTATCTTGTTACCGTGAGCCATTGCCTTCTATCTCCGGTGGCGTGCTGAAGGTGTGGTAAGGCGCCGGTGACGGCACAGTCCACTCCAGCCCGTGCGCCCCTTCCCAGGCGCTGGCCGGGGCTTTTTCTCCGCCGCGGATACATTTGATCAGCACCACCACAAAGATAAGCTGAGACAGCCCGAAGGCGAAACCGCCGATGCTGACCAGGGCGTTGATGTCGGCGAACTGCAGCGAGTAGTCGGGAATACGGCGGGGCATGCCGCCCAATCCCAGAAAATGCATGGGGAAAAACAGCACGTTGACCGAAATCACCGAGCACCAGAAGTGCCACTTGGCCAGCCGTTCGTTGAACATGTGACCGGTCCATTTTGGCAGCCAGTAGTACACCGCCGCCAGCACAGAGAAGATGGCACCGGTCACCAGCACATAGTGGAAATGGGCCACCACAAAATAGGTGTCGTGATACTGGAAGTCGGCCGGGGTGATGGCCAGCATCAGGCCGCTGAAGCCGCCAATGGTGAACAGCACGATAAAGGCCAGGGCAAACAGCATGGGCACTTCGAAGCTGAGCGAGCCTCGCCACATGGTCGCCACCCAGTTGAACACCTTGACCCCGGTCGGCACCGAAATCAGCATGGTGCAATACATGAAGAACAGCTCGGCCGCCACCGGCATGCCCACGGTAAACATGTGGTGCGCCCACACCAGAAAGCTCAGGCCCGCGATGGAGGCGGTGGCGTACACCATGGAGGCATAGCCGAACAAGGGCTTGCGGCAGAAGGTGGGAATGATGGCAGAGATAATGCCGAAACTCGGCAGTATCATGATGTAGACCTCTGGATGCCCGAAAAACCAGAATATATGCTGAAACATCACGGGATCACCGCCGCCGGCGGCCTCGAAGAAGCTGGTACCGAAGTACTTGTCGGTCAGCACCATGGTCACCGCCCCCGCCAGTACCGGCATGACCGCGATCAGCAGAAAAGCGGTGATCAGCCAGGTCCAGCAGAACAGCGGCAGCTTCATCCAGGTCATGCCCGGCGCCCGCAGGTTCCAGATGGTCACTATGACGTTGATGGCCCCCATGATGGAGCTGATACCCATGATATGAATGGCGAACACGAACAGGGCTGTGCTGTCCGGTGCATAGGTGGTAGACAAGGGCGCATAGAAGGTCCAGCCGAAGTTGGGGCCGCCCCCGGGCATGAACAGCGACGACAGCATCAGCACGAAGGCGAAGGGCAGTATCCAGAAGCTCCAGTTGTTCATTCGCGGCAACGCCATGTCCGGCGCGCCTATCATCATGGGGATCATCCAGTTGGCCAAGCCGACAAAGGACGGCATCACGGCGCCGAAGATCATCACCAGGCCGTGCATTGTGGTCATCTGGTTGAAGAAATTCGGCTCCACCAGCTGTAACCCCGGCTGAAACAGCTCGGCCCGGATCACCATGGCCATGCCGCCACCAATAAAGAACATGGTCAGGCTGAACAGCAGATACATGGTGCCGATGTCTTTATGGTTGGTGGTGAACAGCCAGCGGCTGAAACCTCTGGCCGGACCATGATGAGCCTCTTCATGGTTCATATGTTCATCGGCGGTGTCTGTTACGTTTAGCTGTGTCATCCCTGCCCCCTATTGTCCCTGCCTGGCCTGATTGATGTCGCCGGGCTGCACCATTTCACCAGTGTTGTTACCCCAGGCATTACGCTCATAGGTGATCACCGCGGCCAGCTCTTTCAGCGCCAGCTGCTTGTCGAAACTCTGCATGGCGGTGCCGGCCTTGCCGTACAGCACGATATCGATGTGGGCGGCCTTATCGTTGAGAATCAGCTCACTGCCCTTGAGTGCCGGAAAGGCGCCGGGTATCCCTTCACCACTGGCCTGGTGACAGGCCGCGCAGTGGCGCTGATAAACCTGCTCACCCAGCTGCATCAGCTCGTCCATGGTCATTTCCATCGCCACCAGCTCCTGCTCGGCCGCCTTTACCTCGGCCTGCCTGGCGCGAGCCTGGGCCAGCCAGCCATCGAACTCCTCGGGCGAACGGGCATCCACCACTATCGGCATGAAGCCATGGTCTTTGCCGCACAGCTCGGCGCACTGGCCACGATACAGGCCGGTCTGGTTGATGCGGGTCCAGGCCTCGTTGATAAAGCCGGGAATGGCGTCTTTTTTCACCGCGAACGCCGGCATCCACCAGGAGTGGATAACGTCATCGGATGTGATCAGAAAACGAATTTTGCGGTCGGTAGGCAGCACCAGCGGCTGGTCGACTTCGAGCAGATAGTTTTTCCCCTTGGCCACCCGACCTTCAATTTGCTGAGGCAAGGTGGCCAGCAGACTGTAGAACTCGACCCCCTCGTCGAAGTACCGGTAATGCCACTTCCACTGGGAGCCGGTGATCTGCACTGTGAGATCGGATTGAGAGGCGTCTTCCATTGCCACCAGGGTGCGAGTGGCAGGAACGGCCATCGCAATCAGAATGACGAAGGGGATCAGGGTCCAGAGGATCTCGACCTTGGTACTTTCATGAAATTGAGCCGCACGGGCTCCCTTGGATTTTCGGTGATGGATAATGGCCCAGAACATGACCCCGAACACCAGCACACCGATAACGGCGCAGATGATCAGTATGGTCATATGCAGGCCATACACCTTCTGGCTGATATCGGTGACCCCCTGGGTCATATTCAAACGGCCTTGCGCCCGCACAGGCAGCGTTGCCAGCAAGGACAACAGCAGAATAATCGGCTTCACACGCACCCCCGAAAGTTTCTTCCTGTATTTTTTGGTGTACTCATATAACGAGTCAGTGCTTGTCGGGCTACCACATCCCTCGGCCCGGCACTCACTAAGTAAAGCACTGATAATGAAAAAGTAAAAAATTGAAGTAAAAAAGGAAGTTAGGGCTTAGCGAAGGGATAGGAGTCGCCTGTTAGCGCTGTTTAAGGGCAACTCGATATGCAAGAAGAGAAAGCATACATTCGAGACAGAAGACCAGGAGGGAGACGGGGCGGATGAACCACCCCGGAGTGCGCTATTCAGAGCAAGGGGAAATCAGAAATCAGAGTTGCGGATCACGCCGACGGCCAGGCCTTCGATAATCAGCTCCTGACTGCGCAGGTCCACCTCTATGGGGGAAAGCTCCTCGTTTTCGGGTAGCAGGCTGACCTTGCTGCCCTGGCGCTGAAAGCGTTTGACCGTCACTTCATCGTCCAGCCGGGCAACCACCACCTGGCCGTTGCGGACTTCCTGAGTCTTGTGCACCGCCAGCAGATCGCCGTCCATGATACCGATGTTCTTCATGCTCATGCCCTTTACCCGCAGCAGAAAATCGGCCGAAGGATGAAACAGGGACGGATCCAGCTTGTAGTGGCTCTCGATATGCTGCTGGGCCAGAATGGGCTCACCGGCGGCGACGCGCCCGATCAAGGGCAGCCCCAGCGCCTCTTCTTCTTCCTCGGTCAGGCGAATGCCACGAGAGGTGCCGGGCATCATGGTGATGACGCCTTTCTTGGCCAGTGCCTTGAGGTGTTCTTCGGCGGCATTAGCCGATTTAAAGCCCAGAGTTTGGGCAATTTCGGCACGGGTCGGCGGCATCCCGGTCTGCTGAATATGCTCTTTGATGATCTCCAGTACCTGAGACTGGCGAGGCGTAAGGGCTTTCATAATGGACCTGTTTTTTTATACAGTTAACTGTCAGTATATCCAGTAAATCCGGCAGGGCAAGCATAAAGTCTGCTCCGTCCTGCCGCCACTCCTGTCATCGCTCTTGCCACCGTTAAAGCAAGCTCAGCACTACGCCGGCGAACACCAGCATGCCCACATAGTTGTTGTTGAGGAAGGCGCCGAAGCAGGCCATGCGCTCCCGGTCGCGGATCTGCCGCTGCTGATACACGAACAAGCCTGCGGCACCCAGCAGACTCCAGTAGAAGAGCGGCCCCAGGGCAAAGGTCTGGCCGGCGGCCACCAGCAAGATCAGGGTCAGCAGTTGCAACAGGCCGACTATCAGCTTGTCGCGGCGACCAAACAGGATGGCGGTCGACTTGACCCCGATACGCAGATCGTCGTCTCGATCCACCATGGCATACATGGTGTCGTAGGCGATGGTCCAGGTCAGATTGGCCGCGAACAGCAGCCAGAGTCCCATCGGCAGGCTGTCGCTCTGGGCGGCAAAAGCCATGGGTATCGCCCAGGAAAAGGCGATGCCCAGGAACAGCTGCGGCAGGTTGGTGTAACGCTTCATGAAGGGATAAAGCGCGGCCCAGCCCAGGCCCGCCACCGCCAGCTGAATGGTCAGGGCGTTGGTGGTCAGCACCAGCACGAAGGATATGCCCACCAGCAGAGCGAAAAAGCCCAGCGCCTGCCGCTCGGTCAGCTCACCGCTCGGCAGCGGCCGACCTTTGGTGCGCTTGACGTGACCATCGATATGGCGGTCCGCATAATCGTTGATCACACAACCTGCTGAACGCATCGAAAAGACCCCGGCCACAAACACCAGCAGCAGCCAGAATGAGGGCCGGCCATCGCCGGCAATCCAGAGCGCCCACAGGGTAGGCCACAACAGCAGCAGGGTGCCGATGGGCTTGTCGAGTCGAGCCAGCGCCATATAGGCACGCCAGCGTGGTCGGCTTGCAGTCGTCGTCATGGTTCTCTCTACTCTCGGTAAGCCTGAGCGGCAGGCAAAAACAATTCGGTTACCAATACCCCGGCCTGGCCGGTGGCCAGCAGCGAACGTCGAGCCCAGGGCAAGGGATAGCTATCTCCCGGCGCAGTATCTTGCACTATGCTCTGCATCTGAGCCAGCTGCCGCCATTGTGCAGCCGTCAGCTGGGCAAACTCGAACTCTCTGCGCTGCAATTGGGGATCTTCGAACAACAATTCGCCCAGCGCTCTCTGACCCAACCCGGCCAGAGCCGGAACCACATTCAGGGTCGAGGGAGAATACAGGGAGCTGGCATAGACCCAGGGCTGTTCGTCGCAGAGCAGCAAGACCTCGCGGCAAAAGGCACGTTCGGCGCCAATCCATGCGGCCTGGGTCGGGGTAAGGGTGATTTCGGCGGTGGTGCTCTGTAACTGGACCCTAAACTGCCGGCAATGGCGCCGCAGCCGTTCGGTCAGAGAGCCGGCATCCTGTAGCCAGTTGCACAATGGCAGTTGAGACTGCGGTAATTCCGGCCCCCAGTGCCAGGCATGATCGGCGGTGTTAATCACTGGCACTTCCTGAAATGGCAAAACACATACTTGAATCGCTTCATTATTCTGAAAAATACGTATTCACTTGACCGGTGAGCTTAGGGCTCGGGAGAGGGCTCCCGAGGGGTCTTATACTACACCATGACGCCGGACATTATTACCAACTACCAGAATTCGGACTATGTTCGGGAGTCTGTCTATCTGATGCTGGAAAGTGCCGATCAAATGTCGTTGGCGGAGCGGTATCACGGCGCCCGTCGCCCGCGATCGAGCCAGGCCTGTAACAGACCAATAAGCCCACCACCCAGGTGCGCCAGATTGGCCACCGGTCCCAGTACACCGGCAAAGCCCAGCACCAGCCAGACCACCATGAACACAGCCATGCCGTCCGGCAGCCCTATGCCCCGGGCCGGGTTGAGCCGGCCGGACAGCCAGACGTAGGCCAGCAGGGCATAGACCACCCCGGACAGCCCGCCGAAGCGGGGGCCGCTGGCCCAGAACTGCATCAGGTTGGGCAGTACCGCCGCCACCAGCAACAGCACCAGCAGCTTGCCGTGACCCAGCCGCCGTTCCACCATGCCACCCAGATACCACCACCAGAACAGGTTGAATACCAGGTGCATCAGGGAAAAATGCAGAAGCGCCGGAGTAAAGGCGCGCCAGAACTCGGGGCCCAACAGCGATTCCCAGCTGAGAGGAAACGCCAGCAGCCCGAACATCGGCAAGCCCAGCCAGCTCAGGCCATAAATGGCCACGCAGGCGAGCAGCACCAGCATGTTGACCGGCCCGGTTCGGCGCAACAGATCCCGGGCCAACCCGGGCCGGCCCGAATCTGTGCTGAAATGCACATGGGTATCGCCCTGGCGCCAGGACGCATCCTGATAACGGGGATGCAGCGGCTCGGCGATAAAGCGCTTCACTTCCTGCTGGGCCTGCTGAAAGCGGGACTCGTTGACCAGCCAGATGCTGACATTGTTCTCATCATCCAGGGTCAGCTCGCAGTGGAGGCCCATATCGGCCAGGTAATCGACGAACGACTGGGCCCGGCGAGGATCATCGAGCACCAGCAGCAATTTCATCAGGCCGTCACCACACTCTGGGTGCGACGCCAGGCTTCGAAGCCGCCATCCAGACTGTAGACTTCCTCGAAGCCCTGATTGATCAGGTACTGGGCCGCGCCCTGACTGCTGACGCCGTGGTAGCACATCACGACCACCGGCGTCTCGTAATCGACCTCGTTGGTAAAAGATACCAGGCTATCGTTGGTCAGGTGAAAGGCGCCTTCGGCGTGAGCCAGGGCGAAGGACTGGGGATCACGAATATCCACCAGTCGGGCACGGCCCCCACTCAGCAGGGTGTCGGCCTCGGCCACTGAAATATGGGCAAACTGCTCCATGAGTTACTCCTAGCGTAAATTTAGGGCAGTTTACCGAATATCGGCGACCTTGGCATCAGCCGCCGAGATAAGCCTGCCGTACCTGTTCGTTGACCAGCAGGGCGGCACCGGTATCGGCCAGCACCACGCGGCCGTTTTCCAGCACATAACCCCGATCCGCCAGCTTGAGCGCCTGATTGGCGTTCTGCTCCACCAGAAAGACCGTCATGCCCTTTTCGTCCCGCAGCCGGGCTATGGTTTCGAAAATCTGGGCGATGATGATGGGCGCCAGCCCGAGCGAGGGTTCGTCCAGCAACAATAATCGCGGCTTGCTCATCAGCGCCCGACCGATGGCCAGCATCTGCTGCTCGCCGCCGGACATGGTGCCGGCCCGCTGGTTCATGCGCTCCTTCAGCCGGGGAAACATCTGATATACCTCCGCCAGCAGCGCCGCATGCTCGCGCTTATCGACGAAAAAGGCGCCCATGTGCAGGTTTTCTTCCACCGTCAGCCGGGCAAAGATACGTCGCCCCTCGGGTACGATGGCGATATCCTTGCGCATGATGGCGGCGGTATCCAGGCCGCCCAGATCCTGACCTTCGAACAACACCCGCCCCTGAGTAGGTCTGGGTTCGCCGCAGATGGTCATCATCAGGGTAGTCTTGCCGGCGCCGTTGGCCCCGATCAGGGTGACGATTTCACCCTGCTGTATTTCGACGGTCACATCTTCCAGCGCCTGGATTTTGCCATAGCTGGCACAGACATTATCGACATGCAGCATGTTCAGGTCTCCCCCAGGTAGGCTTTGATCACATCGGGGTTGTTCCGCACCTGCTCCGGTGTGCCTTCGGCCAGCGGCCGCCCCTGATTGACCACATAGATATAGTCGGAAATACCCATGACCAGCTTCATGTCGTGTTCAATCAGCAGAATGCTGACCCCTTCGTTATCACGCAAATCACAGATCAATCTATCCAGCTCGCGAGTCTCGTTCGGGTTAAGCCCTGCCGCCGGCTCGTCCAGCATCAGCAGCTGCGGTCGTGCCGCCATGCAACGGGCAATTTCCAGCCGCCGCTGCTGGCCATAGGCCAGGTTGTCGGCGGTGCGGTTGGCAAACTCGGTCAGGTTCACCTTTTCCAGCCAGTAATGGGCCCGCGCCAGCCCGTCCCGCTCGGAGCGACGAAAGGCCGGGGTCTTGAACAGACCGGACAAAAAGCCGGTGTTCAGGTGGAAGTGCTGGGCTACCAGCAGGTTTTCCAGCACCGTCATTTCCTTGAACAGCCGCACATGCTGAAAGGTGCGCACCATGCCGCGTCTTGCAATCTTGTGGCCGGGCAGCCCCTGTATGTTCTGCCCCTTGAAATTGACGGTGCCACCGCTGGGCCGGTAAAAACCGGACAGGCAGTTGAACACAGTGGTTTTGCCGGCGCCGTTGGGGCCGATCACCGAGACGATTTGCCGCTCCTGCATGCTCAGCGCGACCTTGTCGACGGCGACCAGGCCACCGAAGCGCATGGTCAGATCGGATACGGTTAACAGGGCCGTCATGATTTCAGCTCCATGTGGGGTCTGTGCATCGGCAGCAGCCCCTGAGGCCGCCAGATCATCATCAATACCATCAGCAGGCCGAACAGCAGCATGCGGTATTCGTTAAACTCCCGGGTCAGCTCCGGCAATATGGTCATGACGATGGCCGCCAGCACCACACCAATCTGCGAGCCCATGCCGCCCAGCACCACTATGGCCAGGATGATGGCCGATTCGATAAACACGAATGACTCGGGGCTGATGAATCCCTGACGGGCGGCGAAAAAGCTGCCCGCAAAGCCGGCGAAGGCGGCGCCGATGGTAAAGGCGCTGAGCTTGATAAGGGTCGGGTTGAGACCCAGCGAGCGACAGGCGATTTCATCTTCGCGCAACGCTTCCCAGGCCCGGCCCAGTGGCATGCGCAGCAGACGATTGATGATGAAGATGGTGAACACCACCAGCAAGAGCGCCAGCAGGTAGAGGAAAATCACCTTGTGGCCCGAGTTGTAGGCAATATCGAAAAACTGGTGAAAAGTGTTATCGCCCCGGCGTTCGAACTCCAGCCCGAACAGGGTGGGTTTGGGAATGCCGGCGATGCCGTTGGGGCCGCCGGTGAGCTCGGTCATGTTGTTGAGCAGGATACGGATGATCTCGCCAAAGCCCAGGGTCACTATCGCCAGATAGTCGCCGCGTAGCCGCAGCACCGGAAAACCGAGCAAGAAGCCGAACAGCGCCGCCATGCCGCCGGAAATCAGCAGGCAGGTCCAGAAGTCGAACCCCAGATAGGCGTTGAGCAGGGCATAACTGTAGGCACCCACCGCATAAAAGGCGACGTAACCCAGATCCAGAAGCCCGGCCAGCCCCACCACCACGTTCAGCCCCAACCCCAGCATCACGTAAATCAGGGTCAGGGTGGCCAGATCCACGGCCCCGCGCGACCCCATGAAGGGCCAGATCAGCAAGGTGGCCAGCACCAGCACGGTGACGATGCGATATAGCCAGGGCCGTTCTTCCGGCACCGGCAGGGCGAAGCCGCTTTTGCGATCCGACAGATATTGAAAGGGCTTGCGCAGCTGGCTCTGAAACAACTGGGCGAAAAACACCAGGGCGGCGCCCAACGCCAGCCATTCCCAGGTCTGATCCATACGGTTGGAAACGATCAACCGGGTGCCGGCGGTTTCGAGCCGAAAACCGAGTAGCCAGCCGGCCAGCAGCAAAAACAGGACGGCGGCAATCAATGCAGGTTTGAGTTTGTTCATACCTTTTCTACCTCCGGTTTGCCCAGAATGCCGGTCGGCATGAACAGCAGCACCGCGATCAGCAGCCCGAAGGAGACCACATCCTTGTATTCGGTGCTGAAATAGGCGCCGGTCATGGCTTCGGTCACCCCCAGCAAGATACCGCCTATCACGGCACCGGGAATGCTGCCGATGCCGCCCAGCACCGCGGCGGTGAAGGCCTTGAGCCCGGCCATGAAGCCGATATAGGGATTGATGACCCCGTAATAGGAGCCCAGCAAGACGCCGGCCACCGCCGCCAGGGCCGCGCCGATGACGAAGGTCAGGGCGATCACCGTGTTACTGTTGATGCCGAGCAGGTTGGCCATTTTCAGATCTTCGGCACAGGCCCGACAGGCCCGGCCCATGCGGGAGCGGGAAATAAACAACGACAGCAGGGTCATGGCCACGAAGGTCACGATGAAGATAATCAGCTGCATATAGGATAATGAGGCCTGAAAGCCGCTTTCACCGAAGGTCCAGCCACCAGGGATCAGGCTGGGCATGGCAATATCGCGCGAGCCCTGAGACAGACGCATCATGTTCTGCAGAAAAATCGACATGCCGATGGCGGAGATAAGTGCGATCAGTCGCTTGCTGCCGCGCAACGGCCGATAGGCGACCCGCTCAATGGAGTAGCCGTAGACACTGGTCAGGGTGATGCTCACCAGAAAGGCCGCTGTCAGCAGCAGCCAGGTGCTGTCGATGCCAATCATCATCAGACCGGTCATCACCATGAAGGCGGCGTAGGCGCCGATCATGTACACCTCGCCGTGGGCGAAGTTGATCATGCCGATGATGCCGTAAACCATGGTGTAGCCGATGGCGATCAGCGCATAGGTACTGCCGATGGTCAGACCATTGAGCAGCTGCTGGATAAAATAAAGAGTGGGCTCAGACATACAACCTTTCCTTGTCGTAAGAGCGAAGCAAGTAATGCTGGCGGGGCGAAACTGGGGAACTGCCCCTTTTGGCAAGAGCTGACATATCCAGAGAAGCCGGACAAAGGGCCAACTCCACCGACACGCTACATATAAATGCCACTCACTGTCTCAGCTTACTGCGAACATTCACTGGATGTTCGTTCAAGCAGAGACTGTTCGTCAAGGCGAGACAAGCTCGCCCCATGTAAGCTCGGACATGCCATCTGACCGCCATGGATGGCGGAAATGCCGGATGGCAGGTGCATTTTCCGGCCCTGGCATGTCACGGTCTGTGGAGCTCTTCCCTTTGCCCTGCTCTCCAATCAGGCGAAAAAGACCGAACCCAACTTACATCTGGGTAGAAGAACCGTCCTTGTGCCATTCGAACACGCCGAACTCGAAGCCCAGCAGATCGCCTTTGTCATCCCAGCTCAGCGGACCCATCACGGTGTTCACCGGCTCGGCACGCAGGGCCTTGGCCACCGCTTCCGGATCGGTACCCGCGCGCTTTATGCCTTCGGCAATGGCTTCTACCGCCGCATAGGTAGTCCAGACGAAGGGACCGGATGGATCTTCGCCTTTGGCCTGAATAGCCTGCACCACGGGGGCGTTGGCTGGGTCCAGATCGTATTTCTTGGGCAGAGTGACCAGCAGACCGTCGGAGGCGTCACCGGCGATGGAGGTAATGTCTTTATGACCTACGCCCTCGGGCCCCATGAAGCGAGCCTTGAAGCCTTTCTCGGCTGATTGGCGCAAAATAAGCCCCAGTTCGGGGTGATAGCCGCCATAATAGACGAAGTCGACCTTGTCACGCTGCAGCTTGGCGATCAGTGTAGAGAAGTCCTTGTCGCCCGAGGTCACCCCTTCATAGGCCACCACCTCGACACTGGCCTCTTTCAGCGCATCACGTACGCTGGACGCCAGACCTTCACCGTATTGTTTCTTGTCGTGGATCACCGCGATGCGCTCGGGCTTGACCTGCTCGAGAATGTAACGGGCGGCGGTAGGGCCCTGATCGCTGTCGAGACCTATGGTTCGCATCACGAATTCCAGATCCCGTTCAGTAATGACCGGGTTGGTGGACGCCGGGGTAATCATCAGAATACCTTCGTCGTCATACACATCCGAGGCCGGCAGTGTGCTGTCGGAGCACAGGTGGCCCACCACAAACTGCACGCCATCGTTGACCACCCGGTTGGCCACCGCCACCGCCTGCTTGGGATCGCAGGCATCATCGTATTCCACCGCTTCCAGGGTGTAGTCACCCAAGGCGCCGGATTTGTTGAGCATCTCGACCGCCATGCGGCCACCGGTAAACTGCATGTCACCATACTGGGCCACGGCTCCGGTCACCGGACCTGCAATGGCCACCTTGACGGTTTCCGCCGAGGCGGCAAACACGGCACCATAACCCAGGGCGACAGACACCGCCGCCGCAACCGCTTTCTTGTTCCATGTGATCATCTAACGTCCCTCTGTCCATTGAGTTCTTGCGCCGAAGAGGCTCCGGCCTGCTCTTTTTCTAACCTGAGTGTGCCATTTTCACAAGCGAAATGTGCTTCGCATGACACCAGTTATAACCTAAATCCGAGGATTGTGAAGCAGGGCGCGGATCGGGGCCGGCTTTCGGCAGGTGCGATACTTCGGCCAAAGCGCCCGCTCCGCCGACTCGCTATGAATACCTCCCTGTACGCTCTCTGTTTCATCCATGAAACAGAAGGTCGGTGGAGCAGATCCCTTTGCCCTCCCTGATACATCGGCGTCGTCTATAGGAGATGCCTGCGGACCACTCGGTGTTCAAGAAGAGGCAACAGGCGGCTCCGCAGCAGAGGGGCGGATGAAGGGTTCTACTCCAGCGACCATCACATGACAGGTCAACAAAGGCTCCTGCAATGCTGACACTCCCGCCATCCTTGGCGGTCGGACGTCATGTGCTGAGCGTGCATGGGGCGAGCTTGCCTCGCCGAGACGAACCATTTCAGTCTGACCGAACATCCAGTGAATGTTCGCAGTAGGCTGAAATGATGAGTGGCATTATTAAGGCGTGTCGGTGGAGTTGACCCTTCGTTCGACCTTTAAAGGGCAGCTAAACAAACCAGTTAGTTTTACAGGTTGGTATGAACGAGCAACCAGCCCTGGGCCGAATGATCGAAGACCAGAGTACAGGCTGGCATGAAGGATTGATAAGGGATATCTAGAGAAGCTCGGGGATGAGCGCCTGCATGGCGCCCATCCCCTTAGTGTGACGCTTAGGTCCAGTCGAGGATGACTTTACCGGACTGGCCGGAACGCATGGTGTCGAAACCCTGCTGGAAGTCGTCGACCTTGAAGTGATGGGTGATAATGGGGCTCAGATCCAGACCCGACTGGATCAGGCTGGCCATCTTGTACCAGGTCTCGAACATCTCCCGGCCGTAGATGCCCTTGAGCATCAGGCCCTTGAAGATCACTTTGGTCCAGTCGATGGCCATGTCGGACGGGGGAATGCCCAGCATAGCGATTTTGCCGCCGTGGTTCATCTTGTCCAGCATGTCGCGGAACGCCATCGGCACCCCGGACATTTCCAGACCCACATCGAAACCTTCGGTCATGCCCAGCTCGGCCATCACGGTGTCCAGCTTTTCGGTGGCCACGTTTACCGCCCGGGTCACGCCCATCTTGCGCGCCAGTTCCAGCCGGTATTCGTTGACGTCGGTGATCACCACATGGCGGGCCCCCACATGGCGGGCCACGGCCGCAGCCATGATGCCGATGGGGCCGGCGCCGGTGATCAGCACATCTTCGCCCACCAGATCGAACGACAGCGCCGTGTGTACCGCGTTGCCGAAGGGGTCAAAGATGGATGCCAGATCATCGGACACTTCGTCGGGCAGCTTGAAGGCGTTGAAGGCCGGGATCACCAGGTACTCGGCGAAAGCCCCTTCACGATTCACGCCCACGCCGACTGTGTTACGGCACAAATGGGTGCGTCCGGCCCGGCAGTTGCGGCAATGGCCGCAGGTAATATGGCCTTCGCCGGAAACCCGGTCGCCCACCGCAAAGCCGCGTACTTCCTGACCCACTGCCACCACTTCGCCCACGTATTCGTGGCCGACCACCATGGGTACCGGTATGGTGTTCTGGGACCACTCGTCCCAGTTATAGATATGAATATCTGTACCGCAGATGGCGGTTTTGCGGATCTTGATCAGCAGATCGTTATGGCCCACTTCGGGTGCGGGCACATCGGTCATCCAGATGCCGGGTTCCGCTTTCAGTTTTGCCAGTGCTTTCATGAACATGATCTCCTTAAATGATACCCAGCTCGCGGCCAACGTCGATAAAGGCGGCAATGGCCTTATCCAGCTGTTCGCGGCTGTGGGCCGCCGACATCTGGGTGCGAATACGAGCCTGACCCTTGGGCACCACAGGGAAGGAGAAGCCGATGACATAAATGCCCCGCTCCAGCAGCTTGTCAGACATCTGGGCCGCCAGGGCGGCATCGCCCAGCATCACCGGAATAATGGCGTGGTCCTGCCCCGCCAGAGTAAAACCGGCGGCGCTCATCTGCTCACGGAAATAGGCGCTGTTTTCCCGCACCTTGTTGCGCAGGCTGTCGCCGTTTTTCAGCATTTCCAGCACCTTGATGGAAGCCGCGACTATGGCCGGTGCCACCGAGTTGGAGAACAGGTAAGGACGTGAACGCTGACGCAGCCAGTCGATCACTTCCTTCTTGCCCGAGGTATAACCGCCGGACGCACCGCCCAGGGCCTTACCCAGGGTACCGGTGATGATGTCGACCCTGTCCATCACGTCGCAGAATTCCGGGGTGCCTCGGCCCTGCTCACCGACGAAGCCGACCGCATGGGAATCGTCCACCATCACCATGGCATTGTATTTGTCCGCCAGATCACAGATGCCCCCGAGGTTGGCGATAACGCCATCCATCGAGAAGACGCCGTCGGTGGCAATCAGCTTGAAGCGGGCGCCGTCGGCGTCCGCCTGCTGCAGCCGGGCTTCCAGCTCGGCCATGTCGTTGTTGGCGTAGCGGTAACGTTTGGCCTTGCACAGACGCACGCCGTCGATGATGGAAGCGTGATTGAGGGCATCGGAAATAATGGCATCTTCCGGGCCCAGCAGAGTTTCAAACAGACCTGCATTGGCATCAAAACAGGAGGTATAAAGAATGGTGTCTTCCATGCCCAGAAAGGCGGACAGGTCGGCTTCCAGTTGCTTGTGCAGATCCTGGGTGCCGCAGATGAAGCGCACCGAGGCCATGCCGAAACCGTGGCTGTTCAGCCCCTGTTTGGCCGCATCGACCAGCTCGGGATGATTGGCCAACCCCAGATAGTTATTGGCGCAGAAGTTGATTACCTCCCGCTGGCCTACCTCGATGGCGGCGTTCTGGGCCGAGGTGATCACCCGCTCCTTCTTGTAGAGCCCCTCTGCTTTGGTTTGCGCTAACTGCTCGGATAAATAAGCATAAAATGCCGATGACATAATGAACTCCCGCTATCAATCTGGCTATCTGGATTTAATTCAGACCATTTTACTACTTAAACACCGAACACTCATAACATATTCCAAACTTTATCCTATTTGTGAAAGGGATCACTGGGAGCGGCGCCCAACGCCTGATAATGTGTCATGAGTGTTGCCAGTTCGAGTCCCTGCTCCGGGTGAAAGTAGGGTTTGAGCAACAACAGCACCCGGGCCACTCCCTGATAGAGCACCGCCTGACTGATGCGCGGGGTCATCGACTGGGCCGACTGGTAGCTGACCCAGAACGACACGACCATACGCAGCACCTCGGTCAGGGGCTCGATTTCCTCATCGGGAATCGCCAGCACCCGCTGGGCGTTCATCTCGCGCAACAGGGCCTGCAGGTTCACCGTCAGCTCCTGCTGTACCGCCAGATACTGCAGATGCAACTCGGGATCCCGCTGCAAGATATCGTTGAGGTTGGCGTAGAAGAAACGGAACTCCCACATCACATAGAAAATGGCGTCCAGATAATGAAACCACACCGCCGGGCTGGCGTTGGCCGAGCCGGTGGCGGGCGTGAAACTTTTACGCAAGTGGTCGCTATATTGCAGGAAAATACGGTGAATAATGTCGCTCTTGTTGCGAAAGTGGTAATAGAGATTACCCGGACTAATCCCCAGATGCGCGGCAATATGGTTGGTGGTTACATTCGACTCCCCCTGCTCGTTAAACAGCAGCAGGGCGTCAGCCACGATACGATCCTTGGTTTTCATCCTGTTAACCAAATGCTCAATGCCATCTCTGAATAGTAACACAGGCCGACGGGTTAGTTTTCTGCCGCACAAGCATGGTAAACTTTGGCTTTATTTCACTTCGTTCAGCCGGACAGGTTCCGGCCAGCAAGAGGCAGAAAGCGATGATCATTGTGACTGGCGGCGCCGGCTTTATCGGCAGTAATCTGGTAAAAACCCTCAACGACCAGGGGCGCACCGATGTGGTAGTCGTCGACGACCTCACCGATGGCACCAAGTTCGTCAACCTGGTCGACCTGACCATCGCCGACTACCTCGACAAAGACGAGTTTATTCAACGTATTTTTTCCGGTGATGAATTCGAGGAATGGGGCGGCATCGAAGTGATCTTTCATGAAGGCGCCTGCTCGGCCACCACAGAGTGGGACGGCAAGTTCATGATGGAAAACAACTATCAATATTCCAAAGACTTGCTGCACTACTGCCTGGAGCGGGAAATCCCCTTCATTTATGCCTCTTCCGCCGCCACCTACGGCGGGCGCAACGACAACTTCATCGAAGAGCCGCAGTACGAGCAGCCACTCAACGTTTACGGCTATTCCAAGCAGTTGTTCGACCAGTATGTGCGCCGCCTGATGCCCGAGATCAACTCTCAGGTAGTGGGCCTCAAGTATTTCAACGTCTATGGCCCGCGCGAACAACACAAGGGTGGCATGTCCAGTGTGGCCTTCCATCTCAACACCCAGTTGCACAAGGACGAAAACCCCAAGCTGTTCGAAGGTTGTGACGGTTTCCCCAACGGCGGCCAGATGCGCGATTTCATCTATGTCAGCGATGTCTGCCGGGTGAACCTGTGGTTCTGGCAGAACCCGGAAGTGTCCGGCATCTACAACTGTGGCACCGGCCGGGCAGAACCGTTCCAGAACGTAGCCGAGGCGGTGATCAAACATCACGGCAAGGGAGAGATAGAATATATCCCCTTCCCCGAGCAGCTGAAGGGTCGCTACCAGAGCTTTACCCAGGCGGATCTCACCAAACTGCGCGCCGCCGGCTATCCCCACGACTTCAAGACCGTGGCCGAAGGCGTGAGCGAATACATGGCGTGGCTGAACAAGTAACCACAGGCCCGACACGGAATACCGCATGAATATATTGATGGCGCTGTCCCAGCTGGAAGTGACCGGGGCCGAAGTCTATGCCACTACCGTGGGTGACGAACTCACCCGGCGTGGGCGCAGGGTGTTTTATGTCTCCGACACCCTGACCAAACCGCACCAGGGCGAGTATTTCAAGCTGCGCTTCAACAAGCGCAGTGTACCTCGCCGGTTCTGGCATGTGGGCTACCTGATCTATCTGATCAAGAAGCACCGCATCCAGCTGGTTCACGCTCACAGCCGGGCCTCCAGCTGGAGCTGCCATGTGGCCTGCAAGCTGACCGGTACTCCCATGATCACCACTGTGCACGGCCGCCAGCCGGTGCATGCCTCGCGCAAGAAATTCCATGCCCTGGGCGACCGGGCGCTGGCGGTGTGCGAAGCGGTGCGGGATCAGCTCATCAGCAGCCTGGGGGTAGCACCCGAGCTGATTGCCATCGGCCGCAACGGCATCAATACCGAGCAGTATCGGCCCGTACCGGTACCGACAAACGACAAGCCGGTGATCAGCATCATAGGTCGGCTCAGCGGCCCGAAGGGCGACTTGTGCTACCGGCTGCTGGACGAATGCCTGGATCTGGAAAAATACCGGGTGCAGATCGCCTCCGGCTCGCAAATCCCGGAGCGGTTCGAGCGTTTCAAAGGTCAGGTGAACTTTCTGGGCTATGTGCAGGATGTACCGGCCCTTATGGCGGCCTCGGATCTGGTGATCGGTGCCGGCCGGGTGGCCATGGAGTCCGTTCTGATGGAGCGCCCGGTGTTTGCCGTGGGCGAAGCACAGGCCCCCGGCCTGGTTACCGCCGACAATCTGGATGCGGTCATGGCGAGCAATTTCGGTGATATAGGGCCAAAGGATCTGGATATCGACTTCGCCGCCCTGCCCGCCCGAATTGCCGCCGCCCTGAATGCCGGCTACGACGCTACCGCTCTGGCCGCGCGGGTAAGGGCGAACTACGACCTGAAAGCCGTAGCCGACCAGCTGGAGCAGCATTACCAGAGCGTTTACGTGCACCGGCTGCGCCGGGAAGTGCCCATCATCATGTACCATCGCTTCATCAGGGATGACAGCGAAAAAGGCGTACATGGTACCTATATGCACGTCAATATGCTGGAAAAGCACTTCAAACTGCTCAAACGGCTGGGCTTTGAGACCCTCACCTTCGCTGATCTGGCCGAACGGGGCATGGCCAGCCGGCTGGAGTCCGGCAAGAAGTACATCATCATCACCGTCGACGATGGTTATAAAGACAACTACGAGCTGCTGTTTCCGCTGCTGAAAAAGTACGGCTTCAAGGCGGTGATTTACATGGTGACCGGCGAGCAGTTCAACCGCTGGGACGTGGAAATTCCGGACAACCCGGAAAAGCGGGTAGAGCTGATGAGCCCGGCCCAGATAAAGGAAATGGCCGACTCCGGCCTGGTGGAATTTGGTGGTCACACCCTGACCCACCCGCACCTGAACACCCTGGATAAAGACGCCCAGCGCCACGAAATTGCCGAAAACAAGGAACAACTGGAGCAGCTACTGGACCAGAAACTGTCCTCTTTCGCCTACCCGTTCGGCAGCCATAATCAGGACAGCAAAGATTTAGCCCAAGAGCTGGACTACCCCTTCGCGGTAGCCACCGACAGCGGCCCCCTCGCCATGCACGAAGACCCCTATCAAATTCGTCGTATCGCCATCTTCCCACGCACCGACGTGTTCGGCCTGTGGCGGAAGATCCGGGGGAATTATGTGTTCAGGAAAGCACGATAACTATGATGAATTCGATATGACTGACAGTTCCAATATGATTAGCAACCGGTATGATGTCGTGGTTCTATGCCTGTCTCACTTTGCTGGTGGTATGGAGCTGGATGCTATTAAAATGGCCCGAGGACTTGCCGGTGCAAATATTTCGACCTTACTGGTATGCAAGCGCGACAGCTTTATTTCTCGGCAGGCACAACAAGCTGGGATTCAATATCAAGAAATAGATTTCAAGACCAAATTGAGCCTGAGCCTAATATGGCAACTGCGACGAATAGTGAAAAGTGGACATGTTAAAAATATCATTTTCCTTGGCACTTCGGAAATAAAATCTATTTACTTTGCCCTACTCGGTTTACCTCAAGTCCAGTTGATTGTCAGATACGGCACCACTATGTCCAGCAGCAAAAAAGATCTTCTGCATCGCTGGTTTTATAGCAGGGTCAACTACCATCTGTGTATCAGTGAGCATTTGCGGAAAAATATAGAACTCATCATACCCATAGCTCGCCAAGCTAGCATAGGTGTTATCTACACCAGCACCGATTTTTTACCAGAGTCGCCAGTCATCCCTATTAAAAAAGCCATACATGTCGGCAGAATAGCGAATGGAAAAGGACAACTCGATGCTTTAATTGCGATTTCAGGTACAGAGCTTCCGCTGAAACTGGTCGGAGCGGAAAACGATCCAAGTTATCTAGCGCAGTTGAAGGCTGAAATACAAAAGAGAAAACTAGAAACTCAGGTCGAGCTAATAGGCCATCACCCACACCCTCAGAAACTATTCCACGATGCTTCTATCTTCCTGTTTCCGAGTCACGGTGAAGGTTTGTCTAATGCCCTGATTGAAGCCTTGGGTAATGGTTTAATCTGCATCACATACGACAACACAGTATTTCCCGAATTCGAAAAATTGGGGTTCCACATGCATATAGCCAGAGACAAGGACGTAGATCACGTTCGAGAGTTAATCAATATGATACTGAATAATTTCAACCAAGAAATCGAACTAGCCCGTAGCAATATCTCTCTGGCCCAAGCAATTTTTTCCCAAAAAAATGAAACCCAGCGCCTTTCAGAGATTCTCAGATAATAATATCGCGTCGGCCTCATTATCCGTGTTACACAATGTAGGTGCTCCATGAAAATTCTGGTCATAGGCCCTTCCTGGGTCGGGGACATGGTGATGTCCCAAAGTCTGTATATCACCCTGAAGCAGCAGCATCCGGGTGCAGAGCTGCATGTGATGGCGCCGGCCTGGTGCTGTGCCCTGCTGGAGCGAATGCCCGAGGTCGACAAGGCCATAGTGATGCCTCTGGGCCACGGTGATTTCAAGCTGACCCAACGCTTCCGCCTCGGCCGGCAGCTGGCCACCGAAGGCTATGACTGGGCCATAGTACAGCCCAACTCGATGAAATCGGCCCTGATCCCGCTGTTCGCCGGCATCAAGAAGCGCACCGGCTGGAAAGGCGAGTCCCGCTACGGCCTGCTGAACGATCTGCGCAGCAACAAGACCGACTTCCCGCTAATGGTCGAACGTTATGTCGCGCTCGCCCACCCCAGGGCGGACATGCAGAATAATCACTGCATTCCTGCCCTGCCCTGGCCTACCCTGAAAGTGGATACCGCAAACCAGCAAAACGCCTTGAACGAGCTGAGCCTCAATACCGAGAGCCCCATAGTCAGCCTGTGCCCAGGGGCGGAGTTCGGCCCTTCCAAGCGCTGGCCGGAGCAACACTACGCCGAGGTAGCCCGACATCAGATTGAACAGGGGAAGCAGGTATGGATTTTCGGCTCGGCCAAGGATATTCCGGTCGCCGAAACCATAAAGCATCATTTACCACATAGTTTGCAGGGAAAATGCCATATTCTGGCGGGAAAAACCTCGCTGCATCAGGCCATCGATCTGATGGCACTAAGCTCTGTGGTGATTTCCAACGATTCCGGCCTGATGCATATCGCCGCCGCCTTGCAACGTCCTCTGGTCGGCATCTACGGCTCGACCTCGCCCAAATACACGCCGCCACTGGCAGAAAGGGTCGCCATAGTGCATACCGACATCGAATGCCGGCCCTGCTTCAAACGTGAGTGTCCGCTCGGTCATCTGAAGTGCCTGAGAGAGCTGCCTGCAGGGAAAGTACTTGCCGCCATTCAGCAACTGGCGACCTCGGATCATATCGCCGTCGGCCATCGGTAACCCCATGATGTATCGCTTTATCTACAACCTGCTCATCCATCTATTCAGCCCCCTGCTGCTGGGGCTGCTGTACTGGCCCAAACAAGGCAAGCCGGGCTTTGGTCGTCGCTGGCCAGAACACTTGGGGCTGGTACCGACGTCCAGACAAGAGAATCCGGTTTGGCTGCATGCGGTCAGCGTCGGGGAAATGGTTGCCGCCACGCCACTGATCAAGGCCATCAAGGCGGAACACCCGGAATTGCCGATTCTGGTCACCACCACCACCCGCACCGGCGCCGATCAGGCAGAAAAGCTGGGCGACCTGATAGAACATCGCTATGCCCCGCTGGACTTCCCCTGGGCTATATCGTTGTTTTTACGTAGGGTTCGTCCACGGGCTTTGCTGATTATGGAAACCGAACTCTGGCCCAACTGGCTCACAGCCTGCGGTCGAAAACAGCTGCCGGTGATGGTACTCAATGCCCGGTTATCGGCCCGTTCTGCCGATAAATATAAACAGTTTCATGGCATATTCCGGCTTTTATCGGCGAATATCAGCTATATAGCCTGCCAGCATCGGGATGATGCCGATCGCTTTGCAGACTTGGGGCTCTGCCATGAAAAGCTGAGCGTGACGGGATCCATCAAGTTCGATATCGACTACGACGACGAAGTTCGTCGACAGGGACAAGCGCTGCGGGAACAGCTGGGAACACGACGCCCGGTATGGATTGCCGCTTCTACCCATGAAGGCGAAGACGAACAGCTGCTCACCGCCCACCGGGAACTGCTGCAACGCCTGCCACAGGCTCTTCTGATGCTGGTACCCCGCCACCCTCAACGCTTCGTCCAGGTCGCAGAACTGGTTACGCGGCAGGGCTTTACCCTGAGCCGCCGTACCCTGCCTGCGTCTGCTGCTCCCACCCAGGTCTATCTGGGTGACACCATGGGCGAACTCCCCGTCATGCTGGCGGCGGCCGACGTCGCCTTTATCGGTGGCAGCCTGATCGAACGGGGCGGCCACAACCTGCTGGAGCCAGCCGCCCTGGGCAAGCCCGTACTCACAGGCCCTTCATTTTTCAACTTCAGCGACATCACCCATCAGCTCGTCGACGCCGGTGGTGCCCGGGTGGTCACTAACGATAACGAACTGGCACAACAGCTCGCTGCATTGCTGGACTCACCCGCGCAGGGTGCACAGATGGGGGCACAAGCTCTGAACGTCGTCAGAGCCAATCAGGGAGCCTTGCTCCGCACGCTCTCCGCCATCAAGGCTCAGCTGGCTTTGTAGCCGCTTAACAGGGCTTTCCAGTCTGCTTCTTTCCATTGGAAGCCGGGATGCAGCCCTAGCTCCTTACGGAAAGATCGCAGCAGCCGGTCCATGTTTTCCCGGGTCCAGCTGCCGGGCTGGCGGAGGTGACACTTGTCGAAGTCAATCAGCCAGCTCTTGCCGCTGTCGTCGAGCAGAATATTGTGGCTGTTCAGATCCGCATGATAGAGGCCGGCATCATGAAACTGACGAATGGTCTTGCCAATGTTCTGCCACTCGCTCTTGTTCAGCGCCCTTTCCTGTAAAATAGCCACCAAATCGCGGGAATTCTCGATACGGCTAAGGATAATGTCGGCACGGTACACCAGGTTGGATCGCACCATACGTGCGGCGCAGGGCCGGGGAACCGGCAAACCGCGGCGATAGAGTTTGGTGAGCACGGTAAACTCGGCCATGGCCCGGCTCTTGGACTCGGCCACGTGCAGAAAGGTGTCTTCCATCACCCGGCCTATCATGCCGCCCCGGTAGTAATGGCGCAGCACCTTGTGGCAAATCTCGTCTTCCACAAACCAGGTGGTGTTGCGTCCCACCGCCTTGCCGCGAATGGCGTTCTGTTCACGCCAGTAATCAATTTCAAAGAAGTCCCGCTGAAATGCGCCGAAACATTCCGGGTCATACCAGATAATCTCCGAGCCGTGCTCTATCCGTTCCATTACCGTCCCCCCAACGAAAACACAGATTTTACATGGCTCGCCAGCCTTTGCATAATGCCGGACTCAGATCCCGGAGACTTCATTTATGGCATTGCTCGGCTCGGCCCCCGCTACCCTCTGTTTACTGCGCTTGTCCGCTATCGGCGACTGCTGTCATGCCATCGCCCTGGTACAGGCCATACAGCGTCAATGGCCCCAGACCCGTATTACCTGGATCACCGGCAAAATAGAAGCTCAATTGCTGCAGTTGCTGCCAGATGTCGAGATTATCGTGTTCGACAAAGGCGCTGGTATCCGCGCCTATCTTGATCTCTGGACACAACTGCGCGGTCGCAAGTTCGATGTACTGCTGCATATGCAGGCCGCCCTGCGCGCCAGTCTCGCCAGCTTAGGCATCCGAGCCCGGTACAAGCTGGGGTTTGAGCGGGAACGCGCCAAAGACGGCCAGTGGCTGTTCACCAATCACAAGGTGGCCGCCACCGGCGAGCATGTAGTGGAAGGCTTCATGGGCTTTGGGCAGGCGTTGGGGCTGACCGATCTCACACCAGGCTGGGACCTGCCGATTCCCGCCGAGGCGGAACAATGGGCGGTAACCTATGCCGAACGACAGCCACTGCTGCTGATCTGCCCTGCCGCCAGCAAGGCCTATAAAAACTGGACCGCCGAAGGCTACGCCGCCCTTGCCGATCATGCTCACAACAAGGGCATGCAAGTGATGCTTATCGGAAGTCCGGCGCAACAAGAGCGCGATCTGGCGGCAAAAATCTGTAAATTGACGGATAACATCGCCGAAAACCTGGTGGGCCAGACCAGCCTGCCGCAGCTGTTGGCGCTGATCAAGGTCGCCCGCCTGGTGGCGGCGCCGGATACGGGCCCGACGCACATGGCGACCTTGGTGAACACACCGGTGCTGGGCCTTTATGCCCATCATAATCCACAACGTACCGGCCCTTATCGCTGCCGCGACTATGTAGTCAGCGTCTATGACGAGGCCCTGCTGGCCGAAACCGGAAAAACCGCCGAACAAGTACCCTGGCGTACCCGGGTCAAGGATCCCACCGCCATGCAGCGGATCAGCACGGCTATGGTCGAGACCCAATTCGACCGCATCATCCACGATTTCAACCTGTTGCAGGAACCCTCATGAGTTCACGTCCCACCCTGGCCGCCGTGCTGATCGTTAAAAATGAAGCGGAAAACCTGGCCGATTGCCTGGCTACTCTGGACTGGGTAGACGAAATCGTCGTGCTGGACTCGGGCAGTACCGATACCACCCGCGAGGTGGCAGAAGCCGCCGGGGCTCGCTTTTTTGTTAATGACCACTGGCCCGGCTTTGGTAAACAGCGACAAATTGCCCAAGCCCATGTGCAGTCAGACTGGATACTGTGGGTAGATGCCGACGAACGCGTCACCCCCGAACTTAAAACCAGCATAGAAGCCATTCTGGCCAAGCCAACCACCAATACGGTGTACTCGGTGGCACGGCTATCCTGGGTGTTTGGCCGCTTTATACGCCATTGCGGCTGGTACCCGGACCGGGTGCTGCGGCTCTATCCCAAGGCACTCACCGGCTATAACGACGCCTTGGTGCACGAAAAGGTCACACTGAAAAAAGGCATTAAAACCAAAAAGCTCAAAGGCGACTTGCTGCACTATACCTATCGTGATTTAGAGCATTATTTAGTGAAGTCTGCCGGCTATGCCGCCGCTTGGGCCGAACAACGCCAGCAAAGAGGTAAAAAAGGCTCTCTGTGCCAGGGCCTGCTGCACGGCGTGGGCTGCTTCATGAAGATGTATCTGCTCAAGGCCGGCTTTCTCGATGGCAGGCAGGGCCTGCTGCTCAGCCTGCTCTCTGCTCACTCTACCTTCGTCAAATATGCCGATCTGTGGATTAAGACAGAAACTCGCGGGCCCAGGGCGTAACAGCGGCGGCTACAGCTGTCATGTCCACCTGGCTCATATCCTCTACCTGTTCACCGGGATTGCCGGGGGGATGAAAGGCCAGATGGCGCCCCTCGCTGTTGAGCGGACGCCAGCGCAGCGGGGTGGCCGAACGACGCAGCGGAAAAAAGCCCACCGTCGGCACGTCCAGGGCGGCGGCAATGTGCAGCGGCCCCGTGCTGCCCGCCACAAAGAGGTCACCACAGGCCAGTAGCCGACAAAAGTCCGGCAGCGGCAGATCCTGAGCCACCACGGCGCCTTCACCCACCACGTCTGCTACCTGTCGGGCCAGTGCCTGCTCGCCCGGCCCGGCGGTCAGCACCGGCTGCGCCTCGGGAAACGACTCCCCTAACCGACGGATCAGATCCGCATACTGAACGGCAGACAGGTTATTGGCCGAGCCACCGCTGCCGGCGTGCACCAGCAGCCAGGGTCGGGCGGCATCGATGCCCAGCCGCTGTGCCTGCTGTAGTCTGAAGGTCGCCAGCTCACTCCCCTCGAAACGCAGATAGGGCGTGGTAGGCTCCATGGCGGTCATGCCGTTATGGCTCAGAAAAGCCCGCACCAGATCCAGGTTATATTCGTATTCCGGCTTGGCAGACTGGGAGCGGCGCTGGGTCACTCTGTGGTTATACAGCAGCTGAGCCAGCTTGGTGGCCGGTGCCCAACGCTGCCGAATGCCCGCCTGCCACATGAGTTTGGCGTTGCGAAAATTGGAAAACAGGCATATAACGGCGTCGAAGTGTCCGGCTTTAAGCTGTTTCAGCAGATCCCGATGGGCGGCAGGTTTCGCATCTTTTCCCGGGTCTTCGATCACCCGGTCAATGGAAGGGCACAGTTCAGCCAGCTGACGAGTATAGCCCGGCACCAGGGCGGTAATTTCACAACCGGAAGACGCCTTTAGCATGGCCAGCGCCGGCCAGGCCAGCATGAAGTCGCCAATCTTGTCGTTACGAACCACCAATACCCGTTTCATCTCTCTCTCCCGCTCACCGTTATGCTGCGGTATTCTACCCTAAACTTTCCGACTTTCGTTTTGTTAATAAGGAACTCACATGAGCATCAGGGTCATTTATCCCGGCACCTTCGATCCCGTCACCAATGGCCATCTGGATTTAATCGAACGCGCCTCGCAGCTGTTTAACGAAGTCGTCGTCGGAGTCGCCTTCAGCCCCAGCAAGAAACCCATGTTTGAACTGGACGAACGAGTGGCGCTGGTGCAGGAGGTGACGCGCAACCTGGGCAACGTCAAGGTGGTGGGGTTTTCAGGCCTGCTGGTGGATTTTGCCAAGGCGCATCAGGCCAACGTGCTGATCCGGGGCCTGCGGGCGGTGTCCGACTTCGAGTATGAATTTCAGCTCGCCAACATGAACCGGCGATTGATGCCGGAGCTGGAAAGCGTCTTTCTCACCCCGGCGGAAGAGAATTCCTTTATCTCTTCCACTCTGGTGAAGGAGGTGGCCATTCACGGCGGCGATATCAGCCAGTTCGTGCCCGATGCCGTGGCCAGGGCCATCGCCCAAAAGCTGGCGTAACCTCTTCCAACAAGGGGGGGTAAAGGAATCCTCTCCACCGGCCGTCAAATGCCAGGGCCGGAAAATGCTCCTGCCATTCCGTCATTCCCGCCGTCCCTGGCGGTCAGATGGCATTTGCCGAGCGACACATGGATGTGCCTGAAGCGTGTCGGTGGAGAGGTTCTTTGCCCGCCCTTACTCCTCACCCCTCACGTATTTTCAGGCTGACACAGCGGGCAGAACACGGTGCTGCGGCCGCCCATCCGTATTTCTCTGAGCTCGGCGCCACAACTCGTGCAAGGCTGGCCGGCCTTGCCATACACCTGCAGTTCCTGCACGAAGTAACCGGGCTTGCCGTCACTGCCGGTAAAATCCTTGAGGGTGGTGCCACCCTGGCCGATGGCCCGGGCCAACACGCTCTTGATCTCCGCCGCCAGCAGCAGATAACACGCATGGTCAACCTCGCCAGCCGCACGCCGGGGATGAAGTCCGGCGGTGAACAGCGATTCGTTGGCGTAAATGTTACCGACCCCTACCACGACGTGATTGTCCATGATGAACTGCTTGATGGCGGTTCTCCGCTTGCGGCTGCGCTGGTACAGATAGTCACCGTCGAAGGCGTCAGTCAGCGGCTCCGGACCCAGCCTGGCCAGCAGCGGATGCTGCTCCGCCGGCTCACGAGTCCACAGCAAACAGCCGAAACGGCGCGTATCGTTGAGCCGCAGCAGCTTGCCGTTGCCCAGCTCTATATCCACATGATCGTGCTTGCCCGCCGGGGTGCCGTGAGGCAGCACCCGCAGATTGCCGGACATTCCCAGATGCAGGATGGCGGTGCCCCAGTCGGTCTCCAGCAACAAATATTTGGCCCGGCGCCGAATGCCGATAATGGTCAGCCCCACCATCTCCTGGATCTCGGCCGGTATAGGCCAGCGCAGGCTGGCGTTACGTACCACCACCCGCATCACCGTCTCGCCCAGCATAAAGGGGGTGATCCCTTGTCGACTGACTTCTACTTCCGGTAACTCTGGCATTCATACTCTCCTCATCGGCTCGGCGGCAGTATATCCAAGATGCCGGGCATAAAAAAACCCAGCCGAAGCCGGGTTTTTTGAGAACACAAAATCTTACTTGATTTTGCCTTCTTTGTAGATCACATGCTGACGAACAACGGGATCAAACTTTTTGATTTCCATTTTCTCAGGCATGTTGCGCTTGTTCTTGGTAGTGGTGTAGAAGTGACCAGTACCAGCGCTGGAGTTCAGGCGGATCTTCTCGCGAATACCTTTAGCCATTGGTTATCTCCTTAAACCTTTTCGCCACGGGCGCGCAGGTCAGCTAAGACACTGTCGATACCCTTTTTGTCGATAATACGCATACCTTTGGTGGTGATACGCAGTTTTACAAAACGCTTCTCGCTTTCAACCCAGAAACGATGAGTTTGCAGGTTGGGCAGGAAGCGACGCTTGGTAGCGTTGTTGGCGTGAGAGCGGTTGTTACCAACAGCTGGCCGCTTACCAGTTACTTGGCATACTTTAGACATGTCAGTCTTCTCCAAAACTTACTTTTGCTCGAGCAATTAATCACCCCGTTGGCCGTCTATCGGGGCAAAATAAGGCGGCAATTTATACAGCATACCGAGCTCGAGATCAACAATAAAGCCAAACGAGCGGCATCAAAGCCAGCCACGCTCGGCAAAAGAAACGGTTTCGCCATCACCCACTACCAGATGATCCAGCACGCGGATATCCAGCAACCCCAGGGCGGCCTGAATACGTTCGGTAATCATGCGATCGGCCCGGCTGGGCTCGGCGACGCCGGATGGATGATTATGCACCAAAATCACCGCGGCGGCACTCCGTTTCAGCACCAGCGAGACGATATCCCGCGGATAGACCGCCGCCGCGTCCAGGGTGCCGAAGAATAGCTCCTGATACTCGATAACTCTATGCTGGTTATCGAGCAGCAGCAGGGCAAAGACTTCCCGCTCCTGATCTCGCAGTCGGGCCTGCAGAAACTGGCGGGTCAACTCCGGGCTGGTCAGCGCATGCTCTCGCACCAGTTTTTCATCCAGAAACCGTCGCATCAGCTCCAGGCTAGCCTGCAGCTGCACAAACTTGGCCTGACCCAGTCCCGGCCCTTCGCAAAAACTCTGTTGATCCGCCAGCAGCAACTGACGCAAGCTGCCAAACTGGCGGATCAGGGTGTGGGCCAGCGTCACCGCATCCATGCCCTTGGCACCGGTACGCAAAAAAATCGCCAGCAGCTCCGCGTCCGACAGGCTGCCCGGCCCCCGGCTCAGCAGTTTTTCCCGCGGGCGCTCTCCCTCTGGCCAGTCCTTGATGCTCATTCCCCCTCCTTGTCGCCATGGCCGGAATCGGTTAATCAAGCCTAGCCCAATCCCCTGCACGCACCGCACAAGCCGGCCATTTGTGATAATCTTGCCGCTCTGTCAGCCTGTGGAATAGAGCCATGCCATTAACAGGAAAACGCATTTTAATCGGCCTCAGCGGCGGCATTGCGGCCTATAAGAGTGCCGAGCTGGTACGCCGACTCAAAGAGCGCCATGCCGAGGTACGGGTCGTGATGACCGAATCGGCCAAGTCGTTTATTACCCCGCTCACCCTGCAGGCGGTGTCGGGCGAGCCGGTATCCGATGCGCTGCTGGATCCGGCGGCCGAAGCCGGCATGGGTCATATC
>NZ_MPZM01000026.1 GCF_002936955.1 Oceanisphaera arctica | reverse complement strand
ACGCCCTCTAAAGGGCCGTTGGAGACTACAACGTTGATAGGCAGGGTGTGTAAGCGCAGCGATGTGTTGAGCTAACCTGTACTAATGACCCGTGCGGCTTAACCATACAACACCCAAGAAGTGTGAGACCTTGCGTAGGCAGGCAACTACAAAAATTATTTCAGCAAGACATCAGTTTTCCAGCGTTTGTTAGTCAGTGACTAGCAAACCCCAGTTTATGCCTGGCGGCGATAGCGTTGTGGTCCCACCTGATCCCATGCCGAACTCAGAAGTGAAACGCACCCGCGCCGATGATAGTGTGGCAGCTGCCATGTGAAAGTAGGTCACTGCCAGGCGCCCAATTAAAAAGCCCGATACGAAAGTATCGGGCTTTTTTCGTCTGCGAAAAATAGCACGGCTGCTCCGGCCAAAGGGCCCGCTCCACCGACTCGCTATGAATACCTCCCTGTACACCCTCTGTATCATCCCTGAAACAGAGGGCCGGTGGAGCAGATCCCTTTATCCTCCCTGGCGCACCGGCGTCCTCTGTTGAGCCTGGAACCTCCATGGCTACAGAAACCAAGTTATCCAAGGGACTAGTGCTATCAAGTTGCAATGGGCACCTCTCTTACCGACGTTGATATGTTCAATATATTGATATTAGGTGATTTAATAATCATAGTGCCCATGGTTTCATGTCGACATAGATCACATTCAGGCATTCTTTGTGTACAATAAGATTACATTTAAGTAACACTTATGTTTTTTTTGCGGTATTATCTGGCTGTCTCCTCACTTAGCCTACGCTTTGCAGTGGAGTCGGAGGGCTGAGTCAAACGTCTTACTGGATGTTGGCCAATAATAAACAGCAGTCAGAGTATGCCTGCACACTGGTAACAATTAACAAAGGGATCTGTTATGACCCAGGACGTAAAAACAGCACAAAGCAAAAACCCCGATTTGCTTTATGCGCTGCATGATAAACCGGGCTTCTGGCCTTCTTCTTTTGCTGCCTTACAGCATGTGCTCGCCAGTCTGGTTGGGGTGATTACGCCTACCCTTATCGTCGGCGGTGTACTGGGGCTGGGTGAGCATATTCCTTACATGATTAGCATGGCGTTAATAGTGTCGGGCGTAGGTACTTTCATCCAGTGCCGCCGTATTGGTCCTATCGGTGCGGGTATGCTTTGCTTGCAGGGCACCAGTTTTGCGTTTCTTACCGCCATCCTGTCTGCCGGCATGATTGTGAAAAGTCGGGGTGGCTCCCCCGAAGATATTCTGGCGACCATCTTTGGCATCAGCTTCTGTGCGGCGATTATCGAAATTTTTCTGAGCCGTATCATCCACAAGCTGCAGAAAATAATCACACCTGTGGTGACCGGTACCATCATCATCTTGATCGGTATTCCGTTGATCAAGGTGGCAATGACCGATATCGGTGGTGGTTTCGGTGCCGAAAACTTCGGCTCCCTGGATAACCTGTTACTGGCCGGAATCGTGCTGGTCAGCGTTGTTCTGCTGAACCGTTCCAAGAACCCTATGATTCGTCTGGCTGCCGTTGTTATCGGTCTGACGCTGGGCATGGTCGTGGCCTTCTTCATGGGCCGCCTGGACTTCTCCAGCCTGGGCAACCTGCCTCTGGTATCTGTTCCGGTTCCGTTCAAGTTTGGTTTCCAGTTCGATCTGGCGGCCTTTATCCCGCTGGCCATCCTGTTCTGTGTGAGCGCCATGGAAACGACCGGTGATCTGACGGCCAACTCCACCATCTCTGGTGAGCCGGTAAAAGGTCCTGTTTACATGAACCGGATACGTGGCGGTGTGCTGGCCGATGGTGTGAACTCCATGATTGCTGCCACCTTTAACAGCATGCCTTCTACTACCTTCAGTCAGAACAACGGCGTTATCGCCCTGACCGGTGTGGCCAGCCGTTTCGTTGGTATCTACATTGCAGCCATCCTGGTGATTATGGGGCTGTTCCCCGTCATCGGTGGTATTTTGCAGCAGATGCCCAAGCCGGTACTGGGTGGCGCTACCCTGATCATGTTCGGTACCGTGGCGGTAGCGGGTATTCGAGTGCTGTCACAGGCCAACCTGGATCGTCGTAACATGATGATAGTAGCCATTTCGGTCGGCATGGGTATCGGTGTTTCCAGCGTACCTAACGTGCTGCAGGCTCTGCCGGATACCCTGGAAAATATCCTGAAATCACCAGTTGCCATGGGTGCCATTACCGCCATCCTGCTGAGCCTGATTCTGCCTGAACAGACGCATGGCGAAGAATCAGATGTCGAAACTGCGGTTACTGATGACGAAGATGGCATAGTCAAAAAAACTAAGTGATGTGGGTGAATACCTGCTTCTCGCTTAAAGCCTGAACCGTCTCAACCCTGACACACCTTCCCGGATTGTGTGTCAGGGTTTTTTACATCCGGGGGATGCCAACTTTCATTTTTAAAGGGAGTAGAAAGTCTGATGCAAAACCCCAACACACTCTGGATAAAACAACCCCTCGCTACCCTGAGCGCGGCCTATGCCGGTGGTCTGGTGATTACCGGCAACCGGATCACCGAGCTGCTGCCCTCGGGGCAATCACCCAGTATGTCGGTAGATGCAGTTTATGATGCCAGTCAGCATGTCCTGCTGCCTGGCCTTATCAACGCTCATCACCACTTCTATCAGACCCTGACCCGAGCCCACCCGGTGGCGCTGAATAAGGAGCTGTTTTCCTGGCTGACGTCACTGTACCCGGTATGGGCCAGGCTGGAGCCGGAAATGGTGGAAGTCTCGACTCAGATCGCCCTTGCCGAGCTGCTGTTGTCGGGCTGCAGTACAGCCAGTGACCATCACTATCTGTTTCCTCAAGGTCTGGAAGGTGCCATCGATATTCAGGTGGCTCAGGCACAACGACTCGGTGTTAGGGTTCACCTTACTCGCGGCTCCATGAGTCTGGGGCAGGAGCAGGGTGGCTTGCCCCCACAGTCGACGGTGCAAAGCGAAGACGTCATCATGGCCGACAGCGAACGGCTGATCCTTCGTCATCATGACCGCACCGACGGTGCCATGGTGCGGGTGGCGCTGGCTCCCTGTTCTCCGTTTTCGGTCAGTACCGAGCTGATGAAGATGTCTGCCCGGCTGGCAGAGCAACACGATGTTCAGCTGCATACCCATTTGGCGGAAACCCACGATGAAACCGCCTTCTGTCAGAAGATGTTCGGCATGCGTCCGGTGGATTATCTGGAGTCGGTTGGCTGGCTCAGCAACCGGGTATGGCTGGCCCATGGCATTCACTTCAATGAGCAGGAAATCGGGCGGCTGGGACAGGCGGGGGTGGGTATCGCTCACTGTCCTTCTTCCAATATGCTGCTGGCCTCGGGCCAGTGTCCGACCCTTGATCTGGAAGCCGCCGGGTGTCCCGTCGGTATCGGTGTCGATGGTTCCGCCTCCAATGATGGTTCCAACATGATTGCCGAAGTCCGTCAGGCCCTGCTGTTGCAACGGCTGCGCTACGGTGCCCGCAAGATCACCCATCAAAAGGTGCTGGACTGGGCCACTCGCGGCTCTGCGGCTTGTCTGGGGCGTGATGATATCGGCGACATTGCCGTCGGCAAGCAGGCGGATCTGGCCCTGTTCCGGCTGGATGATATCCAGTTTGCCGGTGCCGGAGATCCGCTGGCTGCGCTGATTCTGTGTGGTGCTCAGCGGGCTGATCGAATGATGGTGGCCGGGCGCTGGCGAGTGATCGATGGCGCCGTCTGTGCTCTGGACATAGAAGCACTGAAGGCGAGGCAGCGAGAACTGGCCGCACAGCTTATTGTTTGAAAACGAAGTTGTGATAACTCAGCCGTGATAACCGGATGTGATCATACAGAGGGTGCCAATAGGCGCCCTTTTATCACTCCTGATTGATGAATCCATCTGGAGTTTTCTTGTCTGTCTGGTATAAACAGATCCCGTGTTTCCAAGATAAAAGATAATAATATGCGATGGGATCTCAAGGGCTGGACAGCACTGCATGCTCTGGCTTTGTTACTGTTTTTTTCCTGGCTTTTTGGTTACTGGCAGGAACTGGATGAAGCGGTATTCTGGTGGTTCAACGGCCACCTGGTCACGGTACCCGGCTTTGCCGACTTGGTGGCTTTCGTCAATCAGCGCTGGATTGATGGTGCCGCTGCACTCTTGATGGCTGGCTTTGTGTTTCGCCATGCCTGGATGGTGACGGGGCGTGAGCGGGCTAAAATTGGTTGTTTGCTGTTATTGATGGCCGGCTGTTTTTCGCTGCAGGTGGCGGCGGGCAAAACCTTGCCCATCGAGCGGGCCAGCCCCACCATTGTTTACGAGCAGGCGGAGCGGGTCAGTCAACTGGTGCCTCATATCAAGGCCAAGGATGCATCCGGTGATTCTTTCCCCAGCGATCACGGCATCGGTTTCGCCACCTTCCTGCTGTTCGCCTGTTATCGCTTTCCCCGTCGCTATCTTTATGCGTTGGTACCACTGGTGCTGGCCCTGGCCATGCCGCGGGTGATGTCCGGCGCCCACTGGTTTACCGACTTTATCTGTGGCTCCATTCCCCTGGCGATGATCACCGGTGCCTGGCTGTTCCATACCCCGCTGGCGTATCGGCTGACCGAGGCGATGATCACGCCGGTCGAAAAGCTGCTGTCACGGTGGCGATTGCAAGGTTAAGCAAAAAGGGCGGCTATGGGCCGCACTTGTCTTTATGTGGGCAGGGTGAACCGCTCGCTGCAAGGCAATATATCGTAATCCACCATCACGGTTTCACCGACCAGATGGCGGCGGAGCATATCGAAGGCGGCAAAGGCCAGCAGCCGGCGTCGATTGAGTGGATCACGAAAGTGCATTTGCAGGGTCTGTACCTGACAGCCTTGAGCTGATAGCAAGGCAATAGGAATGCCTTGCGGGCCTTCGGCACCAATGGCCAGGGTAAGAGGGCGAGTCGAGCGTGTCAGCCAGTGGGCCAGATCTTCGGCGCTGTCCGGCAGTCCCGCCAGATAGTGGCCCTCGAATTCGGAGGTGATAGTGCTGATGGTATCGGTCAGGCGGCCGCCACTGGCATCCTCGAAGATAACGAGATCCTTGTTTAATAGCAGGGGTCCCAGGCTGGCGGTAAAATTCATCTCGTCTCGCGCCACCAGGTGAGTGCCCACTTCTGCCAGTAGCTGTGCTTCAGCGGCGGCAATGTTGGCCGCGTCTTCGGTTTCGATAATCAGCTTCAGCTCTATGGTCGGCGAATTGGCTCGGTAGCCGAGGGTAATGCCGGCCGGCCATTGCCGATGGTCGAGTCGGTCGCTCAGGCCGGACTCGGACAGACCGAACAGAAAGAAACGACGAACCTGGCTATGGCCGTTCTGACCGAGCTGTCGGCGCAGTCGTGGCAGCATTTCATCGTCCATCATTTTTTTCAGCTCTGATGGCACCCCCGGCGTAAAGAAAAAGGTCGCACGGTTGAGTTTGATGGCAAAACCACAGGCGGTGCCTACCGGGTTGTCCACCAGCTCGGCGCCTTGCGGTAACATGGCCTGTTTGCTGTTGCTCTGGGGCATGACGCGATTTCGGCTGCTGTACTTCTGCTGCATCACCTCGAGCCAGTGCTGATTCAGCTCCAGGGGGACGCCGGCGGCCTCGGCCATGGCTTCGGCACTGATATCGTCCGAGGTGGGGCCGAGTCCTCCGTTGACGATCACCAGATCGGCCTGATGGCTGCGTTGTACAAACAGCTCTACCAGATCGGCCTTGTCATCGCCCACGGTGAAGCGGCGGCGAACCTGCCATCCCTGTTCCAGCAACCGCTGCGACAGCCAGCCGGCGTTGGTATCCGTTATCAGACCGGTCAGGACTTCATCACCGGTACTCACCAGTTCAATCACAGCTTCCATATTCTTATCCTCGAGGTGCGTTGTCGGGATTTTACCGTATCTTCGGTCTGTGGCACACGTCGGGGATGACAAGACCCGTCGCTTTGTTGTAGATTTCTAGATGTCTAGACTTTCTTACCGATGCTGTACATGGAGTGAGCAAATGCCCATCAGAATTCCGGATCGCCTGCCAGCGGCCGATGTCCTGACTCAGGAAAATATCTTCGTGATGACGGAGACCCGGGCGGTCAATCAGGAAATCCGCCCGATGCGGGTACTGCTGCTTAATCTGATGCCGAAGAAAATTGAAACCGAAAATCAGCTGTTGCGCATGCTGTCCAACTCGCCGCTGCAGATTGGCGTGGATTTGCTGCGTATCGATGACAGGCCTTCGAAGAATACGCCCCAGTCGCATCTGGAACATTTTTATCATGATTTCGAACAGGTACAGGAACAGTTTTACGATGGCCTCATCATTACCGGTGCTCCGCTGGGACTGACCGACTTCTGCGATGTGGTGTACTGGGACAAGATAGAGCAGATAGTGGCGTGGGCCAAAAGCCATGTGACCTCGACCCTGTTTCTGTGCTGGGCGGCCCAGGCCGGCTTGAAAATTTTATACGGGCTGGACAAGCGAACCCGACTGGAAAAACTGTCCGGCGTTTATGAGCACCAGAATCTGGCCCAGTACGAGCCACTGGTACGCGGCTTCGACGATGTGTTTCTGGCGCCCCATTCCCGCTATGCGGATTTTCCGGTGGATCTTATCCGGCAAAAGACGGACTTGAAAATACTGGCGGCGTCGGAAAAGGCGGGCGTGTATCTGGCGGCCAGTCCGGACGGACGGCAGGTGTTTGTCACCGGCCACCCGGAATACGATGCGGATACGCTGAATGCTGAATACAAGCGGGATCTGGATGTGGGTATCGAGCCGCAGATGCCGGAGAACTATTATCCCGACAACAATGCCGACAACTCACCCCGGGCCACCTGGCGCAGCCATGGTCACCTGCTGTTTGCCAACTGGCTGAACTATCACGTCTACCAGCTGACCCCGTATGACCTGCGTACCCTGAGCGCCACCGGCGATACCCTTACGCGAGACTAATACCAATTTGAATAAACATCTGATCATTTTTAAACCCGAGCTCAGAGGCAACACAGCCGCCTCCCACGACACGCCATAAACTCATCCCTGAGGGCTCGGGAAATGCCGTCCATGGCATTTCACGGTCGTGGTAGTCGATCTCTGTTGCCTCTTCTCAAGCACCGAGTTGCCTGTAGACGATGTCAACAGGCAACTCCCTGGCATCAGGGAGGATAAAGGGATCTGCTCCGCCGACCATCTGACCGCCGATGTATGGCGGGAAAGCCTGGACGGCAGGAGCATTTCCCGGCCGCGCCAAGGATGGCGCGGCGGAGCCTACATGGAGGTATTCACGGCGTGTCGACGGAGCGGGCCCTTTGTCCAACCTTTGCAGAGCAACCAAATAGATCAGTTATTTACTCTGTTTGGTATAAGACCTGTGAGGGATGAGGCGCAAAGTGTGAGGAGTAAAATCCCCCTCACCCCTCACCCCTCACCCCTCACCCCTCACCCCTCACCCCTCACCCCTCACGGAACTATTTACTCGATAGGAAAACCGGCCTTTTCGGCCGCCTTGGCCTTGTTGATCATCGGGGTGATGGTCATGCCCTGTACTATGATGGAAAACAGCACTATGGCGTAGGTCATCATCAGGATCAGGTCCCGCAGTTCAACCTGACCGTCGGTGCCAAGCTTGATGCCGGCGGGAATGGATAGCGCCATCGCCAGTGACAAGCCGCCGCGCAGTCCACCCCAGGTCAGGATCCGTATCGAGTATTTGTTATAGCTGCGAAAGCGGCGAAAGCCAACGTAGGGCAGGGCGACACTGACGAAGCGGCCGGCCAGCACCAGCGGAATACCGTACAGCACCAGAATCCAGGCTTGCCAGTGAAATTGAACCAGCAACATGGCCAGGCCAATCAGCAGGAACAGCAGGGCGTTCAGAAACTCGTCCAGCAGATGCCAGAACTGATCCAGGTATTTCGAGCTCTGTTCGGAAAAACCGGTGTAGCGGGTCCAGTTACCAATCATGATACCCGCCACCACCATGGCCAGGGCGCCGGAGACTCCCAGTATATTGGCGAAGGCAAAGCCGGCGGTCGGGATGCACAGGGTCATCAGCAGCTCCATTGAGCCGTCGTCGCAGGCGCTGATCATGATGTGGCTCATCAGGCCCAGCAGGGCGCCGAATATGATGCCGCCGATGGCTTCGTGGGTGAACAGGGTCATCACCGAGCCGAAGGACGCCTCTGTGCCGTTGAAGGCCACCGAAAAAATGGTCAGGAAGATCACCAGGCCGATACCATCGTTGAACAGCGACTCGCCTTCAACCTGGATGGCGATTTGCTCGGGAGCACCCAGCTTTTTGACGATGGCCAGCACGGCGATGGGATCGGTGGGGGAAATCAGCGCCCCGAACAGCAGGCAATAGATAAACGGCAGGGGAATGGCGGCCACATAGGCAAGTAGCCACAAGCCGGCAGCCACCACCAGTGTTGAAATCAGTACACCGAGGAGCACCAGCACCGATATCTCCCATTTCTGACTTTTCAGGGCCGGCAGGTTGATGCCCAGGCCACCCGCAAACAGCAGGAAGCCGAGAATACCCTGCAGCAGAAACTCGCCGAAGTCGACGGTCTCGAGAGTAGCAATGGCATGCAATTGCAATTCGGGCCAGGTCGTTTTACCGAGAATCAGCATCAGGATCGAGATAAGAAGGGCGCCGAAAGTAATGGCGATGGTAGTCTGGATTTTCATTATGTATTGATTGACGAAAGCGATGGTAATAGCCATCGCCGCCAGAATACACAGGGTGTAATAGACGCTCATAAAGGCACTTCCGTAGAGATTTTATTTTATTTGCAAGCTAGGTTGGCCGGTCTTTGCCGGTGGTGCATAGTGTGCCCTAACAGCACGGGTTTTCACTAGCGAAAATGCGGTTAATTTACGCATTATTACCGGCTATATGCCCCTTGTCATGTATCAGCCTTGTAGATGGCTGGATTTCCAGTTTCGTATTTTGTGGTAGCATGGATGTTGCTTTCAGGAATCAAGTTGTAACAGGAGTTATCAGTGTCCAGATCCCCCGTTTTTTCCCAGCTCGAACAGGCGCTCGCCGAACGTATTTTGATTATCGATGGGGGCATGGGCACCATGATCCAGTCACATCGACTGGATGAGGCGGCCTACAGAGGCGAACGCTTCGCCGACTGGCCATCGGACTTGAAAGGTAACAACGACCTGCTGGTGCTGAGCCAGCCTGAGATCATCGCCGGGATCCACAGTGATTACTTTGCCGCCGGTGCCGATATCATCGAAACCAATACCTTTAATGCCACCAGCATCGCCATGGCGGATTACCAGATGGAATCGCTGGCGGTGGAAATTAACCGGGAAGCGGCGCGGCTGGCACGCCAGGTGGCCGACGAATGGACCGCGAAAGAGCCGCACAAGCCGCGCTTCGTGGCCGGGGTGCTGGGCCCGACCAACAGAACCGCGTCCATTTCGCCGGATGTGAACGATGCGGGTTATCGTAACGTGACCTTCGATCAACTGGTGGAGGCCTATACCGAATCGACCCAGGCGCTGATTGATGGCGGCGCCGACTTGCTGATGATCGAAACCATCTTCGATACCCTCAACGCCAAGGCGGCGGTGTTTGCCATCGAAGGCCTGTTCGAACGGCAGAACATACGTCTGCCGGTGATGATCTCCGGCACCATCACCGACGCCTCGGGTCGTACCCTGACGGGGCAGACCACGGAAGCCTTCTATCACTCGCTGCGTCATGCCAAGCCCATTTCCTTCGGCCTGAACTGCGCGCTGGGGCCCGACGAATTGCGCCAGTACGTGGCCGAGCTGTCCCGTATCAGCGAAACCTATGTCTCGGCTCACCCCAATGCGGGCCTGCCCAACGCCTTCGGTGAATATGATCTGGAAGCGGATGAGATGGCCGAGCATATCCGCGAATGGGCCGAAAGCGGCTTCCTCAATCTGGTGGGCGGTTGCTGTGGCTCCACCCCCGAACATATTCGCGCCATGGCCGAGGCGGTGGCGGGTATCAAGCCCCGGGCGTTGCCCGAACTGCCGGTGGCCTGTCGTCTGTCTGGTCTGGAGCCGGTGCAGATCACGGCCGAGACTATGTTCGTCAACGTCGGTGAACGGACCAACGTCACCGGTTCGGCCAAATTCAAGCGGTTGATTAAAGAAGAAAAATACGACGAGGCGCTGGAAGTGGCGCTGCAACAGGTAGAAAGCGGCGCCCAGATCATCGACATCAACATGGATGAAGGCATGCTGGATGCGGTGGCCTGCATGACACGCTTCCTCAACCTGATCGCCGGCGAACCGGATATTTCCCGGGTGCCGATCATGATCGACTCCTCCAAGTGGGAGGTGATCGAGGCCGGTCTCAAGTGCATTCAGGGCAAGGGAATAGTCAACTCCATTTCCATGAAGGAAGGGGAAGCACAGTTTATCGAGCAGGCCAGGCTGGTGCGTCGTTACGGGGCCGCCGTTATCGTGATGGCGTTCGACGAAGTGGGCCAGGCCGATACCCGGGAGCGCAAGTTCGAGATCTGTCAGCGTGCCTATCGCATTCTGGTGGATCAGGTGGGCTTTCCGCCGGAAGACATCATCTTCGATCCCAACATCTTCGCGGTGGCCACCGGCATCGAAGAACACAACAACTATGCGGTCGACTTCATCGAGGCGGTGAAGGACATCAAGACCCATCTGCCCCATGCCATGATCTCCGGTGGAGTGTCCAACGTATCCTTCTCGTTCCGCGGCAACGATGTGGTACGCGAGGCCATTCATGCGGTCTTTCTCTATCATGCGGTCAAGAACGGCATGGACATGGGCATCGTTAACGCCGGTCAGCTGGCGATCTACGAAGACATAGAACCTGATTTAAAAGAAAAAGTCATCGCCGTGGTGCTCAACGAGAACGACGGCGCCACCGAGGCGCTGCTCGAGATCGCCGAGCGTTATCGCGGCAGCGGTGCCCAGGTGGCGGATCCCCGTGATCTGGAATGGCGCAGCTGGCCGGTGAACGAACGTCTGGCCCACTCCCTGGTCAAGGGGCTGACCGACTTTATCGAAGAGGATACCGAAGAATCCCGGGCGCAGGCGGTTCGGCCGCTGGACGTGATTGAAGGTCCCTTGATGGACGGCATGAACGTGGTCGGCGACCTGTTCGGCGAGGGCAAGATGTTCCTGCCTCAGGTGGTCAAGTCGGCGCGGGTCATGAAGCGAGCAGTGGCTTATCTCAACCCATTCATCGAGGCCAGTAAAGAGGTCGGCCAGACCAACGGCAAGATCGTCATGGCCACGGTAAAAGGCGATGTTCACGATATCGGCAAGAATATCGTCGGCGTGGTACTGCAGTGTAACAACTTCGAGGTGGTGGATCTGGGCGTCATGGTGTCCTGCGAGCAGATCCTGAAGACGGCCCGGGAAACCAATGCCGACATGATCGGTCTGTCTGGCCTTATCACCCCCTCGCTGGATGAAATGGTGCATGTGGCCAAGGAAATGCAGCGTCAGGGCTTCACCATACCGCTGCTGATCGGCGGTGCCACCACCTCCAAGGCTCATACCGCGGTCAAGATAGAACAGAACTACGACGAGCCGGTGGTCTATGTGTCCAACGCCTCCCGTGCCGTCGGCGTGGTACAAACCCTGCTGAGTCGCGAGCACAAGCCGGCCTTCGTCGAACGGTTGAACAAGGAATATGACATTGTGCGGGATCAGCATGCCCGTAAGAAACCGCGCACCAAGCCGGTGACCCTGGCCGCAGCCCGCGCCAATAAGGTCGCCATCGACTGGCAGGCCTACACGCCGCCGGTGCCAGCCAAGCCGGGTGTTCACGAGTTTCATAATGTGCCGATTTCGGTGCTGCGCGAATACATCGACTGGACACCCTTCTTTCTGACCTGGTCGCTTGCGGGCAAGTATCCGCGCATCCTGGAAGACGAAGTGGTGGGCGAAGAAGCCAAGAAGCTGTTTCGTGACGCCAACGATTTACTGGATCAGCTGACGGACGAGGGCGAGCTGAGCTGTTCCGGCGTCATGGGCCTGTTTCCGGCCAACAGCGTGGAAGACGATGTGGAAATATACACCGACGAGTCCCGCACCCAGGTGCTGCATACCCTGCGCTTCCTGCGTCAGCAGACCGAGAAGAAAGACGGCTTCCCCAACTACTGTCTGGCCGACTATGTGGCGCCCAAAGGCACCAAGCCCGACTACGTGGGCGGCTTTGCGGTGACCGGGGGTATCGGTGAAGATGACATCGTCCGTCGTTATAAAGAGGCGGAAGACGACTACAACGCCATCATGGCCAGCGCCGTGGCCGATCGTCTGGCGGAAGGTTTTGCCGAATACATGCATCTGAAGGTGCGGCGTGAATACTGGGGTTATGCCGCCGACGAGCAGCTCAGCAACGACGAGCTGATCCGGGAGAAATACAGCGGTATCCGCCCGGCACCCGGTTATCCGGCCTGTCCCGAGCATACCGAAAAAGGGACCCTCTGGCAGTTGCTGGATGTGGAGTCGCGCATCGGCATGCAGCTGACCGAATCCTACGCCATGTGGCCGGGAGCGGCGGTGTCGGGCTTTTATTTCTCCTACCCCGATACCCGCTACTTTGCGATAGCGCAAATCCAGGAAGATCAGCTGCTGGATTACGCCGCGCGCAAGGGCATGACGCGGGAAGAGGCTGAAAAATGGCTGGCGCCGAATCTGAGCGCATAATCTCCGGTTCATAATTATTGGTTCAAGACTCTTGATTCAAGTGTCTTACCCCAAGACAAGAAGGCGCCGATGGCGCCTTCTTGCTTAAATGATGCTCGGCCCGCATCTTCTCGCGGGTGGGGGTGTATGCTTGTAATAGAAGGAAATGTGGTTCAGGCAATAATACGGCGTTTTTAGCGGCCGGACTGCTGGAAAGGCTGGACAGGATTCGGACGATGGCGTAGCTTCTGCCGACTTTATTTCACTACTGGGAGGAGCCTTCCATGTTTGCTGTAAGACACACCGGAAAAACAGGATGGTTGCTCCTGGCGGTCATGCTGTTATTAGCCCCCTTGAGTCAGGCGCAGGCTAACCCGCGCTATGCCGCCATAGTGCTGGATGCGGACAGCGGCGAAGTGTTGCACGCGTCCAGCGCCGATGCCGCCCGCTATCCGGCCTCTCTGACCAAGATGATGACGCTTTATCTGCTGTTCGAGGCCATGGACAAAAGGCTGATGACGTTGGATACATCCATGCCGGTATCGGCTCATGCCGCTTCCATGCCGCAAACCAATATTTCGCTGAAAAAAGGGGAGCGGCTACAGGTACGGGACGCCATTCCGGCTCTGGTGGTGCGATCCGCCAATGATGCGGCCGTGGTGGTGGCGGAAGCCCTGGGCGGGACCGAAAGCGAGTTTGCCCGCATGATGACCGCCAGGGCGAAGTCGATGAAGATGACCGCCACCAGCTTCCGCAATGCTTCCGGCCTACCGGACAACGCTCAGTCTTCTACCGCCCGGGATCTGTCGATACTGTCGCTGCGGCTGATGAAGGACTTTCCCCAGTATTATCACTATTTTTCGACGCCTTCCTTCAGCTACAAGGGGAGGACCTATCACAGCCACAATCGCATGGTAAAAAACTATGCGGGCGTCGATGGCATGAAAACCGGTTATATCCGGGCCTCGGGCTTCAATGTGGCCACCTCTGCCCTACGGGGCGAACGTCGCCTGATTGGCGTGGTGATGGGCGGGAATACGGCCCAGTCCCGGGACGCTCAGATGGTGAAACTGCTGGATAGTGGCTTCGAGCGGGCTGCTCAGCTTGCCAAGGCATCGGGCAAGGCTGCGCCGGTGATCAAGCCGGTGAGCAGCACCGATACCGTGCGTCAGGTGGTCAGGAAAGAGCCTGAGACGCGCTCGCCGGCGGTGCTGCAGCGTGTATCCAGCACCTTGCCGGTACAGCAGACCGTATCGGTACAACAGGCCTTGCCAGTCGGCGATCTTGGCTGGGCGGTGCAGGTTGGCTCTTTCCGGATATCCGAGCAGGCGAGAGATAGGGCCTCCGATGCGGCCCGTCGACTGGATAATATCGAGCTCATCCAGGTAGCGGTCAATGAGGTGAGCATCAGCAATCGCAAGCTGTTCCGGGCTCGACTGGTGGGGCTGCACAAGGATCAGGCAAAGAGTGCCTGCCAGCGGCTCTCGCGCCAGGGCATGGATTGTCTGGTGGTGAAGATGACCGGAAGCTAACAGCGTGAGGCGAGAGATAACGCCTCTCGTCCTACTTTGTTTTGGGTATAGAAAAAGGGGCAACATGATGTTGCCCCTTTTTGGGTCGTCTAATTGGCTTGTCCGTAAACCGGTTTGCTCCCTGCAATCCCTGACGTGCCTTATCCTTTATGGCGTTCCCTTTCCCGATCCGTCGGGTTGTCCTTAAGTCTTCCTGACCGCAAGTCATCCTGACCTGACGCTCGTCTCCATCCTGGAGGTGTCCATCGCCGCATCCTGCGGGGTTCCTTGCCTGTCCTGGCAGCCTGTCTTCCTGACCGGCTCCTTGCTTCCTGCGAGAGACATAGTAGCTCGGTTCGGACTCTGCTCAAGCCAAAAAAGACAGCCGCTTTGACTGTCGAATTCGGAATTTACCTTAACTAATTGATAATAATGAGTAAATATTTCATTTTCGGCCAGTGGCGTGATCAGAAAGCGCTTCTGCCGCTCGTGCTTTGAGAGATCTCGCACACGGCGACAGGTGCTTGTCGCTAGCCGTTACCCGGAGCGGCTTCGAGCTGCAGCAACCAGGACTTGCGTTCCAGCCCGCTGGCATAACCGACCAGCTTGCCGCTGGCGCCGATGACCCTGTGGCAGGGAATTATGATGGAGATGGGGTTGCGGCCGTTGGCCAGCCCGACGGCACGCATCGCCTTGGGGTTGCCGATAAGCCCCGCTATGTCTTTATAGCTGCGGCGCTCGCCATGGGGAATGGTTTGGAGAGCCTGCCAGACGCCTTGCTGAAACGGCGTGCCTCGGGGCGCCAGTGGCAGTTCGAAGACACGACGCCTTCCTTCAAAATATTCCGTCAGTTGCCGGCAGGCGGATTGCTGCAAGAGAGTCACGGGTGCGACCGCCTGATCGACATCGTCGCCGAAGCGCAGCTCTGTGATGGCATCGGTGCTGGTAGAGATGGAGATCAGGCCCAGCGGGCTTGGAATGGTGCAGTGTGTCGACATGGCAGACTCCGGGGTGACAACGAACGGGAATACGGTGATTGTATCCCCGCTGAGCCGGAGTGGCGTTAAAATTCGCTCAGTTGCCAAGCGTCGAAGGCGGGTTCTTCGTACGGATGAGCCGCGCGCAAGGCCTGGACGGCGGCGTGGATTAGATCATCCTCGCACACCAGTTCGACTCGTACTTCTTCAACTCGTTCCAGATCGCCGGCCTTGCCGATAAAAGGATTGGCACCGGCCAGGGGCCGGAACTGCCCAGTGCCCCGGGTTTCGAAACAGCACCGATCGTAGTCGCCAATCTTGCCGGCGCCGGTAGCGAATACCGCCGCCTTGACCAGTTCAAGGTGGGATTCGGGTACGAAGAACACCAGCTTGTACATTGATTTCTCCTAGGCGTGGCGCCGACTCAGGCTTTTTTCAGGAACTTGGCGACCAAGACAATCTGTACGCCGTTGACCTTGCCTTCGATGTGCTCGGGGTTGCTGGTCAGGTTGATGCCCCTGACCATGGTGCCGCGCTTGGCGGTAAAGCCCGCGCCCTTGACGTCCAGATCCTTGATCAGGGTAACGGAGTCACCGGCCTGCAGGCGGGCGCCGTTGCTGTCGAAGGTCGGAGCGCTGTCGTCTTCTTCATTTACCTGACCCATTTCGGCCCACTGCTGCGTTTTCGGCTCCAGATACATCATGTCCAGCAGATCCCGGGCCCAGACCTCGGTGGATAGTTTCTTCAAGGTTCGCCAGGCCAGCACCTGTACAGCCGGCTCCTGGCTCCACATGCTGTCGTTCAGACAGCGCCAGTGGTTGTGATCCTGGGGCGACTCGAGGTCGTTCTGGCAAGTGGCGCACAGCAAAGTGCAATGATCGGCTCTGTCGGCATTTTTTGGGGAAACGGCCTGCAGGCTCAGCTGGTCGGTGGCGCCGCACAGCTCGCAACGGCCGTCGCTGCGTTGTTGTAATTGTTGTTCTATGGTCATGATGAGGATTTTCGAAATGATGAAAACATCGCGCGATCCTAGCATAAAGCCGGGTACTTGTTGTGGTTATAGGGGTGATGATAGATAATTTAAGCCTCATATGAGTTTATTTTTAGGCGGGCCGGAGAGCATGAACGAGATGAGTGCAGCACTGACCGTGACCACCGACGTCCAGCCTTGTGCCTGCCTGCGGGGGCCCTGGACCCTGGCGCATTATGCGGAGCTGGTGCGTACTGTGGTGCCACCGACAGCATCGGTCAACAGTTTGGATGCGTCCGGCCTCACCGCGCTTGATACCGCGGGTGCCGCCCTGCTGGTGAAGTTGCTGGGCGCGGCCTCGCTCTGCCGGATATTGCCCGACGCCACTGGGCTGTCTGCCGAACGCCAGGCATTGCTGCTGGCAGTGGCGAACGCCATGGCCAGCCGGGAGCCTCCACCGCCGGCGGAGTCTCGCTGGACCGACGGCCTGGCCCGGCTGGGTGAACGCGTGCTGGATGTCTGGCGGCAGCTGGTCCTGCTGCTCGGTTTCATGGGGCTGACCCTGAGTACCCTGGCGGTCTCGATACTCAAACCACGGCGCTGGCGGATCACCGCTCTGGTGGCGCAGATGCATCAGTGTGGGCTCAATGCGGTGCCCATCGTCGCCTTGCTCACCTTTCTGGTTGGGGCGGTCGTGGCCTTTCTCGGCGCCACTGTGCTGGCGAATTTCGGCGCCACCATTTATACGGTCGATCTGGTGGCCTATTCCTTTCTGCGGGAGTTCGGGGTGCTGCTCACCGCCATTCTGCTGGCCGGTCGTACCGCCAGCGCCTTTACCGCCCAGCTCGGCTCCATGAAGGTGAACGAGGAATTGGACGCACTGCGCACCCAGGGGCTGGATCCCATCGAACTACTGGTGCTGCCGCGACTGCTGGCGCTGGTGCTGACGTTGCCGCTGCTGACCTTTATTGCCATGCTCTCGGGCATGGCCGGTGGCGCCGCCGTGTCTTTACTCTCACTCGATATTTCTCTGGCCCAGTATCTGGCTATAGTACAGCTGGTGCCGGTACAGCACTTTCTGGTGGGAATGGGCAAGGCGCCGCTGTTTGCCCTGCTGATTGCGTTGATAGGTTGTCTGGAAGGATTCAAGGTCGGCGGCAGCGCCCAGTCGGTGGGCGAACACACGACCTCCAGCGTGGTGCAGTCGATCTTCGTGGTGATACTGCTGGATGCGATTGCCGCTCTCTTTCTGATGGAGATGGACTGGTGAGCCAAACCGGAGAAATGGTGATCCAGGTGCGGGCGCTCGACAATCGATTCGGCACCCATGTGGTGCATGAGGATCTGGATCTGGACGTTTACCGGGGCGAGATCCTCGGGGTGGTCGGGGGATCCGGTACCGGAAAGTCGGTGTTGTTGCGATCCATCGTCGGACTGCGCCGGCCAAGTAGTGGTGAGGTGCGGCTACTGGGCCAGAATCTTCTGGCCTTGCCGGAGAAGGAGCGGGTGCTGCTGGAACGACGCATGGGCGTGCTGTTTCAGAAGGGGGCGCTGTTTTCTTCGCTCACCGTTACCGAAAATATCGAGCTGGCGCTGATCGAGCAGGCGGGATTGTCCCGCACGGATGCTTCCTATCTGGCGTCGGTCAAGCTGGCACTGGTCGGATTGCCGGCCAAAGCGGCGGCCTTGTATCCGTCCGAGCTGTCCGGGGGCATGATCAAGCGGGCGGCCCTGGCCCGGGCGCTGGCACTGGATCCGGATGTGCTGTTTCTCGACGAGCCGACTGCCGGCCTGGATCCCATCGCGGCGGCGGCCTTCGACCGGTTGTTGTTGACGCTGCGGGATGCGCTCAACCTGACGGTGTTCCTGGTCACCCATGATCTGGATACTCTCTACAGCAGCTGTGATCGGGTGGCGGTGCTGGCCCACAAGAAGGTACTGGTGGCCGACCGGCTGGCGGTGGTGGCTGCCACCGACGATGCCTGGGTACAGGATTACTTTCATGGCCCCCGCGGCCGGGCCGCGAGTCAGGCGGCCGAACTTGCTCGCAAGGAGTGACAGATGGAAACCCGTGCACATCATGTGCTGATTGGCTGTTTTACCCTGGCCGTTGCCGCCGGTGTTCTGCTGTTCGCGCTCTGGCTGGTCAGAGCTGGCAGTCAGCAAGACTCCCGGCTGTACGATATCGTGTTTCGGGAGGCGGTCAGCGGCCTGACCGTAGGCAGTGCGGTAGAGTACAACGGCATTCGGGTCGGGGAAGTGGAAAACCTGTCTCTGGATCCACAAGATCCGCGGCGGGTACTGGCTCGGGTACGCATCGCCCGGCAGACCCCGGTAAAAATCGACACCCGTGCCCGGCTGGCGCTGGCCAATATTACCGGCGCCGCCAACATTCAGCTGAGTGAGGGCTCTCCTGCCAGCCCGGCGCTCGGGGCTGAGGGCGATGCCCTGCCGGTGATCCTGGCGGATCCTTCCCCCATAGCCCGCTTGCGGGTGAACAGCGAAGAGCTGCTGGTCGGTATTACCTCTCTGGTCGACAGGGCCAATCAGCTGTTCTCGGCGGCAAACAGCCGGCATCTCGGCCGGGTGCTGGCCAACCTGGATGAAACCACCAGCGTGATTGCCGGGCAGAAAGGCGAACTCCGTCAGGGGATGGCGGATCTGGCAGAGGCCAGCCGGCAGATGAAAGCCACCATGACCCAGGCTTCCCGGCTGCTCGGCCAGCTGGAGGACCAGCTTGGCGGTAAGGGCGAGCGCCTGCTTACCAATGCGGATCGCAGTCTGGCCTCCCTCGAGCGATTCAGTCGTAATCTCGATCGCTTGCTGGCCGATAACCAGCAGGCGCTGGGATCGGGTCTGCAGGGCATGGCCGAGCTGGAGCCGACCCTGAAGGAGTTGCGCAGCACCCTTGCCACCCTGGGCGAGGTTGCCCGGCGTCTTGAAGAAGATCCCTCCGGCTTTCTGCTGGGCGGGGAGAAAATCCGGGAGTTTCAACCATGATGACGATGAGACGGTTATGGGCTCATATGCCGATGATAGGGTTATCGGTGGTGCTGGCGCTGAGTGGTTGCACCCTGCTGCCCTCATCCCCGCCGGTCACTTTTTATCGCCTGCCGCCACCGGCCCTGGCACCGAGCGTGGCTCCAGGCTCGGCGGAAAGGGTGGATTTGACGCTACGCATCATTCGGCCCGAAACCAGCGGACTATTGGCCGGAACCCGCATCGCGGTGGTGCCGCAAGACAACCAGCTCAGCGTCTATCAGAATGTACGCTGGGTATCGCCGTTGCCGGTATTGTGGCGGGATCAATTGATCGAGTCGTTCCAGAAGGATGGCCGTCTCCGGCATGTCGGCAGCGACGCAGACAACCTGAGGGTCGATGTTGAGCTGGGCGGGGTATTGCGTGCCTTTCAAAGCGAATATCGCCAGGGCCGCCCCCTGGTGATCATTCGCTTCGATGCCAGGCTGATTGACCCCTACCGGCGCACCATACTGGCCAGCCGGCGTTTCGACGTCAGTGAGATCCCGCAGGGGCCAGAAGTGCCGGCGGTGGTGGCGGCGTTCGGGGTGGCCCATGATCGGTTGGCGCGGGAGCTGCTCGACTGGCTGCTGGTCACTCGGCGGCCATAACCGATGAAGCCGACGTCCAGCAAGTTTCACCGGTTTTTTGCCGGCCCCTCGCATAGCCTGCTGCCTCTGGTGCTGCTGGGGGGCGTGATCGGTATCCTGTCCGGCTTGGTCATGTTCGGCTTCCTGAGTCTGCTGAACATGACCCTGGGCTGGCTGAACGGCGCCAACCTGGAAGATTTCGAATCCCTGTCGCCCTGGTGGCGACTGGGATTGCCGGTGCTGGGCAGCCTGCTGCTGATCCTGCTTTATCGGCTGACGCCAGTCTCCGGCCAGACGGTCGGGCTGGCCTATGTACTGGAACGGCTGCAGTTCGGTCGGGGGCAGCTGCCGGCAGCCAATACCGCCTTTCAGTTCATGGCGGCCTTGATTGCGCTGGGCACCGGCCATAGCGTCGGCCGCGAAGGGCCTGCGGTGCACATGGGGGCCGGCATCGCCAGCCTGCTGGGGCAATATACGGATCGTCCCCCGAGTCAGCTACGGTTGCTGATCGGCTGCGGTACGGCGGCGGCCATTTCCGCCGCCTTCAACACGCCGCTGGCTGGGGTCTTGTTTGCGATGGAAGTAGTGCTGATGGAATACAGCCTGCTGGGATTTGCTCCCATTATCGCCGCCGCCATCACCGCCTCGGCCTTTAGCGGCGCTTTGCTCGGCCCTCACTCGGTGTTGCAACCGGTCCGGTTGTCGCTGGCGGGCTATGGCGATATTCCCAGCCTGCTGCTCACCGGGCTCTGGATGGGTCTGGTGGCGGTTCTGTTTCATTATCTGGTCCGGCTCTTTCTTCGTTTTCCCCTCAATAGCCGGGCGGCCAGGTTGCTGCTGGCCGGCGTGATCACCGGCGGGCTGGCGTTGTTCGTGCCGCAAATCCTCGGCTCGGGTTATGACACCATCAACGCCACCCTGGATAATCAGCTGCCCTGGTTGCTGTTGTTGCTAATCCTGGGCGCCAAGCTGATTGCTACGGCGGCGGCCATCGGGCTGGGGGTGCCGGGTGGTCAGATAGCCCCCATGCTGATGCTGGGAGTTTGCGCCGGTGGCGTGGCGGGCGCCCTGGTGCCGGGCGCTTCCGAGCCAGGCCTCTACGCCCTGCTGGGCATGGCGGCCATGATGGGTGCCGTGTTGCATGCCCCCCTGGCGGCGCTGGCCACTGTGCTGGAGCTGTCGCTCAGTGCCGAGGCGATGTTTCCGGCGATGACAGTGGTGCTCAGCGCCAATCTGGTCTGCCAGCATGGGTTTCGGCAACCGTCGCTGCTGCTGACCCTGCTCAAGGAGCGGGGACGCCTGCTGCAAACCCACCCGCTGCGTACCGCCCTGGCGCAGCGTTATTTGTCCGAGCTGGCCAGTTTCCGCTTCACCGAGTTCGATATCGAGCAGGGTGATAATAATCTGGACGCAGTGCTCGAACAAAAGCTGCCCTGGGTGGTGGTACGACAGTCAGAACATTGCTATCTGGTTGAGGAAGAAGCATTCGCGGAAGCTTGCCTGACATGTCGGCAGCAGGAAGATCAGACACTGCTCCAGGCGCTGGCGCCACTGTTGAGTGATCGTCGACAGTTAATTGAGCTGACCGAGGATGCTTCCCTGCTGACTGCACTCAAGACGCTGCAGCAGGAAGAAACCGCCGGTTTCCTGCTACCGGTCGGTCGTCAGGGCCTGGGGTTGGTGACGCGCCGCCGCCTGGTAACGATGCTGACCACGGATGATCCCATCCATTAATGTAATAATACCTGTTGCATTAAACATTCGAGCTTTTTGATGACCACATCAATCTCGGACAAAGGGTCCGCTCCACCGACCCGCTCAAGCACCTCCCTGTGACGCTCAGCACATGACATCCGACCGCCATGGAAGGCGGGAGTGCCAGCATTGCAGGAGCTTTTGTTGGCCCTGTCATGTGATGGTCGGTGGAGCAGATCCCTTTGTCCTCCTTGATGCTCCGGCGTCGCCTGTTAGCACTGCCTGCTGACAACTCGGTGTTTCAGAAGAGGCAACAGAGAACGGCTCCCACGACCGTGAAATGCCAGGGATGGCATTTCCGAGCCTACACGGATGTACTCGTAGCGTGTCGAGGGAGTCGGCTCTGTTGCCTCTGTAACTCCCCTCCAAAACCTGATCAGATACTTAATGGGATAGCGGTGCTAATTCTGTCAACGCCTGTTCAGCCTGGGCTTGCCACCGGCCGGGAAGGGCTGCGGCCCGTTGCAGGCTGGTGATGGCCTGCAGCCGTTGGCCAAGACTGGTTTGAGTCACCCCCAGGTTAAGCCAGGCGACCGCCAGCCCGGGATCCTGCTTGGTGGCCTGCTCGAAGGCATCGGCCGCTGGCTGCGGGTCACCGCTGGCATGCAGTGCATTGCCCAGCGCAAACCAGCCCATGGCATGGCCGGGCCAGCGTGCGACCATCGCCTGCCAGGCGGGCAGGGCGGCCTCGGCACCGGTGGTTGATTCGAAGGCGGCGATACTGTCGGTGGCCTGCTGCGAAGTGATGCTCTGTGGCAGCTGCCCCGGCGGGAGTGCCACCATGGCCCAGCGGCCACTGCGCGCCCAGGTGGCGTCAAAGCGGCTCATGTCGGTCACCTGACGGGATTGCTCGCCGCTGTGCAGTATCAGCTGTTCTCGTTGTCGGTCGTAACCGATGGCAACCGCGTAATGCCACATCGGCAACAGCGGTAGCGACAGATTCTGCAGCACCACCACCGGGTGTCCGGCGTTCACTTCCGACAAGAGGGCATCGAAGCTGCCGTCCAGCAGATAACCGATGCGGTGATGACGACGCACCGTGGCCATCATCTCCGGTTGCACGCTGCCTTCGCGCCCGGGCACGAATACCTGGGGGATCAGCTGATCCACGCTCACCTCGACGCCGCTGGCATTGAGTGCCATGGCCAGTGAGGCAGGGCCGCACTGGTAGTCGCGCTGACTGTGAAAGGGTACGCCGGTGACATAAGCCTGACCGGGGAGCTGCCCCGCTATGTCCGGTGATAACCGGGGCGTGGCGGCGCAGCCACTCAGCAGTGCCGGCAACATCAGCACCGGCAGCATCTGTACAGGTGATGGCAAAACGCCCGCCAGGCGGACGTTTTGCAGGTGATGACGGAGCGCCTTCAGCGGTTTAAAGAACGCCATTAGCGAGTGAAGGGGAAGACGTGAGTCAGACCCAGCAGATCGGTGACCAGCAGTATGATGAAAACGGTGAGCAGGGCGCCGACCACACCGTTGGCCCCGGCGGGCATGTTATCCAGCTGTTCGGCCATCTGACGCACTTCCTGATCCGACAGGGCGGCGACCCGGGCCTCGACTTCATTCAATTCAACTCCATGGTTAACCAGCTGCTCGCGTACATCGGCACGGGCCAGCAGTGTGCCGATACGTTCGCGCTCGGCACTGATCTGCATCGAATCCAGCGCGCTCTGAGTGGACACCAGCTGGCTCGGCTGGGCCTGAACGGCCAGCGGCATGGTGCCCATCATCAGGGACAGGATCAGTAAAGGGTTGAGTATCCGAAAGAATCTTTTCATTAACATTGTTATTCTCCTTAAACTGGGGGAAGGCGAAATGGATTCGTTCCGAGAGCACGAGTTTCATGTTTGGGATCCGAGTAATGAGTATAGACAGAGTGAAAGAGCAGGGTTGTCATTTGAAGCACCGAAATTAACGGTTTTTACCTGTGAGCGCCGATGATGCCGGTAGCCGTCCTGACTATCTGCGGCAGCGTTTCAAGTGTCATGGCCGCTATTCGACTATTTTGGGAGGCGTTATTTCTGGTTATTTGAAGGGGTACCGGGCGCTGTTGGTGATCTGGTTTTGCTGGCTGCCGGTCCTGGCGGAGGAGAGCGCCGTCGCACTATGGGATCTGGAGGTGGTGGCAATTTTGCCCCATGAGCCCGATGCCTTTACCCAGGGGCTCTTGCTGCACGACGGGTATCTTTATGAAAGTACCGGCCTCTATGACAAATCCAGCCTGCGCAAGCTGGATCCGGAAACAGGGGAGGTAGTGAATCGGCTGGCGCTGGATCCGGCTTATTTCGGTGAAGGGCTGGAGCGGGTCGGTAACCGGCTGATCCAGCTGACATGGAGAGAAGGGCTGGCGCTGGTCTACGATCTGGATACTCTGTCGCTGGTACAGGCTCATCAATACGGCGGAGAGGGCTGGGGTTTGTGCTTTGATGGCGAGGCGCTGTGGATGAGTGACGGCAGTGCTACCCTTTTCCGGCGTGATCCGGTGGACTTTTCCCTACAGGCCAGTGTGATCGTGATGCGAGAGGGGTGGCCCCTGGGTAGGCTTAACGATCTGGCCTGCGTCGACGACTACATTTACGCCAATGTCTGGAAGGAGAACCGTATCGTCAGAATCGACAAGCACAGTGGCCGAGTCGATGCCGACATCGATGCCACCTCGCTGCTGGCCTTGAGTGGTCGGCCCGCAGATCCGGAGGCGGTACTCAACGGCATTGCTCATGACCCGAAGCGTGATGAGTTTTACCTGACCGGCAAGCTCTGGCCCAAGATGTTTCGGGTACGCTTCGTACCGGCAGCACGGTGAATGCAGCGCAGGAAAAGTAAGCGTTTAATGCTTAGATACAGGCGCTGTATGCAGACAAAGGGCCCTCGTCTCCGACTCGCTCAAGCACCTCCCTGTGACGCCCAGCACATGACATCCCTGTCATGTGCTGGTAGGTGAAGCAGATCTTTTTGTCCTCCTTGAAGCTTCGATATCCCCTGCTGGCGACACAAGCAGAGGATGTGAGGCCTCAGGACTCCTCTGCGGGCCCAATCATGGCCGTCTTGTCGGCTTGGCTAACGTGGCCCTGATCCAGAGTCTGAAGTGCCTTGTCGATATTGTCTTCCTGTAACATGGCATCATTCGGGTAGAAATAACGGGCCTGTTGCAGCAACTGCTCCGCTTCCTGCTGTCTATCCAGCCGGTTCAGAGCCAGCGCCATGTTGTAGTAAATGTTGGCCCTGGGAGTATGGAGCACAAATTGCTGGCCCCAGTCGACATAGGCCTGCAGCTCCTCGGTATTTTGCTGCGCCGAGCCTACCGCCAGCCGCAACGACATGGCGTTGAATTCCAGTCGGGTCAGCCAGGCCAGGGGATTGCTGGCGGACAGCAACAGCTCAGGCTCCTTGCCACCGCCTCGTTCATACTGGGTGACGACCCGGGCAGTCTGCAGGCCGGTGAGCATGAAGGGCACCACCAGCGCGGGGATCAGCAGGGCGGCAAAACGGGCCAGCAGCCAGGGGCGGTATGGCTGGCTGTGCAGCGCTTCCAGTCGGGTGTCTATCCAGTACAGCAGTACCAGCAGCGTGATCCAGTGGGCCAGTGAATGATAGAAAGGGTATTCGGTCTGGCTGTGCAGGGCAATGGGCCAAACCAGGGCGGCCAGCGCCAGCGCGTGGCGCCAGGGGGCCTTGAACAGCAGGCGGACTAAGGCCAGCGCCACCGAGACAATGGCCAGCACCGGCAGCAGGCCGCCTTCAATGCCCCAGTAGAGCAGTTCGTTATGAGGATGATCCAGGTTGGGTTCCATCGGTGGCAACAGGCCTTCCGCCACCCGGCTGGCGTTATAAAACTCCATAAACTGACGCTCGAAGTCGCCATAGCCGAAGCCGAACAGCGGAGAAGCCTGGATCATGGCCAGTCCCTGTTGCCAGTAGCCCTTGCGGTAACCGGGGTTGGCCAAGGCCTCGACACCCCGCTGCACTCCCTCGTTCAGCGACTGGGAATATAGGGCTGCCACTATGCCTGCCAGCACCAGGCCCAGGCCGATAAGCAACCGCTTCCGGTCAGTCTGCCAGGCCAGCGGCAGCAGCAGCAAGAGGCCAATCACGCCACCGAGCAGGCCGACCCGGGATTGCAACACCACTAGCAGCAGGGGGACGCTGAACAGCACGGCGCCCAGCCAGAGTTGTCTGATTACCGGCAGGCGGCGCTTGTCTGCCAGCCCCAGATAGCAGGCCAGCATCAGGCCGGTGGCCATGAAACTGGCCATCACATTGGGTTGCTGAAAGATGCCATAGGGACGATTGGTGTCGGTGTTGTAGCCAATCAAGTTGCCGGGCGTCAGCAGATAATACTGAATCAGACCGAGCAGGGCTTCCAGGCTGATGGCGGCAAGCAGCAGATACAGCAGCCGATAACGGGCCGTTTCGTTGAGGCGGCACTGCAGCAGAGCGAAATAGAATAGTAAACCACCCGCCAGCCCCGCCAGCCGGGGCAGGGCGTGATCCGCAAAGCCCCGGTTGGGATAGAGCAGCGGCACCAGCAGCAGTAACAGCACCAGCCAGCACCAGAGGTGAAAACGGCTGTAACTTACGCTGCGATTGAGAGTCATCTGCCACAGTCCCAGGCCCGTCATCAGCGAGATGAAGATCCAGCCCACCATGTTGAACGGCAGATAGAACCCGGAGCCGCCGGGGTTGTGCATAAAGTAATGCATGCCGCCCAGCGACCAGGCGGCGAAACACCAGAACCAGAGGTAGGGTAGTGAAATCCGTGTCATCGTTGCTTCCATGCAGACTAGCGCCCTTTCAGCATAGGTCGTAAAAAGCGAGCCGTGTGAGACTCTTTGTGTTCCGCCACCTGTTCGGGAGTGCCGGTGACCAGGATCTGGCCGCCGCCGCTACCGCCTTCCGGCCCCATGTCGACGATCCAGTCGGCCGTTTTGACCACGTCCAGATTGTGCTCGATGATCACGACAGTGTTGCCGTGATCGCGCAGCCGGTGCAGCACCGTCAGCAACAGCTGAATATCGTGAAAATGCAGCCCGGTGGTGGGCTCGTCCAGAATATAGAGGGTCTGCCCGGTGTCACGCTTGGACAGCTCCTTCGCCAGCTTGACCCGCTGGGCCTCGCCACCGGACAGGGTGGTGGCCGACTGACCCAGCCGAATATAGGACAGGCCCACGTCCATCAAGGTTTGCAGCTTGCGGGAGATGGCCGGTACCGGCGCGAAGAAGTCACTGGCTTCCTCAACCGTCATGTCCAGCACCTCATGGATGCTCAGCCCCTTGTATTTGATCTCCAGGGTTTCCCGGTTATAGCGTTTGCTCTTGCACACATCGCAGGGCACATAGACGTCGGGCAGAAAGTGCATCTCCACCTTGATAAGGCCGTCGCCCTGGCAGGCTTCACAGCGTCCGCCCTTGACGTTGAACGAGAACCGGCCCGGCTTGTAACCCCGGGAACGGGCTTCATGCGTCGCGGCAAACAATTCGCGAATGGGTGTGAAAATACCGGTATAGGTGGCCGGGTTGGAGCGGGGCGTGCGGCCTATGGGGCTTTGATCGATATCCACCACCTTGTCCAGCTTGTCCATGCCCTCGATGCTGTCGTAGGGCGAGGGCTGGCTGACGGTGGCCTTGTTCAGCTCCCGATGGGCGATGGGAAACAGGGTGTTGTTGATCAGGGTCGACTTACCCGAGCCGGATACACCGGTCACACAGGTCATCAGCCCCAGCGGCAGCTTCAGCTCGACGTCTTGCAGGTTGTTGCCGCGGGCGCCGCTCAGCGTTAGCCAGTGCTCACCCGCAGGAGTACGCTGGTCCGGTATGGCGATGCACTCGCGGCCCGACAGATAGGCGCCGGTGAGGGAATCCGGGTTGGCCATGACTTCGGCGGGGGTGCCCTGGGCCACGATTTCTCCGCCGTGCACGCCGGCGCCGGGGCCTATGTCCAGCACATAGTCGGCGGCGCGAATTGCGTCTTCGTCGTGCTCCACCACGATCACGGTGTTGCCCAGATCCCGCAGGTGGGTCAGGGTCGACAGTAAGCGCTCGTTATCTCGCTGGTGCAGGCCGATACTGGGTTCATCCAGTACATACATGACGCCGACCAGGCCGGCGCCAATCTGGCTGGCCAGCCGGATGCGCTGGGCCTCGCCGCCGGACAGGGTGTCGGCGCTGCGCGACAGGGTCAGGTAGTTGAGGCCGACGTTCACCAGAAAGCCCAGCCGCGCGACGATCTCCTTGAAGATCTTGTCGGCGATCTGCGCCTTCTGTCCCGTCAGCTCCATGCCGGTAAAAAAGGCGTGGGCCTCGCCGATGGCCATGTCGGCGACCTGGGGCAGGGTGTGGCCGGCCACAAATACATTGCGCGGCCCTTCTTTCAGGCGGGTGCCGCTGCAGCCTGGGCAGGCGCGATGGCTCTGGTACTTGGCCAGCTCTTCGCGCACCGAGTTGGACTCGGTTTCCCGGTAGCGGCGCTCCATGTTGTGCAATATGCCTTCGAACGGATGCTTGCGCACCAGCACGTCGCCGCGGTCGTTCATGTATTTGAATTCGATGCTGGTGCGGCCAGAGCCGTACAGTACCGCCTGCTGTATCTGTTCCGGCAGCTCCTGGTAGGGAACCTCAAGGTCAAAGTCGTAATGCTCGGCCAGGGACTTGAGCATCTGATAGTAGTAGTAGCTGCGTTTGTCCCAGCCGCGGATGGCGCCGCCGGACAGGCTCAGCTCCGGGTTGCTGATCACCTTGTCCGGATCGACGATCTGCTGCACCCCCAAACCGTCGCAGCTGTCGCAGGCGCCCGCCGGGTTGTTGAACGAGAAGATGCGCGGCTCCAGTTCGGCAATGGAATAGCCACACTGGGGGCAGGCGAAGTTGGCGGAAAAGACCAGGCCGGGGTCATCTGCGTCGTCCATCGACACCACTGAGGCAATGCCGCCGGATAGCTCCAGCGCCGTCTCGAACGATTCCGCCAGCCGCAGCTGCAGATCCTCGCGCACCTTGAAGCGGTCCACCACCACTTCGATGGTATGTTTCTTCTGCAGCTCCAGGCTAGGCGGATCCGACAGGTCACAGACCTCGCCGTCGATGCGGGCGCGAATAAAGCCCTGTGCGGACAGGTTGTCCAGCAGCTTGCTGTGTTCGCCCTTGCGGTTGCGGATCACCGGCGCCAGCAGCATCAGCCGATCGCCCTCCGGTTGTTCCATGACCTTGTCCACCATCTGGCTGATGGTCTGGGCCGCCAGAGGAAGCGAATGGGTAGGGCAGCGGGGCTCGCCCACGCGGGCAAACAGCAGCCGCAGGTAGTCGTAGATTTCGGTAATGGTGCCGACGGTGGAACGTGGATTGTGGGAGGTCGACTTCTGCTCGATGGAAATGGCCGGTGACAGCCCCTCTATATGGTCCACGTCCGGTTTCTCCATCAGCGAGAGAAACTGACGGGCGTAGGCAGAAAGCGACTCCACGTAGCGGCGCTGGCCCTCGGCGTAGAGGGTATCGAAGGCGAGGGACGATTTGCCCGAGCCGGACAAGCCGGTGATGACGATCAGCTTGTCCCGAGGCAGGTCCAGGCTGATGTTTTTCAGGTTATGGGTCCGGGCCCCGCGAACTTCGATTTTATCCATCTGCAGCATTACCTTGGTGTAAATTCGACCGGCTAGTATGGCACTGGATGAATAGCCAGCCAAGGGACAATAAGCATTAATCCTGACAGTGTCACCGTGCTAAACTAGGTCTCTTTTTGATCCTGTTAACGGCGGAAGAATATCCATGAGCGACGAGCAAGGCTTCAGCCCCCGCGAACGGCGGGCCTCGTTTACCCTGGCGAGCATTTTCGGCATGCGGATGCTCGGTTTGTTTATGATTATGCCGGTGTTTGCCCTTTACGGGAAAGATCTGATCGGCTTTTCACCCCTCTGGGTGGGCATCGTCATCGGCATCTATGGCCTGACCCAGGCTGTGTTGCAGATTCCCGCCGGCTGGCTGTCGGACCGCATCGGCCGCAAGCCGGTAATCTATGCCGGTCTGACGCTGTTTGCCCTGGGCTCTGTGGTGGCGGCGCTGTCCGATTCCGTGTATGGCGTGGCCGTCGGTCGTGTACTGCAGGGCTCCGGCGCCATTGCCGGTGCCATTCTGGCGCTGGCCGCCGACATCACCCGGGAAGAAAACCGCACCAAGGCCATGGCCATCATCGGAGTCTGCATCGGTATCTCCTTCGCCATCGCCATGGTGCTGGGCCCGGTGCTGGCGTCCCTGTTCGGTTTGTCGGGTGTTTTCTGGACCACGGCATTGCTGGCGGTAGTCGGCATCCTGATGGTGCGCTTCCTGCTGCCTGAATCGGCTCATCGCGGTCAGATCCGTGATGTGACCGCCGCGCCCGAGCTGTTCGGGCGGCTGCTGAAAGACCGGCAACTGCTGCGACTGGATTTCGGTATCATGCTGTTGCATCTTACCCTGACCGCGGTATTCGTGGCCTTTCCGCTGACCCTGCTCGACGCCGGGCTGGCGGCGGAACACCACTGGTGGCTGTATCTGCCCGCCTTGTTGTTGTCCTTCGTGCTGATAGTGCCCTTTCTGATCCTGGGCGCGCGACGCAATCTGAACAAGCAGCTGTTTCAGGCCTCCATTCTGGTGATGATGGTCGCCCTGTTGCTGATGGCGGCAGGCAAGGGCCAGATCTGGCTGCTGGCGCTGGCGATGGTGCTGTATTTTACCGCCTTCAATTTCATGGAAGCCTCGTTGCCAGCCTTTCTGTCTATGCTGGCGCCGGCGGGCGCTAAGGGCACGGCCATGGGTATTTATTCCACCAGCCAGTTTTTTGGCGCTTTTCTCGGCGGTGTACTGGGTGGGCTATTATTCCAGCAACTGGGTGGTGCCGGGGTCTTTCTGTTGGTGGCGGCCTGCATGGCAGTCTGGTTCTGGCTGGCGGCGGGCATGGCCAACGTGAGCAAGGTTCGGTCTCATATCCTGTCCATCGGTGTTAATATAGAAAACCATGATCGGCGCGAGCAACTGTTGCAGCGGCTGATGGCCCTGCCCGGCGTGCATGAAGCCTTGATTATCCCCGAAGAGGGGGCCGCCTATCTGAAGGTAGATGGCAATATTTTTGAACTGGATCAGGCCCGGCGCCTGATCAACCTGTGAGTGCGGAGCGAGTTATGGCCAATAGAGGCATCAATAAAGTTATCCTGATCGGCCACCTGGGCCAGGATCCCGAAGTACGTTATATGCCCAGCGGGGGCGCGGTTGCCAATATTACCCTGGCCACCAGCGAGAGCTGGCGCGACAAGCAGAGCGGCGAGCAGAAAGAACGTACCGAATGGCACCGGGTGGTGTTCTTCGGCAAGCTGGCCGAAATTGCCGGTGAATATCTGCGCAAAGGCTCTCAGGTCTATGTGGAAGGACGCCTGCAAACCCGCAAGTGGCAAGGCCAGGATGGTCAGGATCGCTATACCACCGAAATCGTGGTCGATGTTGGCGGCAGCATGCAGATGCTGGGTGGACGCCCGCAGGGTGGCGGTCAAAGCGGTGGCCAAAGTGGCGGTCAGGGCGGCTGGGGTCAACAACAAGCTGGCCAGCAGCAGGGCGGTCAGCCACAAGGTGGTCAGCAACAAGGCGGCCAGGGTAACTGGGGGCAGCAGGGTGGCCAGCAACAGGGTGCGCCTCAGGGGCAGCCCCAGTACGGCCAGCAAAACAAGCCGGCGCCGAAACCCCAGAGCCAGCCTCAGAATCAGGCCCCCGTCTACAATGAACCGCCGATGGACTTCGATGACGATATCCCATTCTAGGACATAAACGGTAACATTCGTAACGAATACCATGTAAGCCCCTGTTATCAGGGGCTTTTTATTAGCTGTTATTGTGGCGATAATGGCCAAAAAGCCTTATCTTTCAGGCAGGCCCGTGAGAATGACACGCACTTGCTGTATCGTTTTATACAGGTTCACGATAATGGAACATCAGGGAAGGAACGCCGGAATCAGCCGGAGTCAGTCAGGGAACATCAATGAGATTTACCAATCAGTTTATTGCCACCATCACCATGTGCATACTGGCGGCCGTGCTGATGGTGCTGATAGGAGCCGGGATCAGCTTCTATCAGATGGGAACCGCCTACCAGCAGCGGCAGGTCGATTCGGTGGTGCGCCTGGTCAATGAAGGCTGGCAAAGTGGCGCCGAACGGCAGGAGAGCATAGTTCGCTGGTTGCCGGCGCTGCTCGATGTGAACGACATTATCGACTTTTCGGTTCAGAATGAGTCTGGCCCGCAGTATCGTTATCAGTCTGGCCAGCAGCTGCAGGCCGATGAGCTTTCCCTCGAATACCAACAGCCATTGAGTGCACATCCGGGTCTGAGTGTGCATCTGGTGTTGCGCCCGCCTTTTTATGAAATTGATCACTCCCTGGCTGCTCTTTCTGGCGTGACCGCCGCTATTATACTGGTGTTCGTCGGCATGCTGTTCAGCCTGCGCTGGTTTCGTCGACAGCTGCGAGGTGCCGAGCTACTCGATCTACGTGGCCAGTTGATCCTCGAAGGTAAGCTCAGCATGTTGCAGCATAATCCGCAGGAGGAATGGCCGCATCAGGCCAGTCAGGCGCTGGACAAGCTGCTTCGTGATCTGAAAGAGGCGGGCAAGGAACGCAGTCGGTTTGATACCTTCATGCGTGCCAATGTGTTTGTAGACAAAAAAATCGGCATCGGCAACCGGGTGTTTTTCGATAACCGGCTGGAGGCTGCGTTGAATGATCCGTCCAGTCACTCCGGGGCCCTGTTGCTGGTGGAGCTACAGGATCTGGAGCCGATCAACTACAAACTGGGCTACGAGCGGGGCGATGAGCTGCTGACGTCGGCCTCGGTCTATCTGGGGCACTTGATCCGCCGTTATCCCGGGGCCTTGCAGGCCCGCTACACCGGTAATACCTTCGCTCTGCTGTTTCCTAACCTGGTGGAAAGCGAAGCGCAGGAAGCGGCGCGGCAGGTGATGAAGCTGCTACGCCGTCTGCACTGGCCGGATGAGGTACGAGAGCCTGCGCTGTTTATCGGCGGCGTCTGTTTTCGCTGTGGTGAATTGTTGCCTCAGGTGGAAGAGGAAGCCGAGTTGGCGCTGCGTAGCGCAGCTCTGCAGGGCGGTGATGGTTACTTCATGTATTACAAGGGCGTGACCGAAGAGAGCAGTGGCAAGGGAACTGTGCGCTGGCGCACTTTGCTAGGCCGTCAACTGGAGCAGGACAGGGTTCGGCTCGACCGGCAGGGCATCTATACCGGGCCGGAGCAGGAGCCGATCATCTATGAGCTGTTGGCCCGGATCCAGGACGAGCAGGGCAGAGAGCTGTCGGCCGGGCATTTTCTGCCCATGGCGGAAAAATGTGGCCTGTTGAAGGAGCTGGATTGTGCCATGGTGCTGCGCGCCCTGACGCTGCTGCAGGAAAGCGATCGGTGTTCGCCCCTGGCACTCAATATTTCCGCGGCCAGCCTGTTGAATGGCGGCTTTCATCGCTGGTTGATTTTCGAATTGATCCAGTTGCCCAAAGCGCAGCTCAATGGGTTGGTGATCGAGCTGTCGGAAGCCCAGGTGAGCCGGCATTTTCAGGCCTTGAGCAAGCCGCTGCGCGCGCTCAAGGCGTTGGGTTGTGGACTGGCGGTGGATCATGCTGGGCAGGATGTGGTGAGTGCGCAATATATCAAGGACTATGAGCTGGATTATCTCAAGCTGCATCCCAGCCTGGTGCGAGACATCGACGGCAAACCCGTCAATCAGATGGCGGTCAGAAGCCTGGTCGGCAACAGTGTCGGCAGCCGGACGCGAGTGATTGCGGTGGGCGTCGAAACCGCCGCCGAATGGGAATGCCTGCATCAGCTGGGTGTCTATGCCGGTCAGGGCTATTTTTTCTCCCGCCCGGAACGATTTGAACTGCTATAGCGCACCTCGCGCGCCCTGCATGCCGCCGGTGTGCAGAAACAACAGGCGGCTGCCGGCGGCATAGCGGCCGTCGGCAATATCCCGAAACAGCCCCAACAGCGCCTTGCCGCTGTAGATGGCTTCGAGGGGTACCTTGAGCTGCACTGCCAGTTCGGCGATGGCCGCCTTGTCGGCCGCCGAGCTTTTGGCATAGCCGCCGCCGTGGTGGCTCAGTTCGAGTTGCCAGCCGTTATCCTGTGCCGCCGGCGGATACAGTCGACACACCTCCTCGGCCAGCCAGCCTGCGCCCTTCAAGACCGCATAGCCGCGTACCCGGGTGCTGGCCGGGCGGGCGGACAGCAGCCCGGCCAGGGTGCCGCCACTGGCCACCGGCAGTATGACTTCATCCAGTTCGGGCAACTCCTGCCCCACCTCTTGCCACAATTCAGCTACACCCGGCAGGGCCTGCGGGCAGCTGCCGCCTTCGGGAATAATGAGATAACCGGGATGGCGCCGGGTCAGCTCTGCCAGCCAGTCGGCGTCCTGACGGCGGCGGTACTGCTGCCGGTCGACAAATTCCAGCGTCATACCCCAGCGACGGGCGTCTTCAAGAGTGGGATTGTTGCTATGGGATTCGCCTCGCACCATGCCCACTGTGGGCAGGCCCAGCCGGTGGCCGGCGGCGGCCAGGGCGTGCAGGTGATTGGAATAGGCACCGCCGAAGCTGAGCAGCCCCCCGGCTTGCTCCGACAGCGCCTGGCGCAGTGTATATTTCAGTTTGCGCCACTTGTTGCCCGAGATAAGATGATGCAGCAGGTCATCGCGCTTGATCCACAGGGTCAGCCGATGTTGTTCCAGCAGGGGGTGGCAGAGCCGCTGCAGTGGCGAGGGGCGCTGCAGCTGGTACAGATGTTGCCAGCAAGAAAGATCAGACACGAAAAATTAATACCACAGGGATGATCGTGCAAGTGTAGGGAACTTATCCTGTTATTCAAGCTCATCCCCCTCTGTGAGCGGCTTTAGCTGCGCTTGCTCCTTGCCTGAAACCGGCTGCATTGATAAAGTTAGCCGCACTTTCCGGTTTCTCAACCTAGGATCCCCTTCAGCATATGTTTAAAAAGCTAAGAGGCATGTTTTCCAACGATCTTTCCATCGATCTGGGAACAGCCAACACTCTCATCTACGTCAAAGATCAGGGCATTGTTCTGAACGAGCCTTCCGTCGTGGCGATTCGCCAGGAAAGATCCGGTTCGGCCCAGAGTGTTGCCGCCGTCGGCCATGCCGCCAAACAGATGCTGGGACGGACTCCTGGCAATATCGCCGCCATCCGTCCGATGAAAGACGGCGTGATTGCCGATTTTTATGTCACCGAGAAAATGCTGCAGCATTTTATCAAACAGGTGCACGACAATAATTTCTTCCGCCCCAGTCCGCGTGTGCTGGTGTGCGTGCCTTGCGGCTCTACTCAGGTAGAGCGCAGGGCCATCAAGGAATCAGCCCTGGGTGCCGGTGCCCGTGAGGTCTATCTGATCGACGAGCCCATGGCTGCGGCCATCGGTGCCGGCCTGCCGGTCTCCGAAGCCACCGGCTCCATGGTGGTGGACATCGGTGGTGGTACCACAGAAGTAGCCATCATCTCCCTCAACGGTGTGGTGTATTCCCAGTCGGTACGGGTGGGCGGCGATCGCTTCGACGAGTCCATCATCAATTATGTGCGCCGCAACTACGGCTCTCTGATCGGTGAAGCGACCGCCGAGCGTATCAAGCACGCGGTGGGCTCGGCCTATCCGGGTGACGAGGTGCTGGAAATCGAAGTGCGCGGCCGCAACCTGGCCGAAGGGGTACCGCGCAGCTTTACCCTGAACTCCAACGAGATCCTGGAAGCGCTGCAAGAGCCGCTCTCGGGTATCGTCAGTGCCGTCATGGTAGCGCTGGAACAGTCACCGCCCGAACTGGCTTCCGATATTTCCGAGCGGGGCATGGTGCTCACCGGCGGTGGCGCCCTGCTGCGCGATCTGGACCGGTTATTGATGGAAGAAACCGGCATTCCCGTCGTGGTCGCCGATGATCCCATGACCTGTGTTGCCCGTGGTGGTGGCAAGGCGTTGGAAATGATCGACATGCACGGCGGGGATCTGTTCCATTACGATTGATAACGGGGCCGGGTTCTCCGGCCTGTCTATTCCGCTATGAAACCGATTTTCGGTCGTGGTCCTTCCTTACCTATCCGCCTGGCACTGGCGGTGGTTGCGTCTTTGCTGCTGATTATCGCCGACAGTCGCTATCACAGCTTTACCGGGGCCAAGGTCTATCTCAACTCGCTGGTGAGTCCTCTGCAGTACATGGCCAACAGCCCTCGGCTGTTGCTCGATGCCGCCTCCAGTCAGCTGATGTCGCGCCAGTCTCTGCTGGCCCAGTCCCAACGCCTGGATCAGGAGCTGTTCCTGTTGCGGGACGATCTGTTGCGGCTGCGTCATCTCGAGCAGGAAAATCAACGTCTGCGCGATTTGCTTGGCTCGCCGGTGCGCTTCGATACTCGTCGCATGGTGGCGGAGATCATGGCGGTAGACACGGATCCCTTCTCTCACCAGGTAGTAATCGATAAAGGCAGTCTCGAAGGGGTGTTCGAAGGCCAGCCGGTGCTCAATGAGCAGGGTGTTGTCGGGCAGGTTATTTCGGTGGGCAAGACCACCAGTCGGGTGCTGCTGATCACCGATACCAGCCACGGTATACCGGTGCGAGTGGCGCGCAACGATATCAGGGCCATCGCCAGTGGCAGTGGCCAGCTCGATCGGCTGTTGTTGCACAACATTACCCGCAACACCGATATCCGCGAGGGGGATGTACTGCTCAGTTCCGGCCTGGCAGGACGCTTTCCCGAAGGGTATCCGGTCGGACGGGTCAGCCGGGTCGGTTACGAAGAAGGCCAGCCCTTTGCCGATATTCGGGTACAGCCCTTCGCCGCCCTCGATAGGGTGCGTTACCTGCTGTTGCTGTGGCCTGAGCCAAAGGTCATCGATGTGGATGACGTCGCATCAGAGCAAGCGGCAGAAGGAGCCCCTCAATGAGAAGCTTTTCCCTGAAGGGACGGCTGGTGATCGGCGTCAGCCTGTTGCTGGCGCTGATCCTGTCGATTTTGCCGCTGCCGGATCTGATCGCGCCTTTCCGGCCCGACTGGCTGCTGGTTACCCTGATTTACTGGACTATAGCCCTGCCGCACCGGGCCAACGTGGGCACGGCGTTTTTCTCGGGACTGATGCTGGATTTGCTGCTCGGCTCTGTGCTGGGCGTCCATGCCCTGGCGCTGGTGATACCCGTGTACCTCGCCGCCGCCCAGTTTCAGCGCATGCGCAACTACTCGGTCTGGCAGCAGGCCTTCGTGGTCGGCGCCCTAGCGATACTGAACAAGCTGCTGATCTTCTGGGCCGCCTACATGAACCGTGATATTCAGCTCGATTATCCCTATTTCTGGTCCATCGTCAGCAGCATGGTGTTCTGGCCCTGGATTTTTCTGCTGCTGCGTAAATGCCGGCGGCAATTCGCCCTGTCGTGAGTCTGTTCATGCCCCCCTTGCTTTATCTTGCTTCCGCCTCGCCCCGCCGAAGTGAATTGCTGGTCATGCTGGAAGTGCCGTTCGAGCTGGTGTTGCCCCGGGTCGAAGAACAACGTCGGCCCAATGAGGCGGCGGCGGACTATGTGCAGCGCCTGGCCCAAGACAAGGCCACCGCCGGAGCCGCCATGGCACCCCGCCCCCTGCCGGTGCTGGCCGGCGATACCATAGTGGTGCTGGATGACGATGTGCTGGAGAAGCCGGTAGACAAGGCCGATGGCCTGTCCATGCTACGACGACTGTCCGGTCGCAACCATCAGGTGATGACCGCCATGGCATTGGCCTGGCAAGGCCGGCTCGAGGTGGTGCTGGTCACTACCGAGGTCAGCTTCCGGACGCTGAGCGAAACCGATATCGAGCGTTACTGGGCCAGTGGTGAGCCGACCGACAAGGCCGGTGGCTACGGTATTCAGGGGCTGGCCGGCCGCTTCGTGGTACGCATCAACGGCAGTTACAGCGCCGTGGTCGGATTGCCGCTGGTGGAAACCGAAGCCCTGTTGCGCCGGGGTGGGGTTTTGTCGGGCTGACCCCTTATCTGGCCGCCATTCTATGGTAGTTTAGAGACCCTTTAATTCACCTATGGCGGAACAGGCATGTCTGCAGAACTGATAATCAATATGACCCCCGCGGAAACCCGGGTGGCGCTGGTGGAAAACGGTATTCTGCAGGAAGTGCATGTGGAGCGTCAGGCCCGACGTGGCATCGTCGGCAATATCTACAAAGGCAAGGTTAGTCGGGTGCTGCCCGGCATGCAGGCGGCCTTTGTCGATATTGGCGGTGAGCGGGCGGCGTTTCTGCATGCCTCCGACATAGTGCCTCATACCGAATGCGTAGATACCAAGGAACAGGCGCATTTTCAGGCCGGCAATATCGCCGAGCTGGTCCGCCAGGGCCAGGACATAGTGGTACAGGTGGTCAAGGATCCCCTGGGTACCAAAGGTGCGCGCCTGACCACCGATATCACCTTGCCGTCTCGCTATCTGGTGTTCATGCCCGGTAGCGCCTATGTGGGGGTTTCTCAGCGCATCGACTCGGAGCAGGAGCGGGAGCGCCTCAAGCAGATCGTGGGCAGTTATGTCGACGAGCAGGGCGGCTATATCATCCGCACCGCCGCCGAAGGCATCGGTGAAACCGAGCTGGCGCAGGATGCGGCCTTTCTCAAGCGGTTGTGGCGCAAAATCCAGGAACGGCGCGGCAAATATCCTTCCTGCTCCATCTTGTATGAAGATCTGGGACTGGCCTGTCGTATCGTGCGGGATTTCGTCGGCGCCGAGCTGGACCGGATCCGGGTCGACTCCCGTATCACCTACGAGACGATGTGTACCTTCGTCGAGGAATTCGTGCCCGAGCTGTCCGGCAAGATCGAGTATTATCAGGGCAGCTCGCCGATCTTCGACCTTTACGATGTGGAAAACGAGATTCAGCGGGCGCTGGATCGCAAGGTCGAGCTCAAGTCCGGTGGCTACCTCATCATCGATCAGACTGAGGCCATGACCACGGTCGACATCAACACCGGCGCCTTCGTCGGCCACCGCAATCTCGAAGAAACCATTTTCAACACCAATACCGAAGCCACCCAGGCCATCGCCCGCCAGCTGCGGCTGCGCAACCTGGGCGGCATCATCATCATCGACTTCATCGATATGTACGACGAGGATCACAAGCGACGGGTGCTGCACAGCCTGGGACTGGCGCTGTCGAGGGACAGGGCCAAGACCAACGTCAACGGTTTTTCCCAGCTGGGGCTGGTGGAAATGACCCGCAAGCGCACCCGGGAAAGCCTGGAACATATACTCTGTGGCGCCTGCCCCGAGTGCAATGGCCGGGCCCGGGTCAAGACGGTGGAAACCGTCTGTTACGAGATACTGCGCGAGATAACGAGGGTCAACAAGGCCTACGACGCCGACAAGTTCGTGGTCTATGCAGCCCTGGCCGTGGCTTCGGCGTTGCAGGAGGATGAGTCCCACATGCTGGCGGAGCTGGAGGTGTTTATCGGCAAGCAGGTCAAGGTCAGCAGCGAGCCCCTGTATAACCAGGAACAGTTTGACGTGGTGATGATGTAGTGTCTGTGGTGTTCAGGCGAGGGTTGAACTGGGCCTGGCTGGGTCTGGCGGTAACGGCGGTGCTGCTGGCGGTGCTGGTGACCCTGCTGCGCTTCGGCTCGCCCTGGCTGGCCAGCTGGCAGCAGCAGTGGCTGGATCGGCTGTTGAGCGAGCAGCAGCTGACCCTGGAAGTGGGCCACCTGGGCCTGCGCTGGCAGGATTACGGCCCTGTGCTGGTGGTGAACGAGGTCAGCCTGCACCGCCCCGAAGAGCCGGCCATCACCCTGCGTCGCGCCCTGGTGAGTGTGCAGTTATGGCAAAGTCTGCGCCAGTGGCGGCCTGTGCTGAATGAACTGACCCTGGATGGCCTGCGTCTGCCCCTGAACCTGAGCGGCGAACGCAAGGCCGCCCAAGACACCGATTTGAGCTGGTTGCCCCATCTGGCGCTCGATGGGGTGGAGCGCTTCTCCCTGCACGATGCCCTGCTGGTGGTGACCACACCGCAGCAGGACTTGTTCGAGCTGCATCTTCCTGCCCTGCACTGGCAGAATGCGCCCGGTCTGCATCAGGGGCAGGGCCGCCTGGGTTTTGGTCCCGATACCGACCAGCAAGTGCGCATCAGCAGCCGTTTTGCCGGTCCGAGCGATCGGCTCGATGGCAGCATCTATCTGCAAGCCGATGGTGTCGATGCCTCGGCCATGATCTCCCGTATCCGGCCAGGGGACCCGGAGGTGAGCGCCGATCTCGACTTCGAACTGTGGCTGGAATGGCAACAGGGTCAGCTCAGCGCCGGGATGCTCGACCTGGGCGAAAACCAGCTGCGCTGGGGCGATGATCATCAGGTGTCGGTTGGTGGCGGTAGGGTGCAGTGGCAGCCGACAGAAGCGGGCTGGCAGCTGGCCAGCAGCAATATCGACATCAGTGTCGACGGTGATGCCTGGCCGAGCTGGCACCTTCAGCTGGACAGACAGCAGGAGCGGCTGCATGGCTATCTGGATCGGCTCACCTTTACCGATCTGGCCCTGCTGGCCCAGTGGGGCGAAAGCTTCTGGCCGGCCACCGCTCGCCAGCTGGCGGGTATTGCTCCCAGGGGCCATCTGACCAACCTCTATTTTTCCTCCACCGTTGCCGGTGACGACTGGCGCTGGCAGGGCGAGCTGGAAGACGTCAGTACCAGCGCCTTCGAATGGACACCGCAAACCCGGGGCCTCAATGGCCATTTTCTGCTGGCTACCAACCAGGGCCAATTGAGCTTGAATCAGCAAGAGGCGGCCGACTGGGTCTACGACGGTACCTTCCGTGAGCCCTGGCCGATGCAGCGGCTGTCGACCGGGTTGCGCTGGCAGAAGCAATCGGACGGCTGGCTGTTGTGGAGCGACACGCTTGCGGTAAACACCGCCGATCTGGCGCTGCAGGGCTGGTTCAGCCTGAAGTTACCGAGCCAGGGCGCGCCCCTGCTCAGCACCTCGGCGCGGGTAGATGTCTTGCGGGCCGAGCGGGCTTTCAGTTATTTCCCCGAGCCGCTGATGGGCGCGCCGCTGGTGGACTATCTGCAGGGAGCCATCCGCAGGGGCCAGGCCGACGGTGCCGAGGTGCTCTGGTACGGTCGGCTCAACGGCTTTCCCTATAAAAATGGCAGCGGTATTTTTCAGGCCCGGGTACCGCTGCGTCAGGCCGAGTTTCGCTTCGATCCACACTGGCAGCCGCTGACCGATCTCAGCCTGGATCTGCTGTTTGAAAATGATGGCCTTTACATGCGGGGATCAGAGGGGCGGTTGGGTGCTGTGACCGCACGCGCCATCGATGCGCGCATAGTGCCGCTGAAGAAGGCAGCCAAACTGCAGCTCAGTGCCGACATCGCAGGAGAAGGCGAGGCGGTGACTGCCTATCTGCAGGACTCTCCCCTGGCGACCTCGGTCGGCACCACCCTGGGGCAAGTACAGGTGACGGGCCCGCTGAAAGGCCGACTGGCGCTGGAAATTCCGTTGCACGGCGGCCAGGTGGCGGTAGACGGCCAGGTCGACTTTGCGCACAACAGGGTGCGAGTCAAACCGCTGGATCTGCTGCTCGACGAGGTCAGCGGTCGTTTGCTGTTCGATGATCGGCAAACCCGGTTCGAGGCCATGGAGGCCAACTGGAACGGGCAACCACTGAAGCTGGATTACCGCGGGCAGCAGACCGCTGCCGGCTACGAGGTGGGCATCGACATGAGAGGGCGGCTGCAGGCAGCCGAGCTGGCACGAGTGTATCCTCCGCTGCAGGCGTTACGCGGCGCGGCCGACTGGCGCGGCAAACTCAAGCTGACGCTGGCGGAGCAGGGTGAACTGGATTATCGCTTCGAGGCCGACTCTGCGCTGCAAGGTCTGGCCAGCCGCTTGCCACCACCGCTGAACAAGGTAGGCAAGCAATCCTGGCCGAGCCACCTCGAGCTGAGTGGCGATGGCCAACAGGCGCGGATTGAGCTGACCCTGGGGGAGCATATTCGGGGGCTGGC
>NZ_MPZM01000025.1 GCF_002936955.1 Oceanisphaera arctica | reverse complement strand
TTCCGCTGATATAGCTCAGTTGGTAGAGCGCACCCTTGGTAAGGGTGAGGTCCCCAGTTCGAATCCGGGTATCAGCACCAGATTAAAATTAGATACAACCAGTTTTGTTTGACTGCCATAGCGTTGTGGTCCCACCTGATCCCATGCCGAACTCAGAAGTGAAACGCACCCGCGCCGATGATAGTGTGGCAGCTGCCATGTGAAAGTAGGTCACAGTCAAACACCTATCACCAAGCCCCGCTCAACGAGCGGGGCTTTTTGTTTTGCCTGTCTTTTATTCCTCATTGTTTTTCTGTTCCGGAGAGCTCTGGAGCCTGTCTGTTCGATCTTTTTGACTGTTATATCAATCCCGGACAAAGGGCCAGCTTCTCCGACCCGCTCAAGCACCTCCCTGTGACGCTCAGCACATGACTTCCCTGTCATGTGATGGTCGGTGAAGCAGATCCCTTCGTCCTCCTTGATGCTTCGGCGTGGCCTGTTGGCGCCGTCTTCGGGCAACTCGGTGTTCAAGAAGAGGCAACAGAGAACGGCTCCCACGACCGTGAAATGCCATGGCCGGAAAATGTTCCTGCCGTTCCGGCATTCCCCCCTTCCCTGGCGGTCAGATGGCATTCACGAGCCCCATCGATGGGTTTACGGCGAGGCGGCTGTGTTGCCTCTGGCACCAGAGGCCTCAATCTGATCAGATACTGAATGGAATTGGTATTACTGATCACTGTCATGGTACGGGGGTGTCGGAATGCTCTATCATGATGTCCTGTATAGCATGAACCGATCCTGGCTCGGAAAAGAGTGACCTGTGTCACCTTTTAATCGAGTGTTTTGCTGCAAAATGCCGCATAACTCGTATCTTATCTGCAAGTTAACAAGAGCTTGTCGAGTAGAACATTCGGTCGCAGTCAGTCAGAACAACTATGTGAGCATGATGAACGATAAACATAAGCAGATAGACATCAAGGATGTCACCGAGGCGGTGCGTTCCCACAGGCCTACAGACGAAGGTCACATCTATGTACGAGCGCAAAAAGGACAATGGCAGCAGCTGCGCAAGATGATGGGATGGTTTTTCATGCTGTTGTTTACAGTGGGTCCCTGGCTGAGCTGGAATGGACGACAGGCGTTACTGTTTGATGTAGAGCAGCAGCGTTTTCAGATATTTTCGACCACTATCTGGCCACAGGATCTGACTCTTTTGGCTCTGCTGTTGATGGTGGCGGCCTTCGCTCTGTTCTTTATCACTACTTTCCTCGGACGGGTATGGTGTGGCTACCTGTGCCCCCAGACGGTATGGACTTTCGCGTTTATCTGGTTCGAGGAAAAGCTGGAAGGCAGCGCCAACAAACGCCGCCAGCTGGACAAGTCGTCATGGAACTTCAACAAGATATGGCGCAAGAGTGCCAAGCATCTTTCCTGGCTGGCGGTATCACTTTTTACCGGTTTTACCTTCATCGCCTATTTCGTTCCGGCAAGAGAGCTGGCGGTAGATCTGCTGACCTTTTCGACCAGCTTCTGGATCGGATTCTGGGTGCTGTTCTTTGCGTTCTGTACTTACGGTAATGCGGGCTGGATGCGCACCATAATGTGTACCCACATCTGTCCCTATTCTCGCTTTCAGTCCGCCATGTTTGATAAAGACACCTATACGGTCAGCTATGACGTCGAGCGGGGCGAGAGCCGTGGCCCGCGTCCACGCAAGGCGGATCCCGAAAAGCTGGGGCTGGGTGACTGTATCGATTGCAATCTCTGTGTTCAGGTCTGTCCGGCGGGAATTGATATTCGTGACGGTCTGCAATATGAGTGCATCAACTGCGGTGCCTGTGTGGATGCCTGTGATCAGACCATGGATCGAATGGGCTATGAAAGAGGGCTTATCAGCTATACCACAGAGCACAAGTTGCAGCACGGAGAAAGCGATGTGGGGCGACCCAAGCTGATTGGTTACGGCATTGTCATGGTGCTGATGCTGGCCGCCTTTGCTTATATGGCATCCAATATCATGCCGATGGGTATCGAGATCATCCGGGATCGAAACCAGCTCTATCGTGAAACTGCCGAAGGGCTGGTAGAGAATACCTATACCCTGAAAATCATGAACAAGACGCTGGACACCGAAACCTACCGGCTTCGTGTCGAGGGGATAGATGATGTTGAGTGGATAGGTCCCGAAGAAGTCGTGGTTCGCGGTGGTGAGGTATTGAGCTTGCCGATCAGTCTGGCGGTGGATCCTTACCTGCTGTCAATGCCGGTCAAGGACATCACTTTCGTGATGACTCATACCGGGCTTGATGAAAACGACAGCAAGGCCAGGTTACGCAGCAAGAGTAAGTTCTTCAGCTCGATTAACTGATATCCTCAGACCGCAGCCAGTTGCTGCGGTCTTTTTTGGAGTGGCATGAACTATTACCAGCTTACCCCCGATGTGATTGCCGATGCGCTGGTCAGTGTCGGCATTTATATCGATTCGGGACTCATGGCGTTGAACAGCTATGAAAACCGGGTCTACCGATTCAAGAGTGATACCGATGGCATCTTGGTGGCCAAGTTTTATCGCCCACATCGCTGGAGCCGGCAGCAGATCCAGGAGGAACATGATTTTCTGTTCGCCCTGGATGATGCCGGTGTTCGCGTGGCGGTACCGCTCATACGTGATCAAAACAGCGTTTTCGAACACGGCAACATGCTGTTTGCGGTCTGGCCCTCGGTATCCGGTCGTCAGTTCGAGGCCGATAACCTCGATCAGCTTGAGGCGTTGGGAGAGCAACTGGGGCGGTTACACACGGTAGGAGAGCAGTTTGTGCTGCACCATCGACCACAGTTGAGTACCGATGACTATCTGTTGCGGGCTCAACGGGTGCTTGAGCAAGAGGCTCGGATACCGAATCGACTGCGGGGCGAATTTTTTGCCCGGCTGAATGAGGTGGTGGAGAAAGCGACCGCACTATATCGGCCCAAACAGCAGCTGACCCTGCATTGTGACTGCCATGTCAGCAATATACTGTGGCGTGACGGACTCTGGCTGCTCGACTTCGATGATTGCCGCACCGGTCCGGCGGTACAGGATCTGTGGATGATGCTCAGCGGTAGTCGTCAGGAACAGCTGTTGCAGCTGGACACCCTGCTGGCCGGTTACGAGACGGTGCGGGAATTTGATGCGGCAGAGCTGTCGCTGATTGAACCACTAAGAGCCATGCGGATGGTTAACTATATGGCCTGGTTGGCGGCGCGTTGGTCTGATCCTGCCTTTCCGGCCAATTTTCCCTGGTTTAACACCGAAGACTACTGGCAACAGCAAATTCGAGTATTATCCGATCAATTGCAGAGTCTGGATGCAGTACCATTATCCTTGACCTCCTGGAACTGATTACTTAACGTGAGTCAGCCTCTACTGAATGGGATCCTGTATGAAAAAATATATTGTTGTTTTGTTTGCCCTGCTGTTGGCTCCACTGGCCAGTGCCGCTCCCGAATTCAAGGAGGGCGTTGAATACACTGTGGTGAATGAAACCGCCAGCAGCAAACCGGAAGTGACCGAGTTTTTCTCTTATGTGTGCTCGCATTGCTACAGCTTTGAGCCACTGATGGAAAAACTGCAAGAGCGGGTACCCGAAGTACAGTTGCAGAAAGTACCGGTTTCTTTTCTCGGTCGGGAAATGGGCCCCGTGCTGCAGCGCGCCTATGGTGCTGCCGTACTGCTCAAGGTGGACGACAAGCTGACGCCGGTTATCTTCGACCAGATCCATCGGCAGAAAAAAATGCCCAATGGTCTGGATGATATCAAGGCGATCTTCGTTGCTAATGGTGTTGAAGCCAAGGCTTTCGATGGCGTGATCAACAGCTTTGCACTTAATGGCATGGTCGCCCAGTACGACAAGGCCACAGAGCGCTTCAATGTGCGCGGCACGCCCACCATAGTGGTCAGGGACAAGTATCAGCTGAACATGAGCGAAATAGGCTCGGAAGAGCGGTTTTACCGGGTGGTGGAGTATTTGCTGTCGGTAGGATAATCGGTCTTGCCATGATGCGGCCCGCCGCATCATGGCTCCGGGTGTCATGACGTATGGCGCTTGCTCTGGACTATGGTACGAACGTTGGACTGACTGTCTTCCTGATAGCCATCCCCCTGGGCCTGCCAATAGGTTGTAGGCAGATGGAACAGATAAAATTTCTCCCGGTGGGTGTCGGTGACAAATCCCATGCCCTTTAACGCCAGTTCATAATGAATATCGGTGATGAACTCGTGAGTAAAGCGCTGCCTTCCGGAGAGCGCGGCTATATCTGCTTTGGTCAGATAAACCCCACTTTTCGCCTCCTTGAAGCGTTCATGCAGCCAAATGGCAAACTCCTTCGCACTTTTCATCCGTTACTCCTTTAGGCCAAGGCCGTCTGTTTAGGTATAGCAGCGTCTTACCGGCTCAGCTCTGTAACTGTTGTAGCAGCCGATCCATGGCCCGGTAGCCCAGCGCTTCGATTAAATGATGGCGCCCTATTTCTTGTTCGTCGTTCAGATCGGCTATGGTTCTGGCGACCCGGATCAATTTATGCCAAGCGCGGATGGAGAGTTTCATTCGGTGCAGAGCCTGCTCCAGAAACAAGGCATCCTCCTGCTCCAGTGGGCAGAACTTATCCAGCTCGGCGGCACTGAGCCGGGCATTGGTTTTGCCGGCGCGTTTTAGTTGTCGTTCTCTGGCTGCCAGTACCCTCTTGCGTATCTGGGCCGACCCTTCGGCTTTGGGCCGTATGCGACTCAGCTCTCCCGGGGGTAATAGTGGTATTTCTACCGACAGATCGAAACGATCCAGAAAAGGCCCGGATATTTTGCTCAGGTAACGCAGTATCTGCTCGGAAGAGCTGCGGCTGTAGCCATCTGCATAATGGCCGCAAGGGCTGGGGTTCATGGCGCCTATCAGCTGAAAGCGGGCGGGAAACGTTACCCGATGCGCCGCCCGGGCGATGGAGATACTGCTGGTTTCCAGCGGTTCGCGCAGGGCATCCAGTACCCGTCGTTCAAATTCGGTCATTTCATCGAGAAACAGTACTCCGTTATGGGCCAGAGAAATTTCCCCGGGTCTGGGATAGCTGCCTCCGCCTACCAGCGCCACGGCAGAGGCCGAATGATGAGGCTGACGAAAGGCCCGCAGTCGCCAGTTTTCTGGATCCAGGTTCAGACCACTGATGGACCTGATGGCGGCGGTCTCGAGCGCTTCCTCCTCGCTCATCGGCGGCAGCAGCCCCGGCAGGCGACTGGCTAGCATGCTCTTGCCGGTACCGGGCGGGCCGAGCAGCAGCAGATTGTGCTCGCCGGCGGCGGCAATCTCGAGTGCCCGCTTGCCACCTTCCTGGCCGATCACATCGCAAAGATCGGTGATATAGTCGCGTTCTTCCGATATGACTCGTTCTGGAACCGCTAATTCTCCTTCTTGTTGCAACCAGGCGGTAATGGCCAGAAGGTGGGGAGCCAGCCGGGCCGGGCAGGGGTGGATCACACCGGCCTCTATACCATTGCCGGCGGGCAGTACCAGTATCCGCTCACTGTCGCGGGCGGCCAGTACCGCCGGCAGGGCGCCTTTAATCGATCGCAGCGCCCCGGTCAGTGCCAGCTCGCCCAGAAACTCCAGCTGCTCCAGGCTGGTGGCGGGGACTTGGCCTGAGGCGGCAAGAATAGCCATGGCGATGGGCAAATCGAAACGGCCCCCGTCTTTAGGCAGATCGGCGGGAGCCAGGTTGACGGTGATACGCCGGGCGGGAAATTCAAAACCGGAATTCAGCAGGGCACTGCGTACCCGATCCCGGGCTTCCTTGACCGTGGTTTCCGGCAGACCGACGATATTGAAGGCGGGCAGACCATTGGCAAGATGGGCTTCAACGGTGACCAGTGGCGCGGCGACGCCCAAACTGGCGCGGGCAAAAACAACGGCGAGTGACATCCGGTCTCCCTGATATTTTATTTTTAAAAATTAACTTTTTTTAGCTTTTTTAACTACCTTTTCGTTACCCCGATTTGGCCGTTTTTTAATATTGTGAACAAGAAAGTCTTGTCTAGCTTAGCTCACCATGCTAGTTCTATAGGTCTGCTTGAGTCGAAGGTTCCGGCTCTTCATCCTATTTAACGGTCGGTGACATGAATTTCTTTGTACGTTTCGTCAGCATTATCGTGGTCCTAGTGGTGATTATAAAATCACCTCTCGGGGCACTGTGGTCTGACGAAACGTAAAATAACCGGCAGACAACAACGCAAAACCCCCGAGTCACCCACTCGGGGGTTTTTTTTAAACCGGCTTTGGCAGTAACACATGGACAGCAATAAAATGAATGGCGCACAGTACATCGTTCAGACTTTGAAACAACAGGGAGTCACCCAGATCTTCGGTTACCCCGGCGGCGCCATCATGCCGCTCTATGACGCGCTCTACGACGGTGGAGTGGAGCATTTGCTGTGTCGTCATGAGCAGGCTGCCGCCTTGGCTGCCGTGGGCTATGCCAGAGCCAGTGGTCAGGTGGGTGTGTGTATGGCCACTTCCGGCCCCGGGGCTACCAACCTGATCACCGGTCTGGCCGATGCCATGCTCGACTCCATTCCGCTGGTGGCCATTACTGGTCAGGTGCCGATGGCAGCCATCGGCACCGATGCCTTTCAGGAAGTGGACGTGCTGGGCATGTCGTTATCCTGCACCAAGCACTCCTATCTGGTGGAAAATGTCGAGGATCTTGGTGCCGTTATCGCCGAAGCCTTCGAAGTGGCCCGCTCCGGCCGCCCCGGCCCCGTGTTGATCGACGTGCCCAAAAATATTCAGGTTGCGCTGGTTGAGCCCAAGGCAACCCCGAGTTTCAGCACCGAACCCAATGCCCTGGATGAAGACGCCCTGGCTCAGGCTCAGGCACTACTGACGAAGGCGAAGAAGCCGGTGTTGTATGTCGGTGGCGGTGTCGGCATGGCCAATGCCGAGGCAGAATTACGTGCTTTTGCCCGGCAAACAGGTATGCCGGCGGTGACCACCCTCAAGGGAATCGGCACCCTGGATCCGGATGACGAGCTGTTTTTGGGCATGCTCGGCATGCACGGTACAAAAGCCGCCAATCTGGCAGTTCAACAGAGTGATCTGCTAGTTGTGGTTGGCGCCCGTTTCGACGACCGGGTCACCGGCAAGCTGGACGCCTTTGCGGTGAACGCCAAGGTTATCCATCTGGATAAAGACGCTGCCGAATTCGGCAAGGTGCGTCACGCTCAGGTAAGCATAGATGCGGAGCTGATGACAGTACTGCCCTTGTTGGTGAGCGATAAGATGGTGAGCGATAAGTTGGGTAACGAAACGCTGGCTATCGACGACTGGCGTCAGCACTGCAAGGCACTCAAGGCCGATCACGGCTGGCGTTACGACCACCCGGGTGAAGCCATCTACGCCCCCTTGATGCTCAAGCAGTTAAGTGATGCCCTGCAGGATACCGCCATGGTGAGCTGCGACGTGGGTCAACACCAGATGTGGGTGGCTCAGCACATGAGCTTTACCAGCCCGCGCAACCACCTGAGCAGTTCGGGTCTGGGCACCATGGGCTTCGGCCTGCCGGCGGCCATCGGTGCCAAGCTGGCCCGTCCCGAACACGAATCGGTGCTGGTCTCCGGCGACGGTTCCTTCATGATGAACGTGCAGGAGCTGGGCACTCTCAAGCGCGCCCAGTTGCCGGTAAAAATGGTGCTGCTCGACAACCAGCGACTGGGCATGGTGCGTCAGTGGCAGGAACTGTTCTTCGACGGTCGCTACAGCGAAACCATACTTACCGATAACCCAGATTTTGTGGCCATGGCCGCCGCCTTCAATATTCCCGGCGAAACCATTACCTGCAAAGAGGAAGTGGAGCCAGCCATCCAGCGCATGCTGGCGGCCGATACCGCCTACCTGTTGCATGTTCGTATTTCAGAGCAGGAAAACGTATGGCCCCTGGTGCCGCCCGGTGTTGCCAACGACCAGATGATGGAGAAAAAAGCATGAACCAGCACAATTTGCAGATAGAAGCCCAGTTTCGTCCCGAGGTCCTCGAGCGGGTGCTTCGTCTGATCCGTCATCGTGGCTTTCGGGTGGATGACATGGAAATGTCCACCTCGGTTGATTGTAAAAGTCTTAATATTAGAGTTACTGTCAGCAGTGACAGAGCCATTCAGCTGTTGAGTCGCCAACTCGAAAAGCTGATGGATATAACCCGTGTCGAGGCGCAGCTTGTGGAGCAACGATTCAGAAAAACGGCTTGAGGGAACAACCAATGTCTACTGCCAAATACATCTGGTTCAATGGTGATATGGTGCCCTGGGAAAAGGCCCAGGTGCATGTAATGAGTCATGCGCTGCATTACGGCTCGTCGGTGTTCGAGGGCATTCGTGCCTATGAGACGCCCAGGGGCCCGATGATTTTTCGTCTGGAAGAGCACGTACAACGCCTGTTCGATTCAGCCAAAATCTATCGAATGAAGATCCCGTATACCCATGAAGAACTGATGGACGCCTGCCGGAAAGCGGTAAGCGAGAATGAGTTGAACAGCGCCTACCTGCGGCCGCTGGTATTTATCGGCAACGTCGGCATGGGCCTCAACGCGCCTAAAGACGTGCCGTGCGACGTGATTGTCGCCGCCATTCCCTGGGGCGCCTACTTGGGCGAAGAGGGGCTGGAGCGGGGCGTGGATGTCTGCGTGACCTCCTGGAACCGGCTGGCGCCCAATACCATGCCCACCGGCGCCAAAGCCGGCGGTAACTATCTTTCTTCTCAGTTGATATCCGGCGAAGCCAAGCGCCACGGCTATGACGAGGGCATTTCTCTCGACGTGCATGGCCACCTGAGCGAGGGCGCGGGAGAAAACCTGTTTCTGATCAAGAACAAGGTACTCTATACCCCGCCGGTTACCGCCTGTATCCTGCCCGGTATCACCCGCGATACCCTGATGACCCTGGCGCGCGAAGCCGGTTATCAGGTGCGGGAAGAAGCCATCTCTCGCGAGGCGCTGTATCTGGCCGATGAAATGTTCATGACCGGCACCGCCGCCGAGGTGACCCCGGTGCGCAGCGTGGATGGCATAGAGCTTGGGGCCGGTAAACGAGGCCCGATCACCACAGAATTGCAAAAAGCTTTTTTCGGGTTGTTCGACGGCAGCACCAGGGATAAATGGGGTTGGTTGACCCCGGTGAAAGTTTGATTTTCAAATAAGAGAGAGGGGCGCACTGCGTCCCTGTTTTACTCAATTGTTGTTACAGGAGTTATAGAATGCCAAGGTATCGTTCCGCCACCACCACTCACGGCCGCAACATGGCCGGCGCCCGCGCCCTCTGGCGCGCCACCGGCATGACCGAAGAAGATTTCGGCAAGCCGATCATCGCCGTGGTTAACTCCTTCACCCAGTTTGTGCCGGGCCATGTACACCTGAAAGACATGGGCCAGCTGGTGGCGCGTGAAATCGAAGCCGCCGGTGGCGTCGCCAAGGAATTCAACACCATCGCCGTGGATGATGGCATCGCCATGGGTCATGGCGGCATGCTCTACAGCCTGCCCAGTCGGGATCTGATCGCCGACTCGGTCGAGTACATGGTCAATGCCCACTGTGCCGACGCCATGGTGTGTATCTCCAACTGCGATAAAATCACCCCGGGCATGCTGATGGCCGCCCTGCGGGTCAATATTCCGGTGATCTTCGTCTCCGGTGGCCCCATGGAAGCCGGCAAAACCAAGTTGTCTGACCAAATCATCAAGCTGGATCTGGTCGACGCCATGATCCAGGGTGCCGATCCTACCGTGTCTGACGCTCAGAGTGAGCAAGTCGAGCGCAGCGCCTGCCCGACCTGTGGTTCCTGCTCCGGCATGTTTACCGCCAACTCCATGAACTGCCTGACCGAAGCCCTGGGCTTGTCTCAGCCCGCCAACGGCTCCCTGCTGGCCACCCACGCGGATCGTGAACAGCTGTTCAAGACAGCCGGCCATCGTATCGTCGAGCTGACCAAGCGTTATTACGAGCAGGATGACGACTCGGCCCTGCCGCGCAACATCGCCACCAAGGCGGCGTTTGAAAACGCCATGGTGCTGGATGTCGCCATGGGTGGTTCCACCAATACCGTACTGCACCTGCTGGCCGCCGCCCACGAGGCCGGTGTCGACTTCACCATGACCGACATCGATGCCCTGTCGCGCAAGGTACCCCAGCTGTGCAAGGTGGCGCCGTCCACCCCGAAATACCACATGGAAGATGTGCACCGCGCCGGTGGTGTCATGGGCATTCTCGGCGAGCTGGACCGTGCCGGTCTGCTGCATACCGAGCTGCCGACCGTGCTGGGTATGACCCTGGCCGAACAGCTGGCCCGATACGATGTGATGGTGACCGAAGACGAAGCGGTGAAAACCATGTTCCGCGCCGGTCCTGCCGGTATCCGTACCACCAAGGCATTCAGCCAGGATTGCCGCTGGCCGACTCTGGACGACGACAGAGCTGAAGGTTGTATCCGCAGCCTTGAGCACGCCTACAGTCTGGAAGGTGGCCTGGCCGTATTGTCCGGCAACCTGGCAGTAGACGGTTGTATCGTCAAGACCGCCGGTGTGTCCGACGATAACCTGGTGTTCCGTGGCCCCGCCCGCATCTATGAAAGTCAGGATACGGCGGTAGAAGGTATTCTGGGTGGCGAAGTGAAAGCCGGTGATGTGGTGGTGATCCGCTACGAAGGCCCCAAAGGCGGGCCCGGCATGCAGGAAATGCTCTACCCCACCACCTACCTCAAGTCGATGGGCCTGGGCACCAAGTGTGCGCTGATCACCGATGGTCGCTTCTCTGGCGGTACCTCGGGCCTGTCCATCGGTCATGTCTCCCCCGAGGCGGCCAACGGCGGCACCATAGGCCTGGTACAGAACGGCGATATCATCGATATCAATATTCCGGGTCGCAGCATAGTGCTGGACGTGGCGGAGTCCGAACTGGCCGCCCGTCGTGAAGTCATGGATGCCAGGGGTGAGCAAGGCTGGCGGCCGATTGGTCGCGAGCGGGAAGTGTCTTTCGCCCTGCGCGCCTATGCGTCGCTGGCCACCAGTGCTGACAAGGGCGCGGTACGCGATATCAGCAAGCTGGGGGGATAATAATGGCACAACCGGCATTGAAAGAGGCCGCCAAGCTGCGGTCGGCGACCGAATATCTACGCTGCATCCTGCTGTCTCCGGTGTATGAGGCGGCGCGGGTGACCCCCTTGTCGCCGCTCAAGAAACTTTCCGAGCGGCTGGGTCATTCGGTATCGCTGAAGCGGGAAGACATGCAACCGGTGCATTCTTTCAAGCTACGGGGTGCTTACAACAAGATTGCCCAGTTAAGCGCAGAGCAGCAGCAGGCCGGGGTCATTGCGGCCTCGGCCGGCAACCATGCCCAGGGCGTGGCCTTGTCGGCCGCCAAGCTGGGCATCGACGCCACCATAGTGATGCCCACGGTCACCCCCGACATCAAGGTGGAGTCGGTGCGCCGTTTTGGCGGCAAGGTGATACTGCATGGCAACAACTTCGATGAAGCCTATGCCCGTTGTCTGGAGCTGGCGCAGGAGCATAGCCTGACCCTGATCCCTCCCTTCGATGACGAAGACGTGATCGCCGGTCAGGGCACCATAGGGCGCGAACTGCTGGAGCAGGATACCCGCCTGACCCATGTATTTGTGCCGGTGGGCGGCGGTGGTCTGGCGGCCGGGGTGTCGGTCTACATCAAGCAGCTGCTGCCTCAGGTCAAGGTGATTGGCGTCGAGGCCGAGGGCTCGGCCTGCCTTAACGCCGCCCTCAAGGCCGGGGAAATTGTCACCCTGGACCGCGTCAGCATGTTTGCCGACGGGGTGGCGGTGAAGCGCATGGGCACCGAGACCTTTCGCCTGTGCCGCGAGTATCTCGATGGCGTGGTCACCGTCAGTTCCGACGAGATCTGCGCCGCGCTCAAGGATATCTTCGAAGATACCCGCGCCATCGCCGAGCCTTCGGGCGCGCTGTCGCTGGCCGGGTTGAAGAAGTACAGCCAGGCGGGTGATTACAAACATGCCCGCATGGCGGCGGTGCTCAGCGGTGCTAACGTCAACTTCCATTCTCTGCGTTATGTCTCCGAGCGTTGCGAGCTGGGTGAAAAGCGGGAAGGGGTGCTGGCGGTGACCATCCCCGAGCGCAAGGGGGCTTTTCTGGAATTCTGCGAGGTACTTGGCAACCGCATGGTGACCGAGTTCAACTATCGCTACTCGTCGGAAGAAAAGGCCGCTCTCTTGGTGTCGGTCCGGCTCAGCGACGGTGACCGGGAACTGACCCAGATCATGATGGAACTGGAGCAGGCCGGTTATCCGGTGGCCAACATGACCGACAACGATCTGGCCAAGTCCCATGTACGTTACATGGTGGGTGGTCGGCCACCCAAGGCGCTGCATGAACGGCTGTACAGCTTCAGGTTTCCCGAGCAACCTGGTGCCCTGATGCGCTTTCTGCATACCCTGGGTACGCACTGGAACATTAGCCTGTTTCACTACCGCAACCACGGTGCCGAATTTGGCCGGGTGCTCTGTGCCTTCGAGCTGCCCGACCAGGATCTGGCCTCGTTCGAACGCCACCTGGCCGAGCTGGGCTACCGCTGGGATGAGGTGACTCAGGATCCTGCCTATCAGTTCTTTCTGGCTCATTAATGGTAAGTTGATCTTGCGAAAGGATGCTTGCGGAGCAGAATGAGGGTGGATAATAAGATGGAGGCAACACGATAATCCTGATGGGTTATTGTGTTGCCTTTTTTTATGCCAACGCAGCCTGGGTGCGTTTGAAAACGAGTGCAGTTATGGTTCCATTAAGCTTTGTGACAGAACCAAAAACACACTTATAACGCTGGTGGTGTACCTTCAGCGTTAGAGATAACGGCGTCAATTTGTACCAAAGCGTCCATAGGGATAGCTGATACGCCAACGGTTGTTCTTGCAGGAAGATCGCTGTTGAAGAAAGTTGTGTAAACTTCGTTTACGGCATCAATATCGGCGATATTTTTCAGCTGGATATTGATTTTAACCGCATCGTCCATAACGTGGCCGATACTTTCTACAATCGCTTTAATATTTGTTAAGCACTGCTTTGCCTGCTCTGTTACATCACCAGCTACCACTGCACCCGTTTTTGGATCCAAAGGTAATTGAGCTGAAATGTGATTGTAATGAGAAAACGCGACAGTTTGTGTAGAGAGAGCACACTTTGGGGCATTTTCCGTATTGTTTGCTCTGATGACGATACCATGCCGGTCTTCAACCGCTTGGGGCGGGGTGCCATCTCCGTGTGACACAACCACATCAATTTGTACCAAAGCATCCATAGGCAAAGCGGAAGCTGCAACTATTGTCCGCGCAGGAACATAGGCCAGGGTTCTGGCGATAGCCGAGTCCGGGAAAAATGTGGTGTACACTTCGTTTACGGCATCAATGTCCGCAAGGTTTTTCAGGAAGATATTTACTTTAACGATATCGTCAAAGGGAACATCGATACTTTCTAAAATGGCCTTGATATTCTTCAGGCACTGTCCAGTCTGCTCTTTTACACCACCCGCTACCAATTCACCAGACTGAGGATCGATCGGTAATTGAGCTGAAATGTTGTTGTAATGAGAAAAAGCGACAGTGTGTGTAGATACAGAACTTTTGGGAGCATTTTCAGTGTTTTTTGCCACCTTGACGAGATCGCAAGGCGCTTGTGGAGTGGTCCCTTCACCGTTTGAAATCAGGGCATCCACCTGCAGCAGGGCACCATCCAGCGGCAAGGCATCGACTGCGACTGTCGTCCGTACGGGCAGATAGTTCTGGAAGAAGCTGGCATATACGGCATCGACAGCGTCAATGTCCGCGATGTCTTTCAGGAAGATATTGATTTTAACCACATCGTTCATGACGTGGTCGATACTTTCCACAATGGCTTTAATGTTCTCAAAGCACTGCCGTGCCTGCGCAGCGATATCAGCTGCCACAATGTCACCGGTTTCAGGGGAAACGGGCAATTGGGCCGAGATATTGTTGTAATGAGAAAAGGCAACGGATTGTGTGGATACAGAATTTACCGGTGCCTTTTCCGTGTTTATTGAACGCTTGATAATAGTGCCACTCATATCGATATAACTCCTGCTTGATATAAAGTTAACTGGATTTCAGTTTGACTCGGTACCACCGTCTGCCTTTTTGGCTCATTCAGAGCGGGTAATGGTTCAAGACGGGGCCCCTAAACTTAAAAAGCCGCACGAAGTCCGCGCGGCTTTTTGGACTTGCCCTATGGACAGCTTACCGTTTCAGCGGGGTTCAGCCAGCAGCCAACACACCACCAACTACTGCAACCACACCACCCAGGGCTCGGGTTACGCGGTTGTCGGCTTTCTGCATGGCAGCACCCAGACGACGGCCGGCAAAGGTAATGGCCAAGGTGGCGATGACGAAGCCGGCCATGTAAGACATCAGGCTGGCGCCGGCGGTCATTTCGGTACCGTGGGCGTAGCCGTGGGTGATCATGAACAGGGCGACCAGGGTGCCGCCAATGGCGGTGGGCAGCTTGGCCATGGTGGCGATCAGCACGCCGGCCAGCAGGACCGACATGGCGATGCCGGTTTCCACACCGACCAGACTCAGGCCGCCCCAGGCCAGGGCCGCACCCACGATCATGCCACCCACCACAAACAAAGGCGTGCCATTTTTCATGGCGGTGTTCTGGCGGATGCTCCAGAAACCGATGGCGGCCATGGCCAGCAGGTGGTCAAGGCCCATCATGGGGTGCAGCAAACCGCTGAGAAAATCGCTGTGGGTGTGCCCGTCATGGCCGGGGTGGGCAGAGGCGGCGGTGGCGGTCAGCATCAGGCCAACGGTCATCAGCAATTTAGTCATTTTGTTCATGGTGTTCTCCGTTAATTTACGCTGTTTGTTATTGGATTATTGATTGTTTTTAGCTGGAGCCTGATCGCTCAGTTGGTGCTGCCGGGTTTTCCGGGACGGCGCTCGGGCAACATGCCCTGCTTCAGAATGAAGCTGATGATTTCTTCCAGGCCAACGCCGTCGTACAGGTTGGCGAAGATGAAGGGGCGCTCGCCGCGCATTTTCTTGGAATCCCGCTCCATTACATCCAGCGAAGCATGCACGTATTCGGCGATGTCGATCTTGTTGATAATCAGCAAATCGGACTTGGTGATACCGGGACCGCCTTTACGGGGAATTTTGTCGCCGGCGGAGACGTCGATCACGTACAGAGTCAGGTCGGACAGCTCCGGGCTGAAGGTAGCCGCCAGGTTGTCGCCGCCGGACTCCACCAGCACCAGTTCCAGGTTGGGGTGACGCGCCTGCAGATCGTCAATAGCCGCCAGGTTCATGGAGGCATCTTCACGGATGGCGGTATGCGGGCAGCCGCCGGTTTCTACCCCGAGAATACGGTCGGCTGGCAGGGCGTCGTGCTTCAGCAGAAAGTCGGCATCTTCACGGGTGTAGATGTCGTTGGTGACCACGGCGATGTCGTAGTGATCTTTCAGGGCTTTACACAACTGGCGCAACAAGGCGGTTTTTCCGGAACCAACCGGGCCACCGACGCCTACTCGTAAACAATGTTTCATTGCGACTTTTCCTTCAGTGAGGTCGAAGCGGTCAGCTTCGGAATAATCTTGAATACTGGGTTTCATGCTGGGCACTGCCGAGGGCCAGCCCCGGTAAAATCGGGCCCAGTTGCTCGTCGGTTAACGCCAGTGCGGTTTCAACCGCAACCACCAGCTTGGGGCGCAACTGTTCGTTCAGGCGCTGAGCGGCGGTATGCCCTAAAGGCATGGCTTTGCAGGCCACCGCGAGCTGGTTTTCCAGCCAGCCCCAGACAAAGCCGAGCAAAGTCTGGCGCACCGGCACTTGCCGTTGGTGTGCGGTCCAGGCGAACACGGTGACGTAACCGGGCTCTTCCGGCAGTTGGGCGTGGCCCTGCTCTGCCTGCGGCTGCAGCGACAGGCTGGTGAGCAAGCGCATCAATGCCAGCCCTAAACGCGTGTCTTCATCGCTGAGTTCGGCGGTTTCGCGGTTGGCGTGCAGCCAGTCGTTCCAGAATGCCAGGCCGTCGCTGTCGCCCTTGGCCCAGCAATTCTGTAGCCGCGCCAGCACCGGCAATTCGCACCGGCTCAGGCCATCGTCGAGTACGCCTTCCAGCCACTCGCCCAGTTCCTGTTCGTTGCGCACCCAGCCCAGCTCAAACGCACTCTCCAAACCTTGTGACCAGGCGAATGCACCAATCGGCAATGCCGGGCTGATCAGTTGCATCAACCCCAGCAATGCCAGATCACTGGCCACGACTGGTTGGTTATCAGTGTGCATGGTTATGGTCGTCGTCATGGGAGTGATCATGTCCATGGCCGTGAGAGTGCCCGTGAGAATGTTCTCGCCCGGCGTGGGCATAGGCACCCGATTCAGGGTCAAACGGCGCCTCGTGGTGGCTCAGGGTGGCACCCAGCAGTACCGCCAGCTCTTCCAGTACGTGGTCCGGCGGGAATCGCACCCAGTGGCGGCCGTCTGCGTCTGCGCCAATGGCGAGCGACACGTGGCGGTTACCCAGGTGGTAGCACAACCGTCCCAACGGCAGACCGCCCTCGATGAACGCGGTAGTTACCGGCTCGTCGGCGGCACAAATACGGATCACCTCACCGCTGCTGGCCTGCAACAGATCGCCGTGGCGCAGCACCGGGCCACGATCGAGGAACAGGCCGACGTCGCGGCCGTTATCGGTCACCGCCTTCAGGCGGCCACGGATGCGCAGCTCGTAGGGTAAGGTCAGTGTGTCGTACACCTCGGCCTGGGTGCTGCCGTCTATTCGCTGTGTTAATTCAAGCATTTAGTTGTCCTTGCAAGCGATTTAGAACAAATGATAGCGCTGGGCCAATGGCAACTCGGACAGCGGCTCACAGGTCAGTAACACGCCGTCTGCGTGAACTTCGTAGGTTTGTGGGTCTACCGTCAGTTTCGGGCAGGCGTCGTTCAGCTTCATATCGCTCTTACGCATCTGGCGGACGTTTTTAACCGCCACCAGCGGGCTCTTCAGGCCCAGTTTTTCTTCCAGCCCGGTGTTCATGGCGGCCTGACTGACGAAGGTCATCCGGGTTGCGGCTGCCGCTCTGCCTAAGGCACCGAACATGCGGCGGTAATGCACCGGTTGTGGCGTGGATATGGAAGCGTTGGGGTCGCCCATGGCCGCTCCGGCTATCATGCCGCCTTTCAGGATGATCGACGGTTTGACGCCGAAGAACATTGGTTTCCACAACACCAGATCCGCAAACTTGCCGACTTCTATGGAGCCGACTTCGTGGCCAACGCCGTGGGTAATCGCCGGGTTGATGGTGTATTTGGCGATGTAACGCTTCACCCGGAAGTTGTCGGTGCCTCGCTCCTGGTCTTCCGGCAACAGGCCGCGCTGAAGGCGCATTTTGTGCGCAGTTTGCCAGGTGCGACATACCACTTCACCAATCCGGCCCATGGCCTGGGAATCGGAAGAGACCATCGAAATCACCCCTAGGTCGTGAAGGATGTCTTCGGCGGCAATGGTTTCGCGACGGATGCGGGAATCGGCAAAGGCCACGTCTTCCGGAATATTGGGATCCAGGTGATGACACACCATCAGCATGTCGAGGTGTTCATCAATGGTGTTAATGGTGTACGGCCGGGTCGGGTTGGTGGACGACGGCAATACGTTGGGCAGGCCACAGGCGACGATAATATCGGGCGCGTGACCACCACCGGCACCTTCGGTGTGGTAGGTGTGAATGCAACGGTCTTTGAAGGCCGCCAGGGTGTCTTCCACAAAGCCGGATTCGTTCAGGCTGTCGGCGTGAATGGCGACCTGTATGTCGTAGCGATCGGCCACATCCAGTGCGTTGCTGATGGAGGCCGGCGCTGCGCCCCAATCCTCGTGGATTTTCAGGCTCATGGCTCCGGCTTTGACCTGTTGCTCCAGCGCTTCTGGCGTACTGGCGCTGCCTTTGCCGAGAAAGCCGATGTTGATCGGTAAATCATCCACCGCCTGCATCATTTTGCCCAGATGCCAGGGGCCGGGGGTGTGGGTGGTCGCGGTGGAGCCGGTGGCCGGGCCGGTGCCACCACCGATCATGGTCGTCAGACCACTCATCAGCGCTTCGTCAACCTGCTGCGGACAGATGTAATGCACGTGGGTATCGACGCCGCCGGCGGTCAGGATGTTACCTTCACCGGCGATGATTTCGGTTCCGGGGCCGATAACGATGTCAATATCGGGCTGGGTATCCGGGTTTCCGGCCTTGCCGATGGCCGCGATGCGACCGTTTTTCAGACCCACATCGGCTTTAACGATGCCCCACCAGTCGATAATGATGGCGTTGGTAATGACAGTGTCCATCACCGCATCGTCACAACGCTGGCTCTGTCCCATGCCGTCACGAATCACTTTGCCGCCACCGAATTTTACTTCTTCACCGTAATGGGTGTGGTCGTGTTCGATTTCGATCCACAATTCGGTATCACCCAGGCGGATCCGGTCACCGGTGGTCGGGCCATACATGTCCGCATACGCTTGACGGGAAATCTTCATGTTACTGCTCCCTCTTTCGGGCTCTTGTCCAATGGCCCCATAACCTCACCACGAAAGCCGTAGATGCGGCGCAGGCCGGAAAACGGAATCAACGAGACCTCGCGGCTCTGGCCCGGCTCGAAACGAATCGCCGTACCTGCGGCGATTGCCAGGCGATACCCGTAGGCCTGTTTGCGATCAAAGCGCAGGGCCTGATTGGTTTCGGCAAAATGATAGTGGGAACCGACCTGTATGGGACGGTCGCCGGTGTTGGCGACATTCATGGTGATGCTGTCACGACCAACACACAGTTCGATGTCACCGCTTTGCAGCTGATATTCACCGGGGATCATGGCTAGCTTCCTCAGACAATGGGGTGATGAACGGTGACCAGCTTGGTACCGTCGGGAAAGGTTGCTTCGATCTGAACGTCCTGGATCATCTCGGCCACGCCGTCCATAACATCGTCACGGGTCAGTATTTCACGGCCGGCACTCATCATGTCCGCCACGGTGCGGCCTTCGCGGGCACCTTCCATAATGACGCAACTGATCAGCGCAATCGATTCAGGGTAATTCAGCTTGAGGCCTTTGGCCTTGCGGCGCTCAGCCAGTAGCCCGGCGGTAAATAACAGCAACTTGTCTTTATCTCTTGGCGTTAATTCCATCGCTAACTCCGTTAGTCGTCGACGTTGTATATTGATGGCCCATGCTGTTCATACGCATAGGCGTTGGTCGTCGCCAAAGCGGGTGCTTTGGCGTGAATAATCAGGTCAGCCAGATCCGGGGCACAGTGGCCTCGTGCCCAGTCAGCCGCGGGCGCAGAATGACTCGCGCCTGTTGAAACAAATCCCATACTTCGTTGCGTTCATGGCCGAGGTAGCGAACCAGCAGCACGCCACGGCGATAAGTCACCGCCCAGCGACAGTTGGCGGGCAGCTGTGCACGCAGCGCTTCGACGGCTTCAGCGGGATCGGCCAGGCCAATCGCCCACAAGGTAGCGTGTACGGTGGCACCGCCCTGCCCCCATTTACCGGTGAAGCGGCGATGACTGGGGTCCAGAGACTGGCGCTCCAACCACAAGGGGCGGCCATTACGGGTAACCTGGAAGCGTTGTTCGAGGTGGCCGTTGACGAACGGCAGCACGCTGGCGGGGCGGCCGAGGCCAAGGATTTCCCAGCCCAGGCATTTGGCGTTGTCTTCCAGCTCGATAATGAACGTTTGCTCGCCACGGGAGCCGTCGAACGCCAGGGTTTCCTGAGGCAACCATTCCAGCGTAGCGCCATCAGCCACTTTCAGATGAGTGTGCTGAGTCCAGGCGACGCTGTTACTGTCGGCTTTGTAGAGTTTGTTGGCGGAAGGTGTGGTTAACAGAGCATGAGCGCCTGCCGCCACGGTGACATCAACGCTGAGCGCATCGCCACTGACCAGGCCACCAGGTGGGTGCAACAGATACACATGACAACAGCCGTCGCGGCCTTCCGGATAAAATGGCCTCTGCACGCGCAAGGGCCCAAAATGGTGGGCTTTGATCATGCTGGTGATGGTGGCATCACCGTCCGTGCGGGTACCAAAACCCAGTGTTAAAGAGGCCGCCCAGTGGCGGCCGGCATCAAAGCGATGCCCAGAATCCACGACTGCCCGTTTTTTTACGGGTATAGAGGAAAGAGTCGTCATGCCATCGAACACCTTTTTTATGAGCCCAACGCAGTACCTCCGCTGATCCATCAGCCGATTTTCCTGACAGGCAGGGCTATAAGCTGAAGATAGCAGAATGATCTCGAACGTCTACGTGCGCAGGTACGGTCAGGTTGACGGAGTCGGCTTGTCAGCCGGCGCCGGTTATCAGCTTGCGAGCATTGATTGCTTGTAAAATGCAAAACTGATGCAGATAAAATTCGTATACAGATTAGGGCGGAGACGAACGTCTCTGGGTGTGTATGCCAATTTGAGGAACTCAAAGGCCTGAAAAAACAGACTTTTCGAACCACCAGCTGTGCCCTGTGCCGATTATATCGTAGTGAAAAAAAACCGTCTAGGCGCTGGGCCGCAATTCTGGCAAAAAATTCGTTTTAATTCGGTTTTCAGTCTCACCGGCCCGATGGCTGACGAGCTTGGTCTGGGTGCTGAGGCGCGGGATCTTAAGCCATGCGGTTGGTGTCGTCGTTGCGATACTTGGGATAACATACCGACAGACTCGGCTTGTGTTCAATCAGGTAACAAGGCAGTACGTGTTACCAGACTAAATATACGACCAACAGGGAGAAATATTAATGAAACTGGGCTTTATCGGAATAGGACTGATGGGCAAGCCGATGACGCAGCGTTTGCTGCAGGCCGGTTTTGAGGTGTCGGTATGGAACCGTAGCTCAGACAAGCTGGCCGAAGTGAAAGCCGCGGGTGCTACCGTGGCGAGCAGCATCGGCGAGCTGGTTGAGCAGGTGGATCTGGTGCTGCTGTGCCTGGCCAATACCGCCGTGGTAGAAGAGGTGGTGCTCGGCGCCGGTGGTGTGGCCGGCCACGGTCGGGCAGATCAGCTGCTGGTGGACTTTTCCAGCTCGGATCCGGAAGCGACCCGGGACTTTGCTGCCCGGCTCAAGGCCCAGTGTGGCATGGGGTGGGTCGACTCGCCGGTATCCGGTGGTGTTGCCGGCGCCGAGGCGGGGAGCCTGGCCATCATGTGTGGTGGCGACGCCGCCGACATAGAGCGTATTCGGCCAGTGCTGGCGCCGCTGTCACAGCGCGCCACCCACATGGGCCCTGTTGGTGCCGGTCAGGTCACCAAGGTCTGTAATCAGATGATCGTCGGCTGCAACCTGATGGTACTGGCGGAAATGATGGCGCTGGCCAAGGCCTGCGGCGTAGATGCGGACAAAATCCCCGAGGCGCTGGCCGGCGGTTTCGCCGACTCCAAGCCGATGCAGATCACCGGCCCTCTGATGGCCGATGAATCCGATCCGGATCCCAAGTGGCATGTACGCACCCTGCTCAAGGATCTGGACATGGCAGTGGCCCAGAGCCTGCGTGAGGGCAGCGCCACGCCGATGTCGGGGCTGGCCGCCCAGCTGATGCGACAGCACGGTAGCAAGGGGTATCTGGAGCGAGACCCTGCGACCCTGATCAAGCTGTACAAGGACTGACAAAAGGAGCCGAAAGGCTCCTTTTTTCTTGTTTGGTCAAGCCCAAGGCCTATCGTCTCGCATCGGACAAAGGGCCCGCTCTGCCGACTCGCTCAGGTAAATGACACTCACCGTTTCAGCCCACTGCGAACATTCACTGGATGTGCGGTCAGGCTGAAACCGTTCGTCACGGCGAGACAAGCGCGCCCCTCTGCGCTCAGCACATGACATCTGATCGCCTGGGACGGCGGGAATGCCGAAATAGCAGGAGCACTTTTCGGCCCTGTCATGTGATGGTCGGCGGAGCAGATCCCTTTGTCCTCCTTGATGAGCCAGAGTAGTCTGCTGGCGCAGTCTTCAGATAACTCGGTGCTCAGGAAGAGGAAACCGGGTTTGCCTCTGCCGACCTTCCGCTTCAGGGATGAAGCGGTAGAGCGTACAGGGATGTATTTACAGCGTGTCGGTGGAGGTAATTCGGTTGCCTCTGGACTTAGGCCCAGATACTTAATTAAGTAAGTGTTAAGCACAAAAAAGGAGCCTTTCGGCTCCTTTTGTCATCTTGATCAATACCGGCTCAGGGAGCCAGCGCCAGGCTGTGGCGATAGTAGTTGTTCGCCTTGGCCAGATCCTTGCGCTTCTCTGCCAGACCGGCCAGCAGCACATAGTCGCCGGCGGATGGCTTGAGTGCCACCGCCTGCTGCAGATGCGCTTCCGCTTCTTTCGGCTTGCTGTCTTTCAGATACAGCTGGCCCAGGGTGGAGTGCAGCTCGGGCAGGGTTTCTTGTTTCGCCTTCTTCTCCAGCACCGTCAGCAGCGGGTGATAATCGCTCAGCTGCAATCGGGTCATGCAGGCCAGCAGTAGTGGATCGGTTTTCTTGTTCAGGCCTTCCAGCAGCAGCTGCTGGGCTTCCTTGTGGGCTTTGAGCCCGATCAGCCGATCGCACAGCGGGGCCAGAATCTCGGCCTGGTATTTTTCCTTGCGTGGCAGGCCCTGCCACAGGGCAATCAGCCCCTCGCTGCCATCGGCATTGGCGGTGCTGTCAAACCAGCCGGCATAAGCCTGCTGCTTGAGCAACTGCTGCTCGTCGGCTTCGATCAGCCCCTGACTGGCCAGAGCGTCCAGGGTTTCCAGCAAAGATGACCATTCACCAGTGGCGAAATAGACGTCTTTCTGCAGCTTGAGCAGGGCAGGCTGGCTGCCGTACTCTTTTTCCAGCTGGCGTACACCGGACAGGGCCTGTTCAAGCTGGCCCTGCTGATACTGCAGTCGGGCCTGAGTAAGACCGACCGCCAGGCCGGCGCCCGGGCTCTGCTCATGGGCCTGGCGCAAATAGTCGTCGCGCTTTTCTTCGTGGCCCAGAGCCTGGGCGGCGGTGGCCGCATTCAGGTAGTTGAGCAGGGCCTGATCGTTGCCCTTGGTGCCCTTGAGCAGCATCTTCTCGGCAGTGGCATAGTCTTCCGCCACCAGCGCCTGCATGCCGCTCTGGGTGTAACTCAGAGCCTTGCGACGACGGCGGCCGGCAAACCAGCTGCGGGTGCGATGGCTCAGGCCAAAGATGCGACCCAGCAGCCACTCGACAAACAGCAGCAACACATAGAAGAGCACCACGGCGACCAGAAAGACGGTGGCGGTGGTTTCGATGGTGTAGTCACCGGCGGCCACCAGCACATAACCCTGTTGGCCAGTGATATCCGGACCTATGACCAGGCCGGCGACCAGAATGACGATGATAATGGCAAGACGTATCATGGACTCCCCCTTACAGGCCGGTTAGCAGGCGTTGCAGCCTGTCATCCAGTAGTTGCTGCAGGCGTTCCTGAGCGCTGAATTGCTCGGGATAGTCCACCTTGATCTGCTGACCATCAAGCTGCTCGAGCTGTTCCAGCATGAACTGGCGTACGCTGTCGTCGGCAAAATAGTCCTGTAGCCATTGTTTGGTCTGGGCCAGAGAGCTGTCGTAGATGTCCTGCTGCTCGCGATAAACCGCCAGCTGAGCCTGCAACAGCTTGCCCTTGAGATTTTCGCTCAGATACCAGTGTTGCTGCGGTGACAGCAGCGCTTCCACGTTGCCGTCGCGACGGCGCACGGTCACGAAATCATCGCTGAAGCTGGCCCAGCTTTTCTTCAGGTTTTCCTTCCAGTCGCTGACCGATTCGGACAGGGAGAAATCCGGCTCTTCGGCCCGGGCCATGATGACACCGGCCAGGGTGAGCTTGTCGACCTGATCATTGATGCTGTTGAGCTTGATCACCAGGCCTTCCCGATCGACGCTTTTCACCGACTTGATGCTGGCGATATCGTCCGCCAATGCGCGGCGCACCGGGGTCAGGCTGGGATCGTTGAGCGCGGCCAGCCGTTCGTCGGCGTTGGCCAGCATCATGGCGGCGGAAACGGCATCCTGCTCCAGCCAGAGCTTGCGACCGGCCATGCGCACCAGATATTCGGCTTCTGCCAGCATCCAGTCGTTGGGGCGTTTGCTGTCCAGATCCAGCACCTTGTGCGACAGTCCCTCGAGTTGTTCGCTGGTGCTGTTCTGGTTGCTTACCACGGCGGCCAGCTTGCTGCTCTGCGTGGCCTCGGCCTGCTCGATACGGCTCTGCTGCTGTTGCAGCTCGGCCTGCATCCGGTTCAGTTGTTCGGTCTGAGCCAGTGCCTGGTTATGACCGTGCCAGTACAGAATCGCCGCCAGCACGATGGCGATGATGATAGCGATAATGGCCAGTATCTTGCCGGACGAAGAGGCTTTTTTCTGTTCAGGCTCTTTCTGTTCCAGTTCAGGAGGCGTAGCAGACGGCGCCGCCTGCTGTTTTTCGCTGGTCACGCCGGCATCAACCTCGCCGGCGACCGCCGTGTTCTGATTTTCTTGTTTATTGTCAGTCTTGTCTGTCATTCCGTTTCCTCTCATCCAGAGCGGCAATCAGTGCCTGATTGGATGCACCTTCTGCATTAATGACCTGAGTGAAGCCCAGCTCCTTGGCCTCGAGGGCGACCCGGATGCTGGGAACAATCAATAAACGGCTTAGCAGCCAGTCCCTTGCGCTATAGGCGGCCAGCTGAACAATGTGATGCAGCAGGCCGCCACTGGTGATGATAATACTGTCCACGTCCTGGCTCTGCCAGCTTTTCACCAAGGCGCCGCTCGAATCTTGATGATAACAGCGGCGGTAGACTTCGCAATAATCGACCAGGGCCCCTCTTTGCATCAGGGTGGGGGCGATCAGATGACGACCGCCGTTGCCACGTAAAATCACCACCCGGCGGCCCGCCAGCTGCTGTAAGCCCGGCAGTGAAATAATGCCTTCGGAGCGGGGGTCTTCGGGCACGGTTACCCCGGGAACATCCACGGCGGCAAAGGCCTTGCCGGTGGCGTCGCCCACGGCAATATAGTTGGCCTTCGGCCAGCCATGACCCTGTTGTTTCAATGCATTATCGGCGAAATGGACCGCCTGTACGCTGACCGCTATCACATAATCCCGGGCCGACAGGCCGCCAAGCAGGGCGGGCAGCCGGTCGAGTTCGGCGCCGGCCACAAAACTCAGCAGCGGGCTGGTCACCGGCTGGTGTCCAGCGGCCTGCAGGGCCTGGCTCAGGCTGGCGGCCTGCGGTTCGGCGCGAACTACCAGCGGCGTCATGACCGATAAACCTCATCCAGTATCTGGTCCGCGCCCCGGGCCAGCAGGCGTTTGGCCAGCTCGGCACCCAGGGCTTCGCCCTGACTGGCGGGACCCGTGACTTCGTCGAAGATGATCTGGCTGCCATCGGGGCGGCCGACCAGGCCGCGCAGCCAGACATTATCGCCCTGCAGCTCGGCATAGGAGCCGATAGGCACCTGACAGCCGCCCTGCAGGCCGTGGTTCATGGCACGCTCCGCGACCACCCGCAGCCGGGTGTCATGGTGATCGAGCGGCGCCAGCAGTTCGAGCAGTTCGGCATCATCCAGCCGACACTCTATCCCCACGGCGCCCTGGCCGTTGGCTGGCAGGCTGTCTTCCGGGCTCATCAGGCCGGCGATACGATCGTCCAGCTCCAGTCGCTTGAGGCCGGCGGCGGCGAGGATGATGGCATCGTACTGACCTTCATCCAGCTTGCGCAGTCGGGTTTGTACGTTGCCGCGCAGGGTCTTGACCTCAAGATGCGGGTAGCGGGCGCGGATCTGGCATTCCCGACGCAGGCTGGCGGTGCCGACCACGGCGCCGGCCGGCAGTTGCTCGAGGTGGGTATAGTGATTGGAAACAAAGGCATCACGCGGGTCTTCCCGCTCGCAGATCACGGTCAGGCCCAGGCCCTCGGGAAATTCCACCGGCACGTCTTTCATCGAATGCACGGCGATATCGGCACGGCCGTCCAGCATGGCCTGCTCCAGCTCCTTGATGAAGAGCCCCTTGCCGCCAATCTTGGACAGGGGGGTGTCGAGCATAATGTCACCCTGAGTGGTCATCGGCACCAGCTCGACACCGATATGGGGGTGCAGCTGCTCCAGCCGGGCTTTGACATAATGGGCCTGCCACAGCGCCAGCAGGCTCTTGCGGGTGGCGATGCGGATGATGCGATTTGCCATTTGAATCTCGTCTTTGTGTCCATTAATACGCCGATACTATCATTCCTGTCGGCGCTTTACAGGGGGGAACACCGGCTCGGCGGCATGTTGCCGAAATGTGTATTGCCACATATTGTTCATCTATCTGCGAATTGTTACCATGATCACACTTTTGACCTTTCCGGGTCTGTGTCGGTCCACCAAAGGCCTGAACCCTTGCACGCGAATTTTCACCGGCTCGTCGAGCGATGTGAGCAGTTTAACCAGCAGAAACAGGCTCGAGCCCTGGCGGTAATGAGCCGTTACGGCCAGCAGGTCTTTCAGTTACTGCCGGTGCTGTTGCACTATCACCACCCCCTGTTGCCGGGCTATGTGCCGGGTGATGTGCCTGCGGGTGTGTGTCATTTCCTGCCCAATCAACGTCAGCAGCAGTTTATCGATGAACTCTGCCAGGCTGCCAACGGTCATCAGGGTCTGGAGCACGGTCAGAACGAAATCTTTGGCCTCTATTCCATGGGCAGCACCTCCTCCATCGGCCAGAGCCGCCATTCCGATCTGGATGTCTGGGTCTGTTATTCCCACAGGATGGAGCCGGAGCGGGTCGCCTGGCTGCAGCAGAAATGCCTGCTGATTTCCCAGTGGGCGGAGCAGCGGCAGGTTGAGCTCAATCTGTTCCTGATCCCGGACAACAAGTTCCGTACCGACAATCAACAGCTGGTCGAAGGCGAAAGCTGTGGCAGCGCCCAGCACCTGCTGTTGCTGGACGAGTTTTATCGCAGCCACCTGCGCATTGCCGGCAAGAAGCTGGTGTGGATGTTTGCGCCGGGCAAGCTCGGGCCCCAATACGATCGTTTTGTGGCCGAGCAGTTTGCCAAGGGCACCCTCAATACCGACGAATGGCTGGATCTGGGCGGCTTTGACCGCATACCGGCGGAGGAATATTTCGGCTCGGCCCTGTGGCAGCTGTACAAAAGTATCGACTCGCCTTACAAGGCGGTGCTGAAAACGGTGTTGATGGAAGCCTACTCCCACGAATATCCGGACACCAAGCTGCTCTGCCGTCATCTAAAGGGGCACTTCCACACCGCCGAACGGCTCGATGAGCGTCAGGATCACTATATGCTGATGCTGGAAAAGGTGACCGGATATCTCAAGTCCATCGGTGATGACAAACGGCTCGATCTGGTGCGGCGTTGTTTTTATCTCAAGGTGTCGGAAGGGCTGGATCTGAGCCAGGACTGCGACGATCAGGACCAGGATAGCTGGCGGCGAACCCGCATCAATCAACTGGTGTTGGCCTGGGGTTGGTCAACGGAAAAAGTCGCCTTGCTGAACGACAGGGCCAACTGGAAGGTGGAAGAGGTCAAGTCTGCCTACGGCGAGCTGCTGGAAGCGCTGATGCAGAGCTATCGCAATCTGATCCAGTTTGCCCGGCGTAACAATATCAGCGAGTCGATCAACCCGGAAGACATCGGTATTCTGTCGCGCAAGCTGTATGCGGCCTTCGAAAACCTGCCGGGCAAGGTGCAGCTGATTAACCTGCATATAGCGCCGGATCTGGGCGAGCCGGATATCAGCCTGGTGCAGGTGCCGGAAGGGCGGCTCAACAAGGCCGGCTGGTACCTGTACAAATATGGTCTGACACCCGCCGATATCATAGGGCGCAGCCAGCTTGAATACAGCGGTTATGCAGGCAAGCTGATCGCTTGGGCCCACTTCAACGGCCTGCTGGTGACGGATACCCGGCTGCATCTGTTCAACCAGAATACCGATGTCAGCCAACGGCATTTGCAGGAGTACTGCGGCGATTTGGCGCGACTCTTCCCGGTTCGTACGCCATCACCCAGTAACCTGTCTCTGAGCCGGCCCTGCGAGGTACGCCAGCTCGGCATCTTCCTCAATCTGGAGCAGGATCCCACCGCTCACTGGCACGGCAGGCCCATCGAGTTCAACGCCAGGACCAGCGATCCCTTCAGCTTCGGCCAGCAGTTGGAAAATCTGGTGGGCTCGCTGGATCTGCTCTATCGCAACTCCTGGGACGAAATACGCACCCTGCACTTTAACGGCCCCACGGCGGTGGTGGACGCTCTGACCACCATTCTCGGCAAGATGCATCAGGGGGCCAATGCACCCGAAAGCCTGCAGGTGTTCTGTTACAGCCGGAATTTCCGCAGCCTGATCCGCACCCGGTTCGAACAACTGATCAATGAATGTATCGGCCTGCGGCTGGCCAAGGAGCAGGGCAGCACCGTCAAGACACTGTTACTGGGCAGCGAAGAATACAGTATCTTCTTCGAACGGCGCGGGGTCAGCGTGCAACAGCGAAAAGGTGCCATCAGTGACCCGGTGCCTCGGCAGAAGCCGACCCATAAGACGTTGCGTCTGGATCAGCAGGAAGGCAAACCGGTACCGGAAGTCGTGGATGTCTATGCCAGTGAGGGACTGATGCAGTTCTTCTTCGAAGACAGCGGCGAGGACTACAACCTCTATATTCTCGATGAGGCCAATCGTGTCGAGGTTTACCGCCAGGTGGCCGGCAGCAAGGACGAACTGGTGCAGAGCATCAACCGCTTCTATACCTCCGACCAGCAGGTGGCCGGACAGAGCCATTTTGCCCATTTCAACCTGCCGCAGTATTACGAAATCGTGGCGAAAGACGGGCAACAGCGCGTGCTGCCCTACAGAACCGTCAAGGAAGACAGAGACGACTCCCGGCCCTGCCCTGCCAGTTAGAGCGCGAGTTCGGTTTCCCCCTGGCGTTGTGCCTGCAGGCTGAGCCAGCTCAGCAGTTCAACGCCCTGACGATTGTCGATCCACTTGTCGCCCTGCAGGGCGAAGTGATGGCCGTTTTCCCGGGTGGCCAGCCAGATCTGATGTAGCGGCTCCTGGCGGTTGATCACGAACTTGATGTTGTTCTCGAAGGTCAGCGTCATGACGCCGCCGATGGTTTCGCAGTCGATATCGACCCCGCTTCTATCTATGCACTCTTCAATATGCTGGTAAATGGCATCCGCCAAGGCATGGAACTCACTGTCTTTCATCGCCCGCTTCCTATTGCTTTTGAGAATGTGAATGCGATTATAAGAGCCTGGAAACATATTCACAGTCATCCTATGAACATATTCAAGCTAACCGCGCTGGTTGCCCTGTGCCTGAGTCTGGCGGCATGCGGCCTGAAAGGCCCGCTGACCCTGCCGGACACCGAGCAAAAGCAACCCCAGGTTGAGCAGTCGTAAAGGAAAATATCTTGGATTATTTTAATTATCAGGACGATGGCCGCCTTTACGGTGAAGCCTGCGATCTCAATCGTCTGGCCGAGCAACACGGCACCCCGCTCTATGTCTATTCCCGAGCCACCCTGGAACGTCACTGGAAAGCCTTCGACGAGGCCGCCGGTGATGTAAACCATCTGATCTGTTACGCAGTGAAGGCCAACTCCAACCTGGCGGTGCTCAACGTGCTGGCCCGGCTGGGCTCCGGCTTCGATATAGTGTCAAAGGGTGAGCTGTGCCGCGTGCTGGCCGCCGGTGGCGACCCGGGCAAGGTGGTGTTTTCCGGCGTCGGCAAACGAGTCGATGAAATCCGCTTCGCCCTGGAGCAGAACATCTTCTGCTTCAACGTGGAATCGGTGGCCGAGCTGGCACGCATCAACCAGATAGCGGGTGAGATGGGCCGCAAGGCGCCCATCTCCATTCGGGTAAATCCGGACATCGATGCCGGTACCCACCCCTACATCTCCACCGGGCTGAAGGAAAACAAGTTCGGCATTCCCATCGAGCAGGCCCAGAACATTTATCGTCAGGCGGCGAACATGGAGCACCTCGATATTCACGGGGTAGACTGCCATATCGGCTCTCAGCTGACCGAGCTGTCGCCCTTCCTGGAAGCGGTAGACAAGCTGTTGGCGCTGATCGATGCCTTGGCCGAAGACGGCATCCAGATCCGTCATCTGGATGTGGGCGGTGGCCTGGGCGTGCGTTACGATCAGGAAACGCCACCCGAGCCCAGCAGCTATGCCGAACAGCTCAAGGCGCGCCTGCAGGATCGCAACCTGACCCTGGTGTTTGAACCGGGCCGGGCCATTGCCGCCAACGCCGGTGTGCTGCTGACCCGGGTGGAGCATCTGAAGCCCGGCGAAGCCAAGAACTTTGCCATCGTCGATGCGGCCATGAACGACTTGATCCGCCCGGCTCTGTACAGCGCCTGGCAGGCCATTATTCCGCTGGACAAGACCCTGGAACGGCAGACCGCCGTCTATGACGTGGTAGGCCCGGTGTGTGAAACCGGCGACTTCATCGGCAAGGACAGGGAGCTTGCGATCACCGAAGGTGACCTGCTGGCGGTACGTTCTGCCGGCGCCTATGGCTTTGTGATGGCGTCCAACTACAACAGTCGCCCGCGGGCCGCCGAGGTAATGGTGGACGGGGATCAGGCTCTGGTGGTACGTGAGCGTGAGCAACTGGCCGATTTGTGGCGGGGCGAAAGCCTGTTGCCCGAATCCTGAGGGGTGAACGTGATCCAGTTTTCCAAGATGCAGGGGCTCGGCAACGACTTTATGGTGGTCGATGGCGTCACCCAAAAGGTATTTTTCAATCCCGAGGTGATCCGGCAGCTGGCCGATCGTCATTTTGGTATCGGCTTCGACCAGCTGCTGCTGGTGGAGCCGCCCTATGATCCGGACCTCGACTTTCACTATCGCATCTTCAACGCCGACGGCTCCGAGGTGGAGCAGTGCGGCAACGGCGCTCGCTGCTTCGCCCGTTTCGTGCGGCTGAAGGGGCTGACCCACAAAGACAGGATCAGCGTCAGCACCCAGAAAGGCAACATAGTGCTACAGCTCGAGAAAGACAATCAGGTCACGGTCAACATGGGCGTGCCCGAGTTTGACCCGGCCAGGATTCCGTTCAAGGCCCAGAAGGCGGAGAAAACCTATCTGGTGCGGGCCGAGCAGCAGACGGTGCTCTGTGGTGCCGTGTCCATGGGCAACCCGCACTGCGTGCTGGAAGTGGACGATATAAACACCGATCTGGTCGCTACCCTGGGCCCCGAGCTGGAAAATCACGAGCGCTTTCCGTCCCGGGTCAACGTCGGTTTCATGCAGATCCTCAATGCCCGCGAGATCAAGCTGCGGGTGCATGAGCGCGGCGCGGGGGAAACCCTGGCCTGCGGCACTGGCGCCTGTGCGGCGGCGGTCATGGGCATGAGCTGGGGCAAGTTGGCGGACCGGGTTCAGGTACAGCTGCCCGGCGGTAACCTCAGTATCGCCTGGAAGGGGCCGGGCAAGCCGGTGTACATGACAGGCCCGGCGGAACATGTGTTTGACGGGCAGATCAACCTATGACCGATAACGTAAACGAGAGTAGCCAGTGTGTGAAAACGGGCCTGAACGACAGCCAGATTGCCGATTATCTGACAGCCCGGCCCCATTTTTTCGACCGGCATCGCACCCTTCTGGAGCAGCTGCGACTGCCTCACGCACAGCGTGGCAGCGTGTCGCTGGTGGAAGTGAAGCTGGATCGTCAGCGCCAGCGTATCTATGAGCTGGAAGATGAAATCACCGGGCTGATGACGGTGGCCGGAGAAAACGAGCGTATCTTTCGGGTCTATATGGACTTGATGCCCCGATTGTTCGAATGCACCAGTGTGAGCGAGCTGGAGCTGTGCATGCGCCGCACTCTGCAAGAGCAATTACGCATCTCCGGGCTGCGGCTGGTGCTGGATCCGCGCACCTATCCGGGCGAGCAAAGCCCGGCCGGAGAGCAACTGGAGCGGCTCTATCGCGAACGGATGGCGAGCCAGGATGTGTACCTGGGTCGGCTCGGCAAGGATGAGAAGCATCATCTGTTCCAGGACGCGATGGTGAATTCCTGCGCCCTGATCCGTCTGGGCAGCCGTGGTGATATGGGCCTGCTGGCGTTTGGCAGTATCGACAGCGGTCATTATCGCTCGGGTATGGATACTCTGCTGATCCGCCAACTGGCCGATATTCTCGCGCTGTTACTTCCCAAGCTGGTGTCACAGGTTCAAGTGGCCGATGACGACCGCTGAGCTGACCCCGGCCATTACCGACTTTCTCGAATACCTGCGGGTAGAGCGCCAGTTGAGCGTGCATACCCGCGACGGCTATGGCCGTCACCTCAACGCCATGGCCGGGCAGCTGGCCGAATTGTCGCTCGACGGCTGGCCGGCGCTCACGGTCAGCCATGTGCGTGGCCTGGCCACGCGCATGCATAAGGGCGGACTGTCGCCGCGCTCCATCGCCACCAAGCTCAGCAGCCTGCGCAGCTTCTGCGACTGGCTTATTATGCAAGGCCTGCTGCAGGCCAATCCCGCCCGGGGCGTCAGCGCGCCCAAGCAGGGCCGCCCCCTGCCCAAAAACCTGGACGTGGACGAGCTGCATCAGCTGATGAACATCGACGAGACGGATCCGCTGGCGGTGCGTGACCGGGCCATCATGGAGCTGATGTATTCTTCCGGCCTGCGGCTGGCCGAGCTGGTGAACCTGAACCTGGGGGACATTCAGTTTGCCGAACGTCAGGTGCGGGTGATCGGCAAGGGCAACAAGGAACGCATACTGCCGGTGGGGCGTATGGCGCTGGAGTGGCTGGACAAGTGGCTCAAGGTACGCGGCGGCCTGGCAGGCCCCGACGAGCCGGCACTGTTTGTCAGCCAGCGACAGCGGCGCATCAGTCATCGCAGCGTTCAGTTGCGGCTGGCCCAATGGGGCGGCAAGCAGGCGCTGTCGAGCCATATTCATCCGCACAAGCTGCGTCATTCCTTTGCGACCCACATGCTGGAGTCGAGCGGCGACCTGCGGGCGGTGCAGGAGCTGCTGGGCCATGCGGATCTGGCCACCACCCAGATCTATACCCATCTGGATTTTCAGCATCTGGCCAAGGCCTATGATCAGGCCCACCCCAGAGCCAAACGCAGCAAGGATGAAGACGTCTGACGCCTGGATATTCAGGGGCGAAAGTCGGACAAAGGGCCCGCTCAGCCGACACGCCGTAAACCCCTCCCTGGGGGCTCAGCCGCGCCGTCCGTGGCGCGGCCAGGAAATGCTCCTGCCGTCCAGGCATTCCCGCCATCCATGGCGGTCAGATGGTCGGCCGAGCAGATCCCTTTGTCCTCTGTCGGATTCCTGAGTCATCAATTTCGAGTGCCTGACGACATCGAGCATCAAAATTTAATAAATGTGCCGGACGACGCTATGGTCGATCTGGCGAACGATTCAACCGGGCAGTTGCAGGATACAGCTAAGCCGACCGTCGACAGCAGGGATGCTGTCGTCGAGCATAGATGGGCGAGTTTTCTCGCGAGTACCAAGCTTGTTGCCTGACCGAACTTCCTGTGAAAGTTCGCAGCAGGGAACAAGTGAAGGTGGCATTCTATGCTGCGAGTCGGTGTGCTGTGCCTGTTACTGCCGGGCTACAGATTTTAGAGAGATGCCCATGCGCTTTTATAAACGACTTACCCCCGTCAAGGTCATCAGCTTCGATCTGGACGATACCCTGTACGACAACGTGCCGGTGATAGCGGCGGCGGAAGCCTGGTTGCTGGATGCACTCAAGCAGCATCATCCGGAATCCACCCTGCTCGGCAAGGAAAACCTGGCGGCGATCAAACGCCGGATCTTGCTGGAGCAACCCGAACTGAGCCACGACGTGAGTGCCTGCCGCCTGCGGGTGCTGAGCGAAGGCCTGCGGCAACAGGGGCTGGATGAAGCGCGGGCGACGGCTATGGCTGAGAAGTTTTATCGGGGCTTTCTGGAGCAACGCGGTAAAATCACGGTGCCGGAGGCGACCCACAGGGTGTTGTCGGCTCTGGGAGAAAAATATCGGCTGACGGTGATCACCAACGGCAACCTGCCGATTGAGAGCACCGAGCTGGCACCTTATTTCGATATCGTGCTCAGGGCCGGTACCGATGGCCGGATGAAACCGGCACCGGATATGTTTCATCGGCTGGCGGTTCGGACCGGCGTGAGCCTGGCGGAGATTCTGCATATCGGCGATCACATCAACACCGACGTAGCTGGCGCCGTGCACAGCGGCTGTCAGGCGATATGGCTCAACGACAATGGCCGGACCGAGTCGGATCTGCGCTGTTTGCCTCATGTCGCCCTGGAGCGGTTGGAGCAAATGCTGGAGCTGTTATAATCGCCTCCATACTGTAAATATTCCCAGGAGTTGTAATGGATGTATCCAGCCTGCTTGACGGCATGAACGACAAGCAAAGGGACGCGGTCGCCGCTCCCGCCCAGAATATGCTGGTGCTGGCCGGTGCCGGCAGTGGCAAGACCCGGGTGCTGGTGCATCGCATCGCCTGGCTGATGCAGGTGGAACAGGTGCCAGCGTCGGCCATTCTGGCGGTGACCTTTACCAACAAGGCCTCGGCGGAAATGCGCGGTCGGGTCGAGCAGTTGCTCGGCGGTCGGCTGTTCGGGCTCTGGCTCGGTACCTTCCACGGTCTGGCGCACCGGCTGCTGCGGGCCCATCATCTGGATGCCAACCTGCCGCAGGATTTTCAGATCCTGGACTCGGACGACCAGCTGCGACTGCTCAAGCGTATCCTCAAGGGCATGAATCTGGATGAAAAACAGTGGCCGCCGCGTCAGGCTGCCGGCTTCATCAATGCCCGCAAAGACGAAGGCCTTCGCCCGAAAGACATTCAGGTGCTCAACGATCCGCTGCAGCAGACCTATCAGCGGATCTATCAGGTGTATCAGGACACCTGTGACCGGGCCGGGTTGGTGGACTTTGCCGAGCTGTTACTGCGCGCCCACGAACTGTGGCTGTATAAACCCCATATTCTGGCCCACTATCAGGACCGGTTCCGCCATATTCTGGTGGACGAATTTCAGGATACCAACAGCATTCAATACGCCTGGTTGCAGATGCTGGCGGGCCAGCAGGCCCGGGTCATGATAGTGGGTGACGACGATCAGTCCATCTACGGCTGGCGCGGCGCCCGGGTGGAGAATATAGCTCGCTTCCTGCGCGACTTTCCCGGTGCCGACACCATACGCCTGGAGCAGAACTACCGCTCTACCGGCACCATCCTCAAGGCCGCCAACACCCTGATTGCCAACAATGCCGAGCGCATGGGCAAGGAACTGTGGACCGAAGGTGCCGAAGGTGAGCCCATCGCCCTCTATGGCGCCTTCAACGAGGTGGACGAAGCCCGCTTCGTGGTCGAGCGCATCAAGCAATGGCGGCAGCAGGACGGCAGTTTGAGCGAAGCGGCGATTCTGTATCGCAACAACGCCCAGTCCCGCGTGCTGGAAGAGGCGCTGATCCAGGCGCGACTGCCTTACCGTATCTATGGCGGCCTGCGCTTCTTCGATCGGCAGGAAATCAAGGATGCGCTGGGTTATCTGCGGCTGATGAATAACAGGGGCGACGAGGCGGCGTTCGAGCGTATCGTCAATACACCCACCCGTGGCATCGGCGAACGGACCCTGGGCCTGGTGCGCCAGGCGGCCCGGGAGCGGCAGGTCACCCTGTGGCAGTCGGCCTGGGCGCTAGTGGAAGAAAAAGTGCTCACCGGCCGAGCGGCCTCGGCGGTGAGCCGCTTTCTGGCGCTGATCAACCAGCTGGAAGACGAGACCCGCGAGCTGCCGCTGCATGTGCAGACCGACAGGGTGATCGAGCTGTCCGGGCTCAAGGCCATGTATCAGGCCGAAAAAGGCGAAAAAGCCCAGGCCCGGGTAGAAAACCTGGAAGAACTGGTCAGCGCCACCCGCCAGTTCACCCCGTCCGAAGACGACGATATGCCATTGCTGTCGGCCTTTCTGTCTCACGCCGCCCTGGAGGCGGGCGAGAGCCAGGCGGATCAGTTCGATGATGCGGTACAGCTGATGACGCTGCACTCGGCCAAGGGCCTGGAATTCCCGCTGGTGTTCATGGTGGGGGTGGAAGAGGGCATGTTCCCCAGCCAGCAGTCGGCGGAAGAAAGCCAACGGCTGGAAGAGGAGCGGCGTCTGGCCTACGTGGGCATGACCCGGGCCATGAGCAAGCTCTATATCAGCCACGCCGAGAGCCGCCGCCTCTACGGCCGGGAAATGTTCCACCGGCCCAGCCGCTTCATCAAGGAGCTACCCGCCGACTGTCTGGAAGAAATCCGGCTCAAGGCCACGGTCAGTCGTGCCATCCCCAACGGTCGCTTCAGTCAGAACCGGGTGCAGGATACCTTCAACGAAACCGGCTTCCGCCTGGGACAGCGGGTATTACACCCCAAATTTGGCGAGGGCATAGTGCTCAACTTCGAAGGTGCCGGCGCCCAGAGTCGGGTGCAGGTCAACTTCGATGACGGCGGCAGCAAGTGGCTGGTCACCTCCTACGCTCGATTGGAAGCGCTTTAAAAGGCAGCTGTCAGTCGTAAGCTTGTCTTTTAGTCACAAGTTTTTGTTGATTTCTGGTGACAAGTGCTCATAGAAAATCGGACAAAGGGCCCGCTCCGCCGACTCGCCGTAAATACATCCCTGTAGGCTCAACCGCGCCATCCGTGACGCGGATGGTCGGCTGAGCAGATCCCTTTGTCCTTCTTGACGATCCGGCGTCGCCTGCTTGTGATGCCAACAGTTAACTCGGGCGTAAAGAAGAGGCAGCGGGGATTGCCTCATCCGACCGTCAAATGGCCAGGGATGGCATTTACCGAGCGTCACAGGGATGTGCTTGCAGCCTGTCGGAGGAGGCAACCCTGTTGCCTCTTGATTCCACACGTTGATTTGTGACTAAGAGACAGGTCGTAAGCTATAAGCGGTCAGCCGTCAGGTGTTTGCCTCACGCCTCACGCCGCTTGAACCGTCTTCGCTGTCTGACCCCGTCCAGTGTGTAGATCACCAATGCCACCCAGATAAGCGTAAAGGTGATGACCTTGTCCTGGGTGAAGGGTTCGTCGTAGAGCAGTACCGCCAACAGAAACATCAGGCTGGGGCCCAGATACTGGAAGAAGCCGAGGGTAGACAGCTTGAGCCGTTTGGCGGCACCGGCAAACAGCAGCAGCGGCGCCGTGGTTACCACCCCCGCGGCAATCAGCCAGAGGTTGGTGTTCAGCGAATTACTGCTCATCTGGCTGGTGGCGCTGTCGGCAAAACCCCATAGATAGATGGCGGCGACGGGGAGCAGCACCAGGGTTTCCAGCATCAGGCCGGTAAAGGGATCTACCGGTACCTTCTTGCGGATCAGGCCATAGCAACCGAAGGAAATGGCCAGCACCAGCGCCACCCAGGGCAGGCTGCCGAATACCAGAAGCTGTATCACCACGCCGCTGCCCGCCAGCCCCACAGCCAGCCATTGCATGGGCCGAAAGCGTTCGCCAAGAAACAGCATGGCCAGCACGATATTGAACAGCGGATTGATGTAGTAGCCCAGGCTGGCATCCAGCATGTGGTCGTTATTCACCGCCCAGATAAACACCAGCCAGTTAAGTCCTATGATGGTCGACGATATGACCAGCATCAGCAGGTGTTTGGGTTCGCGCAACATGGCCCGAACTCGCGGCCAGTAGCCGAGTCCACTTATCAGCGCCAGCAGCAGCAGGAAGGACCAGATCACCCGATGGCTGAGGATCTCGTAGGCCGGTACATGCATCAGCTGCTTGAAATATATGGGGGCGATACCCCACAGGAAATACGCCCCGAGCGCAAACAGAGCGCCCTGGGTAGACTGGTCTTTTTCCATGGTCAGAAATCTGGTAATAGGTGAAAGGTCCAGTGTAACGACAAGATGCCAAAGCTGACCAGCAGCAAATGTCACTATGGCCTGGAATTAGTTTGGTTTCGTATGGCTACACACCTTGCCGGTGAAGGGGATCGGTCATGCCCTTGGCCCAGTCCGGTTTATTGTTGTCGGGCTCTGCTTTACAATGCTCCTTCGCTTTTACCCCTGCAGGCCGAGATGAACTCCTTTACCGAAGAACCTGATTCCGTTCCCATTCCCGACACACCGCTTGCGGTGTTGCAGCAGGTGTTCGGCTACCAGAGCTTTCGTGACGGCCAGCAGGAGATCATCGACACCGTGATTGCCGGGCGCGACGCCCTGGTGATCAAGCCCACCGGCGGCGGCAAGTCCATCTGTTACCAGATTCCCGCCCTGTTGCGCCCCGGCCTGACCATAGTGGTGTCGCCGCTGATCTCGTTGATGAAGGATCAGGTGGATACCCTGGTGGCCAACGGGGTGGCGGCGGTCTATATCAACAGCTCGCTGAGCCGGGAAGAGATGCTGCGTCACTTCACGGCCATGCGCCGGGGTGAGCTCAAGCTGGTTTATGTGTCGCCGGAACGGCTGCTGCAACACGAATTCATGGAGCGGATCGGCGAGCTGGAGCTGGGGCTGTTCGCCATCGACGAGGCCCATTGTATTTCCCAGTGGGGTCATGACTTCCGGCCAGAATACGCCGCCCTGGGGCGACTCAAACAGTGGTTTCCCCATATTCCGGTGATGGCGCTGACCGCGACTGCCGACGAGGCCACCCGGCAGGACATGCTGAGCCGGTTGAGCCTGACCGATCCCCTTATTCATATCTCCAGCTTCGACCGGCCCAATATTCGCTACACCCTGGTGGATAAATTCAAGGGTATCGATCAGCTGTTGCGTTACGTGGCCGAGCAACCGGGTCACTGCGGCATCGTCTATTGTTCCAGCCGCAAGCGGGTGGAAGAGGTGGCCGAACGGCTGCTGGCCCGGGGCCACAAGGCGGCCAGTTATCATGCGGGATTGCCGCTGGAGCTGCGTCAGTCGGTACAGGAGCGGTTTATCCGCGACGATCTGGACATAGTGGTGGCCACCGTCGCCTTCGGCATGGGTATCGACAAGCCCAATGTGCGTTACGTGGTGCACTACGACATCCCCAAGAATATCGAGTCCTACTATCAGGAAACCGGCCGCGGCGGCCGTGACGGCCTGCCGGCAGAAGCGCTGCTGCTCTACGATCCGGGCGATGTGGGCCGGGTGCGGCGCTTGCTGGAAAACAGCGACAACGAAAAGCAGGTGCAGGTAGAGCTGTACAAGCTCAACGTGATGGCGGCGTTCGCCGAGTCGCTGACCTGCCGGCGTCAGGTGCTGCTCAACTACTTCGGTGAATACCAGCGCGAACCCTGCGGTAACTGCGATATCTGCCTGGATCCACCGAAAAGCTACGATGGCACCGAAGATGCGCAAAAGGCGCTGTCCTGCGTTTATCGGGTGGGCCAGCACTTCGGCGTCATCTATGTGGTGGAGGTGTTGCGGGGCGCGGACACCCAGCGTATTCGTGAACATGGCCACGACAAACTGTCCACCTATGGGCTCGGCAAAGACAAGAGTCAGGAACACTGGGTCAGCGTCATTCGCCAGTTGATTCATTCGGGGCTGCTGACTCAGAACATCACCCGCAACATGGTGCTGCAGCTGACCGAGGCGGCGCGACCCGTGCTGCGCGGTGAGGCCGGTTTGCAGCTGGCGGAACCCCGGCTGGTCAGGGTAAAGCAGAAAGACAAGGGGGAGGCGGTGCTGAGCCGGGCCGAAGACAGGGCCTTGTTCAAGGAACTACGACAACTGCGCAAGCAGCTGGCAGTGGAGGCCGATGTTCCGCCCTATGTGGTGTTCAGCGATGCAACCCTGACCGAGCTGGCCCGTTATCGGCCCAAGACTGAGCCGGAGCTGCTGGGTATCAATGGTGTGGGTCAGCGCAAGCTGGAACGCTATGGCGCGGCTTTTCTGGCACTGTTGCGCCAGCAGGACTAGGGTGTGCCGAAACACACCCTCGGGTCCGCCAAGGGCGAACCCGGATCTCTTACAGGCCGGAGTAGTAGGCGGCCAGATCTTCGATGTCCTGATCGGACAGCGGCTTGGCCATGGGGGCCATGATGGGGTTGCTGCGCTCGCCGTCGCGGAAGTGCTGCAGCTGGGTAACCAGATAGGCGGCTTTCTGACTGGCCAGGTTCGGGTAGATGTCCATGGCGGAAATGCCTTCGGCGCCATGGCAGGCGGCACAAACGGCAGACTTGGCCTTGCCGGCTTCGGCATCACCGGCGGCGAAGGCAGGGGCGCTGAGCAGGGCCAGGGCAGCGGCGGCTGTCATCAATTTTTTCATGAGTGAACTCCGTTATTGTTAGATAGATAAATTGCTTCCGAGCTTCGTTAAACAGCGGTTGCCGATGTTCGGGCGGCGGTCGGGGCCGCACAGGCTGTCTCGCCATCGACACCCGACTACTGTACCCCAGTACGCAGGAATCGCTATTTATTTGGCCAAAGCAGTATAAAGTAAGCCATGGTCAAAAAGAAAATGCGGTCGACGACCACAGGATGGAATATATGACGTTAAACAATTTATATGCAAGGTTTGACTGGGCCGGTGCCCGGGTCGAACCAACCCCCCTGTCATCGCCCCGACTGCTGTTACTGAACCGTGATCTGGCCGACGAGCTGGGCATGGCGCTGTCCGAGCCGCAGTGGCGGGATCTGACCAGCGGCAACCAATTGTTGCCGGAAATGGAACCCTTTGCCCAGGTGTATGCGGGGCATCAGTTTGGCGGTTTCAGCCCGCAGCTGGGCGATGGCCGCGCTCTGCTGCTGGGCGAAGTGGTGGCGCCGAATGGCAGCCGCTGGGATCTGCATCTCAAGGGGGCCGGCAAGACGCCGTATTCCCGCTTCGGCGACGGCCGGGCCGTGTTGCGCTCCTCTCTGCGCGAATATCTGGCCTCCGAGGCCATGCACCATCTTGGCATCGCTACCACCCGGGCGCTGAGCCTGGTGGGCAGCGAAGAGCCGGTATACCGGGAGCGGGTCGAGCCGGGTGCCGCCGTGCTGCGGGCTGCCCCCAGCCATCTGCGTTTCGGCCATTTCGAGTATTTCTATTACAGCGGCAAGGCGGAGCGGATCCCCACCCTGCTTGACTACCTGATCGACACCCAGTGGGCCGATCTCACTAAAGATCAGGCCGGTTACACGGCGCTGTTCGAGCGGGTGGTAGAAAAGACGGCGACGATGATTGCCCAGTGGCAGCTGGTAGGCTTCTGTCACGGGGTGATGAACACCGACAACATGTCGATGCTGGGCCTGACCCTGGATTATGGCCCTTACGGTTTTCTCGATGCCTACGATCCAGACCATATCTGCAACCATTCGGATCCGGGTGGCCGCTATGCCTACGATCAACAGCCGGCGGTCGGCAACTGGAACCTGCAACGGCTGGCCCAGTCTCTGTCCGGGGTGATCGAGCTGGAAGCGTTGCAGCTGGCGCTGGGTAAATACGAGTACCGGTTGATGTCGACCTATTCCGAAGGAATGCGACAGAAGCTGGGGCTGGAGGCCTGGGAAGACGAGGATCCGGCCCTGTTCCGGGACATGTTTGATCTGATGGCGGCCCAGAAGGTGGATTACAGTTGCTGGTTCCGCCGCCTGGCACAGCAGGCATCAACCGGCCCTGTGCCCGATAGCCTGCTGGCCCTGCTGAGCACGCCCGAGGCCTGGAACGACTGGTTTGGCCGTTATCAGGCTCGGCTGGCACGGGAGGGCAAGCCCCAGGCCGAAAAAGCCGGACAGATGAATGCGGTCAATCCCAAATACATACTGCGCAACCATCTGGCCCAGCAGGCCATCGAGCGGGCGGAGCAGGGCGACATGAGCGAGGCCGACCGTCTGCTGATGTTGCTGGCCCGGCCCTTCGACGAGCAGCCCGAGCTGGACCATTACGCCATGCCGGCCCCGGAATGGGCCGAGTCACTCTGTATTTCCTGCAGTTCCTGATGATGACGATGACGATGCTCAACACCGACACACCGCTGACCATGGAAAACTTTCCTGCCTGGGCCGAGACACTGATCAAGGAGCTGGATCTCGACCTGCTCGAGCGGGAGCAGGGGGCCGACTATTACCAGTGGCTGGTCAGTTTTGAAGAGAGCCGATTATTTCTGTGCTTTCAGCATTATGCGGACTGCGCCTGGCTGCAGCCGCTGAGCGAGCAGGATCGGGATGTGGCCGACTGGCTGAGCAAACAGTGGAACGGCTGAACAGACCCTGAAACTCAGATATTCCTGTTCGCGCTACCAGCAGCCAACTCAGGCGTTAAGAAGAGGCAGCAGGGATTGCTTCCACCGACCGTGAAATGCCATGGATGGCATTTCCG